>JBDTMZ010000121.1:0-11569 GCA_039934035.1 Candidatus Solibacter sp. | reverse complement strand
GGCCCATCGAAACGACGCGGGGGACCGGAACGATCATCACGCGGCCCATCGAAACGACGCGGCGGACCGGAACGGTCATCACGCGGCCCATCGAAACGACGTGGCGGCCCCGAACGGTCATCGCGCGGCGGTCCCGATCGGCCGAAACGTGGCGGCCCGGAACGGTCATCACGCGGCCCATCGAAACGGCGCGGCGGCCCCGAACGGTCATCGCGCGGCGGACCGGAACGGTCATCGCGCGGTGGTCCGGAACGTCCAAAACGCGGTGGACCGGAACGGTCATCACGCGGCCCATCGAAACGACGCGGCGGCCCGGAACGGTCATCACGCGGTGGTCCGGAACGTCCAAAACGCGGTGGCCCGGATCGATCATCGCGCGGCCCATCGAAACGACGCGGCGGACCGGAACGATCATCGCGTGGCGGTCCGGAACGTCCAAAACGCGGCGGACCCGAACGATCATCACGCGGCCCATCGAAACGACGCGGCGGCCCGGAACGGTCATCACGCGGCGGTCCGGAACGTCCAAAACGCGGCGGACCGGAACGATCATCACGCGGCCCATCGAAACGACGCGGCGGACCGGAACGATCATCGCGCGGCGGTCCAGAGCGTCCAAAACGCGGCGGTCCCGAGCGGTCATCACGCGGCGGTCCGGAACGATCGGAGCGCGGTGGCCCTGAACGATCACTACGTGGCGGGCCGGAACGTTTTCCGGGACCGCCGAATTTCTTAGGGGGCTTCATGCGATACGCTTCCAATTCTTGCCGACCTGAATCAGCAGTTCGGCGGGCACTTCTTTGAGTAGCACTTCTTTTACCTTTTCGCCGTTGATTTGCACGGCGCCAGCTTTAATTTTGCGAACGGCATCGCTCACCGATTCGGTGAGTCCTGCTTTTGCCAGCAGCTTATCGACCCGAACTCCGCCGTCCACGCGCACGCCATCGGGCATGGGAACGGTGTCGATATCCACCGGGATTTCCTTGCGGCGCACTACCGCGGCGAACACTTCCGCGGCGGCCTCGGCGTCGTCCGCGGAATGGAAATCCGTGACGATGATCTTGCCGAGCTGCGTCTTCGCCTCCATCGGGTGCATGGACGTTTTCATGCCCGCGATTTCGGCGACGCTCTTATCGGTGAGCAATTCGTAGTAGCGCCACATCAGGTCGTCAGAGACCTGCATGACTTTGCGGAACATGACCTCGGGCGCCTCGGTGATGCCGATGTAATTGCCCAGCGACTTGGACATTTTGTTGACGCCGTCCAGGCCTTCGAGGATCGGCACCATGGCTACGATTTGCGGCTGCTGGCCGTAATCGCGCTGTAATTCGCGCCCCACCAGGAGATTGAATTTCTGATCGGTGCCGCCCATTTCCACGTCGGCTTCGAGCGCCACCGAATCGTAGCCCTGCGCCAGCGGATACATCAGTTCGTGCACCGAAATCGGCGCGTTGGCGGCCATGCGCTTGGCGAAATCGTCGCGCTCCAGCAGGCGCGCCACGGTGTACTTACTGGTCAGTTTGACCACTTCTTCCCACTTGAGCGGCGCCAGCCAGTGGCTGTTGAAGCGCACCTCGGTCTTCTCCGGATCGAGGATTTTGAATACCTGCTGTTTGTAGGTCTCGGCGTTGCGCTCAATCGCCTCGGTGGTCATCGGCGGACGCGTCACATTGCGGCCCGTGGGGTCGCCGATCATGCCGGTCATATCGCCAATCAGGAAAATCACCGTATGGCCGAGGTCCTGGAAATGCTTCATCTTGCGCAGCAGGACGGTGTGGCCGAGGTGCAGGTCCGGCGCCGTGGGGTCGAAGCCGGCCTTCACGCGCAGCTTGCGCCCGGTCTTTTCCGCCTGTATCAGCCGCTCGCGCAAGTCTTCTTCGCGGATGATCTCCGCCATGCCTTTGCGCAGGTAAATAATTTGTTCGTCGATGGTCATGTGCTGAGAGCGCTTTTCAAATCCTCGGAGAATTGCCGGATGGCTTCCACCTGCTCGGGGGTGGCCGGAACTTCGCCACTCTTGCCGGCCAGGAATGCCTGATTGCCGTGCCAGACCAGGTAGGCCAGCCCCTGGTCGGTCATCAGGCCGGTGCTGCCTTGTCCTTTTGCGTTGCCGCCGTCCGCATTACCCACGGCCGCATTGCCCACAGCAGCGATACAGTTGTCGCGCACGTAGATGGTAACGGCGGGCCCTTCCGCCATGCGGCGGATGTTCAGGTCTTCCAGCCGGCTCACATCTTGTAGCGGCCGAGGTCCTCGTCGTTGAGGCCCTCCAGCCAGCGCCGCAGTTCCTCGTTGTTTACCTTGTCGGACACGGTGGAAGCCAGTTTCGAGGACTTGAGCACCGTCTCTTCCACGTAAATGGGACAATCCAGGCGCAGAGCCAGGGCCAGCGCATCGCTGGGGCGGGAATCCACGCTGATCAACTCCCCATTGCGGTCCAGCCAGATCACCGCGTAGAAGGTATCGTCCTTCAGTTCGCTCACCACCACTTTGCGCACGCCGGTTTCGAGGCCGAGCAGCAGAGTCTTGATCAGGTCGTGGGTCATCGGCCGCGGCGTCGAAACCTTTTCGATTTCGAGCGCGATCGCATTGGCCTCATACACGCCGACCCAGATAGGGAGCACGGTATTGCCATTGATATCCTTCAGGATCACAATGGGCATGTTGGTCACGGGATCCATCATGAGCCCGCGAATTTTCATTTCTACTTCCATGATCGGCGGTCCTCCCCCATTCTGATTACACCACAGTTGCAGTCTCCCCCACTAATGAGTTGGGGCCTGCACGATTGACGTGGACGGAGACATAGGTGCCGGCGAGGTGCCGCGCCTCAAGATCGGTGTGCGTGAAGTTGAGCGTGCGATTGCAGGAGGTGTGGCCCACCCACTGATTCAGCGCGGCATTGTGATGTTCCACCAGGACCTCCTGGATGGTGCCCACCAGTTCCGCGTTGCGGCGAATCTGAATGGCCCGCTGCTTTTCCTGCACAATCAGCAGGCGGCGCTGCTTCTCATCCTCGGGAATGCGGTCTTCCATCTGCAAAGCCGCCGTATTGGGCCGCGGCGAGTACTTGAAACTGAACATCGAATCGTATTGGACCTCGTCCATCAAATCCAGCGTTTGCTGGAAATCGGCGTCCGTCTCGCCGGGGAAGCCCACGATGATGTCGGTGGAAAGCGCGTAGCGTCGCTTGGCGCCCTTGATCCAATCGATGCGGCGCATATATTCGTCGCGCGTGTAGAGACGATCCATGGCCGCAAGCACGCGGGAAGAGCCGGACTGGACGGGCAGGTGAACCTGGTCGCAGATTACCGGGTTGGCGTCCATGGCGTCCATAATCGGGCGCACGAAATCGCGCGGGTGGCTGGTGGTGTAGCGCACACGGCGCAGGCCGGGAATTTCGGCGACGCGCGCCAGCAAAGCAGCGAAATCCCACGCGGCGGCCGAGGGATCGCGGTAGCTGTTGACATTCTGCCCGAGCAGCATGATCTCCGTATAACCCTTATCGGCCAGTCCGCGGGCTTCCTCCAGTACGCTCTCGCTGGTGCGGCTGCGCTCCGGACCGCGCGTGAAAGGCACCACGCAATAGGCGCAAGATTTGTCACAGCCTTCGATGATGGTGAGGAACGCGCGGTGCGGATTGTCGCGGCGGGTGAACGGCGTGTCGAAAGCTTCGGCGTTGTCGAAGCTGAGTCCGGTGACGCGGCGATTGCCCGCTTCCAGTTGCACCAGCATCTGGCCAAGTTGTGGATAACTGGCGGAACCGGCGACCAGCGAGACGTGCGGGGCGCGGTCGAAAATCTTTTCGCCCTCCTGCTGGGCGACGCAGCCCAGCACGCCGATAATTTTGCCCTTGCCGTTCTTTTTGAAATTCTGCAGGCGGTTGAAAACCTTCTGCTCGGCTTTGTCGCGGATACTGCAGGTGTTGTAGAGCACGAGTTCGGCTTCGTCGGGCGTGGCGACCTGCGCGTAGCCTTCGGAGACCAGGGTGCCGACCACTTTTTCGGAATCGTGGGCGTTCATCTGGCAGCCAAATGTTTCGATGTAAAAGGTTTTCCCAGGCACTGTACTTCTATTGTAGTGGAGCGGGGGAGTCTTAAATTGTAAGCAGCCATGCCGCAAGGGGCAAATGCGCCGCCAACCCGGGAAAAGCGGCCGGGCCCGTGCGGTGTAGACTGAAAGCAGAGCGGAGGGAATGGACTGTGAAGTTTTTTCTGGATACTGCGAATCTCGATGAATTGAAGAAGGGCGCAAGCTGGGGAATTGTCGACGGGGTGACCACCAACCCCTCCCTGATCGCCAAAGAAGGCCGTCCCATCGAAGAGCAGGTGCGTATGATCTGCGATATCGTGGACGGCGATATTTCCGCGGAAGTCATCGCCACCGAAGCCGGCGCGATGCTGGAAGAGGGCCGGAAACTGGCCAAGATCCACAAGAATATCGTGGTCAAGTGCCCACTGACGCGCGACGGCATCAAGGCGACCAAAGCCTTCAGCCAGGAAGGCATTCGCGTCAATGTCACGCTGTGCTTCTCGGCGGGACAGGCCCTGCTTGCCGCCAAAGCCGGCGCGTACATCATCAGCCCGTTTGTCGGCCGGCTGGACGACATTGGCGCCATCGGCATGGACCTGATCCGCGAAATCACCCAAATCTACGACAATTACGGCTTCAAAACACAGGTTCTGGCGGCATCGCTGCGCGGTCCGCTGCACGTCATCGATTCGGCCAAAGCCGGCGCGCACATCGGCACCATGCCCTTCAAAGTGCTGGACTCGCTGTTCAATCACCCGTTGACGGACAAGGGGCTCGAGCAGTTCCTGAAGGACTACAATAAGGTATTCGCGGAGTCGACTGCGACTCGCTAGCGATTGTCCTCCATGACATTTTCGTGGCAACACCCGGCGGCCGCTGAGCTGATTACGATCGCGCTGGCGGCCCTCCTGGTGGTGCTGCTCTCCATTGTGGGATACCGGGCGTGGCGGCGATCGCGCATTTCGCCGGAAGAGCGCGAACGCCGCCGCTGCGCGCAACTCGTGGCCGCCGGCAAAATCACCGACGCCATGCTGGTGGAACTGGCCGAGCCGCTGGTGTTCTATTCGTACTCGGTGCGCGGCGTGGAATACACGGCGTCGCAGGACATCTCGCGCTTCCAGGAAGATCCCACCGTCAACTTCTCCGGAGTCAGCGCCCTGAGCGTGAAATACGATCCCCGCAATCCAGCCAACTCCATCGTGCTGGCGGAGGCCTGGAGCGGGCTCCGCGGAGTGCCTCGCATGGCGCCCGAGCAGCGCGCGCGTTAACCGTCATATTGGTACCCTAAAGTATTGTCCCGGCATCCTTTATTTAAGCCGTATCTCGCCCTGGTCGCGGTGTGTTTCTTCTGGGGCACCACCTACCTTGGGATCCGCATGGCGCTGGAGTCGTTCCCTCCGATGCTGCTGGTCTGCATACGGTATATGATTTCCGGCAGCATCATGCTGGGCTTCGCGCGCCTGCGCGGGCTCTACCTGCCGAAGGGCAGGGAAC
The DNA here is from genome assembly GCA_039934035.1 of Candidatus Solibacter sp. GTDB lineage: Bacteria > Acidobacteriota > Terriglobia > Bryobacterales > Bryobacteraceae > Solibacter. The sequence continues at coordinate 6,043 of JBDTMZ010000121.1, read as the reverse complement.
TGATGTGGGCGTGTTTCACGGGGCTGCTCACCCTGGGGGTCGGCAACGGAGTGCTGGTGGCCTCGGAGACGATGATTCCCAGCGGGATCGCCGGACTGATTATCACCATCTCCCCCTTCTGGATGGTCGGCGTGGAGGCGCTGCTTCCCGGCGGCGAACGCCTGCATGCGCCCACCCTGGTGGGTATGGCGATCGGCCTGGCCGGCGCGGCCCTGCTCTTCACCCCCGACGCCGGCGCGATCGACCACGGACTGGTGGTGGGCTTCATCCTGCTGCAGATCGGGATGGCGGCGTGGAGCTTCGGGTCCATCATCCAGCGTCGCCATGCGGGCAAAGCGCACTCCGTGGTGGCGGGCGGAGTCCAACAGATGACTGCCGGACTCGTCATGATTCCCGTCACGCTGATCTCGGGGGACTTCCACATTCACTGGAACACGCGCGGCGTCTCGGCCATTGTCTACCTGATCGTGTTCGGCTCCATTGTGGGCTACAGCGCCTACGTCTACGTGATGGACAAGCTGCCCGTGGCGGTGGTATCGATCTATCCGTATGTGAATTCGGTGGTGGCGGTGGGGCTCGGGTGGCTCTTCTATCGCGAGCCGTTCGGCTGGCGCGAAACGGCTGCCATGGGGATCATCTTTGCCGGCGTGGCGGTGGTCAAGAGCTATTCACAGAAGCCATCGGCGAGAGTACTGCCGGCGGCGCGCCGCTAGGACGACTGACTAACGGGCCGAGTGATCGCGGCCGACGAATTTCGCTCCCAATGCGCCGCCCGCCATGCTGAGCAGCGTAATGAACACGAACAGCATCAACAGGATAACCAGCAGCACGCTGGCCATCCCGGTACCGCTCTCCAGCATGCGCAGGGCTTCCTGCACCTGGGGATCGGAGGCGTTCTTCAACTGCTGCCGGAAAAGTTTGGCGATGCCCCCATCCGCGGCCACGGGCACGATCATCAGGGTGAACATGACGGTGGTGATGGCAAACATGATCACCCCGGTGACCCAGCCCAGACGGACGCCGGCCCGCACATTGAGCAGCACCCCGGTGCGGCGGCGGTAGAAGAATACGGCCATGAACCCCGCTGCGACCCATAGGACGAAATTGGCGGCCGGAATAAAACTGAGTAGAATGGCTACCGGCGCGAACACAAAAGCGATGCGCATGGCGATCCAATTGTGAAAGTTGATTTGCGACGGTGGCGGCGCGGCCGGCACCGGCGGAATGACGATTTCGACGACTTCCGCTTCGCTCTCGTGCTCCGGTTCGATAATCTCGCGCTGCGGCTTGCCGCACTTGTGGCAAAAAAGCGCGTCAGGTGGCAACTGTGCCCCGCAGGTACAAAATTCCGGCATTATTCTGTTTTCAGTGTAGCAATTGGTGAGCCAGACGCTTTTCCCGTTTCCCCGGAATCGGGCGCGCGCAGGATTTCGTGCTGTTTCTTCATAACCGCGACCTGGGCCGCAATCCCTCGGGACGCTATCGCTCGGAACGCTATCGCTCGGAACGCTATCGCTCGGAACGCTATCGCTCGGGAACGCGATCCCTCGGCAGCCCTACGCGGCCGCACTGCCGGTCCTCCGCGCAAATCCATCGGGGCCGGCCTCCGAACCCTGCCAACCCTCTATTGCCCGACCAGAAACGCACCGGCGCGTTCCAGGATGCGCTCCGGCGTGTCGGTGGCGGCCGTATCGATTACTCCCACGGTCAGTTGCAGCGAAGGCCGGACTGACTTGCCTTCACTCATGCAGGAATAAGGGCCGGAGAGGTGCTCGGTGATCCATTTGGCTGAAGCCAGGGCATCCGTTTTCGACCCGTTCAGCAGGATGGCGAACTCCTCGGCCCCCCATCGCGCCAGCACCGCCGATGCATGCAGGCTGTTGCGCAGGCGCTTGGCGAATGCCCCCGCCAGCTCACTTGCTACCGCTTTACCGAATTGCACTTCCGAGCGCAGTAAGCCCCGCACCGAGATCAGCAGCAGGCAATACTGACCGGCTTTCGACGTACGCACCAGGTTGGACAATTCTTCCCGGGTAGCGAAGCGCGCCAGTTCATCGCCCGACGCCGCCGCTTCCAGGATATCGATCCGTTTGTGAAGCATGCGGATTTCCACCAGGAACTGGGAGTTGGTGAGCTGGTGCTGCTTCCGCACCTGTTCCAAACTCTGCTCAATCGAATCCACCGCCGCGGAAATGATCACCTTCAACGCCGCATTGGCGGGGGCCGCCGCCACCTGCCGGAGCTTTCCCATGGCCGTATGGAGCGTCTTCTCGTGATCGCCATCGGTTTGTCCCAGACTGTCCAGAATCTCTTCCAGGGTGCGCGCCGTGCCGGCGAGTTCGTCACGCAGGCCGCCCAGGTAGTGCGCCGATTTGTCCCGGTAGTCCCGGAGCAAGCCCCGAAGCGTGGCGGTGCTCCCTTCCAGAGCCTCCACCGTCCCTGACGCAACTTCCGCCGCCAGCGCGTTCAAATGCCGCCGGTGCGGCCCGCTGAGTTCCTCGTCGAACTCGACGGCATAGTCCGCGACGTTTCGGATGGCGGATGAGTAGCAATCCACGACGGCAGTCATCACCTGATGGCTGCGCTCCAGTTCACTAAGCGAGGATTGGATGGAGACCATATTCACATGTCCTACTTTTCCCTATCGGCGGAATGGGGGGTTTGCTTTAGTGCGAAAGCGTTTGGCAGAGGCGGCGGTGGGCGGCTGACGTAGCGAAATTCCACCGTCGTGGAGGTCTTCCCGTAAATTCCCAGCCGGTCTGCATTTCGCTATTGCCTCGCGTGGAAAAAGGGGTATTCTATGGGTGATTGCGCCCTGACTACTGGAGGCTCCTTTAATGTTTGATCGCCCGATCATCTCGCCGAGAGAAGAAGATGAGATGGAAGATTTCCACGACTACGACGACGAAGAGCACGGAGAAATAGGTTCCAAGCTCGACGACTACGAGGACGACGAGGACGATGACGATGAGGACGATGTAGAAATCGTTCTGGCCGTGTCCGAAGTCGTTATTGTTCCCGAACTGGAGCCTTTTGCGGAACCGGTCGAGGAACCCTTCTCCGTTGTGGGCGCGGAGGCTCCGCCGAAGAAGCCGGTAAAGAAAGCTTCGTCTTCCAGTAAGCCTCCGGCGAAAAAGGCTCCCGCCAAAGAAGCGGCTATCAAGCAGGCGCCTGCGAAAAAGGCTCCGGCTAAGAAAGCTGCGGTGAAGAAAGCGGTCAAGAAGGCTGCGGTGAAGAAGGTCGCGAAGAAAGCTCCGGCTAAGAAGGCTGCGGTTAAGAAGGCTGCGGTTAAGAAGGCCCCCGCTAAGAAGGCTCCGGCTAAGAAGGCGCCTGCGAAGAAGGCTCCTGCCAAGAAAGCTCCGGTCAAGAAAGCTCCGGCTAAGAAGGCGCCTGCCAAGAAAGCTCCTGCCAAAAAAGCTCCGGTGAAGCAGGCTCCTGCCAAGAAACCGGCAGTCAAGAAGGCGGCGCCGAAGAAGAAAGCTCCGGCCGGGAAAAAGAAATAACTAGCGGAGCCGGCCGCTACGGGGTGCTCGGCGGAAACAAAGGGAACTTAGAGTTCTATGCCGCGGTTGTGACCCCCTCCCTCCTTGCCGCTGTCGTAGAAGGCGGCGGCCTGTTCAGCGAGCAGTTCGACGGTGTTTTTTGCGAGATCGGCCACCATACGCGCCGTCTGCGGATATGCCGAGACAGCCAGGGCCCGCAGGCGAGGAGTTCGATGCGGTGGAAATGGGAAGGGAAACCCAGCTAGTGACGTCCGAGCTGCGCTCGGATGCACAAGGCGGAGCCTTATGCCACTGGGTTTCCGGGGAGAAGCTAACGGTCTCCGCGTTTTCTCTGCGTCTTTGTGTTTGTGTCGGGGCCGCTGCCTTTATGCGCTTATGGCTTTGCGGCAGCGATCGAAGAGTCCCAGAAGCTCTTCAGCAACTTCCTCGGGAGAGCGGGTGGCCGCTTTCGCCGAGAAGCCGGCGCCGGTTGCCATGGGCTTCCCGTAGCCAGCCTGGATCGCAATGAACTTCATCAGTTCCAATGCCACTTCATCTTTGCTGCGTCCCGCGCCGCCTTTAGCGTCCGCGGCTTCGCTGGCATTGCCGGTGGGGGGTTCTAGTTCGGCCATCGTGGATTTCGTCCTCCGTGTGTTAAAACTCTAGGTTACTGCATTTTCTTTCCGATGCCCCTCATCGCGCTCCGGCACGTCCGAAAAATGCGTGGCGGCGCCCAGGCTCACCTGCTGGAAGCCGACGACGGCCAATGGTACGTCGTCAAATTCCGGAATAACCCGCAGCACCGGCGCGTCCTGGTGAACGAAGCGATCTGCGGCACACTGCTTCGCTATCTGAAGATTTCGGCGCCGCCCACGGCCCTGATTCAGGTGAGTGCCGAATTCCTGGCGGCCAACCCGGAGTGTCACATCCAACTGGGCACCAGGCGGGTGGCGCCGGAACCGGGCTGGCAGTTCGGCTCGCAGTATCCGGGCGACCCCACACGCATCGCGGTCTACGATTTTCTGCCCGACGCCCTGCTTTCCCAGGTGGCCAACCTGGAGGATTTTCGCGCCATCCTGGTGCTGGATAAGTGGGCCGGCAACGCCGACGGCCGGCAATGCGTCTTCTACCGCGCCATGGTGCGCCGGGCCGAATCCGCCGGCGGACATGCCGGCTTTGTGGCGCGCATGATCGATCACGGCTATGCGTTCAACGGTCCAAACTGGGACTTTCCGGAATCTGCCGTACAGGGCTTGTATGCGCGCAAACTGGTCTACGAGGGCATTCGCTCGCTGGACGATTTTCAGCCGTGGCTCGACCAGGTGGTCCACTTCCCCGAAGAGGTGATCGACCTGGCCTGGAAGACGGTGCCGCCGGATTGGATCGAGGGCGAGGAGGACGCCTTGGAGCGTATGCTGGAGCAACTGTTCGAACGGCGCGCCCGGGTTCCCGAGTTGCTCGATTCCTGCCGGGATTCCCGCGTCTGCCCGTTCCCCAACTGGCAGCGCTAGCAGCGTCACGCTAGAATTGTCGTGTGCTGCATCAATTCGTTCTTCATAACGACCGGATTCAGGAAGCCTCCGCCCTTTCCCTCTCTCCCGGCCAGGTAGGTCTGCTTTCCGGATGGGGTATCTTCAGTACGCTGCGCATCGCCGATGGCATTCCCTTCGCCTGGGACCGCCACTGGGCCCGCCTGCAGCGCGATGCTATGACGCTGCATGTGGAATTGCCGCAAGATTCCGCCGCCGTACGCGCCAAAATGATCGAGCTGGTCGAAGCCAACCGCGCGCCCAACTGCACGCTGCGAATCGCCATCGTGCGCAATGGCGGGGGGATGTGGGCCGGTCCATCTAACGGCCGCGCCAGCGATCTGATCGGGCTGACGGCGGATTCCAAGAATTGGGGCGAGGGCGTGAAGCTCGCCTATGTTCCGCAGGCGCGCCACGCGGCCAGCCAGTTTACCGGCACGAAGATTCTCTCCTGGGCGATGAATCTGACCTGGCTCGAAGAAGCGCAGGCGCGCGGTTTCGACGAAGTGGTGCTGCTCAACGAACGGGGCGAGGTTTCGGAGTGCACGTCGGCCAACCTGTTTATCGCCAACGGCAATACGGTCTACACGCCACCGCTGAGTTCGGGCTGTCTGCCGGGAATCACACGCGAAGTGCTGCTTAGTGAGATTCGCGTGCCGGGAATCCGGCTGGAAGAGAAGATGCTGATGCCGGCCGATCTGGAAGCGGCAGACGAAGTCTTCATCACGTCCACCACGCGCGATCTGCTGCCGGTACTGGAAATCGAAGGCAAGAAGATTGGCCGCGCGGAGCGGACGCGCGAAATTCTGGCGAATGCCTTCCGCGACTATGTCAAGTCGTACGTGGCGGCGCGCAAGTCAGTGATGGCATAGAACGGTCCGAGCTGCGCTCGGATGCACAAGGCAGAGCCATATGCCACATGGCCGGCGACGCCGGAGGCGGGGCTGACAGCTGACAGCTAAACGCTGACAGCTTCAAAAAAAATGGTTCCAAGTGACCTGATTTCCAGCCTGGCTCTCTACCGGCATGCAC
>JBDTMZ010000120.1:0-16911 GCA_039934035.1 Candidatus Solibacter sp. | reverse complement strand
AGGGGTGGGCCAAATTAGATGATCGAAGTGGGCCAGGCCTGATGATCGAACTCACTGGATCTCGTTTCGCGGGTCTTGCACGTTCGGCGAACTCTCTCATGGAACAAACAGCCAAAGGAAAAGAAAGGGCATTGGGAAGTCGGCGAACCCAAACGCGGCTCGATTCGCGACCTACGGATGAGCGAGACGGTCTATCGCGCGCTTGTCCACCACTTGGCGCGGCGATCTGCAGAGGCATCGACTGCGAAGAAGTGGAACGACTCGGGCTTCCTTTTTGTAACTCCAACGGGCGCGCCCATCCACGAAAGCAGCCTCAGCAAAGTCTTCCACGCAGTGTGCGATAAGGCTGGCATTCCGCGCCTGCGATTCCACGACACGCGGCATACATGCGGCACGCTACTCCACGTTCAAGGGGCAGACGTTTTCGTCATCAAGGTGGTTCTGGGGCACACCCAACTATCCACCACAAAGCGGTACACACACGTCCCGATACAAGTGACTGGTGCCGCGATTGACGGGCTGGATGCTCTCCTTCAAAGCGCGAGGCGCACTGCGGACCCTGACCCGGCTACTGTCAAAACTACTGTCAAATCTGGCCCGCTGCCGTGTTGACCTAAAATGGTGTTGAAAACAAAGGAGTTTGGAGCCACCCGCCGGGATTGAACCGGCGACCTACTGATTACGAATCAGTCGCTCTACCAGCTGAGCTAGGGTGGCGTTCCAGGTAAGAATTGAAGCGGGACATGCCCTCAAGCACGTTCCTCTGCGATCATAACACATGGTGATCCCGGCTCGCTTCTCTGCGGCCCTTGCGCTGGCGATACTCTGTGCCTGCCGGACGGCCGGACCGCCCGCCGCCATCGACCCCGCTCTCGCGGGACGCGTGCCGCCCGCCACCGTGGCGCTCGCCGGGCTCGATCTCGACGGCATTCGCAGCTCGCCGCTTTACGCGAACTTGCCGCCCGGCGCGAGAGCCTTTCTCGCGCCCTTCGCCGGCGCGCACCAGGCGCTGTTCGCGTCGACCGGGAGCGCCCTTCTGGTCATCGCACGCGGCGTAGTGCCCGGCGCCATACAGGCCGCGCCCGGCCTCGCACTTTTCGGCGCGCCCGAGTTGGCCGCGGCCGCAAGCGGCAATCATCCACCCGCTGCGATCCTCACGCCTGCCGCCACGGTGGCGCCTGGACACATGATCTGGATCGCCGCTCGCGGCGGCATCGCACTCCCACTCGAAGGCAATCTCGAAAACATCAACAACCTGCTGCGCGGCGCCGAATTCCTCACCCTGACGATTCAGCCCGCGGAGCCGGCCGTGCTGGAACTGGCGGCGCAGTGTCCGACTCCCGAGAGTGCCCTCCATTTTGAGCAGACCCTGCGCGCGCTCGCGACGATGGCCGCCGCCGTCAACTCCCGAGATGCCCAATTCGCCGCGGCCCTGCAAGCGATCCGGATCGACCGAGCCGAACGCACCGTGCGCGCCAAACTCGCCCTTCCCCTGGACGCACTGTCGCGCCTGACCTTCCCATCGCCGGCTCGCTAATCGAGCTTCTTCTGGAATCGGGCAGCGCTCAATCCCAGCACTGCCGTGCCATATATCGCGAGCGCCAACATTTGCGGCCAGAGCACGTCCACGCTGGAACCTTTCAGGAAGATTCCGCGCACGATCTCGATGAAGTAGCGCACTGGATTCAGGTACGTCAGATACTGCACGACGACCGGCATGTTGCGGATGGGGAATGCAAAACCGCTGAGCATGAAAGCCGGCATCGAAAAGAAGAAACTGGCCATCATTGCCTGTTGCTGGGTGTGCGAAATGGTCGAGAGAAACAGCCCCGCGCCCAGTGAGGTCATCAGGAACAGCGATGCGCAAAACAAGAGCAGGAGGAAACTCCCACGCAGCGGAATGTGGAAGACCAGCAGCGCCACACTGCTGATCAGCACGACGTCCAGTAGCCCGACCAGGGCGAAAGGCAGCGTCTTGCCGAGCATCAGTTCCAGGGGGCGGATGGGCGTCACCATCAACTGTTCCATGGTGCCGATCTCTTTTTCGCGCACGATCCCCAGCGCCGTCAGCATCAGCGTCACCATCATGATGATGTTGGCGATCACGCCGGGCACGAAGTAGTTGCGGCTGTAGAGATTCGGATTGAACCACACGCGACTGCTGGCCGTGACCTGTGGCGCCGCCGCGCTGACGGCCCCTCCGGGACCGCGCGCCATCACCTTCAGCCGTTGCTGGGTTTGCATCAGGCCGGCCGAGTACTCTGCAATGATGGACCCGGAATAGTTCGCGACCAGCGAGGCCGTATTGGAATTCGTGCCATCGACCAGCACCTGGATTTCAGTCCCGCGGCCGCGCACGATATCGCGCGCGAAGCCGGGCAGGATGCGCACCACCGCCTGCGCCTCGCTGCGATCGAGGGTGCGTTGTACGTCCTCTTCCGACGCCGGCCAGCCCACAATGTCGAAGCGTCCCGACCCGGTGAAGCGGTCGCGCAGTTCACGGCTCTGCGGCGTGCGGTCCATGTCCATCCACGCAATGCGCACGTGGTCCACATCGAGATTCACCGCGAAGCCGAACACCAGCACTTGCACGATGGGCGGCACGAATAGCAGCACCCGCATGCGCGGCTCGCGCAGCGCCTGGATGAATTCCTTGCGAAGAATGACGAAGATTCGTTCCCACATACTTCTATACCAGCTTCTGACTTAATTTGCGCGTGGCCAGCAGGAAGACAATCAGCGCATAAAGCGCCAGGAATCCTAACTCGCCCCACAGAACGCTCAGCCCCACACCTTTCAGAAAGATGCCCTTCAGGATGGTGACTACGTAGCGCGCCGGAATAATGTGCGTAATCACCTGGATCACCCAGGGCATGGTTTCGATCGAGTAGACGAATCCGGAGAGCAGGAAGGCCGGCAGAAAGGAACTCAAGATGCCGGCTTGATACGCCGCGACCTGCGTCTTGGCGGCAGCCGAGATGAAGATGCCCCAGAAGAGCGCCCCGAAGAGAAACACGCAGACCGACAGCACCATCAGCAACAGACTTCCGCGCATCGGGACGCGGAATACGAAGATGCCCACCAGCAGCGCGATGGTCGCGTCCGCCAGTCCGACTCCGAAATAGGCGGCCATCTTCCCCAGCACCATTTCGGCCGGACGCAGCGGCGTGGAGAGAATCTGTTCCATCGTACCCATGTCCCATTCGCGCGCAATGGTCAGCGAGGTCAGGAGCGCGGCGATGATTTGCAGCACCACGGCGATCAAGCCCGGCACTACGTAATTCTTCGATTCCAGCGAACTGTTGTACCAGACGCGCAGGCGCGCATCCACGGGGGGCGTCAGATGCTCGCCGGCGCGCTGATTCATGGCGGAAGTCCGGATGTCTGCCGAGTAGGTTCGCACCAGGGATTCCGCGTACCCGAGCGCGATCGACCCCGTGTTGGGATCGCTGCCGTCCAAGAGAAGCTGCACCTGCGCCTCGCGGCCGGCCGTCAGATCGCGGCCGTAGTCCAAGGGGATCACGACAGCCATGAGCACCTGGCCGCGATTGATCCCATGCTCGATCGAAGCGTAGTTGTCCGTGGTGCCGCGAATGTCGAAGAAGCGCGAACCCTGGAACTGGCGCACCAATTCCCGGCTTTGGGCCGAATGATCCTGATCATAGATCACGGTGGGAATGCGATCCACGTCCAGACTCAGCGCGTACCCGAAGAGCAGGAGCATGAGGACGGGCAGCATCAGCGCCAACCCCAGGCTGCGTGCGTCGCGCGTAATGTGGTGTAGTTCCTTCACGCAGATGGCGCGCGTACGACGAAAACTCAAGCCCGAGTGCTTCATGCCGCCCTCCGCTCTTCCGCCTCGATCAAGGCCACAAACACATCCTCCATCGAGGGCTGAATTTCTTCCAGCTTGCGGACCGCGATGGAACGCGCGGCGAGGCGCTCGCGTACCAGCGGAACGGTGGATTCCGCATGGTCCACCGTGAGGTGCAGTCCGCCGCCGAAGACCGCTACGTCGCGCACGCCTTCCAAACCATCGAGCGCGCGCATGGTTTCCAGCGGATCGGACGATTCCAGGTTTAACAGGCTGTGTTCTTTCATGCCGGCTTTCAATTCGGCCGGCGTTCCCAGGGCGATCACTTTGCCGCGATACATGAGCGCGAGGCGGTGGCAGTATTCGGCCTCATCCATGTAGTGGGTGCTGACGAAAATCGTGTGCCCGCTTTCGGCAAGATCGTGAATCAGGTGCCAGAACGCGCCGCGCGCCAACGGGTCCACGCCTGACGTGGGCTCGTCCAGGAAGAGCACCGCCGGATCGTGAAGAATGGCGCAGCCGAGCGCCAGCCGCTGCTTCCACCCGCCGGAAAGCGTGCGCGTGAGCGCGCCGCGGCGTTCCGCCAGTCCCGCCATTTCGAGTACGTAGTGCTTGCGTTCGACCCGTTTCTCCTTCGCGACGCCGTAGATCCCGGTGAAGAAATCGATATTCTCTTCCACCGTGAGATCGTCGTAGAGGGAGAATTTCTGCGACATGTAGCCGATGGTCCGGCGGATCTCTTCGGGCTGCCGGCCGACGTCGAAGCCGTTCACCGTGCCACTCCCCGAAGTGGGCGTGATCAACCCGCACAGCATGCGGATAGTAGTGGATTTCCCTGCTCCGTTTGGTCCCAGGAAGCCGAAAATCTCGCCCTTTTCCACCGACAGCGAAACGTGGTCCACCGCCACGAAACTGCCGAACCGCTTCACCATGTCCGAGATCACGACGGAGTTCATGACCGGGCCACTCCTTCCACGGCGTGAATGGTCTTGATGAACGCGCCTTCGAGATTCGCGGAGGAGGTCTCCGCTTTCATCGCCTCCGGTGTGGAGCAGCGAATCAGTTTTCCCTTGTGCAACAGCCCCACGCGATTGCAGCGTTCCGCCTCATCGAGGTATGACGTGGTCATAAAGATGGTGATGCCGTCCTTCAGCAGTTGATAGAGAATCGCCCAAAAATCGCGGCGCGAAACCGGATCGACGCCGTTCGTAGGTTCGTCGAGAAACAGAATGCGCGGGCGGTGCAAAAGGGTACACATCAGCGCCAGTTTCTGCTTCATGCCGCCTGAGAGCTTGCCCGCCGGGCGGGAGGCGAAGGGCTCCATACGGGTCATGCGCAGCAACTGGGCGGTGAGGTCCGCTCGCTTCGCGCCGGTGACGCCGAACAGGTCGGCGTAGAAGATCATATTCTCTTCCACGGTCAGATCCTGATACAGGCCGAAGCGCTGCGCCATGTACCCGATCTCGTCCTTCACCGCTTGGGAATCGCGCACCACGTCGTGCCCCGCCACACGCGCGCTGCCTTCCGTGGGGTCCATCAGACCGCACAGTATGCGCAGCGTGGTGGTCTTGCCGGCGCCGTCCGGCCCGACGAGCCCGAAGATCTCGCCGGAGGGCACCGAGAGGTCGAGATGGTCCACCGCGGTCAAGCTGCCGAAGCGCTTGGTGAGCCCGCGCGTTTCGATGATGCTTTCCATCATTGCCCCAACAAGATCTCCGCGTCCGCGGGCATGTTGGATTTGAGTTCACGGCCGGGATTTTCCACCCCCACTTTCACGCGGTAGACGAGTTTGACGCGCTCCTGTTGCGTCTGAATCTGTTTGGGCGTGAACTCGGCTTGCGAAGAGATGAACGTGATGCGGCCGTTGTAGACCTTGCCCGGGAAGGAATCCGTGGTGACCTTTACTTTGGAACCGATTTTGACTTTACCCAGGTCGGTCTCATTGATGTAGCCGCGCAGCCAGGGATGGTCGATGTCGCCGACGGTGACCACTGCTGATCCGGGCGCCAGAATTTCGCCGGGGTCCGCCGATTTCACCAGGACCACACCGTCCACGGGGGTAACGGCGGCGGTATCGCCGAGTTGCTGATCGATCATGGCGATGCTGGCCCGAGAACGCGCGATTTCGGCGCGCCGTGTGGTCAATTCCTGTTCGCGCCGTTTCAATTCCAGCTGGTTCGCTTCGGCGAGCTTCACGGAGCCGCGGGCGCGCGCCACCTGGCTCGCCTGCGCCGTCACCTGTTCGACGCGCGGACCGGCCAGCACCAAACCCTCGCGTTCCCTGGCCTGCTTCAGCGCTGCCTGCGTGCTCTCGTAGCGGCTGCGGAACTGGTCGTACTGCGCGCGGGAAATGTCGTCGTTCTTGTAGAGCGTCTGGGCGCGATCCCAATCGCTTTGGGCGCGCGCTGCCTCGCTGGCGGCGGCTTCCACCGCGGCATGGGCGTCCATCTTCTCCTGCGGCCGCGCACCGTTCTTCAATTCCTCCAGCCGCGCTTCCGCCGAACTCACCTCGGCGTGGCGCGTCTCGATATCCGCGGACAGGCTGGCGCGCTGGAACTCCACGGCAGTTTGCGCCTGGGCCAATTGCGATTCGCTGGCGGCAAGGCCAGCCAACTCGCGGTCGCGCTGTGCCAGTAGTTGCGCGCGGTCCAGTCGCCCGATCACCTGCCCTTTGGTGACGGAATCGCCCTCGTCCACGGTACGCTCCGCCAGCAGGCCCGCGGTCTTAAAAGCGATGGTGACCTCGTTGAGCTCGATGTTGCCCGAAATCAACAGGCGATTGTCCGGCGGCTTTCCCATTCCGCGAAACGCCCAGACTGCCGCGCCTGCGGCTGCCAGCAGTACCACCACGATCAGGATCCGTTTGCTCATAAGTCGTTACTCCATGCTCTTTCGCACCGCGCCCATGGCCTGCGCCAGGTCGATTCTGCTGACGTTGTAGCTGTAAAGGGCCGCCGTTTGGTTGTCGCGCGCGCGCTCCAGGCGGGTCTGCGCATCGGTCACTTCTACGCCGATCGCTACCCCCGCGTCATAGCGCCGCCGCGCCTGTGCCAGTTCGTTGTCGGCCAATTCCAGGCCTTCCTTCGCGACCTGCACTTGCTCTTCGGCTGACCGCAGCGAGTCCAGCGCCAGCCGCACATCCAATTCGATCTGTTCCTTCAAATCGCTGGTCTTCACCTTTTCGGCGCGGTACTGCGAGGCACTTTCCGCGCGCCGCGCGTCGCGCCTGCCGCCGTCGAAGATCGGGACGCGCAGGGAAATGCCCACCGTGCGCGTGGGCAGGACCGCGTCAAAGCCTGTGCCGTTGGCGCCGTAATCGCCGAACGCCGCGACGCTGGGCAGACGCTCCATCTTCACGGCATTCGCCGAAAGCTGCGCGCTGATCTCGCGGTGCTGCTGCGCCTCCAGGTCGGGCCGCGATTTCAAAGCCTGCAACTTCGCCTGCTCCAAGGTTATGGCGTCGACGGGAACATACTCCAGCTTGTCGGTCAGGCGGAGTTCGGTGTCCAGACGCAGTCCGACCGCACGCAGAAGTTGCAGACTTGCGCTGCGGCGCGCATTCTCCGCCACCAGCAGACGCTGCCGGTCGTTCGCCATTTGGACCCGCGCGCGCGTGATTTCGATGCCGGTGCCGCTGCCCGCCTCTTTCTGGTTCTGAGCCTGCTTCAAGACGGCTTCCGCCAGCGCCAGATTGGCCTTGGCCGCTTCCACGTCCGCATCGGCACGCACAGCCAACAGGTAGGTGCGAGCCACCTGCGCAGCCACCTGCTCTTCGCTTCCTTTCAGTTCGCTGCGCGACGTGTTGATACTCACTTTCGACGCCTGAAAGCGGCGGATCGAGCTGAAATCGAAGACGCTTTGGGTCGCCGAAACGCGCGCGTCCATGGAGTTGAACGGGCCGACGAAGGTCGGAAAATGAAAACCGGGAATGGGCACTACGAAGCCCAGGCCGATGCCCATCGACCCCAGGTTGCGCGTGAGGTTCTGCACGTTGTAGGCGGCCGAAAGATCTGGCAAGAGGGCGGCTTTCGCTTGAGAACTGCGCGACTGCGCCTGTTTTACCGCCTCTTCGGAAAGCTTCACCCGGGCATTGCCCTCCGGCGAGACCGCAAGCTGCACCGCGCGTTTCAAGCTCAGCTCCACGGGCGCGGCTCGCAAGACCGCCGCGCATAGCACCATACCTAGCAGTCGCATCTACTTCTCCTTACCTTTCCCCATTTGAGCGGGCTGGAGCCCCTTCGTGGCGGGCGCGCAGAGTCCGGCGGCGAGAAAGTTCACCAAGTGTTTCATGCGCAGTTCCATGCCGGCCGAGGAATCCGCCAGACCCGGAAGAACTGGCGCCATGCACAACGTGTGTGACATGGCACCGATCATAAAATGCACTCTCCACAACAGCTCCTCGTGGCTCAAGTGCGGTATCGCACGTCGCAGCTCATCGACAAAACGCATGCCGGTAGCATGAAAGTGCTTCTCCACCAAGGCCGGCATCATCCCCTCCGAGAACATTCGTCCCATCAGGCGAACAAAATCCGGACTGCGATTGGCCGTTTCCGCTGTCGGCAAAAGAAAGGCTTCCAACACCTGCCGGACGCCGGGAGTGCGGTCACCGGCCTCTGCCACGACGCGGTCCAGCCAAGCATGGCGCGCTTCATTTACCGGTGCCACCTTGCGCACCACTACCGCGTCCAGCAAGTCTTCCTTCGAACCGAAATGATAATGCACCGCCGCCACGTTAACCTGCGCTTCGCCAATCACTTGCCGAAGCGATGTCGCCGCGAAGCCCTGCTCGGCAAAGAGCCGTTCGGCGGTGTCGAGAATCTTTTCCTTGGTGTCACGCATGCACTTGATTGAATCAATTGATTGAATCATACGCTTGAACGGATGCGGCGTCAAGAGAAGCTCTGTGAATCGGATTACGTTGTGCCTGCAACGATCTTCCTGCAAGCGCCACCAACTATTCGGAAGGCAAATTGCATAAGGTATCAAGCCGATACCCGCATCTTTTGCGCGTATTTAAGCGGAGGTTAGATTTATGATCAACTGGATTCGCGGCACATGGTGTAAGAGTATGCACAATTCAGCTATGTGGCCGATCAACGGCAAGTACATTTGTCCGCGCTGCCTGCGCGAATATCCGGTCGCCTGGGAAGGGCCGGCAACCGATGCCGATTACGCCGACGTGTCTTTGCGACACGCCCCTGAATCCGTTTCTTACCGTGCGCAACACCGGACGGCTTAGCGGCAACCGGTCTTAACCGCGGGGCCTCGTGGCCAGAACCGAACTTCAAGTTCCCGCCGCATTGGCAAACGCGAGCAGTACGCTGTCACCGGGCCGTGCCGGGAGAGAATGCCGGAACGGCTCTGCTAGCATGGGTCGGTGCGCCTGGGTATACACACCTCCACCTCCGCCTCGTTGGAAAAAGCGGCCTTGAAAGCCGCCGAATTAGGCGCGAATACGTTTCAGATTTTCTCCGCGAGTCCACGCATGTGGCGTGCCGGCGCGCCGGATCCGCGGCAGGTCTGCCTGCTACGGGCAGCGCGCGAGCGTTACGATCTGCATCCGCTGGTGATCCACGTGAACTACCTGATCAACCTGGCCTCAGCAGACCCGGTGATTCGCACCAAGTCCATTGCCGCCTTTCGCAGTGAGATCGAGCGCGCACACGCGATCGGCGCGGAGTTCCTGGTGCTGCATCCCGGCAGCTATAAAAGTTGCTCGGTCGAGCAGGGCATCGCGGCCTTCGCCGAGGGACTGCGCGATGCCGCGGCAGGCTTGCCCCCGCACCAGGTTACCGTACTGCTCGAAAATACCGCCGGGGCAGGTTGTCACTTAGGGAGCCGCTTCGAGGAATTGAAGTCCATTCGCGAACTTACCGCCGGCCTTACCGACTTACCGACCGGTTACTGTCTCGACACCTGCCACTTACTTTCCGCCGGCTTCCAGATCGCGACGACCGCGGGATTGCGCGACACCGTGCGCAGTGCGGAAACCATTCTCGGGCTCGAAAATGTCCGCGTCTTTCACGCCAATGACAGCAAATTCCCGGTGGGCTCGCATGTGGACCGGCACGCCAATATCGGCGAAGGCTTCCTCGGGGAAGCGGCCTTCCGCCGCATCCTCACCCATCCCAAACTGCGTGGGAAGCCATTCATTCTCGAGACCCCGGTCGACCAGGAAGGCGACGATCGCCGAAATCTCGACACTCTTAAACGGCTAGCGTCTCGGGCGAGGACCGGGCGCTGAATGAGCGCCACCCCAAGGCAAGAACGGCGAGCAGCGCCAGAACGCCGAGGGCCTGCCCCATGCGATTCTCCAGCGGCGTTTCGAAGCGCAGCACGACTTCCTGCTCGCCCGCTCCCGGGTCCAGCAGCAGGAACCCGACTGGGTCTTTAGCCGTCGCCACAGGCTTCCCGCCCGCGTAAGCGCGCCAGGCAGGGTCATGGGATTCCTGCACCAGCAAGCGCTGCCCGGGCGCGAGGCGAGCCTTCAAGTGAATTTCGTCCGTACCGTTGCGCCAAAGTTGCACGGGCGCTTCCGGCCCCCGCTCCACCACGTCCACGTACCTGTGGATGTTATTGACGTTCAACTCCGCGTCGGATACCGGCAGCGCCGCCATTGACGCAGCATCCACCACGCGCGCCAGAGCGGGGTAGCGGCGAGGAACGCGATAGATCAGGTCGCCTTCGTGGTCGTAGACCTTTTCCAGTTTTCCTTCGAACTTCTCCGGCTTGCCCCAATCGTGATAGAGCTCTTTGGAAGTCTTATCGTGAACGATCACGGCTCCCGTACCGAGCGCCTGCAGCCAGGTGGCGCACAGGTCCGGGTCCTCCTCTCCCAAAGCGTGGCCATAGGCGTACTGCGCGTGGATATTGAGCACGCCCTGTTCGGCGCCGCCGCCTAATTGCGGCAGGTCATGCCAGGCGTTGTACCAGAAGCGCACGCTCCCGGTAGCCAGGGTACGGACTCCGGGCAGATGCTGCGACACCCAATCCGCGATGACGTACTCGACGCGCTGTTGCGGGCCCTGGTCGTATTTCGGAGGCAATACCTGCCAGGCATGCTGGAGGTAACCGATTCCCGGCGCGAGGCAGCCCACGGCCAGCACGGCGGCGCCGGCAGCGTACCAGCGCCCGCGCCGCGCAAGCCAGGCAAAGAGCAATCCGGCCGCAATGAAGATGACGAAATCAAGTTCCGGAATCAGGCGCCCGGGCTCGCCCAGCACGCGAAAATCGTAATATTGGTTTCCGATCACGTTGAGGCCGAAGATGGCAAGGGCGCCGGCGACGAACACGCTCCACGCGTGCTCTCTTTTGCCGCGGGCCAGGCGCCAGGAGATGGCGGCATACACGACGAGCACCACCGCGCCCAGCACTTCCGACCATACATGTCCGGGTGACGATACCAGTTTCATGTTGGACAGGGTGATGCGGAGAAAGGACGGAGTCAACCAGAATGCGTCAAGCCCAAAGGCAATCGCCGCGATTGCGGCCGCGCGCAGCCATACTCGCCAATCCTGCTCGGCCAGAAACACGGACCACACCACAATCGAGAAGAAGATCGCCAGAGCGGTAGCACCGTAGAAGTTGTTGGCCACCACCAGTGCGGACATCACGCCGGAGAGCGCCAGGCGTCCAGGATGACCGCGTCGCAAGCCGTACCACGCCGCCGCGAGGGCAAACGGCAGCAGCGCCCAGGCCGACATGTGCGGACCTTCGCCGTAGCGAACCAGCACTCCGAGCCGCAATGGCATCCAATGTACGCCCTGGGAATCGATGCGCTGATCTTTGAAGAGCAGGAAACATGGCGAAATTGTGGCCGATGCCGCCGCCACCCAAAGCGCGACCCATCGCGAGCGCGACCCCGTCCGCACGAACACATACACGGCCGCGATTCCCAGGGCGTATAGCAGCGCGATGTAGAGGTGATACGAACGGGCCGTTGACGGATGGCGCAGTACGGCGCGGCTGAGGAACGCGGTGCCGTAGCGCAGCATCGGGGGATACACGTAATCGGTACGCGTCCCGCCGTACCAGTTAGGCTGCCAGGCGGGGTGCACCCAGTGATCGCTCAGGAAACGGGCGTCAGAAATGAACGTGCTTTCGATGGAACTCCAGGCATCGAGATATTCGGACTTGAAGAGCGGCCGTACGAGTATCGTGGCGACGGCGAAAACCAGCAGGCCGTCGGCCAGCCAGGTCCACCACCGGAGCCTGCGATTTTGGGATTGCACTGCAACATGGTAGCGCACCGCCGCCCTACCGCCGCTGCACGTCCACCGCCCGCTTGCTACGATGAAAGTCAGCCCCCAAAACAAGCAGGCCCTTATGCCCGAGAAGCCCTACGACCATACCCACATCGAATTGAAGTGGCACGAACGCTGGCAAAACGCCGATTTCTACAAGGCCGAGGAAAACTCTTCGAAGCCCAAGTTTTACGTGCTGGAGATGCTGCCCTATCCGAGCGGCATGCTGCACATCGGCCACATCCGCAATTATTCGATCGGCGACGCGCTGGCGCGCTACAAATGGATGCAGGGTTTCAACGTGCTGCATCCCATGGGGTGGGATGCGTTCGGCTTGCCGGCCGAGAACGCCGCGATCAAGAATCAGCGTCCGCCTCGCGAGTGGACGCTCGACAATATCGCCGCGATGAAGAAGACACATCGCCGCTTCGCGTTCAGCTACGATTGGGACCGCGAGGTTTCCACCTGCGAGCCCGAGTATTACCGCTGGAACCAGTGGTTCTTCCTCAAAATGCTGGAACGGGGCCTTGCCTACCGCAAGCGGGCGCTGGTCAACTGGTGTTCGAAATGCGCCACCGTACTCGCCAATGAGCAGGTGGTGGATGGCTGTTGCTGGCGCCACGAAGACACTCCAGTGGAGCAGCGCGCGCTGGAACAGTGGTTCCTCAAAATCACCGATTACGCCGACGAGTTGCTCGACGATATGGCGGGGCTCGAAGGCGAATGGCCGGAGCGCGTACTTACCATGCAGCGCAACTGGATCGGACGCTCCGAGGGCACGGAAGTCGATTTCCACCTGGAAGGCACTGGCGAACCGATTCGCGTATTCACGACGCGCGTGGATACCATTTACGGCGCGACTTGCGTGATTCTCGCGCCGGAGCACCCGCTCAACGAAACGCTGCTTGATAGCGGGGTCAAAGCGCAGGCGAAAGCGATGGTGGATGGCCGCGCCGGCCGCGATCCCGGCGACATCGATAAGGAGGGCATCTTCACCGGGCGCTACGCCGTCAATCCCTATAGTGGGGAAAAGGTCCCCATCTGGATCGCGAATTTCGTGCTCATGGGCTACGGCACCGGCGCGATTATGGCCGTGCCCGCGCACGATGAGCGCGATTTCGAATTCTGCCGCAAGTACGGCATTGCGGTGCGCCCGGTGATCCGCCCGGCGGATGGCCCACTTGCGATCGAGCCCGGCATGAAAGCGCCCTACTGCGACTACGGCATCGTGGAAAACAGCGGCCAGTGGAGCGGACTGGCGAGCGCCGACGCGCGCAAACAGATGAGCGCTCATGCTGAGCAGCAGGGCTTTGGCAAGGCGGCCATCACTTACCGCCTGAAGGATTGGGGCATCTCGCGCCAGCGCTATTGGGGCACGCCGATCCCGGTGATCCACTGCCCCAAGTGCGGCGTGGTCCCGGTGCCGGAAAATCAATTGCCCGTCATTCTCCCGGATCGCATCGAGATCACGGGGGCCGGGCGCTCGCCGCTCGAAAACGTGCCGGAGTTCGTGAACGTCACGTGTCCGGCGTGCGGGGAAGCGGCTCGCCGTGAGACCGATACCATGGACACGTTCATCGACAGCTCCTGGTATTTCTACCGCTATTGCGATGCGCATAATTCGGAGCGGCCCTTCGACCCGGAAAAGATCGCTTACTGGTTCGAGATCGATCAGTACATCGGCGGCGTGGAGCACGCCATTCTACACCTGATCTACTCGCGTTTCTTTACGAAGATGATGCGCGATATCGGCCTTATCAAGAATGATGAGCCGGCACGCCGCTTGTTCACGCAGGGCATGGTGATCGCCGAGGGCGCCAAGATGTCCAAGAGCAAGGGCAATGTGGTGGGCGCGGACGTGCTGGCCGATCAGCTCGGCGCCGACACGTCGCGCATGTTTGTGCTGTTCGCCGCGCCGCCCGAGAAGGAAGTCGATTGGCGCACCGAAGGCGCTGAGGGCATCTATCGCTTCCTGGGGCGCGTCTACCGCTTCCTCACGCGCAATACTCCCGCCGAAGCGCGCTCGGGCGAGAGCGATCGCAAGGTTCTGCGCAAATTGCATCAGACCCTGCGCAAGATCACCGAAGATTTCGAGACGCGCTGGCACTTCAATACCTGCATCGCGTCCATCATGGAACTGGTGAATCAGCTCTATGCCGAAGAGCAGAACATCTCGGCAGCGGCCATGCAGCAGGTTCTTGAGACGATCGCGCTGATGCTGGCGCCGTTCGCCCCGTATCTCGCGCAGGAGATGTGGGAGGAACTGGGGCACGACGGTCCCGTCTTCCGCCATTCGTGGCCCACGTTCGACGCCGAGCTTGCCAAGGAGGACGAGGCCGAAATCGTCATTCAGGTCAACGGCAAACTGCGCGCCCGCTTGTCCGCCCCGTTCGGCACACCGAAGGAAGAACTCGAAGCGCGCGCACTGGCGGACGAGAAGGTGAAGACGTTCATGGACGGCAAGCAGATCGTTAAGATCATTACGGTGCCGGACAAGATCGTCAATATCGTGGTGAGGTGATGCTACAGGCGCAAAGCCTACAGGCGCCTGAGTTGCGCCCGCAGATTTCGGGCTCCGTGAAGAATACGAATAATCTGCAGGGGGTGTGAATCTGGCTTGTACACGATGATGTAGTTTTTGAAAGGTACGACCGTCCAGAAACGAACGATCGGCGTTCGCAGTCGCGGTGGAGGTGCCCTACCAGAGGCGAACCCGCTAGAAAGTCGCACGCCTCGTGGATCGCCGCTTCCACGCGATCGGCTGCCTCGGCGCCGTCGCGAGCGATGTAGCGCCAGATATCAACGAGGTCGCTTCTGGCGGACGCAGTGAACTGGTAGCGGCTCACGCCGTGCGTTTATCCGCCAACCAGGCTTTCTTTCCCGCCGCCATGCTGGCGCGAACCTCGTCGCCGTCGATCAACTCACCTCGCTCCGCCTCGGCGAGCCCTTCATCGATCGCTGCGATAATCCCGTCACGATTGCTGGCAAACCACTCGGCCTCGGCAAGAAGTATCTCAAAAGCGCGATCTACAATTTCTTGAGCGCTGCCATAGGTTCCGGAGGCGAGCAGTTCCGCCAACCTGCGTTCCTGCTCGGGATTGAGTTCCAGCGTCATGCTCTCACTCTCGCAGAAACAACTTCACCCACCCAGCCCCAGCCGCACCACGGTCTCGATATGGTACGTCTGCGGGAAGAGATCGATCAGCGTCATGGCGTCCACGCGATAGCCGGCGGCCACCAGGCCCGCCAGGTCGCGCGCCAGCGTCGCGGGGTCGCAGGCGACAATTGTGATCTGCCTGGGCTTTAACTCCGACAACCGCGCCACCACCGTCTTGCCCAGACCGGTACGCGGCGGATCCAGCACGATCAAATCCGGCGCCTTCTCCAACTCCGCGAGGTGCTCCTCCGCCGTCTGGGAGATCGCGAGCAGATTCGCCAGACCGGCGCGCTCCGCGTTGAATTGCAGATCGCGAACCGCGCCCGCACCGGATTCCACCGCCGTCACTTCGCGGAACTTGCGCGCCAGCGGCATAGAGAGCAACCCCACGCCGGCATATAGATCCAGCGCGCTCTCGCCTTCCGCACCGTCGAGCGCCACCTCCACAAGGCGATCGATCAGGAAGCGATTCACCTGGAAGAAGGAGTTGCTGCTCACGCGGAATTCGCCGCGGTAATCCAGCGCGCCTTCCACCACTCCCGGAATCTCATGCGCGCACCAATCGAAAAAGCGGCGCGCCACCGGACGGTCCGTCTCCAGCACGTTGATCTGCACCTGCGTCTCGTCCGTGAAGATCTCCAGCGACTTGATGAAGCGCGGCCAGCGCCAGTCCTTCTGCATCTTCGCCAGCGCGCCGATCGCCTCATTGATTTTCGGCGACCCTACCGGACACGCCGTGATCGCGCACAGATTGTGTGACCGCGCCTCGCGATAGCCGAGACGCTTTTCCTCGACGTGCACCTGCACCCGATTGCGGTAGCCAAACGGCTCCGCGAATACGGTACCGATCTGCTCGGGCGGCGCTATTTTGCCCAGGCGGCCGATGGCCTCGGCCAGAATGGCGCGCTTGGTCTCGACCTGAAATTCGTACGGCGCGTGCTGGTAATGACAGCCGCCGCAGCGCCCGTATACCGGACAGGGAGCCGCCACCCGCTGCGGCGAACTCTCCAGCACCTCCAACATTCGCGCGCGAACCAGCCCGGGTTTCTCGTGCTCGGCGCGCGCCAGAATGCGCTCACCGGGCAGCACGAACGGGGCGAACACGACGCGTCCATCCAGGCGCGCCAAGCCATCCCCTCCGTAGACCAGCTTCTCCACCGTGACTTCAAAATTGCTTACGATAAAAGTTACTCCTCTGAATTACTACCACCTACCATGAGAACACGAGTCTTCTCCGGAATGCAGCCCACCGGAAACCTACATATCGGGAATTACCTCGGGGCACTGAAAAACTGGGTTCGCATTCAGCACGATTACGAGTGTATTTTCTGTATCGTGGACCTGCACGCCGTCACCGTGTATCAGGACCCCGCCGCGCTGCGCGGCAAGATCCACGAAATCGCGGCGCTCTATCTGGCGGCTGGAATCGACCCCAAGGATTGCGCCATCATGGTGCAATCGGCCGTTCCGGCACACGCGGAACTGGCCTGGATGCTCACCTGCGTCACGCCTCTCGGATGGCTGGAGCGCATGACGCAGTACAAGGCAAAGGCCGCCAAGCAGGAATCGATCGGCGACGGCCTGCTGCAATACCCGGTGTTGATGGCCGCCGACATTCTGCTCTACCAGGCCGGCATCGTCCCGGTGGGCGACGACCAGGCGCAGCATCTGGAACTCACGCGCGACATCGCGCAGCG
>JBDTMZ010000119.1:0-25205 GCA_039934035.1 Candidatus Solibacter sp. | reverse complement strand
AGGACCGCTACGTTTCCGTCGGCTTGCTGTTCCTCAAACCTCTTGGAACCTTTTTCACTATGCTCTCAACTATCTTCTTCGTCAATACTTTTTTGGGCCCATAAAACCATTTTTCATCAACCTTTATTTGACTGTATTTTTAAGGGGTTACAGCCAACAGGCCGTGCAAGATTTGTGGATAAAACGCCGCTGGCAGGAAATGTATTTACTTGAGCTTGAGGATCATGCCGTTGTCGGTGGCCAGCCACAGATCGTCCTCGCCGACACCGGAGAGCGTGGCCCGTTGCGCCACGGCACGGTAGTCCACCGGCATCTGGCTCCAGGTCCTCCGGTCGGTACTCTTGAAGACCTTGACCGGACCGGGAGCGATGCTGCGCACCTGTCCCACCACCTCCACGCCCGCCAGGTAGTACGTGCCGGACGGGGTAAGCCAGACATCGGTGATGTAATATCGCTTGTCGCGAAAGACCGTCTGGTTCTTGCCGGTGTGCCAATCCAGTTCGTAGACTTCGCTGGGGAATGACGAGGCACGGCCCATTTCGATCAGGCCGAGTCCCGGACCCTTCTCGATGAAGCGTGCGCGGGTGATCTGCCCGAACAGCGAAGTCGATCCGCCCTTCCAGGTCTTGCCCTGATCGCGGGTCACGAGGGTGTAGGCGAGGTGCGGGGCGTCGCGCCGGGTTAATGCGTCTTCCGGGTCCATCCACGCCGGAAAGGGCGAGCCCCAGCGGGGCACCGGCTGATTGAAGCCGAGCACGATGCCATAGTCCCTGGTGGCAAACGAGATCCAGGTATACGCCGAGCGGTCCACCGAGCCGGGCAGTTCCTGCGATGCCTTGACCGTTTCCCATTTGTGTCCGCCATCGTGCGTCACCAGCACGGTCTTCTTGAGACAGGCCGCCCAGCCCGTGTTTTCGTCGACAAAAAACACGCGGACCACCGGGACGGGCGGCTTCGGCAGTTTCTTCCACTCCTTGCCCGCTTCCTCGGTGTGCCAGAGGCCCTTTTCGGTCACCATCCAGCCCAAGGTGTCATTTAAGAAGAAGAGCGTTTCCGGTTGCTCGTCCACTTTGGTGATTTCCCAGTGCTCCCCGCCGTCGGAAGTGACCACCGCCACGTTCTTACGGCTGCCGCCCCGGTCGTCCTGAATGGTACCGATGGCGATGCCGCGTTTGGCAGAGGGCATCGCCAGGTCGCGGATCTGCAATTCGGTTTTGATCTGGTCGTAGGAATACTGCAAGCGCCATTTGGCAGGCTGCGCGGAGGCCGCGCCCAAACTCAACAGCCCGAGCGCGCATGCCTGCCAGGAGAGAGATTTCCGCACGGTCGACCTAATGTTTCATCGTGACCGGGCCTGAGGACAGCACCAGTTCCACGTGGTTGGCGGATTCCAGCGCGTCCGCCGACATGCGCGCCAGCACCAGCATGCAGCCCACCTGTTCGCCGACCGTGGCCAGCACTTCCATTTCGCTGCCGCTGTGCTGATGGGGCAGGCGATGTTGTACGTTGATCACGCCCACCACGCGGTTGCGCGCAATCACCGGCGCCGAAAGGAAGGCTTCATAACTATCCTCGGGCAGTTCGCCAAAGGTTTTGAAGCGCGGGTCTTTATAAGCTTCCCGCGAAATCGCCAGCAGGCGCCGCTCGCGCGCCACCCAACCGGTGAGACCTTCGTTAGACCGCAGCCGCAACTTACCGATGGTGGAAGGGTGCGGCGTATTGGACGCGCACAACACCAGGTCTTCGCCATCCAAAAGATAGATCAGGCAGGAATCGCAGTGGGTATACTCGACGACCAGGGAGACGATTCCCTGCAAGACGTCCGACAGGCTCAGATCGCGTACCATGAAGCGACTGACCTTCTGGAACACACTGAGCTGCTGTTGTGCGCTTTGCAACCGTAACTCGAGTTCTTTGCCCTTCGGCATCCGATCCTATTATACCGACGGCCCGCCGGCACGAGTGTCACATTACCCTATCCGATGACCCGGCCGTGAGATTCCGGGCAGAATTTCCCAGAATACGGCGAAAAGGGGTTTCTTTTTCGCGACATTCCTGCTTCAATTCAAATTACGGAATCTGGCCGATGTTATCTCGCCGGACTACCGAGCAGATCTGCCATGATCGACGACGCCACCAATCCTACCCCGCCAGTCCGCTCCTCTTCGGACATTCCCGGGGTGTTCCACAAGACTGAAAAGCTCCTGGTCGCCCTGCTGGAATCGGCATCGCAGGCGATTGTCAGCATCGACCGCGCCGGGCGGATTGTACTGGCCAACCGACGCGCCGCCGAGATGTTCGGTTATTCCGTAGCGGAATTACTGGGTGCGCGCATCGAAATTCTGCTGCCGGAATCGAAACGCGCCGCCCATGGCCGGCAGCGGGAGCAGTACTTCGAACACCCGCATGCCCGCCCCATGGGCATCGGGTTCGACCTTTCGGGCCGGCGCCGCGACGGCGTGGAATTCCCGGTGGAAGTCAGCTTAAGCACGGTGGAGACCGAGGAGGGAACTTTCGGAATCGCCTTTATCAGCGACATCACCACCCGCAAATCGCTGGAAGGCCAGTTGATGCAGGCGCAGAAGATGGAGGCGGTGGGCCGACTTGCCGGCGGCGTGGCGCACGACTTCAACAACATGCTGACGGTGATTGCCGGCTACAACCGCATGATCCTCGACGAGCTTTCGACGCTCGACCCGCTGCGCGGCTACGCCGAAGAAATCCTCAAGGCAGCCGACCGTGCGAGCGCGCTGACCAACCAACTGTTGGCCTTCAGCCGCCGCCAGATCATGCAGCCGCGCGTGGTCAATCTCAACGATGCCGTGGGGCAGACCGAGAGCATGCTGCGCCGCCTGATCGGTGAAGACATTCAAATTGTCATGAGCCTGGCGCCGGATGCCGGAAACATCCGCTGCGACCCGCACCACATCGAGCAGGCGATTGTGAATCTGGCCGTCAATGCCCGCGACGCCATGCCCGGCGGCGGGCGGCTCACCATCGAGACCTGCAACGTGCAGATCGACGACACCTACGTCAAGACCCACATGGGCGTGACTCCCGGCGAATTCGTGATGGTGGCTGTAACGGATACCGGCGAGGGCATGGACCCGGCCACCCGGCAGAGTGTCTTCGAACCGTTCTTCACTACCAAAGCGCGAGGCAAGGGGACCGGACTCGGTCTGGCGACGGTTTATGGCACGGTCAAGCAATGCGGCGGCGATGTATGGGTGTATAGCGAGCCGGGCCGGGGCACAACGTTCAAGCTCTACTTCCCCCGCGTGGCCGATGAGATTTCCGCGGCGGTGCCCCGTGTCAGTGGACCCTCGCGGCACGAGAGCAGTGGCACGCTGCTGCTGGTGGAGGACGAAAAGCAGGTGCGCGAATTGACAGGCCGCATGCTGAAGGATCTCGGCTTCCACGTGGTGGCCGCGGCGACTCCCGATGATGCCCTTGCCCTGGGCAGGCAGTACGCAGGCAAAATCGCGCTCCTCATCACCGACGTCGTGATGCCCAACATGAGCGGCAGGCAGGTGGCCGAAGCGCTGAGCGCAATTCAGCGCGGGTTGAAAGTACTTTATCTTTCCGGGTATACGGAAAACACCGTGGTGCTGCACGGCGTGCTCGATAGCAATGTCGACTTCCTTGCCAAGCCTTTCACCCGCGAAGCGCTTTCGCACAAGGTACAGGAGGTTCTGTCGCGTTAGCCGGAGAAGGGCTTGGCGACGTTCCTACGGGGTACGGGTACGCGTTATCGCAGGTTAGTACTATCGAGTTACCGGTTCACCGCGTGTTCGGCTGGCGGGGATCGCCTACAATCGAAAGACATATGCCCGAAGGCGGAACGGATAATCCGGTAATTCTCTGGAGCGTCCCGCAGTGCCCCTTTACGATTGAAGCATCGGCTCGCGTGCTGGACGATATCCGGCTGGCGATCACGGATGCGTTTTTCTCCCTGCCCCGCGGCGGAGCCGAGATCGGAGGTGTCCTGCTCGGTAAGTTCGATGGCGCGAAGGTGACGATCAGCGACTATGCGGCGCTCGATTGCGAGCACGCCTTCGGACCTTCTTTTGTGCTTTCCCCCGCGGATGAAGCGCGCCTTTCCTCCCTGATCGCCGCGCACGATGGCTTCGCCGGCGGCCCGCGCGCGGTCGGCTGGTATCACTCGCACACGCGCAGCGAGATCTTCCTCTCCGAGGCGGACCTCGCGGCCCATGAACGCTTCTTTCCGGAGCAGTGGCAGGTGGCGCTGGTGCTCAAGCCGCACACCTTTCAGCCCACCCGCTACGGCTATTTCTTCCGGCAGGAGGATGGCAGCGTGCATGCGTCCGCATCCTACCGGGAAGAGCAGTTGGAAGCGCTGCCGCTGCGCCAGGTGCCCGCCGGTCCGCCCTTGCCCGCCGGTCCGCCAAGCCATGAGACGGGCGGACCGCAGTTGCACAGAACGCGTCCCACGCCGATGTTCGGGCCGGTGGTCGATATCCCGAGCGAAAGCGCGCCGGTGGCGTCCCCCGCCGGCATTGCCAGTGCTGGTGGGCAGGCGGCTGCTGCGGCGATGATAGCGAAGGACGAGGACGCGCCCATCGAGGAGTCCGCTCCGCTGGACATCCCGGTGCCCCGCTTCGCGGTGGAGAGCGCTTCCTCGGCGCGTCGCTGGATGACACTCGGGATCGCGATTGTGGGCGGCCTGGGAATCTGCGCTGCCGCATATAAGACCAAGGACCTCTGGATGCCGCGCCTGATGACGGCGGTGCGTCCGGCGCAGGCGGCCGCGCCTGCCGTCACCACCACGGTGGGACTTACCACTCTGGATCGCGACGGGCAATTGCAGATCAGTTGGGACCGCAACGTTCCGGGGCTGCGCGACGCCGCTTATGGGATGTTGGAAATTCAAGAGAGCGGCGCTGTCCCTACCGCGATCCAGTTGGATGGCGCCAGCCTGCAGACGGGCGCCTTTACCTACGCTCGTACCACGGACAAGGTCGATATCAAGTTGACTGTGCACCGCAAGGACGCGGCCGAACTGCGCGGGTCCGCCAGTTTCCTGGGGAAGATGCCCGACCACAAGGCGGAAGAGGAAGCGGCAGCCGCCAAAGAGCGGGAGGCCGAAGCCATCAAGCAGCGCGACGATCTGGCCCAGCAGGCGGCTCGAATGAAGGCGGACCTGAATTCCCAGGCGGCCAAGACGAAGAAACTCGAGAAGGACATGGAAGCCATTCGCGAGGAAATGCATCGGGAGCAGCAGCGCCGCATGACGAATCAGGCGCCCGGCAAGTAGGTCTGGCTGGTCGCGCGCGTTTGGGGTGTGCCAATTTGTGGGGCCAGGCATGCGGGCCGGCGGATTGGACAAGGCGCAGTTTGATCCCACTCGCCGGATAGTGCTTCGAGGCTGCGAGGACGGGCCACAAAAAACGATGGCCCAGATAGCGCCGGATTGCCAGTCCGATTGGACAAGGCGGAGTCTGATCCCACTCGCCGGATAGTGCTTCGAGGCGCGAGGACGGGCCACGAAGAACGATGGCCCGTCCCACCTTGAAAAGCGAATGCGCTGTCCGAGCTGCGCTCGGATGGACAAGGCAGAGCCTTATCCCACTCAGCCCCAGAGTTCGTGAAGCGGCATGAACGGGAAGGGGCCCGTGTTCGGCACGTATTCGAACCCGCGTCCCAGCGGATCGTCGCGGCGGACCGTGGTCCAATCGATGCCGAGCGCGGAGTAGATGGTCGCCTCGATGTCTTCGGGGTACACGTAGCGTTTCTGCGACCAGCCGAAATCGAGGGTGTCGCGCCCCTGTGCATCGCTCTGGCCGAGACCCTGCCCGCCCTTGATTCCACCGCCGGCGAAGAAGCAGAATTGCTGCGCCCAGTGGTCGCGCCCGCCCTGCGCCGTGATCGGGCCCACCGTGCGGCCGAATTCTCCGTACATCACGATCAGCGTTTTGTCGAACAGGCCATTGGCCTTCAGGTCGCCGATCAGCGCCGAGAGCGCGTCGTCGATGATCTTGATTTTGGTCTGGATGCTGCCGGCCCCTGTATAAATGTTGGAGTGCATGTCCCAGCCATCATTGCTGGTGATTTGAATGAACCGGGTACCCAGGTTAGCCTTCAGCACCTGGGACGCTACGAGCATGGCGTTGCCCGTGCCGGTGGTGGTGCGTAGCGAGGAGTCGCCGTAGCGCTGGCTCTCCGCCGCGGAGAAACCGAAATACTGGTTGACCACCGGGTTGTACATCAACTGCCTGGCGTCGACATAGTACTCGTTGTAATCCGACATCGGCACGCCGTTGGGCGAGCTGTTGCGCAGGTTCGCATCCAGCGAATTGAGCAGCTTGAAACGATTCTCGAAACGCGTCTGGCCGGTGGGATTGGTCGTGTTGCCGATACCCGCGGTGGCAGCCGTCACCTTGAACGGCGCGTATTTGCCCGAGAGGTAGCCCTGGTTGACGGCGCCATTGGAATTCAGAGCCAGGAAGGTCGGGAAGATATCGCTGGGCTTGCGCTGCGAAAACTTCTCCGCGGCCACGATGCTGCCGATATTCGGCGCAATGTTGCCCAGTGCCGCCAGCGGATTACGCCCGATCTGTATCCATGTCTGGCTAACCGAATGGACTACCGCGTGAGCCCGCACATTGCGCGCTACCGCGAAATCGCCGGCCATTGTCGCGAGCTTCGGCATAATGCCGGTGGGGATGTACAGGCCATTGATTTTCTCGGGCTTGTGTAGTCCGGGGGGCGCCGTAGCGACTGTGGAGTCCTTCAGGTCGAAGGTGTCGGTATGACTGGGCGCGCCCGCCATCAGAATGAAAATGACGTTTTCCGCCGTGCCCTTGGTAGCGGCGCCGGCGGCCGCGACTTCCGCCGCCTTCGCCGAATGATTGGTCAAAAAACTGGCCGTCACACCGGCGCCCAACAACTCCAGAAAGTGGCGCCGCGTAGCGTGGGGGCGATTGAAGAACGTCTGGTGATTCCAGCCGTACTTCTTGAACCAGCGATTGATTTTTTCCTGTTCTTGCGTCATGGCGTCCCCCTTTCTCAGTAATTAAAAGTGAAGTCCACTTTATTGAACAGCGACCAGGCTAAATCCTGTATCGCATTGTTGCGCGTAGCGCCGTTTCCGGTGGGCAGGCCGGCCACCGCAGTGCTCATCTCCGCCGCCGTGGGATAGCGCGAAAGAATATTCAGGAAGAGCCTGTTGACTACGTCCGTGTTGTTCGTGAGCGCCACGGTGGACGTCATCAACGGACCTGCCAGCGCCCCTGTGAGCGCCAGTTTGTTCTCCAGCAGGGTCGCATTCATCATGTTCAGCGCCTGCAGGATGGAGCCATCGGTACCGCGCGTCTGATCGTCGCGATTGCCGCGAATAAAACTATCGAGGAACGCGTTCGTCGTGCCTTCCATGTTGACCACGTCGGGGAACTGCATGGTGTAGAACGGGCGTCCCATGCCGAGATCCGTCCAGCCGTTTACCGTGTA
This sequence comes from Candidatus Solibacter sp., assembly GCA_039934035.1. Taxonomy (GTDB): domain Bacteria; phylum Acidobacteriota; class Terriglobia; order Bryobacterales; family Bryobacteraceae; genus Solibacter. The sequence continues at coordinate 17,738 of JBDTMZ010000119.1, read as the reverse complement.
GCCGGGCAGCGTGCAGACGCCCGATGCCTGGGTGGCGCAAGGCATACTGCCGGTGGCCTGCGTCACACCGTCCACGATCTCCTCGCCCCACAGACGGCGCACATACTTGCGCGCGAAATAGGGCTCGTACTCCGCGCTCCACTGCCCCGGATAGCGGCTGGAAAGCTGATAGGTTTCGCTGTTGACAATCTCCCGCATCAGCGTTTTGAGATTGAAGCCGCTCTCGATGAAATGCTGCGCCAGCGCATTCAGCAGCTTGGCATTGCTGGGCTGCAGCGTCCACGGGTCGGGCGGCGGATTGTCCGGATCGAGCCGCGCCGGGTCAAACGTGTCGGGCGGATCCACAATGCCTCGTCCGAAGAAGTAGGCCCACATGTAATTCACGGTGGCGCGCGCGAACTGGACGTCGCCCGTGATGCTCCGCGCCAGCGCCATCCGGTAATCCTCATTCGACTTGGGCGCGGTGCCGTTGAGGATGTATTGCGGCGGTACCGTGTAGCAGGTCATTCCCGCCTTGCACCCGGGCACCGACGATTGGCGCGCCGGACGGTTGCCGATCAGAGTGTTGAGCGTGTAATCGGTGTTGTTGCGCTGGTTGTTGAGCAGGTTCCAGTAGTAGATGTTGTTGTTGCTGGGGTCCACCGGCGTGCGCACCGCGCTGGTGCGCGACATATACGACGCAAGCTGCCACGCCTGGTAGCGCGTGGTCTGCGTGCCCCACAGATTGACCGAATCCAGATGGCCGCGCCCGTTGTGGCAGAGCACGCAGTTTACGTGCGTCATGCCCATGAAGGTATCGAACGTGCTGGCGATCATCTCGTCCATGATGTCCTGCGTCGGACCGTTGGTTACCACGGAGCCCACCAGGAAGTTCGGCGGGCCGTCCTGGTAGGTATTCGTGGTGGTAGACGAAATCAGTTCGGTCGCCATCTGGTTGTACGGCTTCCCATCGGCCAGCGAGTTCCGGATCCACTGCTGGAACGCGTTGCGGCCCGTGGGGAAGCGGTTCAGGCTGATGCTGGGACGGTTGCTGGTGGCCTGATACAGATCGCCGAAATACATGGTCCACTTATCCACCCATTCGGGTTTGGCGAGCAGTTCTTCCACCAGTTTGGCGCGCTTGTTGGCGGCGCTATCGGCCACGAAGGTGAGCACGCGGTCGGCGGTGGGGATCCGGCCGGTGAGGTCGAGCGTAATGCGGCGGATGAATTCCCAATCGGTAGTTTTCGGCGCCGGGGTGATGTTATGGCTTTGGAAATCGGCAAAGATATAGGAATCGATCGAACCCGCGGCGTGCGCCTGATCGAAGTTGTAAGTGCGGCTGCCGCCGGGGACGAAACCCATCATCTTGAGGACGGAATCGGTGGTGGCACTGAGGTGTCGTACCGGGGGCAGTCCGTTTTTGCGCCGTGTGGCGTCGGTATAGAAGCGTTCGCGGTTGGGGCCGAAAAAGGGGCAATCGGGCTCGGCGAATTTCTCCTCCGCCTGGACCTCATTGGATTGCGGCACCGGGTCCTGACTGGTCTGGCCGGTAAGCAAACTGGAAATACTGAGCGCGGCCACAGTGCCGGCGAGAAAAATCCAACGAGGCGCTTGCATGAAACCCTCCGAGCGCGTCGCCGCGCGTCGATTCTGTTATTGTAAACCCCGCATCCGCCGGGAGTTGCATTAAAATTTCGCCATCAAGTTACCTGCCGGCTAGCGAGATTGATTGGCCAGGTCCGGGTTTATCATGGCAGCATGCTTAACGTAACGGGGCGGATGTGGGTGATTCTTGTGGGAGTTTTCGGCGTCGTCCAACTCTCCGCGCAAACCCTGAATAATCAAAGCTTGACCGGCAAATACTACTTCCGGCACCTCTCCCTGGGGACCGACGGAGTCAGCCCTGGCAGCCTCTCCGACCCGCGCACTCTCACCGGCATCATCACCTTCGATGGCAATGGCCGGTATGGCATCACCGGTCAGATTCTTACGGGAGTTAACGCGCCCGTTTCGCTGACCGGCGCCGGGACTTATGCGCTCGATCCGGGCGGCTTTCTAGTGCTGGACAGCCCGCTGCGCACCGGTCAGAAGGTGAACGCCCGTTTCGGGCCGGAGGCGATTGTCGGATCCACCACCGAATCCAGCGACGCCGCCTACGATTTCTTCGTGGCCGTTCCCGCGCCTGCCTCCGGAGCCGCCTTCACGGGTCCTTATCACTGCATGACGCTGGAATTTCCCGGCGGCGTGACCAGCGGCATGCGCAGCGCGCAATTCCCGCTGGCGCAAGCGTCCCCCGGCCTTCTGCAGACGCTCGCCGTGTACGGGCACGCCGCCTCGATTTCGCAGGGCAAGCCGTTCACCCAACAGGTGAGCGGCGCGACGTATACGTTGCTGGGCGATGGCAGTGGCACGCTGACGGCGGGCGCGGTCAATTCCGCGCAACTGCTCAGCGGCAGTCGCGTTCTGTACGTCTCGGCGAACGGCAATCTGGTGATCGGCGGATCGAGTGCGGCGGGAGGGCACGACATCCTGCTCGGCGTGAAGGCGATGGCGGGCGTGTCGAATGCCACTTGGAATGCCACGTTTTTCGCGGCGGGATTGCGGGTGGATCCTACCGCCACCGCGGGCTATGCGGGCGCGCTCGCCGCGCGCGGTAAAGCCAAACTCACCTGGACGAAACGCTACAAAGCGCTCGGCACGGGCGCCTTCCACTATACGGGCGTCAATAACTATGCGCTCACCGCCGACGGCACGGGTACGGTCGATTACAGCCAGGTGGCGCTGGGTGATGCCGGGAATGCTTTCGTGGGCGCGACCATCAGTGTCAACGACCCGCTGGCCTACGAAATCTATTTCGGAGTGCAGACCCCTGCGCTCTCGGGGACGGGGGTATTTCTGAATCCGCTGGGCGTGATTAATGCGGCGAGTTTTGCGCCGCCCGGCAATCCCATCGCGCCCGGCCAGTTCATCTCATTGTTCGGCACCGGACTGGCGCGCAGCAATCAGACCGCTACGCCGCCGTATCCCCCCACTTTGAACGGCGTCACGGTGCTGATCAATAACAAGCAGGCGCCGATCTACTTTGTAAGTTCCGGGCAACTCAATGTGCTGGTGCCTTTTTCCACCACTGGCCCCACGGCCACAATCGTCGTGCAGAACAGCGGTGCGAATTCGAATACCGTCACCGTGCCGGTGGCCGCGACCTCGCCCGGCGTCTACGCGCTCGATCAATCCGGCAGCGGGAACGGCGCGATTCTGCATGCCGATTACAGTCTGGTCAACGCGGCCAAGCCCGCCATCGCGGGAGAGACTGTGCTCATCTTCCTGACGGGGCTCGGCACGCTGACGCCCTCGCTGACCGATGGCACCGCGGGCAACTCTTCGACGTTCTATCGCGCGGATACGGATCTCACGGTATATGTCGGCGGCCAACCCGGCAACGTGAGCTTCAAAGGGCAGGCGCCCGGCTTCCCCGGACTGTATCAGGTGAACGTGACGCTGCCGCAATTCCTGCGAGCGAGCGGCAATCTCCCGCTGGCGCTGCAGACTTCGACCGCCTATCACGATCAGGTGGATATCCCGATTCTGTAGCAGGGAAACTTCGCGCGGCGCGGCACAGCGGGCCGCGCTGTACAATGAAATCGCATGACCGCCGGAGTCACACCGCCGCAGGATTTTGTCGCGCTTTACCGCCGTGCCTTTGCGGAGTTTGGCGCCCGCGCGCTATGGAACAAGCGGCTGCTCGAATCCCCCACGGCGGAGGACGCCCTGGTGGTCGCGCGCGCCCTGCGCATTGAGGGCAATCGCGAGGCGCGCCTTCTGGCGGAGCAGATCGAACAGGCCTGCCGTGCCGCTATCTAAGCTCCAAGTCGACATCCTCCGGCTGCTCGCCGCCCACCGCGATCCGGAAAGCTATGTTGCCGGGGCCACGCCCCTGAATCGCGACGCCGCACGCTACTCCAGCGATATCGACGTCTTTCACGACCGTGAGGAGCGTGTCGCGGTGGCAGCACTGGCGGACGCTACCGTACTGCGCGACGCGGGATACCGGGTGGACTGGCTTCGGCAACTTCCCTTGATTTACACGGCGGAGGTGTCTGCCGTTGACGATGCCACGCGCTTGGAGTGGGTGGTGGATAGCGACTTTCGATTCTTTCCTACCGTGCCAGACAAGACTTTCGGGTACATGCTCCATCCGGTCGACCTCGCCACCAATAAAGCGATGGCGGCCGCGGGCCGGCGGGAAGTGCGCGACCTTGTCGATCTGGTGACCGTACACCAGAGCATTCTCCCGCTCGGCGCAGTAATCTGGGCGGCGGTGGAAAAGTCGCCCGGCTTTACGCCGGAAGGGCTCATTGCCGAGATTCGTCGCAATGCGAACTATCCGCCAGCCGATTGGCGCGCACTCGCGACCAGCGATCCGATCGACCCCAAAGCGATCACGTCGCAACTGCGCTCTGCCCTCGACCAGGCCGAGAAGTTCGCCGCTGCGATGCCCACCGAGAAGATGGGTCTGTTGTTTCTCGATGGCGCTCAAGTCGTGCAGCCGGACCCGGCGCGGTTGTCGGACTACCTGGTTCATGCAGGACAGCGGCGCGGCCAGTGGCCGGGCAGTCCCGAAATTGCGGCTGCGATGTTGGAACACTTCACCAAGGAATAACAATTCAAGGGCGAGGCCCCCCGTGCCTTGCGTACATGGGCCGGAAGGCCGATAATACCCGAATCGCTAGTTGAGGGAGATTGCATGCCTCGCATCGTTCGTTGCTCGCTGATTCAGGCCACTAACGCCGCCCCGCCTGATGCCTCGCTCGCCGCCACCAAACAAGCCATGCTCGATAAGCACGTCGCTTATATCGAGCAGGCCGCCCAGGCCGGCGCCCAGATCGTCTGCCTGCAGGAGATCTTCTACGGCCCCTACTTTTGCGCCGAGCAGACCACCAAATGGTACGACTTCACCGAGCCCATCCCCGACGGTCCCACCATCCGCCTCATGCAGGATCTGGCGCGCCGCCATCGCATCGCGCTGATCGTGCCCATCTACGAAATCGAGCAGGCAGGCATTTATTACAACACCGCCGCCGTGATTCACAACGACGGGACGTATCTCGGCAAGTACCGCAAGACGCACATCCCGCACGTGGCGCCGGGCTTCTGGGAGAAATTCTATTTCCGCCCCGGCAATCTCGGGTACCCCATTTTCGATCTCGGCTTCGTGAAGATCGGCGTCTATATCTGCTACGACCGCCACTTCCCTGAAGGCGCGCGCGCGCTCGGACTGGCCGGCGCCGAAATTGTCTTCAACCCCTCCGCCACCGTCGCCGGACTCAGCGAGCATCTCTGGAAACTCGAGCAGCCGGCGCACGCCGTGGCCAACGGATATTTCGTCGGCGCCATCAATCGCGTGGGCACGGAAGCTCCGTGGAATATCGGGGAGTTTTACGGCCAGAGCTATTTCTGCGATCCGCGCGGCCGCATCTTCGCGCAGGCCTGCCGCGATAAGGACGAAGTGCTCACCGCCGATCTCGATCTCGACATGATCGCCGAGGTCCGCAAAACCTGGCAGTTCTTTCGCGACCGCCGCCCCGATATGTACCAGTCCCTCGTGAAAGCGTGACCCTCATGACCAAACAGGAAATCATTCTCGCCAACAAAGAGTTTCTCTTCCCCGCGGTCTTTCACTTCTACAAGGAGCCCCTGGTCATCGCGCGGGCCAAAGACCAATACGTCTGGGACGCCGATGGCAACCAGTACCTCGACTTTCTCGGCGGTATCGTCACCGTCAGCGTGGGCCACTGCAACGACGCGGTGAATGCCAAACTCCACGCGCAGATCGACACCCTGCAACACGTCTCCACCTTGTTCGCCAACGAACCGCAGGCGGCGCTCGCCCAAAAGATCGCGTCCATCACGCCCAACGGCGCACTGACCAAAAGCTTCTTCACCAACAGCGGCACCGAGGCCAACGAGACCGCCATCCTCACCGCGCGCTGCTACACCGGCAACGACCAGATCGTGGCGCTGCGCCATTCCTATCACGGCCGCTCCGCCATGGCCATGACGATGACCGGCCAGGGCGCATGGCGGCTCGGCCCCGCGCAGCCCGGCGTGATTCACGCGCACAACGCCTACTGCTATCGCTGTCCGTTCGGCCTCACCTATCCCGATTGCGAAGTGCGCTGCGCGTCGGATATGGAAGAGTTGATCCGCACCACCACGGGCGGCCAGATCGCGGCTTTCATCGCCGAGCCCATTCAGGGCGTCGGCGGCTTCATCACGCCGCCCAAAGAATATTTCCAAATCATCGAAAAGATCGTGCGCAACCACGGAGGCATTTTCATCAGCGACGAAGTGCAGACCGGCTGGGGGCGCACGGGCGGCAAGTGGTTCGGCATCGAACAATGGGGCGTCACGCCCGACATCATGACCGCGGCCAAAGGGCTCGGCAACGGCAGCCCCGTGGGGCTCACCGTGGCGAGGCCGGAAGTCGCCAACGGACTCAAAGGCGTCACGCTCTCGACGTTCGGCGGCAATCCGGTGACCGCTACGGCGGCCAAGGCGGTCATCGATTTCATCGAAGAGCAGAAGCTGATGGACAACTGCACCACCACCGGCGCCTACCTGCGCGACGGCCTCGAAGAACTCAAAAAGAAGCACGAGATCATTGGCGACGTGCGCGGCATGGGACTCATGCAGGCCATCGAACTGGTGGAAGACCGCAAGTCGAAGACGCCTGCCAGCGCCGCCACTGCCGCGCTCATCGAGGCCACCCGGGAAAACGGCTTGCTGGTCGGCAAGGGTGGACTCTATGGCAACGTCATGCGCGTCACGCCGCCCATGAATATCGGGCGCAGTGACGTGGACAACTTTATCCAGCGGCTCGACAAAAGCCTCGCCGCTGTTTCCGCGCCAGCTTCCGCGGCGGGGAGCGTGCGGTGAGCGCGCATGCGCACGAGCGCTTTCCCGACCTGCATCCGCCCTTCGATGCGCAGGCCGCCGTGGTGGAGGCCAATCGCTGCCTCTTCTGCTACGATGCGCCCTGCACGGCCGCCTGCCCCACGCACATCGACGTGCCGCGCTTCATCAAGAAAATTTCCACTGGCAACCTGCGCGGCAGCGCGCTGACCATCCTCGACGCCAATATTCTCGGCCTGAGTTGCTCGCGCGTCTGCCCCGTCGATGTGCTGTGCCAGGGCGCGTGTGTGATGCATCGCTACAACCAGCAGCCCATCGAAATCGGGCGTCTGCAGCGCTATGCCACGGAGAACGCGGGCGGCGTGGCGCTGCCGCCCCGCGCCACCCGGGTCAATTTCAGAGTCGCTTGTATTGGCGGGGGTCCGGCGTCGCTTTCCTGCGCTGCCGAATTGCGCCGCCACGGCGCCGCCGTCACCATTTTCGACAACCGTCCGCTGCCCGGCGGACTCAATACCTATGGCGTCGCGGAGTACAAGCTGCGCGCCGCCGACAGCCTGCGTGAAGTGGAAATGGTGCGCGCCATGGGCGTGGAATTCCGGCAGGCGGAAGTGGGCGGTAGCGTCTCGCTTGAAGAGCTGGAACGCGATTTCGATTTCCTCTTCATCGGCGTCGGGCTGGGCGCTATGGAGCGGCTCGGCCTCCCCGGCGAGCAACTGCCCGGTGTGATCGACGCGCTGCGCTTCATCGAGCGCTATAAAACGCAGCCCGACTTCTGCGTGCGCGGCGCCGTCATCGTGATTGGTGCCGGCAATACTGCCATCGATGCCGCCAATGCCGCGGTCCGTCTGGGCGCGGAGAGCGTGCACATTTTCTACCGCCGCGGTGAAAACGAGATGCCCGCCTTCCAGTTCGAATACGACCATGCCAAGGTCGAGGGCGTACGTTTTCACTGGATGGCGCAGCCCGTCGCCATCGTGGATGAAGAGGGTCGCGCCGCCGCGGTGCGCTTTCTACAAACCCGCCTCGGCGAGGCCGACGCCAAGGGCCGCCGCGTGCCGCAGTCCGTCGCCGGCAGCGAATTCGAGGTGGCTTGCGACCTCGTCATTCCCGCGCTGGGACAATCGCGGCTTACCGCCATGCTGCCTTTGGAAGCCAGCGGCGGCGCCATCCAAATCGATCGTCCCACCGGGCGCTCCAGCAATCCCAAATATTTCGCAGGCGGCGATTGCGTGAATGGCGGGCGGGAAGTGGTGGACGCCGTGGCCGATGGCAAACGCGCCGCGCTTGGCATGGTGGCACAGGCATTGCGCGCTGCCCAATCTCAAACTACCGGAGCCTGACCCATGGCTGACCTGACAACCAATTTCGCAGGCATTCGCTGCCCCAATCCCTTCTGGCTGGCCTCCGGTCCGCCCACCAATTGCGGCGAGCAGATTATGCGCGCCTTCGACGCCGGCTGGGGCGGCGCGATCTGGAAGACCATCGGCGACCCCATCGTCAACGTCTCCTCGCGCTACTCGTCCGTCGATTGGAACGGACAGCGCATGATGGGCCTCAACAACATCGAACTCATCAGCGATCGGCCCATCGAAACCAATCTGCGTGAGATCACGGAAGTGAAGAAGCGTTTTCCGCATCACGCCGTGATCGCATCGCTCATGGTGGATTCCAAACGCGAAACGTGGCACGACATCGTGAAGCGCTCCGAAGATGCCGGCGCGGACGGGCTGGAGCTGAATTTCGGATGTCCGCACGGCATGAGCGAGCGCGGCATGGGCTCCGCTGTCGGGCAGGTGCCCGAGTACGCCTGCATGATTACGGAGTGGGTGAAGGAAGTGGCGCGCACGCCGGTGATCGTCAAACTCACGCCCAACATCACCGACATCCGCATGACCGCGCGCGCCGCACGGAAGGGCGGGGCCGATGCGCTCAGCGCCATCAACACGATCAACTCCATCACCGGCATCGATCTCGATACGTTGACGCCGCGGCCCGATGTGGGTGGACGCTCGTCGCACGGCGGCTATTGCGGTCCCGCGGTCAAGCCCATCGCGCTGCACCTGGTGCAGCAGCTTGCGTCCGACCCCGCGGTGGGCATCCCGCTCTCCGGCATTGGCGGCGTTTCCACGTGGCGCGAAGCGGCCGAGTTCATCCTGCTCGGCTGCGGCACCGTGCAGGTGTGTACGGCCGCGATGCACCATGGCTACCGCATCGTCGAGGACATGATCGACGGCCTCTCCCATTGGATGGACGAGAAAGGCTTCCGCACCATCGAAGACTTCCGCGGCCTCTCCGTGCCGAAGGTTACGGAGTGGAAGCACCTCGACCTCAATTACAGGATCGTGGCGCGCATCAATCGCCAGACCTGCATCGGCTGCGAGCTCTGCTACATCGCCTGCTGGGATGGCGCGCACCAGTGTATTCATCTCGACAAGCCCGCGGGTCCGCCCGAAATTACGGTGACGCCGGTGGCGAAGGCGGAGTCGTTGCTCGCCTCCGGCGGTCCCACGCCGCCCGTCCGCATACCGCGAGTCGACGAGGTGGAATGCGTAGGCTGCAATCTATGCTGGCTGGTCTGTCCGGTGGAAAACTGCATCACGATGGCGCGAATCGATACCGGCGCCCCCGCGCAGACGTGGGCCCAGAGGACAGGCGCATGAGAGAGGCGCGTAGGGCAGGCCTCCTGGCCTGTCCACTACCAATGAGAGACAGAGCGGGACTCCGAAATTGCGAATTCAACGCAGAGACGCAGAGAATCGCGGAGCAAGACGCAGAGAACACCTTGATTCGATGCTCGACCCATCATGCCCCTATTTCTGCAATCGCCGAACTCAGCCGCGAAACTACTCTAAAGGTCCACGATGAACACTCTCATCCGTAACGCCAAAGTCGTCACCGCCGCTGCCACCACCGAGGCCGACGTTCTCATCGAGGGCGAACGCATCAAGGAAGTCCGCCCCGGCATCCCGGTCGTCGCGGACTACCACGTGATTGACGCTGCCGGCATGTATCTCCTCCCCGGCGGCATCGATTGCCATACTCATCTCGACATGCCGTTCGGCGGCACCACCAGCGCGGACGATTTCCTCAGCGGCACTCGCGCGGCCGCTTTCGGCGGCACCACCTCTATCGTCGATTTCGCCATCCAGCCGCGCGGCACACGCATGCGCGACGCGCTCGACACCTGGTGGAAAAAGGCCGAAGGCAAGGCCGTCATCGATTACGGCCTCCACATGATCGTCACTGATCTGGGCGCCTGCGGCCTCGAAGATATGGACGAGCTGGTGGACGAAGGCGTGGCGAGTTTCAAGCTGTTCATGGCCTACCCGAACGTCCTCATGGTGGATGACGCCACCATCTTCAAAGCGCTCTCGCAGACCGCGAAGAACGGCGCGCTCATCTGCATGCACGCCGAGAACGGCAGCGTGATCGATGTGCTGATCGCGCGCGCACTGGCCGAAGGCAAAACCGCGCCCGTCTACCACGCGCTCACCCGCCCGCCGCGCGCCGAAGCGGAAGCCGTACACCGCGCCATCGCCATGGCCGAGATCGCGGGCGCTCCCGTGTACATCGTCCACCTCTCCAGCGAAGACGCGCTCAATCAGGTGCGCGAGGCGCGCGACCGCGGCGTGCCCGCCTTCGCCGAGACCTGCCCGCAATACCTGCTGCTCTCCATCGAGGAACTCGAACGCCCCAATTTCGAAGGCGCCAAGTACGTGTTCACGCCGCCGCTCCGCCCCAAACAGCATTTGCCGAAACTGTGGGACGGACTCAAGCACGATCACCTGCAAGTGGTTTCCACGGACCATTGCCCATTCTGCTTCGAAGACCAGAAAATTCTCGGCAAGGACGATTTCACCAAGATTCCCAACGGCGGTCCCGGCATCGAAAATCGCCTGCAGTTGATGTTTCACTACGGCGTCAACGCCGGCCAACTGTCGCTCAATCGCTTCGTCGAAATCACGTCCACCACGCCCGCGCGCATTTTCGGCATGTACCCGAAGAAGGGCGAGATCGCGCCCGGCAGCGATGCCGACCTCGTGATCTGGGACCCGGGCGCGCTCTACACCATCAGCGCCGCCACCCATCACATGCGCGTCGATTACAGCATGTTCGAGGGTTACCAGGTGTCGGGCAATGCGCGCACCGTGCTGTCTCGCGGCGAAGTCATTGTCGATCGCGGCGAGTTCCTCGGCAGGCCCGGCCGCGGCCAATACCTCAAGCGCACCGCTCGCGGAGGCGCGTGGAAGTAATGCCGTACGACCCTTCCCTATACAACGATGATCTCGCGCCCATCCCGCAGGAGAAGCGCAATTGGGGCACTTACAACTTCGCGACGCTCTGGATCTCCATGGCCGTCTGCGTGCCCACCTACATGCTGGCCAGCGGACTCATTGCGGGCGGCATGAACTGGTGGCAGGCCATCGGCACTATCCTGCTCGGCAACCTGATCGTCACCGTGCCCATGGTGCTCAACGCGCATGCCGGCACGAAATACGGCATCCCGTTCCCTGTGCTGGTGCGCGCTTCGTTCGGCGTGCGCGGCGCCAACATTCCGGCCGTGCTGCGCGCGCTGGTCGCCTGCGGCTGGTTCGGCATTCAGACCTGGATCGGCGGGCAGGCCATCTACTCCATGATGAAAATTGTGTGGCCCGCCACCGCGGCGATGGAGAGCGGCATCTGGATCTGCTTCTTCGCCTTCTGGCTGCTGAATATGTGGGTGGTGTGGAAAGGCATCGAGACCATCAAATTTCTGGACGGTGTGGGCGCGCCCTTCCTGCTGGCCGTGGGGCTGCTCATGCTGTGGTGGATCACCGGCAAGGCCGGCGGGCTCGGCCCCGTGTTGAGCGCGCCCAGCAAGTTCCACAGCAATGCCGAATTCTTCCGCTTCTTCATCCCCTCGCTCACCGGGATGGTAGGTTTCTGGGCGACCGTGGCGCTCAACATTCCCGATTTCACGCGCTACGCCACCTCGCAGAAGGCGCAGGTCTGGGGCCAACTGCTCGGGCTGCCCACCACGATGACGTTTTACAGTTTCATCGGCGTGGCCTGCACGTCGGCTTCGGTGGTCATCTTCGGACATCCCATCTGGGATCCGGTGGAACTGCTCGGCAAATTCAATCAACCGCTGGTCGCGTTCGTGGCGCTGATCGCGCTGCTGATTGCGACCCTCACCACCAACGTGGCGGCGAATGTGGTTTCGCCGTCCAACGATTTTTCCAATCTGAATCCGCAGCGCATCTCCTTCCGCACCGGCGGTATGATCACCGGCGTCGTCGGCGTACTCATGATGCCGTGGAAGATTCTCAGCGATCTCAGCGCTTATGTGTTTGGCTGGCTGGTGGGCTACTCCGCGCTGCTCGGTCCCATCGCCGGAATCATGATCGCCGACTACTTTCTGGTGCGCCGCGCCCATCTCAAAGTGGAAGATCTCTACCGGCGCAATGGACTCTACGAGTACGACAACGGCGTGAATATGCGCGCGGTGGGTGCTCTGATTGCCGGCATCGCAGCGGCGCTGCTCGGGCTCGTAGTGCCGCAATTCCGCCTGCTCTACGACTACGCGTGGTTTGTCGGCTTCGGAGTCTCAGGCGCGGTCTACGCGCTGTGGATGCAGCGCTCCGAGATGTCCGCGGGCGAGCCCGAACCTGAGATGGAGTGATCGATCGCAGGGTTATGGCTGCCGCGAACCTCTCGCCAAAACTGGTTCATCGCCTCGCGGAGCTATCCTCCGCCAGGACCGGCAAGCTGCCCATTTTGCCCTCAACGTGCACTAAGCTGGCCTTAGTATGGCCAAGTCCCCTGCGTTGTCAACGCGTGTGCCTGCGCCCCCGCGTCATTGGGGAACACTCGTTGTCCCGCGATGTCTCACCGCACTTCTGGTATTCACACTGGCCGCGGCCGCCGCCGATTCTCCGTTGAAGCTCTCCCGCACTTACGGCGGCGGCGCTTACGATTCCGCCACCGCCATCGCCACCGACCGCGAGGGCTACGTCATCCTGGCGGGCAACACCACCTCCAACGATTTTCCTGTCACCAACAACTCCCGTAACGCAGGCACTCAGTTCGCTGTCTCCCGAGATGATGGACGCACCTGGGCGCCGCTTAGCAATCTCCCCAGCGGGGCACCCGCCTCCGTGCTCGCCGACCCCTCCACCGCTCACCTCTGGTACGCCGGCGCCACCAACGGGGTCTTCCGGAGTACCGACGATGGACTTACCTGGCAAATGACCTTCAGCGGCCAGCCGGATTGTCCGAGTTTCGGCTCTTGCAGTTTCAGGTCGCTGATGGCGTCCGCCGCCCGGCCCGGCGTTGTGTACGCTCTTGGCCCCCGCATCCTGAAGAGTACCGATAGCGGCGCAACCTGGACCCTCCTCCCTCTGCCCGGCGCCTCCACCGCCACTCCCTATTACCTCGCGCAGCAGCCCAGCCAACCGGACCACCTCTTCGTGGCCCTCTTCTCCGCGGGACTGTACGACTTCCAGTCCTTCGATGGCGGCCAAACATGGTCAGGCTACAGTCCGCCCCTCGTGCAGCCAGGCAGTTCCTGCTTCAGCGGTGTCTTCTTCGACCCCATCGACACGCAGCGCTTTTATCTCTCCGAACACTGCGACGTCTTCCGCACCACCGATGGCGGCGCCACCTTTCAGCCAATCACCAACACCCTGCCTGCCGGCACTTACGCCGTGATGCCAGACCCTACCCGCCCCGGCAATCTGTATGCTTCCGGCAGCGGGCTTTTCCGCTCCACGGACAACGGCCATACCTGGGCCGAAGTCATCCCCTACAACGCCGCGAATGTGACTTACGTGGTGACTGACCCCACTCATCCGGATGCCGCTTTCGCCGCAGGTTTCGGCACCCAGGACCACGGCGCCACCTTCACGCGCCTTCCGCTCGGACGTGAACCGGTCGCGGCCGCCTTTGACCCCCACACTCCGCGACGCGCCATCGCCGTCACATCCGGAGCGGTCTCCGGCTTCGTCACGCGGCTCAATTCGTCCGGCGACATCCTCACCGCTTCGTATTTCGGAGGACAGGGCATCACCAACATCACCGCAGCCACCACCGATTCCGGCGGCAGTATCTACGTGACAGGCACTACCACGTCGCCCGATTTCCCGGTCACTGCCGGTGCCGCCGGTTCCGCGCCTGCGAACCTGGGCCAACCGGCATACGTCCGCGCCTACGCCTTCGTCACCAAGTTCGATCGTGATCTGCAGATTGTGTACTCCACCTTCCTTTCCGAAGACCAGTTACAGCCCAATGCCATTTCGGTGGCTTCCGATGGAGCCGCCGTTGTGGCGAGTGGCCTCTACACCGGCAATGTCTTGCGCTGCTCCATCCTGAAACTGAATCCCGCCGGTAGCGATCTCCTCTTCTCCGCTGCGTTCGGCGGAGTGCACGGGTACACAAACTGCACGGCCATTGCCGCCGCTCCCGACGGGCAAACCATCGCAGCAGGCAGCACGCAAGACCCAACCTTCCCTTCGAACTCCTCCCCCTTGAAGGGTGCCGGTGACGCGATTCTGCTCCGTCTCTCGCCCGATGGCTCCCTGCTCGCGTCCCATCTTCTCGGCGGCGCGGGCGAAGAGACCGCCGTCGCGCTCGCGCTCGATACCTCAGGCAACGTCTACATGACGGGCACCACCAACTCCAAAGACTTTCCCGTCAGCGCCGGCGCTTTCCAAACGACCCTCCGCGGCGGCTGCCCCTATCCCTCCTCCAGCATCGCCACGGGCTTTATCGGCACGATCACTTCGTACCGTACCGACGACGCGTACATCGCGAAGTTCGACCCGGCCGGCAACCGCGTCGCCTCCACTTACTTCGGCGCCGATTGCCTGGATGTGCCTACCGCCATTGCCGCCGATTCCGCCGGACATGTGTGGATCGCCGGTACCACCAATTCCTCCTCGATTGCTTTGGCTATGCCATTTGAATCCGGCCCGCGCAGCACGTACTACAAGGCCTTCGTCACCGAACTCGACGACTCTCTCCAGCGTGTGATTCTCTCTTCGTACGCCTCTGCCGGGGACCGCCCCGTGCTCGCATTAGGCCCCGGCGGCGACGCGTACCTGGGGGGCACCAGCACCAATCCGGTCCCGCCCTACTCGGGCCTTCCCGCCCCGCCGCCGGTCCGCAACGGGCGCGCTTACCTGGCTAAAATCCAGACTCAGTACCCCTATCCCATCTCGATCCGTAGTGCAGGCAACGCGTTCTCCCTGCGCTCCGGGCCTGTCTCCCCCGGACAGATCACGCTCATCACGGCCGACGGTCTCGTCCCCGACCAAGCCATCGACCTCGGCTTCACGCCGTCAGCGCCGCTGCCCCGCACTCTGGGCGGCGTGCAGGTGCTCTTCGACGGCGAGCCGGCTCCGATTGTCTCCGTCGCGCCGGGACGCGTCGTTTGTGTCGCGCCCGACTCGCTCGCCGGGAAATCGTGGGTCGCCCTGCAGATCGCGGTGCACGGCACCCTTTCGAATGTACAGATGACCGAGATTGCCGCCGACCGCGCATTGCTCACCCGCGATGGGTCCGGCGCCGGCGCCGCTTTTGCCCACAATGCCGATGGCAGCATCAATTCGAAAGACAACCCCGCCCCGACCAACTCCGTCGTCACGCTGTACGTGACTGGCGCGGGCATCGTCGATCCTGCATGTCCCGCAGGCGGCATCGCTCCCGCCACGGGCGTGGCCGTGGCCATTGATGGACTGTTGCCAATCGCAGGCTACCTCTGCGGGTACTACCAGATGGTGGTCCGCACGCCGCCATACGCCGGCGAAATTACGCCCGTCTTCAATTACGCCATCACTTACTCGGTGCGGTAAAGGCGGGCACTGATTCGGCGGCTAAGCGGCGTCAGGTGGAAGGCAAATCGCGTGTTTCCCGGTTGAGCGGAACGAAAGGAATCAGCGTGGGTCTGTCATTATTTTCTTATTGAAAACAGGATACTTAGCGACTTGGCCGCGCGCCAGCGTTGTATCGTGTCTATAGGTGATATGAGTCTGCGTCCCAGTTTCCGCGCAAATTGGCTTCATTTTGCACTTTTGCTGCTGCTGCTGCTGCTGCTGCTGCCGCTGCTCGCCCATTCCCAGCCGTTGGAATCGGCCGTGAAGGCGGAATTCCCGGCCGACAAGCGCGACGTTGACGCCGCCGCCATCGATCTTCTTTTGCAGACGTCCGCCGCCACGCCCGCTCAACTCTTCGACCTGATCGAGCGCGCCCACGCACGCAATATGCAGGACGCGCTGCGCGCCCGCATGGCGATCCCTACCTTCGAAGAATTGCAGCGCCGTCTCGATCCCACATCGCTACTCGTGGAATATTGGGTCGGGCCCGACCGTCTCGCCGTGCTGTGGATTGGGCAGGGGAAGAGCGGCATCGCGTCGCGTGCGTTCACGCCCGCCGATAGGGCCGCGATTCGCCAGTTCGCCTCCGCCGTGCCTGCCGCGCGTGATTTCGCCTGGCGCGCGCAGGCCGCCCAACTGGGAGATTACCTGTTGGGGCAAGTTCCCATTGCCGGCACGCTGGCCAACCTGCTGATTGTGCCGGACGGCATTTTGAATCTGGTGCCCTTCGAGACGCTCTCGCTGGCGCCCGGTAAGCTGCTGTTGATCGAACAGGTGGCGGTCAGCTATCTGCCCTCCGCCGCGCTCGTGGCGACTGCCGGGACGAAGGCCGCGCTCTCCCCTCCGTGGAATCGCCAGTTGCTGGCCTTCGGCGATCCGGTGGCGCCCGATGGCGGCGTCTTTCCGGGAGATCGCCACTGGACCCGCCTTCCCGCTTCCGGGAGCGAGTTGCGCAACGTCGTCTCCGCGGTCCGCGGACGCGCCGAGGTGCATGCCGCGGCGGACAATCTCAAATCGGCGCTCACCGGCGGCGCTCCTGGCGGTGCGGCCCTGCTGCATTTCAGCACGCATGCCGTGGTGGACCCGGTAGATTCCAGCCGCTCGCGCATCCTCTTCACTCCCGAGCGCGGCAAGCCGGGTTCGGAGTATCTGTTCTGGCCCGAAGCCGCGGCGCTTCCCCTGAACGGCGTCGATCTCGTGACCCTTTCGGCCTGCGACACCGAGACCGAAAAGATGGTCCGCGGCGAGGAGGTGCAGAGCTTCAGTCGCGCCTTCCTCGCGGCCGGCGCGCGCTCTACCGTCACCACTCTGTGGCGCGTGGACGACCGGCCCACCGCCGAGTTCATGCAGATGTTCTACCGCAATCTGACGCGCGGGGAAGCCAAGGCCGAGGCGCTGCGCAATACCAAGTTGTCTTTCTTCCAATCCAATACCGAGTGGTCGCTGCCGCAAGTTTGGGCCGCCTTCGTGTTGAATGGCGATGGGCGGGCGAGCATCCCGCCTGTCTTCCCCTGGGTCTGGATTGCCGACGCCGTCGTCGTGCTGCTGGCGATCACCTGGTTTTTCCGCCGCCGCCGCCGCCGCCGTGCTTCACGCCAGAGTCCACAGGCGGCATTGACGGACCCGCGCTGAGAATCGTCATGGCCAGGGGCAGCACGGCGCGGGTTGTTCCGCGTGTCTATCGCGCGCCAGGACAAGGCAGAGCCTTGTCCCACTTGCTCGCGCTTCGAAGCGGTGCGGACGGGCCACAAAAACCGATGGCCCATCCCACCCGGAATTACAGTTGCGGCAGGCACGAATACCCGGCAAGAATGCCTGACCCCACAAATGGACAATCTCCAGCGCGAGTCTACCGTGCGCCGTAGCGGGAGTGCCCGGCACGCCGCCGCTCGGCGGCACGCACTTCGCGCTCGTTCAACCCGAAGTAGTGCGCCACCTCGTGCCACACCGTGTCTTCCACTAATTTCGCCAGATGCTCCGGACCGCGCGCCA
>JBDTMZ010000118.1:0-161995 GCA_039934035.1 Candidatus Solibacter sp. | reverse complement strand
CTGACGAAGTGTTTCTTTACTGCATCCAACCAGATTTTCAATGATCTGTGCTCAATCACTACCACATCGTAATATGGCAATCATTGGCAGGCCTCGAAACTTGTCCAGCCGCGACAAATCCTGTATCCAGGAGTCACAAGCTGTAAAAATTTATGAGAGCTTGTTAAAGAACCAAACAGGAAGGCCGTATTCCGCTCCGTACGGTGGCCCGCACAGAGTTTTGTTACCATTCCTTGCAGAGGATCTCGTGTTACTCTATCACCGTCGCAAGTATTTTACAAGCCCAGAGGGCGTGCAATTCCTAAGATCCCCAAATCGGCGACTTCCCCAGAGTAACAGAGCCTATCCTCCCGCGCAAGGGGTATTTTCTTTCTGTGTCGGCCCCTACCCGCACCATCCCGCCGATTCCCCTCTGAACTGCTTGTAATACAACGACATAATGTTTTCCTCGCATCTTCCCCCCGGCGTTAGAATGGTTCCATGCTGCTGTTGGCCGCATGGCTCGCCTTCGCTCAGGAACCAGCAACCTCCCCCAATCTGTCCGATCTCCTCTCGCGACTTGCCGAAGAGGCGGAGATCCTCCAGCAAAATGCCCCTAAGTCTTTGACTCAGGAGACCTTGGAGCAGCGCGCCCTGATGCCGGCGACCCGTTTTCGCCCCCGTATCGGCCGCAAAGCCACCGAGGCGCCGCCCCCACCGCCCCGCCTGGTCGTGCGGGAAATCGTCTCCGAATATAGCGTAGGAGCCCTCCAGGGAGCCTCCGAGCCAACCCTCACCGAGCTCCGCCAGGTGGTCTCCGTGGACGGCCGCAAAGTGCAAAGCCCTGAACGTGCCCGGCACAGCCTTTCTCTTGGCGTCACCTCGCCCGACGACCGCATTCGCAAGCGAATGCTCGAGGATTTCGCCCGTCACGGCCTGGTTGACATCGCCACAGACTACGGTATCCTGCTGCTCGCCTTCTCCCGGCGCGGCCTCGACAACATGCAGATCAAACTCGCCGGCGAAGCGCAGGTGGGCGCCGACGCCGCCTGGGTGCTCGCCTTCGAGCAGAATACGCCCGACGCCGGCATGCTGCAGTTCGTCGGCAACGAGGCGGCCCGCCGCGCACTGCAAGGCCGTATCCTCATGCGCAAGGCC
Organism: Candidatus Solibacter sp.; assembly: GCA_039934035.1. Lineage (GTDB taxonomy): Bacteria > Acidobacteriota > Terriglobia > Bryobacterales > Bryobacteraceae > Solibacter. Next base: position 160,858 of record JBDTMZ010000118.1, on the reverse strand, counting down.
GACAGCCTCCCGCTGCGCATCGAAGTCTGGACCATGCCGCTGGCCGCCAACATCAATCAGCTCTTTAAACAGTGGTCCGGCAAGGCTCCGGCGGCGATCACCACGGGGGACGAGGCCACCATCGATTACGTGCGCAACCCGCATGGCTTCCTGACTCCCGTTTCGGTCCACCATCGCCACCTCGTCGACGGCAAACTCATCACCGAGAATCTCTACCGCTACGAACCCTTCAAGCGGTTCAGCGCCGACGCCGACATCAAATTCACCGAACTGCCTGACACCCCCAAACCCGACGGCAAGAAATGAACCGTATCCTCTACCTGCACGGCTTTGCCTCTTCTCCCGCTTCCAGCAAGGCCCGATTTTTCGCCGCCCGCCTGCGCGCAGCCGGAGCCCGCGTCGACATCCCCGACCTGGCAGCCGGCGATTTCGAGCACCTTACCCTGTCCGGTCAACTCCGCGTCATCGAAGAAGCGGCCGGCGGAGACCCGGTTTCGCTGATGGGCAGCAGCATGGGAGGGTATCTGGCCGCGCTCTACGCCGCACGCCATCCGGAAGTGGCGCGGGTCGTGCTGCTCGCGCCCGCATTCCGCTTCGCCAAGCGCTGGGAAGAGCATCTGGGACCCGCCGCCATCGCCGCATGGCGAGCCTCCGGCACGTCTACGGTCTTCCATTACGGCGAGGGACGCGAACGCAACCTCTCGTCCGCCCTGCTCGACGACGGGTACGCCTACGAGGACTTTCCCGATTTTCGCCAGCCCGCCCTGATCTTTCACGGCGCGCACGACGACGTGGTCCCTTCGCCGTATTCTTCGCAGTTCGCCGCCGCTCATCCCAATGCCCATCTGGAGATCCTGGACTCCGGCCACGAACTTCTCAACGTGCTGGACTACATGGCGCCGAAAGTTCTCGAATTTCTGAGCTGACCCGTCGCGCCTACAACCCGTGATCCGTTCCGCAGATCGCGACTTCCAGCCCCATCTCGCGGAACATCACGGCCTTGGCAGCCAGCGCAAGATTGGCCGACTCCGCATCTGGCGCGTACGCCACCTGCGCGTGGTTGGATTTGTGGCGCGCCATCAACTGATCGCGCGACACGCCGTAGAGCACCGCGTGCATCACCGGCCATTGCGGAGTCGTGATCTGCCACCGCCGCTCCGTCTCCTCCGGCGGCAATTCGATGGCGCGCGCGCGTCCGATGTCCGCCTTCAGCCGCCCGTCCTCCACGAACACGCGGCTCCACACGATTTCGCCTGGCTTGCTGACGCCCTTCAACGTGCCGCCTCCGAGCCGGAAGTACATCGCAGGCTGCCGCTCGCTGACCGCGCCGGAGTACCCGCCCGTGAGATGGGCCGGGGGCACCGCGCCCGAGATCTCCAACACCCACACGAATTCGTCCTGCCCGTTGACCCGGTACGCTTCGCCGTAGCGCACGTCGTGCAGCGTGGTTTCGGGCGCGTAACCCAACGCGTTCCACACCCGATTCGTCACCAGCGCATCCAGGCCCGCGCATTCATCCACCTCATTGAAGTGCGGCAGCGCCGCGCCTTCGTACAGCACGCGCCCGTTCTGGCGCGCCTTCACCGGCGGACGGTCGACGTTGTTCAGCAGACCTTCGGCCAGATCCGACGCCGGCGCCAAGTCCTTAAAGCCCTGTTGATATTGGATGCCGATGGCGTCGCAGCCAAAATCGTCGGCAATGCGCAGCGCGGCGATGTACATCTTGCACTGCATCAGAATCTGCGCGTCCGTGAGGTCCGTCTCGGGATTCGGACCGGTGACGAACTTCATGCCCTTCGCATCCAGCCACCCGCGCACCGCCTGCGCTTCGCCATCGCCCACCTGCTGCATTTCGGCGAAGAGGGCCGACTGGCTCAGCCGCTCTTTGAACACGCCCGTGGCGTGCAGCAGTTCGTCCGGAATGATGGCGTTGTACATCCCCATGCAGCCCTCGTCGAACACGCCCATGATGGCCTTCTCGCGCCGCAGACTTGCCGCCAGCCGCCCGCCTAACTCCTCCGCCTGTGCCGGCAGGAGGAAATCGCCCAACGGACGCGCATGGCTGACATCGTGCTCCACCGTGCCGCCACCCAGCCAGGTGCGCAGGCCGCGCAGGAACCCTTCGTCCGTGAAGTCCTCACTCCACAAGGTGCTGTAGCGGATTCCGGCCTTGGTCATGCAGGCGTTCAGATTCAGCATCCCCACTAGTCCCGGCCACTGCCCGCTCCAGTTCGCGACCGTCAGGATCGGCCCCTGATGGGTGTACAGGCCGTGCAGAATGTGGTGACTGTACTGCCAGACCGCCTCCACCACCACCAGCGGAGCATCGGGCGGCAGATTGCGGAACACTTCCATGCCGTGCTTCTGGCTATCGATGAAGCCGTGCTGTCTCACCGGGTCGAACTCGTGCCCCCGGCGTACCTCATGGCCTTCCCGGCGGATGGCCTGCACGACCGCTGCTTCCGTCTGCACCTGTGCCGCCCAGCAGCGTTGATTGGCCGCCAGCCGCAGGTCTCCACTCGCGATCAGAATTACACTTTCGGGCATGCACACATTCTGACACCGCGGCCTTACCGAGTCCAGTCGGATGGCCGTATTTAGCGATAAAGCTAAACCACGCCGCCAGGCCCGTCCACCACCAAAATGCGCGTAAACCCCTCTTCCATCGAGGGCGGCACCAGTTTGCCGGCCATCTTGGCCATCACCTCTTCCGGCACCCTGCGCGCGCGCCCCGCATTGCGCTCGCGGCAGACCTCGAGCGGCACATCGAAGTACACCGCCTCCACCTCGCATTGCCAGGTGCGTCCGATCTCCAGGTAGGGCCGCCGCTCCTCCGGCGTCAGATTGGTGGCGTCGATGTAGGTCACCGGACGGCCGATCGCCAGTCGCTGCTCCAAAAGGTAACGCAGCGTCTGGAACACCCGCACGTGGATCGATTGATCTGTCTCGTCGTCGGCCAGCAGCCTGCGTACCTCATCCGAAGACAGTCTGCCGGGGCCTGCCTGCTCCAGATAAGTCGACTTGCCCGAGCCTGGAAGCCCCACCAGCACGACGATGCGCATCACGCCACATCATAGCGTGACGCACGATCTACTTAGTACACGGTTTCACTACTCCGCCATCTTGTAAGGCGAACCACCAGCCAGGTCAACCGGCCTTGCTCACACCGTTTCGCAGCCAGCCAGCCAGGTGATCCGCAGATACCAGGCGCTCGCTGGCATACGCGCCCAGCGCGTCGGGCACGGTGTCCGGTCGCAAGTGAGTAGACCAAACTTGTGCCGTGCCGCAGTAGGTGGAGGGTGTGTGAAATGCGGGTAGACGGGCGCGGGCCATCCGCCATCTGCTACAAAGAATCGTGCCGCGCGATTGGGACCAGCATTACAGCGACGCCGCGAATATCGACCGCGACCCTTCGCCCCTGCTCGTCCACGTCGCCGGCCTGCTGCCACCAGGCCGTGCGCTCGATCTCGCGTGCGGAACCGGGCGTCACGCCCTCCACCTCGCGCAGTTGGGCTGGCAGGTCACCGCGGTAGATGCTTCGCCCGCCGCCATCCGGCAACTGCGCCGCGCGGTCGGCCCCCATACCACCATCGACGCGCACCTGGCGGACCTCGCCGCGCACGAATTCGTCATCGAACCCGGCGCCTACGACCTGATTTGCGACTTCTACTACCTGCAGCTGGATCTGTTTCCGTCGATCCGCGAAGGCGTGCGTCCCGGCGGCGCATTTGCCGGCGCCATCCATCTGCCTGCCCCCGGACGCAGTTCGGGCTTTGCCCTCGAATCGGGCGCACTCCGCCAGATCTTTAGCGGCTGGAAAATTGTGTATTATTCCGAAGCAGCGGAACCGGGGCACTCGCGGCCGGCAGCGCGCATCCTAGCCCGCCGCGCTTGAGTTTTGCCGCGTCGCCCAAAAAATGAAGGCCCGAAGGCGGTTGATTGCCCCCGGGCCTTTCTGGTGCAAAGGGCAGACTACTTGACGATTACCGTTTTCCCTTCTTCGATCTTCACCTTCTGCGTGATCGGGGCACCCGAGGCACGTTCGATCCGAACATCATACTCGCCCACCGGCAACATCAATGCCTGCGAGGAATTGCTGAACTCGTCGGCGTGTCCGCAGAAGTGGTCGTTCACATAAACCGCGGCGTACTTCTCCCCAACCGGCGTTCGCAGCGCGCCAAACGGACCCTGCGGTTTGGGCAGAGGTTTCAACTTCTGCTCCAATTTGGTGGTCTTGCCTGCCTTCAGGTCGACCGTGGTGCTGAACTCCTCATAACGCGGGTCCACCAGCTTCACCTGATGCTGTCCGGCGGGAAGCGCGTACTTGCGCCCCATTCGAAAGTTCGCCGCCGGCCCCAGATATTTGCCGTCGACGAAGACACCGGCACGTCCCGGGTCGACACTGGTCTTGAGGTAAGCCTCTTGAGCAGAAAGGGCGCCGGCGGTCGAGAGTAGAGCCAGGATGCCGAATCCTTGGTAGATGAGTTTCACAGCCAATTCTCCTTTCGCAAGTACACGACCACACGTACCCGCGATGCTACCAAGGCTAGCCCATCCTTCCGCGGGTAGCAACCCTAATCGCCTACTTCGCGGCCCGGCTCTTTTTGATTTCTTCCAGCTTCGTCTTCAGGTACTCCTGGTATTCCTTACGAAGTTCCGGATCCCGCGGGCTGCTGTAGATTTCGCTCGACTTGTATTTGCCTTCGTCGAACTTCTTTTTGGTCCATTCGTCGTGAATGCGCGTCTCGTCGGCCCTGTCCAGCACTTCCTCGGCGAGCTGCGGCGGAATAAAATAAATGCCTTCGCGATCTGCCACTACCAGGTCGCCCGGCATCACCGTCGCGTTGCCTATGCGAATCGGCACATTGATGCCGGACACCGTCACGCCCGTAATCGCCGTCGGATGGGCGCTGCGGAAATAGGCCGGCGCATTGATTTCGGCAAGCCCTTCCAGATCGCGCAAAGCGCCGTCCACAATGATGCCGTTGCCCTTGGTCGCCTTCATGATGTAGTAGAACAGGTTGTCGCCGATGATGGGGGAGTTCTCCTTCTTGCCCCACATATCCACCACCAGCACATCGCCCGGCTGCAACTGGTCGATCGCGAACTGGTGGCTCATGCGGCGGTTGTTGTTCTCTTTCGTGCTCTTGTCGTTTACCGCGGCGTCCATATCCGGGCGCGCGGGCAGAAACTGCACGGTGAACGCACGTCCCACCATCTTCATCCCGGGATGCAGCACCTGCCAGTCGCCTTCGTACTGATTGCGGTAGCCCTTGCCCGGCAGCACGTTCCACACGTCTTCCATGGACATCAGCTTGGCTCGTTCCAGCAGGGCATCGGGAACTTTGGGCCGGCCATTGGGAAAGCGTTCGAACGGGCTCGCCTTCGTGAACTCGATCAGTTGTTCTTTGGTCAGGGTGAATACCTGAGCCCGTGCCGTCGAGGCGGCCAGCATCGCCACTGCCCAGGCGCATGCGGCTGTCTTGAGGATCGTCGTTGTGCTTTTCATCGTGTCTCCTAACTCCATTGCCGGTCGTTCGACCGGTCGCGGGTCCAGTCCGGCGTCGGCTCAAAGTAGCCCGGTTCGCTTAAGTGCTGCTTCACAACAGCTTCATTCAATGTAATTCCCAAGCCCGGTCCCGTGGGAACGTTCACGAATCCTTTATTGAGGACCGGCTTTTCAATTCCCTCCACCAGATCGCTCCACCAGGGTATATCGACGGAGTGGTTTTCCATCACCAGAAAATTTTCGGTCGCCGCCGCACAGTGCACGCTGGCCATGCACGCAATGGGCGTTCCCGCCATGTGCAGCGCCATCGGCACGCCGAACTCTTGCGCGACGTCGCCGATCTTCTTGGTTTCCAAAATGCCGCCGGAGGTCGCCAGATCCGGTTGGATGATGTCCACGGCGTGGCTGCGGCACAGCTCGATAAACGGTTCCTTGAGGTAAATGTCCTCGCCGGTCGCCAGCGGAACGTCCACCGCGTCGCTGATCTTGCGCAGAAGTTCAGGGTACTGCCAGGGAATCATGTCTTCCAACCAGGACAAATTGTACTTCGACAGTGCCTTGCCCAGCCGGATGCAACTGTTGACGCCGATGTGGCCGAAGTGGTCGGCCGAGAGCGGCACGTCCATGCCCACCACTTCGCGCACCTGCGCGACATAGTTGGCCATCAGTTCAATGCCCTTATCGGTGACTTCCATGCCGGTGAACATATGCTGCGTGTTCGCCGCATAGGCCAGGTCGGTGCCCAGGGGCATGGTGACGGCACCCGGCACCTGCACCACCATATCGACTCCGAGATCCATCTTCAGCCACGTGAATCCCTGGTCGCGGCGCTCCTTCATACGGGCGCCGAATACCTTGGGGTCGCGCACCTGCGGCGTGTCGGCGTAACAGCGGATCCGGTCGCGAAACTTCCCGCCGAGCATCTGAAACACCGGCACGTTGTACGCTTTGCCCGCCAAGTCCCATAGCGCCATCTCCACGGCGCAAACTCCGCCCGCCTGCCGGGAATGCCCGCCGAACTGCTTGACCTTGCGAAACAGCTTATCGACGTTGCACGGGTTTTCGCCCAGAATCCGGCTCTTGAGCATCAACGCGTAGTTCTTGCTGGCCCCGTCGCGGACTTCCCCCAGCCCGTAGATCCCCTGGTTGGTATCGATCCGGATGATCGGACTGGTCATCGGGGCGCGCGCAACCACCGCCACCCGCAGATCCGTAATCTTCAAGTCAGACGGCTTGGAATTGGTATTGACGTGCTGAGGCAACGCCTCGAGAATTTGTTCTCCCCACAGCCCGGCGCCGACCGCGCCGGCGGCGTTCCGCAGAAAACTGCGGCGCGCGCGCACACCACTGCCTTTCGAATCCACCATCGGAGCCCCTCCTGAAGGAATCAGCCTTCAAGACCTGAAATGCAAGATATACAACAGTTCGCCTGCAGTAGCAAGTAGGACGCTTTCCAGTAGGACGCTTTCCGGTGTCGCCTGTTACCCACCAATCCGGAGCCGCGGCAGGGCGCGCGAAGGCCGACCAGCGAACAGAGCCAGCATCGTTGTGGGGCAGCCATTCCTGGCTCGAATGTTCCTGGCGGCTCCGCAGGCAGTCCAGAGGCTGGTTCCCAAGGTCACCAGTTATTCGACCCGGCCACGCGGAAGGCGAGGCTGATAGCTGAGCTCCGGCCTGTGACCGCGGGAACCACCCTGCAGCCCGCGCTCCGCGTCCAAACGTCACACGTTATTCAATCCGTCGACGCCGCAGGCGAGGCTGATAGCTGGCCCTGTGACAAGCGGGATCACGCCCTCCGCTCCCGAGGTCACCAGCTATTCAATCCGGCGACGCCGGAGGCGGGGCTGAAAGCTGATAGCTGATAGCTGGAGGCTGACGACTGACGACTGAAAACTGATTACTGAAAACTGATTACTGAAAACTGATTACTTGTCTTCTGTCCCCTGCCTTCCTACGCCAGCGCCAGATTCAAATTCTCGATCGCTTCGTCCACTTCCGTGGTGTCCTTGAAGCCAACCGTGACCGAGTCCACACCAGCATTATTGAACGCGAAATGCATCGCCGCCTTGCGGTCCTCACGCGTGGTGAACGCCCCTTCGCCGCACAACTTCATACTGATGACGCCCATGCCGTGGGCCTTCACGCCCTTCATGTTCTGGACCACTTCTGCCACATTGCCCCTATCGGCATTGGGATTCTCCGCATCCATCTTCGTGCCCTTGTGGTTCATGCGGATCATGGCGATTTGCAGCCATTGATTGTCCGGCATTCTGCGCAGCGCCGGCAAACCGTGCACCGACGCGCCGCGGCCAACCACAGCCTTCTTCACCTGAGCTTCCTGTATGCCGTCCTGCCACTTCGACGTCTCCGACGGCCAGTTGGCCGAGCGCTGGTAGTGCAGCAGCAGAATATCGAAATACTCGGTCTGCGCCAGCTTGCGCAGTTCGTCGATCTTGTCCTTGGGATTCACGCCCTCCCGCGTCGTCACTTTCGACATCAGGCGGTAGGAATCGCGCGGAATGCCCTTCAGTGCGACGCCCAGCATCTTGTGCATTTCGCCGTAGCTTTCCGACGTCTCGAAGAAGCGGATGCCGCGATCGTAGGAGTGGCGCACCAGTTTAGTGAAGGCGTCCTGCCCGAGGTCGCGCTGCACCTGACCGCTGAACGTCCCGGTGCCGAATGCCAGCCGGGTCACCTTGACGCCCGATTTTCCCAGCGTCACAAAGTCGGTGGCGGTGCCGCGTGCCGCGCGTAAAGGCAGTTGCCCGGTGCCCGCCAGGAATCCGGTGGCGAGTCCAGACTTAAGAAAATTGCGTCTTGAACAAGGTGGCATCTTGCGCCCTCCAGTTGGCCAATATCCTACCATAGCCCCCAGTAACTGATGGATCCACTCCGCTTACTCCGCCTTTAGGAAGTCGAAATCGCACCCTAAGTGCGCTTGCGTGACATGATCCAGAAACAACCGCCCGTAGCCCCGCGTGTAATGCGGCGGCGCCGGCACGAAGAGCGCCATCCGCCGCTGCATCTCCTCTTCCGTAATATGCAAATGCAACTGGCGTTGCGCCACACTGAGCGTGACCCGGTCGCCGGTCTGCACTGCCGCCAGCGGCCCGCCGATTCCCGATTCCGGCGAGACGTGCAGCACCACCGTACCGAAACTCGTACCGCTCATGCGCGCGTCGCTGATGCGCACGCAATCGCTGACGCCGCGCTCCAGCAGCACCTTGGGCATCGGAATGTGCCCCCACTCCGGAAAGCCCGGTGCCCCCTTCGGCCCGCAACCCTTCATCACCAGCACGGTGTTCTCGTCCACCGGCAGGTCCATCCGGTCGATGCTGTCGTGCATCTGCTGGTAGCTTTCGAACACGTACGCGGCCCCAGTGTGTTCGCACAAGTGGGGCGACGCCGCGGTCTGTTTGATCACGGCGCCATCCGGACACAGATTGCCGCGCAGCACCACGGTGCCGCCCTCGGCGAAGAGCGGCGCGTCCAACTTACGGATGACGTCGTGGTTGTAACAGGGCGAGTCCTTCACGTTGTCGCGAATGCTCTTGCCGTTGACCGTCAGGCAATCGCCATGCAGCAGCGGCAGCAGTTCGCGCATCACGGCGGGCACGCCGCCCGCGAAGAAGAAGTCCTCCATCATATGCTGGCCGCTCGGCCGTACATTCACCAGGAAAGGAGTGCGGCGCGAGATCGCATCGAAATCGTCCAGCACCAGCTTGTGCCCGGTGCGCCCCGCGATCGCCAGCAAATGCACCACCGCATTCGTCGAACCGCCCACCGCCATGTCCACTGTGATCGCGTTCTCGAAAGCCTGCCGCGTCAGAACGCGCGAAGGCCTGAGACCCTCGCTCACCATCTCTACCATCCGCCGCCCGCACTGCTCCGCCAGCGCCAACCGCCGCGCATCCGGCGCTGGTATTGCCGCCGACCCGGGCAGCGACATGCCAAGCGCCTCCGCCACAATCGCCATCGTGGACGCGGTGCCCATCACCGTGCAGTGGCCCGCGCTGCGCACCATGCAGCCTTCGATCTCCTGCAATTCCTCAGGCGACACGCTGCCCATGCGGTAAAGGTCGAAAATCTTCCGTCCGTCGGTTCCCTGCCCGATTGTCTTGCCCTGGTAGTTCCCGGAAAGCGTGGGACCGCCGGTGAGGATCAGCGCGGGCACATCGGCCGAAGCCGCGCCCATGAGCATCGCCGGCGTAGTCTTGTCGCAGCCGCAGAGCAGCACCACCCCATCCAGCGGATTGGCGCGGATGCTCTCCTCCACGTCCATCGCCATCAGGTTGCGGAACAACATGGTGGTGGGCTTCATATACTGCTCGCCCAACGAAATCACCGGGAACTCCATTGGACAGCCGCCCGCCGCCCACACGCCGCGTTTCACCGCCTCCGCCACCTGCCGCAAATGCGCATTGCAGTTGTTCAGTTCACTGAACGAATTGCAGATGCCGATCACCGGTTTGCCGGCGAATGCCTCGCGCGAGAGGCCGAGAGCGCGCACGTTGGCGCGCCGCGAGAAATTGTAATACTCCTTGCCGTTGAACCAGGAATAACTGCGGAGCTTGCTCGGGTCGTCAATAGCCATGACCCTCCATTGTGACTCGTTTGGCACCGCTGGAGAAGCCGCGGCAGCTCCGCGGCGGAACGCCGAAGCCGCCGCAACAACGGACACCGAATCCCGCAAGCGGACACTCGCCTTACCCGCAGCCTCCGGAAAACGCGCCTTCCCGATTGGCAACAGAGTTGCAGACCTGTAATTCTGTATATGGAACCCATGCGGACCCTCATCCAGGACCTACGCTTCGGACTTCGATCTTTTTGGAGCAGCCCGGGCTTCACGGCGGTTGCCGTGCTCACGCTTGCCCTTGGCATCGCGTTCAACACCACGGTCTTCGGCTGGGTCAACGGGCTCCTGCTCCGCCCGTTCCCCGGCTCGTCGAAGAGCGAGCAACTGGCCGTCATGGAAGTGTCCACCGAAGGCGCTCCCAACGGCGCCAACCAGTTCTCCTGGGTCGATTACCTCGACTACCGGGCGAACCTGAAATCGCTCTCCGGCATGGCGGTGCACCGAGAGGAAGTTTTCACCCTGGGGTCGGACCTCAACGCTCAGCCCCTGTGGGGCGAACTGGTGTCGGGCAACTACTTCGATGTCCTGGGCGTCCGCCCCGCTTCCGGCCGCACCTTCACGTCGCAGGAAGATGCCAACGTCCCCGGCGCCTTCCGCGTCGCCGTAATCAGCGACCGCCTGTGGCGCTCCCGTTTCCACGGCGACCCCGCCGCCATCGGCAAGACGCTGTATGTCAATCAGCGCGAACTCACCATCGTGGGCGTGGCTCCGCCTGAATTTCGCGGCACCATGCCCGGCCTCGTATTCGACATTTGGGTGCCGGCGACCATGGCCCATGAGTTGGGCATGCTCAGCGAGCGGGCGCTGCGTTCGCGCGGCAATCGAACGATGTATGCCATAGCGCGTCTGCGCGACGGGACGACCCGCCAGCGGGCCAGCGCCGAGGCCCTCGCCTACTCGCGCAGTCTCGCCGCCGCCTACCCGAAGTCCAACACCGGCGTCACCGCCATGGTGCTGCCCGTGTGGGAATTTCACAGCGCCGCCCCGGGACTGCTCCTGCAGCCGCTCCGCATCCTGATGGCGATCTCCGTGCTCCTGCTGCTCATCGTTTGCGCCAACGTAACCAATCTGCTGCTGGCCCGTTCCGTGGCGCGCCGCAAGGAATTCAGCATCCGCCTGGCGCTCGGCGCCGGCGGCTGGCGCCTCAGCCGCCAACTGCTCACCGAGGCCGTCCTCCTGGCAAGCGGGGCCGCCGTGGCAGGCACTCTGCTCGCCTCGTGGATGGCCGAAGCGCTACCCGCGCTGGTTCCGAAAATCAATGCGCCGGTCATGCTCGGAATTCAGTTCAACGCGCGCGTTCTGCTTTTCACTGTGCTGACCTGCGCCGCCACGGCCCTGCTGTCCGGCATACTGCCCGCGCTGTTCTGGTTCCGCTCCGATATCAACGAGACGTTGAAGGAGGGCGGCCGCTCCGGAAGCCAGGGCGCGCAGACCCACCGCACACGCAACCTGCTGGTGATCGGCGAAGTCGCCCTCGCCACTCTCGCGCTGATTGGCGCCGGCCTGTTCGTGCGCAGTTTCCAGACCGCACGGTCGATCGATCAGGGCTTCGACACCAGGAACGTCCTGCTGGCGCGCTTCTATCTCTCCGGCTCGGGCTTCACTGCCCCGCAAATCCAGCAATTCAGCCAGCGGCTGCAGGACCGCCTGCGCGCCATTCCCGGAGTCGAGGCCGCGAGCTACGCCGATTACGCGCCGCTCGGCTCCAACAGCGGGCCCTATGACCAGATCGAAGTGGAAGGCTACATGCCGGCGCGCACCGAGTCCATGAACGTCAACCGCACTCAGGTGTCGCCCGGCTACTTCCCCCTGATGCGGATTCCGCTGCTGCAAGGCCGCGATTTCCGCCTCGACGACGCGCTACCCGGCGATCCCGCCAAAGCTCCGCCCATCGTGGTGAATCAGGCCTTCGTGCACCAATATTTCGGCGCCGGCGTGGCCTTGGGGCGCCGCGTGAAATCGGGCAGGGACTGGTATACCGTGATCGCGGTGGCCCGCGACAGCAAGTATTTCGATGTGGCCGAAGCGCCTCGCCCGCACTTCTTCCTGCCTTTCCAGGGGAACACCGGCCAGCAACTTTATTTCTTCATCCGCGCGGCGGGACAGCCCGCGGCGCTCGCCGCCGGACTGCGGCGTGAAGTGGTCGCCGTGGAACCGCGCGCGTCATCCTTCGACCTCATGGCCTTCGCCGAATGGACTGGCGTGACGTTGTTGCCGCAAAAAGCCGCCGCGAGCCTCACCGCCGGACTCGGCCTGATCTCGCTCCTTATCGCCGGACTCGGGTTGTACAGCGTCATGGCCTACGCCGTCACCCAGCGCACCCAGGAAATCGGCATCCGCATGGCGCTTGGCGCCCAGCCTCGCGATGTGCTCGGCGACATCCTGCGCCGCGGCCTTGCGCTCACCGCCATCGGTCTCGCGCTCGGCCTCTTCGCCTCGCTGGTCGTCACGCGCCTGATCGCCGGCATGCTGGTACGCATCAGTGCGACCGATCCGCTGACCTTCCTCGGCGGCGCGGCCTTCCTGCTCCTCGTATCCGCCCTCGCCAGCTATATACCAGCACGCCGCGCCACCAAAGTGGACCCCGTCATCGCCCTGCGCTGCGATTAGTCTACACCGCAGTGGAGCAGCCATTCCTGGCTGCCGCCGCCTTGAGGCGGCGCCCCTTGTTGACCGGTCCGTTCCGAACAGGGCCAGGGATGGGTGGACCTCTCATGTTCTTTTTCTCTTCTCGAGTGGCGAAAGTTCGAACGGGAACGCGTTCGACAAAGTCGATAATCTTCCTATCGGCGTGCATCGGCGTTCATCGGCGGCCCATTATTTTCTTTCACGTCCGCCGCGGAGTATGCAAGGTGGCAGCCCTTCGTATTCGCAGTCGGCCTTCCGCGCACAGACAGCGTTGCTACCGGTTGAGGAACTTTTCCAGTTTCTCCAACTGGCGCTCCGCTTTATCGGCGAAGGATTTCGCGGCCGTCACGTCGCTCGCGTTGAGCGCGGCGTCGGCGCCGGTCAAATAAGTGTTCACCATGTTGGCAGCATCCTGCATATCGCCGCGCAGATTCAGTCCGCTGGCCGCCTGCGATCGCTGCAGCGTCTGCAGACTGGCGCGAATGCCGCCCGCGCGAACGTTCAGCATCGCGAGGTGCTCGCGTGTCTGCTGCAATTCGGCGCGACTGGGACCGCTGGGCGCTGCGGGCTGCGCCGGAGCGGATACCGCGGGCGCGGTCTGCTGCACTTGCTGCGGCGGCACGAGCACCTGCGGCGCCGGCTGCGATGGCGCGGTCTGCTGCCTCACCACTGTCGATGCGTTGGCGTCCGCCGGAATCGGCTTGATCGTCAGCACTTGCTTGGACGGGGCTTTTACCACCCCTGGCGCGGGCGATGCCGCCACCGGCGTGGGAACGGGAGCCAGCGTTTGCGGAGACTGCGGCTGCGTCTGGGGACTCCCTGGCTGAGCCGCCAACGGAGTCGGTTCCACGGACGCAGGCTGCGCGGCTGCCGGTGCTTCCGATACCGACGGAGTCGCCGCCTTATTGGCCGCTCCCGTATTCTTCCATGGCGCCAGCGCAATGATCGCCACGATTCCCAGCACCGCGACCGCCGCGCCCAAACCCATCCAAAGGCCGCGCCGGCTTTCCGGCGAGACTGGCGAACCTGCCGCTTGCGGTACCGGATCCGCCCCCCGCTTCACCGCCTTCGCCGCCCCCGGCGCTGCCACAACCGGAGCCGCTGCCGCGCTGCCCTGCAAATCCCGCGCGACATTGCCCAACGCGTTACGCAGCGCCGCCGCCGTCTGAAAACGCGCCCCGGCATCCTTCGCTACCGCCATCAGAATCACGTCGTTCAATAACTGCGGCAGCCGCGGATCCACTTTCACCGGCGGAATCGGCGTCCCCGCGAGATGCGCCGCCATGATGGCGAACTGGCTGTCCCCGTCGAACGGACGCTTGCCCGTCACCAATTCGTACAGCGACACGCCCACCGAATAAAGATCGCTGCGCCCATCCGGCGCCGACGTCCCCTGAATCTGTTCCGGAGACATGTAGTACAGCGATCCCACGGTCATGCCGGTCTGCGTCAGCTTGTGATCCGCCGTGGAACGCGCGATCCCAAAATCCATCAGCTTCACCACGCCGCCGCGCGTCAGCATCATGTTGGCCGGCTTGATGTCGCGATGCACCACACCGTTGCCGTGCGCGTACTCCAGCGCGGCCAGCACCTGCATCACATAGTCGAGCGCTTCCGCCGCAGGCAGCGGTCCTTCCTTCAGGCGCTGATCCAGCGTCACGCCTTCCACGAATTCCATCAGCATCAGAAGCTGATTGTCCACCCGCACGGCGGTGTGCAGCGCCGCGATATTGGGATGCTCCAGACTCGCCTGCACTTTGATTTCGCGCAGGAAGCGATCCGCCAGCTCCGGCTGGTTCACCAGGTCGGGCAGCAGCACTTTCATAGCCTCGACACGGTCCGAAATTACATTGCGGACCTTGTAGACTTGCCCCATTCCGCCGGCGCCGAGGATATCGACGATCTGATAATCGCCAACGGTGGAACCTATCTGGAGTGTCATATTGATCTACTTCGCGTTCGACACCGTATCGCCAACCTTGGCGGTGCCCGTGCCGCTGAACTTGCCGACAGCCGAACCTTCGTCCACCTCGGTCACCTTCATCTCGCCGACCTTGTCCACCACGCTGCGGATGACTTTTCCGCTGGCCGGGTCGCGCACCTCGCGCACCTTGCGATTGACGGCCAGCGAATCGCCCACCTTCACGCCGCCCTTCGAACCCACGTTGATGATCAGCGTGCCGTCGGGCGAAACATCCGCCACCAGCCCGTCGATCACCACTGCTTTCACTACTGCCGTCGGCAGCGATGAGGCCTTCTGTTCCAGCCCATGGGCAACATCCGTGGTCGCCTTATTGACGGCGGCGCCGAGAATCGTATCCGCGAAGTTCGAGCTCTTCATATCCAGCGCGCCCGCCGCCATGCCCGCGTAACTGCCGCCCGAGCCCAGGATGCCCGTGCCGTTGCGCGTCTCTTCGCCGCGCCCCTGCGCCGACGCCAGAATCTCGGCCGTCGACGTGTCGATCATCCGCGCCGTGATCTGGCAGACAGCGGTGGATTTCGTCGTCTTCACGCCGCCCAATCCAAACCGCCCCAACGCGCTCGTGGCTGCGCCGCCGCCCACCGCGGTACTCTTATCGTCGCGCCCGAATTGCGTGATGCTGCCGACGATGATCGCGTCCACGCCGAGAATGCGCGCAATCTTCGCCGCGCTATTGGGATCCGCACGGTCGCTATTGGAAAAATTCTGCTCCGCCAGCACCTTCTCGAGTTGCTTACGCTCGATCACCGAGTACACGCCGTCGTTGACCAGCTTGTCCACCAGAATGTCGGCGATCCCCTTGCCGATGTCTTGATTGGTGCCGAAAAGTGCGGCCACCCCGCTCTGCACCGTGCCGTAATCGAAGTTCATCACGGCCACCCGCTTCTTCTGCCCCTGCGCCTGCGCGGCCGCAAGCACAGTGAAAAACAATACCGTAACCGTGGTTTTGCGCATAAAACCCATGAGCCAACAGTAGGACAAAGGCGATGCGACGTCAACGACCCCGGTACTAGCCGGCGGGAATTATGTGTGCGGATTTCAGGCAATCGCCTGCGCGACTCTGGCCAGCACCTCGCCCGGATCCGGATGATCCACCCGCAGCACCGTTACCCCGGGGCCCGCCGGGCGCCAGCGGTAGAACATCCGCTCCGCCGGGAAACCGGCGAAGATCGTCACCAGCGGGACACCGCACGCCGCGGCCACGTGTTGCCCCGCCGAGTCGTAGCCCGCGTACAGACTGCTCCCCGCAATGATCTGAGCGAATCCGGCGAAACTGCCATCCCAAAACGTGATCCGCGCGCCGTAGTCTGCCGCCGCGCGTTGCACCCGCTCCGCCTCTTCCCCACCCGCGCCCCGGTCCACAATCAATCGCGCTTTAGCGGAAAGCAGCCCGAGCAGTTGCCTCTCGAAATCCCCAGCGATCCGCTTGGCGGCATTCTCCCCAACTCCCAGGCTGATCGCGATGTAAGAATCCTCATACTTCTCCGCTCCGGACAGAGCAACATACGGTTTCGCGCCGGCGATTCCCACATTCAAGCCATCGAATTCGGCGGACCTCACACCGGGCAGAGCAACATACGGCTTCGCGCCGGCGATTCCCACCGTCTCCCGCGCCCACATCGCCGCCAGCGCCGGCAGATTTTCCAGCCCGTCGCCACCGTAGGAGCGGCTCTCGAACAGGTGGTAATCCCGCTCCTCGCCGATCGTCAGCAGTCCCAGTTGCGTGAGGCGCGAATCGGGGTCCAGCACCAGCGTGCCGGGTGCGGCCAGCGCCTTGAGTTGCTCCCAAACCGACAGGCGGTCGCGCAGCGAGCCGCGCGGGTATTCGATGGCAGCGTGCGACAACCGCGCATCGGCGGCAAACAGTTCGAAGTTCTTCCGCGGACCGGCGAAGACGATTTCCGCATCGGGGTACGCGCGTTTGGCCGCATCCAGCACCACGCTGGTTACGGCAACATCGGCGCCCAGCGTGACCCGCGAGAGCACCAGCACACGGTCCGGCCGCGCGGCCGCTCGCCGCACCGCGCGAATGCGCCGGTACCGCGCCGCCAGCGCGCCCGCGTCCTGCCCTTGGATCGCCTGCGCGAACAGGGCGGCATACGCATCGCACAGCGCCGGCTCGAACCGGTCGCCCAGGCCCTCGACGAAAATTCCAAAGAGCGCCCGCGAGCATTCGTCCGCCAGCAGCTCGCGCGGCAACTCTGCGGGAGCCGCCCGGCCGATACACTTCGCCAGCAGGTCCGCCGCAATCCGTTCGCAGTTCACAGGCAGCCCTCAGAGGCACGCCGCCTCGTGCATTCGAGCCAGTGGCATAAGGCTCCGCCTTGTGCATTCGAGCGCAGCTCGAACGTGCGTTTCGCCCGGCAGTACAAGGCGGAGCCATGTGCCACAAGGCCCGCCACCACGCCATCAATGCCGGACGCGCCGGCGGTAAGCCGGCGCCCGGCAGGCACCCTACGCGAAGTACTTGTCAATCAAAATCCCCAGCTTCTGCCGAGTCGCCGCGGGCACCGTCGCTTTGTCCGTCAGAATCGCGTGCGACAGCGCCGAACCGCACTTACACGCCCGTTCCGCGGGCACGGACGCCACCGCCTCCGCCACCACCCTGCACGCGTTCTCGGCATTCTTCACCAGATTCGCAATGATGTCGGTCACCGTCACCGCGTCGTGTTCCGGATGCCAGCAATCGTAATCCGTCACCATCGCCACCGTGACGTAGCAAATCTCCGCTTCCCGCGCGAGCTTCGCCTCCTGTAGATTCGTCATACCGATCACGTCCATCCCCCAACTGCGGTACACGTTCGATTCCGCCTTGGTGGAAAATGCCGGACCCTCCATGCAGAGATACGTCCCTCCCTCCTTCACCGTCACCCCCGCTTTGCGGCAGGCAGCGCCCACCACCGCGCTCATCTGCGGGCATATGGGGTCAGAGAAACTGATGTGCGCCACCAGCCCTTCGCCGAAAAAGGTGGAAACCCGTCCGCGCGTGCGATCGAAAAACTGGTCGGGCAGCACGAAATCCTGCGGGCGATGCTCTTCCTTCAGCGAGCCCACCGCCGACAACGAAATGATGCGCTCCACGCCCAGCGACTTCATGCCATAGAGATTCGCCCGGAAATTCAATTCCGAGGGTGAGATCCGGTGCCCGCGCCCGTGCCGCGCCAGGAACGCTACCTTGCGCCCGGCCAGCGTGCCCAGCACAAAATTGTCCGACGGAGCGCCGAAGGGCGTCATGATATTGAGTTCTTCCAATTCCTGAAAACCGGGCATGTGATACAGCCCGCTCCCGCCGATGATGCCGATTTCCGCTTTCACTGTGTATGCTCCTGTATGAGTTCGAGTAGTACGCCTCCCGTGGAGGCGGGATGTACGAAAACGTAAGTGTGGCCGCCCGCGCCCGTGCGCGGTTCATTGAGCAGGCGCGCCCCGGCCGCTGCCAGCGCAGCCACCGTCGCCTGTAGATCCGGCACGCGTAGTGCGATGTGGTGCAAGCCCGGTCCGCGCTTCTCCAGAAATTTCGCCACCGGAGAATCTGCCGCCGAAGGCATCAACAGTTCGATCCGCGAATCGCCGGCCGGCAGCATCGCCACTTCCACCTGCTCGCCAGCCACCGTTTCGCGACCTGCGAGCGGCAGCCCCAGCGACCGGTAGAACGCCAGCGCCGCATCCAGATCTGCCACGGCGATTCCCAGATGATCCAGCACAGGCGCGCCCGCCGCGCCATGGGTCGACCGCCCCGCGCCACCCTCTGCAACCTGCCCGATCGCATCCAGCAGCGCGGGAATGCCCTCAGCCGTGGTCGCCACCGTGCGAATCACCGGACAGGTGAACCCTTCCGCGTGCAGTTCCCTCTCCACCCGGTCGGCGCCCGGTTGGTCGGCTTTGTTGATCACAAAAATCGAAGCGATCTCCATAATGCCGGCTTTGATGGCCTGCACATCGTCGCCCATCCCCGGCACCAGCACCACGATCGTGACCTGCGCCACGCCGGCGATCTCCATCTCGTCCTGACCCACGCCCACCGTCTCGATCAACACGTAATCGCGGCCCGCCGCCGACATCAGCCGCGCCAGATCCGCCGTCGCCCGCGCCAGCCCGCCCATCGTCCCGCGCGTCGCCATCGAGCGTATGAAGATGCCGGGGTCCGCGTGGTGGCGCTGCATGCGAATCCGGTCGCCCAAAATCGCGCCGCCGGTGAAACGGCTGCTCGGGTCCACCGCCAGGATCGCCAGCGTCTCCCCGCGCGCCCGAATCGCTGCCGCCAGCGCATCCACCAGCGTGCTCTTCCCGGCGCCGGGAGGTCCCGTGATGCCGATGATCCGCGCATGTCCGGCAGGCATCGCGCGCAGCGCGGCGAGCGACTGCGGATCGCGATTTTCCACCTGTGTCGCCAGGCGGGACAGCTCGCGCTCCGTCATGCGAATCCTCGCAGGGCTTCCCTGTGGCACGCGAACGGCGTCTGGAATCGGCTCGCCATGAATTTACGATTTCAAAAGCTGCCGGGCAATCACCAGGCGCTGAATCTCGCTGGTGCCTTCCCCAATCGTGCAGAGCTTTACGTCGCGGTAAAACTTCTCCACCGGGTAATCCTTGATGAACCCGTAGCCGCCGTGAATCTGCACTGCCTCGCCAGCGATGCGCACCGCGGCCTCGCTGGCGAACAGCTTCGCCATGGACGATTCCTTCGTCACCCGCATGCCGCGATCCAGCATCCACGCCGCACGATAATTCAGCAGGCGCGCCGCATCCAGTTCCACCGCCATATCGACCAGCTTGTGCTGAATCGCCTGGAACTCCGAAATCGGCCGCCCAAACTGCTTGCGCAGCTTGGAGTACTTCAGCGCCGCATCATACGCGCCCTGCGCCATGCCGATGGAAAGCGCCGCAATCGAAATCCGCCCACCGTCCAGCACCTTGAGCGACGCCACGAATCCGTCGTTCAACTTGCCCACCATCTGCTCCGGTCCCAGCCGGCAATTTTCGAAAATCACCTCACCGGTCGCGCTTGCCCGCAGGCCCAGCTTGTTTTCCTTTTTCCCGCAGCGGAACCCCGGCGTTCCCTTCTCGATCGCAAACGCCGAAATGCCGTGCTGCGCCGCCGCCCGATCCGTCACCGCCATCGCGATGCACAGGTCCGCATAGTGCGCGTTCGTGGTGAACGTCTTCGAGCCATTGAGCGTCCACGCGCCCTCTTCGAACTGCGCGGTGGTGCGCGTTCCGGAGGCATCGCTGCCCGCCTCGGGCTCGGTCAGCGACCAGGAGCCCAGCCATTCGCCGCCGGCAAGTTTCGGCAGGTAGCGCTGCTTCTGCTCTTCGCTGCCCATCTTGTAAATGTGATTCGAGCAGAGCGACGTGTGCGCCGCCACGATAATGCCCACCGAACCATCCACCCGCGAAAGCTCTTCGATGATGATCGAATATTCGATGTAGCCAAGCCCCGCGCCCCCCAGTTCCTCCGGGAAGATCGCGCCCAGGTAGCCCAACTTCCCGAGCTTCTTGATGACTTCGGCGGGGAAGGTCTGCGCCTCGTCCCACTCCATCACGTGGGGCGCGATTTCCGCCTCGGCGAATTCGCGCACCGCCTTGCGCAGTTGGACCTGTTCCGGCGTGTACTCGAAGTCCACGTTGGCGCCTTTAGACGATTTCTTCCGCTGCCGGATCCCAACGCACCGTACGCTTCAACCGGTAACTCTCCACTGCCATCCGGCAGGCGATGGAAGTGCGGAAGCCGATTTCAAACGGGCAATTGGGCTGGCGGCTGCCGCGAATCGAATCGAAAAAGTTCTGCATGTGCGCCTTCGGATCGCTGCGCGTCACGCCCGTCATCTCGTTCCCATCCCGACGGTTCACCTTCTGCGGATAGTACCGGATGGTGTTCGGCGTACGCGAAATGGTGCCGTTCTCGCCCAAGACGTCTTCGCCGACTTTCAGCTGATCGTTGCCGAAGCCCGAGTGCCACGAGTAGAGCATCTCCTCTTCGTGCTCCATCGACACGTTCATCGTGTCGGGCACTTCGCGGCCGTCTTTCCAGAGATAGATGCCTCCGGTCATGGTGGCCGCGCGCGGGATCTTGAGGTCCAGCACCTGATACCAGAACGAGAGCTGATGGCTCATGTTCTCGTACACGTTGCCGCCCGAGTAATCCCAGAAGTAGCGCCAGTTGATGTAGCGGTTCGGATCGAACTCCACCTCCCGGGACTCGCCCAGAAAGCCCTTCCAGTCGATGTTCTCCGCCGTCATGTCGGGATACACCGGCCGCGACCACTGCGCCTTGCCGCTCGGCGTATTGCGATACATCGACCCGTGGATCGCCGTGATCTTGCCCATCAACGGGGGCTTATTGAACCGCACCGCATCCGGAAACGCGCCCGTCGACGTCCACTGGTGGCCAATCTGAACCGTCTGCTTGCCGGCCACCTGCTGCCAGGCGGTGCGCATACGCTTGGCGTGCTCCACCGTAAACGCCATCGTCTTTTCCTGATAAACGTGTTTGCCGGCTTCGATCGCTGCCGTGAAGTGTTCGCAGTGCAGGTGCTGCGGCGTCGCAATTATCACGGCGTCGATGTCACGATCGTCCAGCAGGCGCCGGTAGTCGAGATACGTCTTGGCCCCCGGAGCCACCCGCTTGACGTCGTCCAACCGCCGGGTATAAACATCCGCCGCACCGACGCACTCCACGTTGCCGCACGCCGCCGCCTGTTGCAGCAGTTCCGTGCCGCGAGCCCCTGCGCCGATAATTCCAAGGCGAATACGTTCATTGGCGCCGAGCGCGTTGCCGGTGGCCAGAGTGCCGGCCAGTCCGGTGGCGACGTTGCCGATGAAATTGCGTCGAGACTGCATGCAGCGCGCTCCTTGAGACGTAACCCCAATTATATACGGTGGGAGCGCGCCCCTAGCCTGCCTTACTACTTCTTCACGTCGCCCGCGGGCTGCTTGGCGACGATCAGATCTTTGATCTTCTCGTACGTGGCGTGCGGCACGATTTTCTTCTGATCGAGCACATTCTTGGCGCGATACGGCCGCCCCGCGATGATCTTCGCCGCGTAAGCGTCGCCAATCCCCGGAATCGACTTCAGTTCCGCCTCCGAGGCCGTATTGATGTCGATCACCTTGGTGTCCACTTTGGCCGCGGAAGCCGTAGCCTTATCCGCCGCCTGCGTGGCCGCTTTGGCCGGAGCCTTCGTGGGAGCCTTCTTGTCCTGCGGCGCCGCGAACAACGTCACGGCCATCATCAGTAGAAGCAAAGAGCGCAAAATTTTCATTTCCGGATTGTACACCCCGCTTGCCTCTGGGGGACAGCCCAGCGCCTTCCCCACCAGGAAGGGCCCTCCCAACCCATCCCGGCCGCCACATCGCGCCCCCTGCATCGTACTCTTGAAGAAGAGTGAGAAAACTTGCCAACGCGGAGGAGTTGCCCCTCCACTCCCGCACTCCCCCCGAATGGGCCCACGCCGTACTTGCCGACCCCATCCGCCTCCTCATCGACCACGCCTTTCTGGAAAAGAAAGCGGCCGGCAATGCCCTCGAACTTCTCACCCGCTGGCCCGGCGACTTCGTCAATGGCTGGGTCGACACCATGACCTCCATCGCCCGCGACGAAACCGCGCACCTCGCCCAGGTCACCCGCATCCTCCGCCGCCGCGGCGCCCGCCTCGACCGCGTTCACAAAAATCCCTACGCCAACGGGCTCCGACTGCTGGTGCGGAAAGGCCACCCGGGCGAAACCCTCGACCGCCTGCTGATTTCAGCGCTCATCGAAGTCCGCTCCTGCGAACGCTTCTCCGTCCTCGCCTCCGCCAGCCAGGATGCCGAACTGGCGGATTTCTATCACGCCCTCTTCGCCTCCGAATTCGGCCACTACCGCATCTTCCTCGACCTCGCCCGCAAGCTCGCCAAACCCGCCGCCGTCGAAGCCCGCTGGCAGGAACTGCTGGCCGCCGAAGCCGAAATCCTGGCCGCGCAGGAGCCCGGTCCGCGCATCCACTCCGGCTACAACCGAGCCTAGACGCGACCGTAACGGAGCGTTCCCGCCCAGCCCAACTAAAGTTCGTGAGACTCCAACCCGCTGACGCCACTCCATCCGCATCCACTCCGGCTACAACCGAGCCTAGACGCGACCGTAACGGAGCGTTCCCGCCCAGCCCAACTAAAGTTCGTGAGACTCCAACCCGCTGCCAGCTTTTTCTCCATCCACTCCGGCCACGCCCGGGCCGCGGGGTAATCTGTTACACTCACCCGCGACAGGAGTTTGGCCGTCATGACCGTTAAGTCGTCTATCGCCGAAGTGAATCTCGATATCGACCCCGAGGCCCGTTCCATCGCGCTGGAAATCGATCCCGACACCCCCTTCCGCATCCTGCTGATGGGAGCCTTCAGCGGCACCTCCGCAGCCACCGCGAAGCCGTTCGAAATCGACCGCGATAACTTCGACCAAGTGCTCGCCAAGCTGTCGCCCGAGTTCGCCGGATTGCACTTCCGCGAGATCGACGATTTCGGCCCCGACGCCATCTTCGGCCAAAAAGCCTTCGCCGCCCTGCGTGAAGCCGTCCGCACCCAGCCGCCCGCCACCCCGGCCCCGGCCACCCCAGCCCCCACCGCGCCGCCCGAACGTCCGCCCGTGCGCCCTGGCATGAGTCTGCTCGATTCCATGCTCGAAGACGCCGATCCCACGCCCGCGCCGCTTCCTCCCGTCCGCCGTGGCGGTATGGAGGGCGTCGTCGAAAGCATCGTCGCCAAGTACCGCCTCAAACCCGAAGATCCCGCCATCGCCCGCCGCCAGGCCGATGCCGACGCCGAGGCCAGCGAGTGCATGCGCGCCATCCTGCACGCTCCGGCATTTCAGGCGCTGGAAGCCGCGTGGCGCTCCGTCTTCCAACTGGTGCGCGCCGTCGAGACCGGCACCCAGTTGCGCATCTATCTCCTCGATCTCGCCAAACCGCAACTCGCCGAGGCGCTGGCCGGCGGCACGCTCCTCAACCTGCTCACCCGCGGTGAACCGTGGAGCGTCGTGGCCGGAAATTACGCCTTCACGCAATCGCCCGAAGACGCCGCGCTCCTGACCAAACTCGCTGCCGTCATGAGCGCTGCCGGCGCTCCCTTCCTGGCCGAAGCCGACCCCGCGGCGGGCGGCGACCCGGCCCCGTGGCACGCGTTCCGTCAATCCCCCGCCGCCCGCTATCTCGGCCTCGCCATGCCGCGCATCCTCCTCCGTCTGCCCTACGGCAAGAAAACCCAGAAGGCGGAACGCTTCGATTTCGAAGAGATGCCCGGCGTTCCCGACCATCAACACTACCTCTGGGGCAATCCCGCCTTCGCCTGCGTGCAACTGCTGGCCGAGGCGTTTTCGCGCGACGGCTGGGAAATGCGCGTGGGCTCCAACCTCGAAGTCGCCGGCCTGCCGCTGCACCTCTATGAAGACGGCGGCGAAAAGCTGCTCAAACCCTGTGCCGAAATGCTCCTCACCGAGAAGGACATCGAGTGGATCCTCGATCAGGGCTACATCGCCATGGCCTCGGTCCGCGACCGCGATGCAGTCCGCCTCATCCGTTTTCAATCCCTCGCCGACCCGCCCGCACGCCTGGCGGGCCGCTGGGAATGAAGCCCCCGCCGTACGATATGTAACAATCGGTCTTTGAAACTTGCCATCATTGGGTACGGAAATGTCGGGCGAGCCCTGGTCCGTTTGCTGCGCGCCAAACGCAAAGACTTCCCCTTCACCATCACAGGAATCCACACGCTCAGCCACGGCACCGCGGTGGACCCGAACGGACTGCGCCCCGCCGTCACCGGCGCTGCCGAATTCGGACCCCGCGCCGCGACCATCGAGGAATTCCTCGACTCCGCCCGCGCCGACGTCGCCGTCGAACTCACCACGCTCAACCCCTCCAACGGCGAACCCGCCATCAGCCACATCCGCGCCGCCTTCGCCCGCGGCATGCACGTGGTCACCGCCAACAAAGGACCCGTGGCGCACGCCTACGCCGCCCTGCGCGACCAGGCGGCACAAGCCCGCGTCCGCTTCTGCTTCGAATCGAGCGTGATGGATGGCGCGCCCGTGTTCAACCTCTGGCGTCACACCCTGCCCGGCGTCCGCGTCACTGGCTTCACCGGCGTGCTCAACTCTACGTCGAAAATCGTGATCGAAACCCTGGAACAGGGCGGGAGCTTCGAAGCGGGCATCGACGCCGCCCGCCGCCTCGGCATCACCGAAGCCGGCGGCGCCTACGACGTCGAAGGCTGGGACTCCGCCGCCAAAACCGCCGCCCTCGCCAACGTCCTGATGGACGCCCACACAACCCCGCAACTCGTCACCACCCACGGCATCACCCGACTCACCCCGGAGCGCATGGCCGAATTCAACGCCGCCGGCAAGACCGTGCGCCTCGTCAGCCGCGCGCGCCGCACCTCCGGAGGCATCTCCCTGCGCGTGCGCGCCGAAGTCCTCGACCGCAGCGACCTCCTCGCCTGCACCCCCGGCACCAGCAATCTCCTCCTCTTCCACACCGACCTCATGGGCACCTTCGGCACAGTCTCCATCGATCCCGCCGTCGAACAGACCGCCTACGGCGTCTTCAGCGATCTCGTGAGCCTCAACTCTCCGGCGTAACCCAATCGAGACGCGCCCGGAAGCATTGCAGTGACGGAGCGTGAAACCAATCCGAAACGCGCCTGTCAGGAAGCGTAAACCCAATCCGCGACGGTGGCGGAGCGTGAAACCAATCCGAGACGCGCCCCCACAACGCGTTCCCCCATCCCAAATCAACGTCCGTGAAACTCCAGCGCAATTACGCCAAATCTTCGCGATTGGCCGGGCAGTTCGCGAATCCCACTTCTAGTCGCATACCCAAGACCCTCGGCGGACCCGCCATCCACTGCGATAATCCATATATGAAGAGGGAGGCCTACGCCGCCGCGCGTACCGTATCGCCCGCAGTCCACGATTATTTCGCCCGCCATCTGGAGCAGGCCGCCGGCGAGAAGCGGCTCGCGCCCTTGCCGGCGGCGGAAGCGATCGAAGCCCTGATCGATGCCGCCTTCTGGGCCAGCCTGCGCCGCGAAGAAGGCTTCGTCCCGCGCATCTCGCTCGCCTTCCTGGCGCCTGAACATACCGGCAGCGACCAGGAAGCCCTGCGCTTCGAACGCGCGCTCGCCGTCCTGCCCGGTGTTTTGACGCGCGTCGCACCCGCCGTCGAACGCCCCGGCGTCCACCTCGGCGTATGGCACGAGAAGGGCGAACTCTACGTCTGGGGCACCACCCGCGACATCCCTAAATATTGCTTCGTTCTGGAAGTGGCCGCTCCCGGACTCCTGGTCATCAAGCACCACTCTGGCGACGAGGCCGGAAAATTCGTCAACGTCGCCGTGCTCGAAGGCGACGAGATCCGCCTGATCGACGAACATGCTCCCGAACTGCCGGACTGCCCTGCCATGGTCTCTTCCCTGCTCGGCTTCCCCTCGCCTGCATCATGGGCCTACTCGGTGAACGTCCTTGTGCAGCTCGCCGTCTCCATGCGCGCGCATGGCCGCGGCGGCGCACTGCTCGTCGTCCCGTCAGGCGACGAAGAGTGGCGCGAATCCATCCTCTCGCCCATGATCTATGCGGTCACGCCGCCCTTCACCAAACTGGCCGGCTTGACAGCCCCCGGTGTCGATCCCGATCCCGCCGAATGCACCCGCACCGTGGAATGGATCGCCGGCCTCACCGCCGTCGATGGCGCCACCATCATCAACAGCCGCTACGATTTGCTCGGCTTCGGCGCCAAGATTGTCCGCCGCCGCGGCTCCCATCCGGTGGAACAGGTCATGGCCACCGAACCCGTGCAAGGCATGCGTCCGTCCCTCGTGAATCCCAGCGAACTCGGCGGCACCCGCCATCTCTCCGCCGCGCAATTCGTGCACGATCAACACAAGTCCATCGCGCTCGTCGCTTCGCAGGATGGCCGCTTCACCGTCTTCGAGTGGTCGCCGTGCGAGGACAACGTCCACGCCCATCGGGTCGAAATGCTCCTGCGCTAAGGACGTTCGCGCACAGCTGCGCTATTCGAAATCCGCCCACACGACCGTGTGGTCGGACGAGCCCGTCTGCGCGCGCTTCCATATCCACCCGCGCCACGCAGCGCTACTCAAACTCCGTCCACGGTACCGTGTGATCCGACGAGCCCGTCTGCGCGCGCTTCCATATCCACCCCCGCCACGCAGCGCTACTCAAACTCAGCCCACAGCACCGTGTGGTCCGACGAACCCGTCTGCGCGCGCGCTTCCATATCCACCCCCGCCGCCACGCAGCGCGCGGCCAGCGATTCCGTCGCCAGAATGTGATCGATCCGCCAGCCGAAATTCCTCGCGAACGCATTCCGGAAGTAATCCCAGTACGTATACTGCACCGTGTCCGGATACAGCTTGCGGTACACATCGACGAAGCCCCACGCCTTCGCCGCCTGGTACGCATTGCGCGCGTCAATGTGAAAATCCACGTCCATCTCTCGCTTCTCCGGATGGTAAACGTCGATCGGCTCCGGCGCCACATTCAAATCGCCCAGCCAGATCGCCGGCTGGCCCGGGTCCAGATACGTCGCGAAATATTTCCGCAGTTGCAGGAACCACTCCAGCTTGTACAGGTATTTCTCGCTCCCCACGGTGTTGCCCTGCGGCACATAGGTATTCACCACCGCGATGCCGCCCACCGTAGTGCGAATGATCCGGAAATCTTCGTTGTCCGGCCCTGCGTGCAGACCGTGCATCACCTCCTCCGGCGCCACACGCGTCAGCGTGGCCACGCCGTTATACCCTTTCATGCCGCGAAAACTTGCGTGGTAGCCCGCCTTCTCGATCGCCTCCACCGGGAAGTCCTGATCCTGAACTTTCGTCTCCTGCAGGCAGAATACGTCGGGCTCGTGCCGCTCCAGCCACCCCAGCACAACCGGCAGGCGCTGCCGTATCGAATTCACATTAAAGGTCGCGATTTTCATGGTGCATTACCGATTATCGGCCAGCGTGCCACCATATTGAAATGAAGCACAGTGCCGGCATTCTGCTCTTCCGCCATCGCGCCGGCGAACTCGAAGTCTTTCTGGTGCATCCCGGCGGCCCTTTCTGGGCGCGCAAAGACGCCGGCGCGTGGTCCGTGCCCAAGGGGGAATACACCAGCGACGAAGCGCCGCTCGACGCCGCCAGGCGCGAATTCCAAGAGGAGCTCGGCGCCCCCGCCCTCGGCCCCTTCCTCCCGCTCGGCGAGATCCGCCAACCGGTCAAAATCGTCACGGCCTGGGCTTGCGAGCAGGATTTCGACCCCGCGCTGCTGAAAAGCAATCTCTGCCAAATGGAATGGCCGCCCCACTCCGGAGTGCTCCGCCAGTTTCCCGAAGTCGATCGCGGAGAGTGGTTCCGCCTGCCCGCCGCCCATGAGAAAATCCATCCTGCCCAGCGCGCCTTTCTTGTCCGCCTGCAATCCGTCATCTCGAGTGCGACCTAACCAAGCCGAGACGCGCCGATAACCGAGCGTCGCCGCCCATGCCGACCTAACGTTCCTGAGACTCGAACGCCCTCACGCCAGGTTCTTCTCGATGGGGCCGGCATTGCAGTGAATCCCCCATTTTTTGTGTTTGCACGCCCGCCGCCATCGCTCCGCCCCGAGTGTGATAGTCTGGCAGCGAAATGCTGCGAGCACCGCGTGCGGATCCGAGTAAAACGCAGCAGCGATTCACAGCGACGAGGGGAATTTTATGTGGAAACTGATTGGTTCTGGGGCGCTCGCAGTGGCAGGCACCTTCCTGCTGCTCTCGCCCGCCAAAGCGAATAAAAACTTTATCCCGGATTGGACCTTCAAAGGCTCTTCCCTCACCGCCTTCAAAACCGTAGGTGACGCTGCCTGGCGCGCCGAAAACGGCGAGATCGTCGGCACGCCGAAAAGCGCTGCTGGCGGCTGGCTGATCCTGGATAAGCCGTATCAGGATACCCAATTCGCCGCGACCTACCGCTGTACCGGTGGCTGTAAGACCGGCGTCCTGCTGCGTGCGAAATCCTCGGAGGAAGGGATCCAGGGCGTCTTTGTGGCCCTGCCCGACGGCCAGAATCCCGCGGGTTCGTTCACCTTGAAGCTCGATGCCGGCGGCCGCGAATTGAACCGCGAAGCGCTCCGGGCAGTCAACGGCACCGTCCGCATGTACACGCCCCCGGCCGACACGGGCCGCGGGGGAGCAGCCGGGCGCGGCGGCGCAGGCGGCGGACGCGGTGGACGCGGCCCAGGCGGCGCCGGCCTGCCCCCTGAGTCTCCCTACACTCGCCCGGACTACACGTACAAGCCCAATGAGTGGAATCCGCTCGAACTCATTCTGGATGCCAACTACCTCCGTGCGTGGGTCAACGATGGCCCCGAAAACGGCACCACCAGCGGCATGGCCGCCGATGAAGGCGCGTCCTATGGACCCGTGGCCCTCTACGTCGGCGGCGCCGGCGAAGTGCGCTTTAAGCAGCTGGAAATCCGCGACCTCGGCCGCCACGTGCTGCCCGCCGAACAGGTCTCCAGCCACTTCCGCATGCAGCGCATCAATGATTACTACACAGCCTGGTCCACCACCGTCGCCGACGTCAATCACGACGGCATCAACGACGTCCTCGCGGGCCCCTACTACTACCTCGGGCCCGACTATACCGTGGCGCGCGAAATCTTCGTCGCTTCGGCCTCTACCGTGGGCAAAGAATATACCCAGTCGATGGTCAACTTCGCCTTCGATTACACCGGCGATGGCTGGCCGGACGTGCTGGTGGCCAATGGCCGCCCGATGAGCCTCTACGTCAACCCCAAGGGCGAAACCCGCCGCTGGGATAAGTACAATGTGCTGCCCTCCATTTCCTCCGAAGTCGCGGTCTTCAAAGACGTCGATGGCGATGGCAAACCCGACTGTGTGTTCATCGGCGGCGGCGCAGTTTCGTGGGCCGGTCCCGATCCGTCCAGCCCCACCGCGCCCTGGATCGTGCACGCCGTCTCCCAGCCCGGATACACCGTGATCGCGCAGCATGGCGTCGGCGCGGGCGATGTGAATGGCGATGGCCGCGTCGATATCGTCTCGCCTTACGGTTGGTGGGAACAGCCCGCCAAGGGTACCCCCGCCGGCCCCTGGCCCTATCATCCCGTCGCCCTCGGCCGCTGGCCCCGCGCCGGCGCCAGCCCCGGCGGCGCTGCCATGGGCGTCTACGACGTCAACGGCGATGGCCTGAACGACGTGGTCACCAGCCTGGAGGCCCACGGCTTCGGCGTCGCCTGGTACGAACAGAAAAAGGATAAAGGCGGCGCCATCACATTCGTCGAGCACATCATCGTGGACGACTACTCCACCAAAAATGCCGGCAACGTCGCCTTCTCCGAGCCGCACGCCTTAACCGTGGCCGATGTCGATGGCGACGGCATTCCCGACATCGTCGTGGGCAAGCGCGTCCACGCTCATCTCGATAGTTATACCGACCCAGACCCGAACGGTCCGCCCGTTCTCTATTGGTTCAAGACCGTCCGCAATCCCAAAGCGCCAGGCGGCGCCGAGTTCCGCCCCGAGTTAATCCACAACCGCTCGGGCGTGGGTTCCACCGTGACCGCTGCCGACGTCAATAAAGACGGCGTGATGGACGTCATCACCTCCACCGACCGCGGCACCTTCATCTTCTGGGGCAGAAAAACGGCGGCGGCCGGAGCGGCGGCCAAGAAGTAGCGGCCGAAGGTTCCATTAGTCATCGCAGCTCTCTTCCAAACCGTTGGCGGCCGGAATACTCGCGGCAAACACCCGAATGCCCCGGCCGCCGCAACTAACCCACAAGGCCTCCTTGTGCAGTTACGAAACCGTCCCCCATCTCTCGCCCGTAGTGTCGCCCTACCCCTCACCACCCTAACGCGTCGCCGATGGCGCGCGGCGGAAGGCTTTCACGGTTGACTAGACTCACCATCCCCCCTCCCCGCACAACTCGCTCACGCGAAAGTGATCTGGAGTAAATTGAATCTGAGGCTTACCCCATGGATGAAGCACCCCACCGCTCCCCGTCGAGACGTTCACTCTTGCGTGCGGCCGCCGTCCCCGCATTCCTGTATTTGAAGCCGCAAACCGTTTTCGGCTACCAGGCGAATTCCGCAATCGAGATCGGCATGGTCGGCTGCGGCGGACGCGGCGTCTACATCGGCAACTTCTTCCTGGAAGAGCCCAACGTTCGTCTCGTGGCCATCGCCGACCCCATCGCGTCCCAGATGGACCTGCTGCAAAACGAATTGAAACTGGCCTCCCCTCGCCGCTACCCCGGTTTGAACGGCTACCGCGAACTGGCCAACTCCAAACTCGACGCCGTCGTGCTGGAGAGTCCGCCGTACTTCCATCCCGAACAGGCCGCAGCCACGGTCGAAGCCGGCAAGCATCTCTTTCTCGCCAAGCCGATCGCGGTGGACGTGCCTGGCTGCCTCAGCATCGTCGAGACCGGCAAGAAAGCCCGCGGCCGCCTCAGCACCTGGATCGATTTCCAGACGCGCATGCGCCCCCTCTACCGCGAGGCCGTGCGACGCGTCCACGCCGGCGATATCGGCGCTCCCGTGTTCGCGGCAGTCGGCTACCACAACGTTCCGCAACCCTTCCATCCCAACCCGTCGGGTTCGCCCCTCGAACGCCGCCTGCGCAACTGGAATCTCGACCGGACCCTCTCCGGCGAAATCATCGTCGAACAGGACATCCACATGATCGATGTCGCCAACTGGTTCCTCGACGCCCACCCCCTGGAGGCGTTCGGCCGCATGGGCCTAGCCGGCGCCGAACGCCAGGGCGATTGCGCCGACTTCTTCTCCGTCCAATACACCTACCCCAACGGCGTCATCGCCGACTTCATCGGCACCCGCTTCGCCGACGTCTACCGCGATCAGGTGGTCCGTGTGCAAGGCACCAAGGGAACGGTGGACTCGCACTACATGGGCGCTGTGAACATCGTGGGCGCCAATCCGTGGAAGGGCGCCGAAAGCGATACTACCCGGCTCGGCGCGCAGACCAATGTGCGCGATTTTCTGGCCAGCATCCGCGCCGGCAAACCCATCGACAACACCGCCGGCGGCGCGCAGACCAACCTGACCGCGATCCTGGGACGCACCTCCGCCTATCGCAAAAAGAGCGTCACCTGGGATGAAATGCTGCGCACCGGCGAGAAGTTCGACGCCAAACTAAAGACGTAGCGAGACGGAAAAACAAACCCATCATGTCACCGACGAACGCATACAAATACGCCGCCCTGGCGGCCCTCCTAGCGACGCAGGCCTGGTCTCAGAGCCCGCTTGCCCCCACCCCGCCGATGGGCTGGAACAGTTGGGATTCCTTTGGCACCACCGTCACCGAGGACGAAGTCAAAGCCAATGCCGATTACATGGCGAAGAATCTCGCCAAACACGGCTGGCAGTATATCGTCGTCGACATACAGTGGTCGGAGATGAATCCCAAGACGCACGGCTACCGGCCCAATGCCGAGCTCGCGATGGATGCCAACGGCCGCCTGATTCCAGCGCCCAAGCGCTTCCCCTCGTCCGCCGAGGGCAAGGGCTTCAAACCGCTGGCCGACTACATCCATTCCAAAGGCTTGAAGATGGGCATCCACATCATGCGCGGCATTCCGCGCCGCGCGGTGGACGCGGACCTGCCGGTGGCCGGCAGCAGCATCAAGGCGGCCGCCGTGGCCAACAAGCAGTCGATCTGCCCGTGGAATTCCGATATGTACGGCATCGACCTTACCAAGGACGGCGGCCAGGCTTACTACGATTCCATCGCGCAGCTGTACGCCTCGTGGGGAATCGATTTCGTCAAGGCGGACGATATGTTCGCGCAGGGTCCCATGGGCGATCACAGCACCGAAATCGAAGCCCTCAGCAAGGCGCTGAAGAAGACCGGACGACCCATCGTGCTCAGCCTGTCTCCCGGCACTCGCGATACCGCCAAAGCGGCCTTCATCGGCTCGCAGGCGCAGATGTGGCGCATCTCCGACGACCTGTGGGATCGCTGGATCGACTTGAAACGCCAGTTCCCCAACATCGCCAAATGGAACCAGTACATGAAGCCGGGCAACTGGCCCGACGCGGACATGCTGCCGCTTGGCCACATCGGCGTGCGCGCCGAACGAGGCGACCCGCGCATGTCGCTCCTGAAGCATGAGGAGCAACAAACGCTGATGACGCTGTGGTCCATCGCCCGCTCGCCCCTGATGTTTGGCGGCCACCTGCCGGATAACGACGAGTTCACCACCAGCATGATCGCCAATGACGAAGTGCTGGCCGTGAATCAGAAATCGGCCGGCAACAAGCAGTTGTTCGCCAAAGACAATCAGGTGGCATGGCTGGCGGACGTGCCGGGCAGCAAAGCGAAATACCTCGCCGTCTTCAATACCGGCGACACCGCGACCGAGGATATCGAGATCAAGTGGGCCGATCTCGGCCTAAGCGCGAATTGCACGCTCCGCGATCTGTGGGCCAAGAAGGACGCCGGCACCGTCAAGGACGGCCAGACCTTCAAAATCGCTCCGCACTCGGCGGCCTTGTACAGAGTCACGCCGAAATAGTACCGCGCCTATTTTCCTGCCGGCGGGCCCGCGACCGATCGCGGCGCGCCCGCCGGTGCAGCACCTGACACAGCACTCCGCGGACCGTAATGCGGCGGCGCCGCGCCCAGTTCGTAAGCGCCAAGGTCCGGCGCCCGCCCGCTGAAGCCATCGTTGATCGTCGGCAGCACCTCTCCCGCATCGATCGCCGCCGTGCCCGCCTTCAGGCGGAAATCCAAATCTTCGGGACTGTACAGCCGCTGCGGATCCGCCGGGTTCGGCATCGTCACCTTTTGGAAAATGTCGAAATCCAGCAGCACGCTATGACGGTCCTGCCCGGCGGCATCGCTGAATTCCTTCAACGTTTTGAAACGCCGCGTCACCTGCTGGCCCTTGTAATCGGCCGCCGTCTCGAAGGCGGGGGAGTTCCAGGCAAACTGAAATTCAGGCAGCGCGTTCGGCCGGAACCCGTTGTAGTCCGACGTGGAGTAGTTGGTAAACGTGCGCACGCTGTACGCGGTGCCGCTCCAGCCATCGCCCAGGAACAGATTGTTGCGGAAGTGGATATTCGCCGCCGGCCCGATCATCGTGCCCTGCCCCACGAACGTATTCTGATAGGTCAGCACGCCCGCCGGAGTATCCAGGTATTTCAAGGGGCCGCCCGTGGTCGTCTCATACGCCAGGTTCTGGTAAATATACGTGGGACCGCCGAAGCTCGGCTGCGAGCTGTACGCCCCGCCCGCCGCATTGAAACAGCGATTGCGAAAGACGCGGATGTTATGCGCCCCGCCATCCGCTTCGATGCAGTTGTCCGACATGCCGTAAAAATCGTTGTTGTAGAAATCAATGGCCACCGGCACGCGGTCCGCGATTTCGTTGGGCGTACCGTCGGGGTCGCCATAAGTAGCGATGTCGATGCCGTCGTGCAGGTTCGCCACGTAGTTGTACGCCACCACATGCCCCTGCCCGTAAACCTTCACGGCGTACTCGGAATCGAGCGATGCCGGGAAGCCGGGGTACTTCGACCAGAAGTTCGCCGGATTCCAACTCTGTAGCCTGTTGGGGTCGTGCCGCCCGATGAAGACGTTGTCGGCGATGTAGTAGTTCTTCGAGCCCGACCATTCGTCCTGCACGCCGCGCCCGATATTCTCCAGCCGCGAGTGCTTGAGCGTGAAGCCGCTCGACCCGATGATGTTCTTCAGCCCCGCCAGAAACGCCACATTGGTATTGCGTATGGTGATGCCTTCGAAATAGTTGTAATTCGCCGCCAGCACGTTGAACAGGTTCTGGCAGCCATCGCCATCGAAAATAACCTCGCCGTCCCCGGCGGCTTTAATGACGATCGGCTTTTCGGCCGTGCCGCTCTGCGTCAGGTAGTAGGTGCCGTCGAACGGCGTGCCCAGTGCCGCAATGCTGCGGTCGAAGCCGCCGTAGACGAAACGGTGATCCTGGTAAAGTCCACCATGCAGCAGGATGACGTCACCGGCCTGTACGCGCGCCGGCATGACGTTGTAGTGATCGCTCTCGTCGGCGCCCAGATAATAGGCGGCCATAAGGCCCGTGAAGGCCGGCTGCTGCCGCTCGCCCTGGTAGCCGAAGGGGTAGACGTGATAGACCTTGCCGCCCGCGGCCGCCTGCGGTTCCGCCCGCGTGAGCACGGTCACGGTCTTCTCGCGTTCGCCCTGCACGCCATCGCTATCGGCAAGCACGAAGCGGCATTCGTATTCCGTTCCCGGCTCCAGATTGAGGATGCTGCCCGCGAACATGTTGGGCGCCTCATAGGTGTAATACCAGCCGGAGCGGCCGGGGCGCGGTCCGCCATTGGTCACCATCTCGCGCTGCAGACGGAATAACGGCAGCGCCTTGCGCCACTCGCTTTCGCCTTTCTTGCGATACGTTGCGTCCACGCGCGCGGTGCGATTGTCGTCGCCCGTGATCCGCCACTCGAAGCCGAGTGCGGTCAGTGTGGGAGGTTCGACGCGGAACTCCCCCGCGACAGTGGGGGTCTGCGATTTCGCCAGGGTGACAAAGAGAAGAGGCAGAACCGCCCCAAGAAATCGCCTGGAAACGAGGTAAGGCACGTCCAGCCTCCTTAAAGGTACGAACAGTTTATCACCCGGGCCTGTTTGGCCCACCGCCTTGACGGGCGAGCCTACCGGCGCCGTCCCGAAGGACCATCGTGTAGCGCACGCTCGCGCCCACCGCACCGCATCCGGGCAGCACGCAACACACCCGCCCGGGCACTACGTGAGGCGCACGCTCGCGCCCGCCGCTCCGCATTCGGCAGCACGCAACACGCCCGCCCCGCGCGCTCCAGGGGACACCCGCCCGGGGCACTAATAGATTTCAATTATTGCTCGCCGCCGCCCGCCCGGATAATATCGTTCCAACACGTATTTCATGGGTAATCCGAGAAATGATTAAACTGTCTTGGGTAGCCGCGCTCTGCGCGGCTACCGCTGTTTTAGGGTGCGCGCAGGATCCCGTTGGCATGATCGAGGGTGAGGTCCGGGACGCTTCGGGAGCTGCTGTATCGGGGTCTGCCGTCTCCGTCTTGAACCGCGCCACCGGCTTCCGCCGCGCCACCGTATCCAACGCCGAAGGGCTCTTCCGCGTTCCCCTCCTGCCCGTCGGCGATTACGCAATCGAAGTGACTAGCGACCGTTTCGCCCGCTGGGAGCAGCCCGGGATCCGTGTGAACGTCGGCCTGACCGTGCGCCTCACAATCGCCCTCGAGGTCGCGGCACGCAAGGACGCGGTGACGGTAACCGCCGAAGCGCCCCTGGTGGATGCGGCCACCAACATCCTGGGCAAAGTCGTCACCGGACACGAGATCACCGAACTCCCGTTGAATGGCCGCAACTTCACGCAACTCGGTCTGTTGCAGACTGGCGTCGCGCCCCTCACGGCAGGCGTCAAGACCGCCGGAGGATCGCTGCGCCAGGGCCAGGCGTACACCGTGAACGGCATGCGTCCCGAATCGAACGTGTACCTGGTGGACGGCGCCAATAACGGCAACCGCATGGATGGCGGCTACGCGCTCAAGGTCCCGGTGGACGCCATCGCGGAGTTTCGCATTCTGACGCAAAGCGCGCCCCCGGAGTACGGCGGGACGGGCGGCGCGACCACCAGCGTGGTCAGCCGCGCCGGCACCAACAACCTTCACGGCACGCTCTACGAATTCCTGCGTAACGACCGGCTCGACGCCCGCAACTTCTTCTCCGAACAGGTGGAACCCCTGAAGCAGAATCAGTTCGGCGCGACGTTGGGCGGCCCCATCAAGAAGGAAAAGCTGTTCCTGTTCGGTTACTTCGAAGGTTTCCGCAATCGCCAGGGCACTACCTGGTCGGCGGCCGTGCCGACGCCCGAGCAGCGGCAGGGCGATTTCAGCGGGCGCACCACTCCGCTGCTCAATCTGGCAGCCGGTGGAACACAGTTCCCTTCCAATCGTATCCCCACCGCAGCGATCGACCCCGTCGCGCTGAACGTCATCAACCTCTACCCGCTCGGCAACGTCACACCCTCGCTCTATCGCGCGACCCTGGTGGCAACGGACGATTACAACCAAGCGGGCCTGCGTGCGGACTACAACCTGTCGTCGAACGACCAGTTCTTCGCGCGCTACTCCTATTCGGGCGGCCACGCACTCAACCCGATTTCGGTGCGCGGTTCGGAGGTCCCCGGCTTCCCCACTCGCGACGACACCGCCGCCCATTCCGCCGTGGTCTCTGAAACCCACCTGTTTACTCCGGCGTTGAGCAATCAGTTCCGCGCCGCGTTTCTGCGCTACGAGTTTCTGTTCGACCAGCGCCTCAATCAGACGCCGCCTTCGGCCCTCGGCTTCGCTTACAATTCGGCATCGCAGGCCGGACAGGGCCCGCCGTTTTTCAACATCAGTGGCTACTCGCCAGTGGGCGGCGCCATCACTGGACCGCGCCTCTCGGCACAGAACAACTACGAAGTGAGCGACTCGGCGGCATGGTTCCGCGGCAACCACGCAATGAAGTTCGGCGCATCGTTCCTGCGCACGCAGGTGAACATGTTCCAGGCCATCGCCCCCAACGCGTTCTACGTCTTCGCCTCCACTTTCCCCACCAATGACGCCATAGCGAACCTGCTGCTCGGCGCGCCGGTAACCTTCTACCAGGGCCTGGGCGATTTCAACCGCGGGCTGCGCAACTGGACCGCCGGACTCTACGCGCAGGACGAGTGGCGCGTCAACCGCCGCCTCACCATCAATTACGGGATTCGCTATGAGCGGGTCAACCCGCTGCGCGAACTGCGCAGCCGCCTGAATGGGTTCATCCCCGGCGTGCAATCGCAAATGCGGCCGGACGCGCCCAAGGGTCTGCTGTTTCCCGGCGACCCCGGCATCGGACCCGGCATCGCCCACGACACCAACGGCTGGATGCCGCGCATCGGTATGGCGTGGGATCCCACGGGCGCCGGCCGGTGGAGCGTGCGCGCCAGCTACGGCATTTTCTACGAGCCCTTCCAGAACGGCTCCGGCACCGCGTCGCAAGGGCCGGTGAGTGCCCTGCCCTGGGCGCAATTCAATCAGTACAGCGGCGCGGGGCTGAACTTCAGCAATCCCTACCTCAACCAGATCTACCCGGTGCCCGGCACCTTCGTGCGGCCGTCCACCGTTTTTGCCATCGACGCCTCGGCACGCCCGCCCTACGCCCAAAACTGGAATTTCGGAGTGCAGCGTTCGTTCCGCGGGCAATATGTCGTGGAGGTACGTTATGTCGGCTCGAAGGGCACGCACCTGCCGCGCAATGTGGAGGCCAACCCCGCGGTGTTCGGCCCCGGCGCGAACGCACAGAATGCGGACCGCCGCCGCATCTACGCCAATTGCCCCGCCAGCGGCGCGGCCTGCGATTTTTCGACCGTCGCGATGCTCTCCAACATCACCAATTCCACCTACCATGCCGCGCAGGCCAGCATCTCCCGGCGATTTACCTCGGGCGTCGCGCTCAATGTTTCGTACTGGTTCTCCAAGACGCTGGACTATCTCTCCGCCATGAATCTTTCCGGCGCGGCCGCCAAGCCGCTCTCCGGTGAGAACGATCTGGCGCAGAACCCTTTCAATCTCGCGGCCGAACACGGGCCGTCGCTGTTCGATGCCCGTCACCGCCTGGTGGCGAGCGGCAGCTACGAAGTTCGCATGCCAAAGTCACTCCCCTCCCCTGTGCATGCGGTGGGCGATCACTGGCAGCTCAATGCAATCCTCAGCCATAATTCGCCCACTCCTTTTACCGTCGCCGATTCGACCAACGTGTCGCTGCAGGCCAACAGTCCGCCGATTTCGGGCTTCGCCGCCAGCCGTCCCAACCTGATAGGCGACCCCAATGCGGGCCCGCGCACCGTCGATAACTGGATCAACCGCGCCGCCTTCCAGCGCCTCGACCCTGTGACCCAGGCCGGACAGTTCGGCAATGCCGGGCGCAATATCGCGCGCGCCCCCGCCTTTACGAATCTGGACCTTTCTTTGACGCGCAGCTTCGCGCTGAGCGAGCGCACCCGGCTGCAGTTCCGCGCGGAGACGTTCAACATCGCCAATCACCCGAACTTCGTGCAGCCGGTGGCAGATCTGAATTCGCCCAATTTCGGACGCATTCTCACCGCCGCGTCACCGCGCCTGCTGCAATTCGGCCTCAAGCTCGTGTTCTAATGACGCCCATGAAACCCATGTTCCTTCCCGGCGTGGAAAACTGCACCACGCCCTCGTCTTATCTGGACGCGATCCGCACCATGCAGGCGGCGGGCCAGGAATACCCGCAGATCTGGCACATGTTCGCGTTCCTGCCGAAGGCGACGCAGCACCTGGCGCAGTTCACGCAGGAGATCATGCGCGAGCCGGGCCCCTTGACGCCGGGCATGCGCGAGTTGATCGCGGCCTACACCTCGGTGCGCAATCAGTGCCCGTTTTGAACCAAATCGCACGCCGCGGTCGCGGCGGTACTGTTGGAGCAAGAGCGTAGCGTGGCCGGCGAGGCCCTGGTGAATGCTGTGCTGGCCAACATCGAAACGGCGCCGCTCTGCGAAAAGGACCGGGCGCTGTTGCGCTTCGTGAACCGCGTGAATCACGATTCGCCGGCCATCACCGAGGCCGACATGCAGCCGCTCTATGCGCAGGGCTGGGACGACGCCGCCATTTATTACGCGATCACGGTCTGCTCGTTGTTCAATTTCTATAACCGCTGGATCGATGCCAGCGGCGTGCATCCGCTCTCCGACGAAGCGCACCGGATGGGCAGCAAACGCTCGGCCGCGATGGGGTATGTCCGCAAGTAACGAAGAGCTGAATCCCGCGTACGAGGGCTGGCGCGTTACTGCGGCAGCAGCAGCGGGCGTGTTCCTGAGCTTCGCCTCGGTGCTGGTCTACACCTTCGGCGTGTTCCTGAAACCGGTGAGCGCGCAGTTCGGTTGGTCACGGCAGGCGGTGTCGGCAGCATTCGGAATTGCAGCGATGACGGTGGCGGCGTGCTCGCCCGTGCTGGGGCGCCTGCTCGACCGCCGGGGCCCGCGGCGCATCATCGTGCCATGCGCCCTGGTGTTCGGCGCGGCGTTCGCTTCGCTCGCGCTGTTGACGCCGCGGATCTGGCATCTCTACGCGGTCTTCGTGGTGCTGGGCGTGGTCGGCAATGGGACGGCGCAACTCGCCTATGCGCGCGCCGTTTCCACATGGTTCACGGCGCATCGTGGCATGGCGCTGGCGGTCATGATGGCGGGCGGCGCGGTGGGCTCGATTGTGCTGCCTCCCGCGGCCCAATGGCTGGTCGACACCGTGGGCTGGCGCGGCGCCTTCGCTGTCCTGGGCGGGATGGTGGTGCTGGCCGCACCGGCGATCGCGGCGGCTTTTGTGCGCGAACGGCCCGCCGGTGAACGGCGCGACGATGCACACGCCTTCGCGGGAGCCACCGTGGGCGAAGGCCTGCGTTCGCGCGTCTTCTGGCTGTTGGTTGCGATTCTCTTCATCGCCTCGATCACGCAAAATGCCGCGATTACCCACCTGCCCGCGCTGCTCAGCGATCGTGGCGTGCCGGCGGACCGCGCGGCGCTCGCCATGTCCGCTATGGGAGTGGCCAGCCTGCTGGGCAGGATCGTCACCGGCTACCTGCTCGATCGCTATTTCGCGCCCTATGTCTCGGTTGCTCTACTGGTACTGAGCGCCGCGGGCGCCTATTTCTTATCGACGGCCACCACGTTCCCGCAGGGCTGCGCGGCGGCGGCGCTGATCGGCGTCGGCATGGGCGGCGAAAGCGACGTGACGCCATATCTCTTGAGCCGCTATCTCGGCTTGCGGTCGTTCTCCACCCTGTATGGCTTCACCTGGACGGCGTACGCGATAGCGGGCGCGACAGGTCCGGTGATGATGGGCCTGGTGTTCGATGCCCTGCATTCGTATACCGCGTTCCTGGGAAATTTGGCGTTGCTGACGCTGGTGGCGGCGGCGCTGAACTTCGCCATGCCGGCATACCCGGTGCGGCGCACGCAGGAACTCGCGGCCGCGGCGGACTAACGCTTGCCGAGTCGGCCCTCCTGGCTGCTCTGATGGTCCAAAGGGCGAGCCCGCCTCTCCGCACGAGCCTGACCGCTCGTGATATACCTATTCCACAGTTCGCACTGACCTATGAAACCAACTGTACGTTTCGGTGCGCTTGCGCTCGCCATGGCCTTCGCCATTTCCGCGCAGACGCCCAAGCCCACGAATCCGCTGGGGAGTTCGCCCGCCGTAGCCGAAGAAGGTCGCCTGCTCTACAACAAAACCTGTACCGCCTGCCACGGGCCCGATGGCACGGAAGGCGACCGCGCCCCTTCGCTCGACGCCAACCGCCGCTATTTTCGCGTCAGTGAAGCCGCCATCTTCGACGTGGTGAAGCACGGCATCCCCGGCACCGTCATGCCGGCGTCCGGCCTGGCCGATACCGACGTCTGGAAGGTTGTGGCGTTCATTCGCAACGTGCGCTCCACCGCGTCCGACCTCGTAGTGCCGGGCAACGTCGAAAACGGCATGACCGTGTTCACTGGCGCCGGCGGATGCGCGCGCTGCCATATGATTCGCGGGCAGGGCGGCCTGCTTGGTCCCGACCTCAGCAGCATCGGCGCGCAGATGAGCCTGAAGGCCTTGCAGGAAGCGCTCACCAAAGAGCGTCCAATTTCCCCCGGCTATCGCCCGATGACGGTCACCACGCGCCAGGGAACGAAAATTTCAGGGGTGGCGCGCAACGCCGATGCGTTCTCCATTCAACTGCTCGACGACCAAGGGAAGCTGCACCTGTTGGACCGGGGCACGCTCGCGAGCGTCACGTACGCGAACCAATCCCTGATGCCGCATAACATCGACAAGGTGCTGAGCAAAGAGCAATACCGCGACTTGGTCGCCATGCTTTCCCGGCAGGCCCGCACCAAAGTGCGCGCTCCCTTGCAGGGCGAAAACGAGGTAGGACGATGAAACTTCGCGCACTGGCTTTGCCGGCCGCGTTCGCCGCGGCACTGAGCGCACAGGTCACCGATGCGCAGTTGCGCGATGCCCGTCCCGAGGGCTGGTTCCAGTACAACGGGAGTTACGACAGCCGGCGCCACTCTCCGTT
Source organism: Candidatus Solibacter sp. (assembly GCA_039934035.1). Classification (GTDB taxonomy): domain Bacteria; phylum Acidobacteriota; class Terriglobia; order Bryobacterales; family Bryobacteraceae; genus Solibacter. The sequence continues at coordinate 118,967 of JBDTMZ010000118.1, read as the reverse complement.
GCGCGACGTGAACACCGCCACGGTGAACGGACTGGTGCCCAAGTGGATCTATCACATGCCGAACGCGGCGCGCCTGCAAACAGTGCCCATCGTGGCCAACGGCGTCATGTACGTGACGCAGACCAACGAGGTGTACGCCATCGACGCGCACACGGGGCGGCAAATCTGGGACTACCATCGCGTTCCGGCCATTCAGAAAGGGCCCAACCGCGGCGTGGCAGTGTGGGGCGACAAGGTCTACTTCACTACGGCGGACGCGCACCTGATCGCGCTCCACGCTGCCACGGGCAACGTCATCTTCGAAACCAAAATTGCCGAAACCACGGACGGCTACTGGTCGCCGGCCGCGCCCATGGTGGTCAAAGGCAAAGTCATCGCGGGCATCGCACCAGGCGATCACGGGCTGAATGGCTTCCTCGATGCCTACGATGCCAACACGGGCGAACGCCTCTGGCGCTTCGACCCGATTCCCAAGCCCGGGCAGCCGGGCTCTGAGAGTTGGGCAGGCGATTCGTGGAAGAGCGCGGGAGGCAATACCTGGCTCACCGGCAGCTACGATCCGGAATTGGATCTTTTGTATTGGCCCATCGGCAACCCCGCCCCGGATTTCAACGGCGACGTGCGCCTCGGCGACAACCTGTATACCGATTGCATCGTGGCGCTCGACCTCAACACCGGGAAGATGAAATGGTATTTCCAATTCACGCCCCACGACACCATGGATTGGGACGCGGCGGAGATTCCAATTCTGGTGGACGCGCCCTATCAGGGGCAGATGCGCAAACTGATGGCGCATGCCGACCGCAACGGTTTCTACTACCTGCTGGATCGCGTGACCGGGAAATTTCTGACCGGCACGCCGTTCATCAAATCGCTGAATTGGGCCAGCGGTCTTACGCCCGAGGGACGGCCGGTCCGCGTGCCGGGCATCGAGCCCAGCCTGAAGGGCACGGTGGTTTGCCCCTCGGCGATCGGCGCGGCCAACTGGCAATCGCCCGCCTATAATCCCGATACCGGCCTCTTCTACGTGGTGGCGAAGGAAGGCTGCGGACTGGCCAACAAATCCACCGAGGAATTCCGTCCCGGAGGCTTTCAATATCGCGCCACTGGCGACGTGGAGATCCGCAATGACGATTGGAAAATCTACGTGCGCGCGCTCGAATTGACCACCGGCAAACTGAAATGGGAACAGGAACGCATCGGGTCGAACGGTTTTGGCGGCGGACTGCTTTCCACCGCCGGCGGGCTGATCTTTTCGGGCGAAGTGGGCGGGCAACTGGTGGCGCTGGATGCTAAGAATGGGAAGATCGTCTGGCACTTTAACACCGGGCAACCGATCACCGCGCAACCGATCACGTATACGCTCGATGGCAAGCAGTTCGTGACCATCGCCGCCGGCGGCGACATCATCGCGTTTACTTTGTTCGAGGGCGCTCGGGAGGCGAAATGAGCGGATGGCGTATGGTGGTGGCCGCGGGGCTCGCGGTCGCGGCCCTTTCGGCGCAGGCGCGCTATAGCGTGACCGATGAATCGGCCGCGGGCGCGGGGACACCGGCGGTGGTGGTGCTCCGCGATAACGTGGCGGGCGCCGAAGCGGCGGTCACGCCATCGCAAGGCGGCGAACTCAGCAGCTTCAAGGTCAAACTGAAAGGCGAGTGGGTCGAGTTCCTATTCCGCGCGCGCGATTACTCGCCCGCCGCATTCCCCGGTAAAGGCCCGCTGCTCTGGCCGGCGCTGGGCGGCCAGTATCTGCCTGGGACCACGCCGGACAATAGCTGCGCGCCCGGTCCCTACCAGGTGGCCGGCAAGACGTATACCATCCCGTGCCACGGCTTCGCCAAGAGCGTGCCTTGGAAGGAAGTGAGGCGCTCGGCGGACGGCTCGGGCGCACGGGTCACGGTGCAACTGCGCGAATCGCCGGAGACGCTCGCCATGTACCCGTTCGCCTTCACGGTGGACGCCACGTACGAGCTCGCCGGAGGCCATCTGACCATCGACTATACGGTCGCTCCGGGGAAATCGAACGCCACCGAGATGTTCTTTTCCATCGGCAATCACATTGCGTTCAACGTCCCCTTTGTGAAGGGCAGCAAGGCGGAGGATGTGACGCTCGAGACGGCCAGCACTGTGCAGTTACTGCGCAATGCAAAAGGGCTGCTCAACGGCGAGCAGAAGGAGCGATCTTTCCAGACGCCGGAAAAACTCGGCGCGTTCGATGCGCGCACGGCCCTGCCCATGGCGGGGTATCGCAGCCAGCCTTACGCGCGCCTGGTGGACCCCCAGGGCATCTGGCTGCGCCTGACGCAGACCACCGCCACCTCGCTGCCGGAGCCTCTCGTGCGCTTCAACTTATATGGAGGTCCGCAGTCCGGGTACTTCTGCCCGGAACCGTTCTTCGGCATCCAGAACTCGTTCAATTCCGGCAAGGGCCTGGTGAAGGTGAAGGCGGGAGAGTCGTGGCGCTGGCGCCTGGAACTGGAGGTGGGCACGGCGCTGCCGCCGGTAGCGTCTTCCTTTGCGGGGGTGACCCGCGTGGCGGGCGACTTTGCTTTCGTCGAAGGACCGGTGTGGCTGCGTGACGGCTCGCTGGTCTTCAGCGATATCTACAACTCGCGCATCACGAAGCTGGGCACCGACGGGCGCACCACCCTCTACCGCAATTTCACCAATGCCGCCAACGGGAATTCGATGGACGCGGAGGGCCGCCTCTATAGTTCGGAGCGCGACGGCAGGCGCGTTTCCCGCATGGAGAAGGACGGCAGCATCACCGTGGTGGCGGACAAATGGAATGGCAAGCAACTCAATTCGCCGAACGATGTCGTGGTGCGCCGCGATGGGCACGTCTACTTCACGGACCCCGCATCCAAAGCCGTGTTTACGCCGCAGGAGCTTGGCTTCAACGGCGTGTATCACGTCACTCCGCAGGGCGCCATTTCGCTGATTACGGACAAGCGGCCGCGACCCAACGGGCTGGCGTTGACGCCGGACGGTAAGACGCTCTACGTGGCGGATACGCAGGAGCGGAAAATCTACGCATACGATCTGGACGCGGCCGGGAACACGTCGCACGAGCGCGTGCTGATTGCCGATACCGATGGCGGGCCGGACGGACTGCGCGTGGCAGCCAACGGAAATCTGTACATCGCGTGCCGCGGCGTCGCCGTCTATACGCCAGCCGGCAAGTTCGTGCGCATGATCGAATTCCCGGAAACTCCGGCGAATGTCGTGTTCGGCGGTGCCGACCTGCAAACGCTGTACGTGACGGCGAGAACGTCGGTGTACAGCGTGCGTGTTCCGGATAAAGGTCCGCCGCTCTACTGATCTCAGTGGCCGTCGATTGCGGCCGTCTTTCGACCCGGTCTTAACTGACCTTCCAATAGACCGCGTACCGCTTTCGGAAAAGCGAATTCAACGGAATCAGCGTGATGTCTTTCTGCTGGCCCGTGGTGCGGAACGTCAGCGGCGCTCCCGCCGGTTTGATCCAGCTCGCCGGATCGGGCGACGCCGCTTTCAAAGCTGGCACATTCAACTCGGGCAGTGCGGGGGGCTGGCCATTGCGCCCGCGCGCCACGGCGGGCAATTTCATGCCATAAGTGACGGCGTCCGTGACGCCTTCGCTACCCAGATCGGCGGCCAGCACCAGCGGACCGTAGAGGAAGGCCTGCGTGGCCGGATCGTCGGGCGTGGCTTCCACGGAGAGACGCATCGGCAGCGTCATCTCAATCCGGTCGCCGGACTTCCACTGGCGGCGGATGGTGAGATAGCTGCCTGGTTCGGCGCCCGCGTCGAGCGGCTTGCCATTAACGCTGACCGTGCTGCCTTGCGCCCATTTGGGCACTCGCAGGCGGATCGCCAACTCCTGCGGCTTGGCGGCGGTGATGGTGAGGCGCGTGGCTTGCTGCTGCGGGAAGCTGCTTTCCTGCTGCACCTTCAGCCCCTTCTCCGGCCAATTGAGTTCGGAGGCGACGAACAGGTTGACGTAGAGACCCGCGTCATCATGCCAGTAGATGCTGTCGTTGAGCTTGGCGTACTCCTCCACGCCGGAGCCGGTGCAGCACCAGAAACTATGCTCCGCTTCGCTAAAGGTTTTCCAGGCGCCGGGGGTGAGCGAAGCGAAGTATTGCGTCACGCCGGTCTTCGGCTCGATGGTGCCGAGGCGATCGTTGAGCAGGGTGCGCTCGTAGTAATCGAAGTAGTGCGGCTCGGGGCTCCAACTGTATAGCTGGCGCGCCAGCTTGAGCATGTTGTACGAGCAGCACGACTCTTCGTGCGAACTCGAGCGTTTCAGCTCGGCGGCGATCTGTCCGGGAGGCAGCACCCAGTGTTCGTCGGTGCTGCTGCCGCCGGTGACGTAGGTGCGGCCGTTGGTCACCGCCCAATAGAAGAATTCGGCCACGTCGTGGAAGCGCGGATCGCCGGAGAGTTCGTAGCGACGGGCAGCGGCGATCGCCTGCGGCACGTGGGTATTCATGTGCAGGCCGGTGAGTTGATCGCGGCGCAGTGCGAGCGGGTTGATAAAACGCTTCTTCTGGAAACGGTCGCCTGCCTTGACCCACTTGTCGCTATTGGTGGCGGCGGCAAGGTGATACAGAGTTTCGGCGATCCCCCCGAACTCGATTTCGAGGATCTGCTGCATGTGCTCTTCCGTCTTCGACGCCGACCACTGGTCAGCCCAATCGGCCATGCCGGAGACCACCTCGAGCGCCTGCTTGTTGCCGGCGAACTGGTACATATCGAAGAGGCCGGCCATGATCTTGTGGATGGTGTAGAAAGGCGCCCACGGCAGCGTCTGGTCGACGGACGGCCGGCCCCCGGCGGCAGGTCGCTGTCGCGGTACGCCGGCAAGCCGGTCGAGGCGCTCGAACAGGGAAATCGGGAAGGCGCTCAGATAGCCGCCGCCCAGTTTCTGCTGCACCTTGGCCAGCCCGTCCACCATTTCGTCAGCCTTGGCCTTCGCCGCCTGGTCGCCGGTGGAGGCCCAGAGGTTGGCGCTGGCGGTGAGGAAGTGTCCGGTGAAATGACCGCGCAGTTCGATGGTGGGCAGTTCCCAATTGTCGGCGCCGCCGGGGAAACCTCCGCCGGGCGCGGGGAGCCCGGCGTTCAGGCGGAAGTTATAGAGCAGACGGTCAGCCGAGAGGCGCGCCATATAGCCGCGATTCCACTCCTGCGCGTCGTGGAACATGCTGCCCGGCAGCAGGCGGACCTGCGTCATGGCGAACGGGCGCACCTTGGGCGCCACGTCACGGCGGTGGAATTCGATGGGCACATCGAACGGGTCTGGCGGCGGCGGCGGTCCCTGGCGCTGCGGCGGGGCGACGGGCGCGGCCGCGGGAGCCTGTGGCGTTTGCGCCAGCAGGGCGGGCGTGGCGGCGGCGATGCCGGCGAAAGTACGGCGTGTGAAAGCGCTCATTCGGTCCTCCGGTACTACTGGGTTTCGACCAAACTCTAGCATCGTGCACGCCAGACCTCAATCGTGATGTCCTCATCGTGACCGCGTTCCTGCGCGCTCGATGACCGCGCACGCGGTCAGTTCTGGATGATGCCGCGGCGCACCGCGATGGCGACCGCCTGCGTCCGGTCGGACGCACCCAGCTTTTCCATGATGTGTTTGACGTGCACCTTCACGGTCTCTTCGGAGATAAAGAGCCGGTCGGCGATGTCGCGGTTCCGATTGCCGCCGCTGATGTGGCGCAGGACGTCCACCTCGCGCGCGGTCAAGTGCTCGTCGCTGTAGTGCTCGGCGAGGTTGGCTGCCACCTCGGCGGGAATCTTCTTCTTGCCGAGGTGCACCTGGCGAATGACATCCACCAATTCCTTGGGCGGCATGGTCTTCAGGACGTAGCCGCGAGCCCCGGCGGCCAGGGAACGCTGGATATCGACATCGCCGTCGAAGGTCGTCAGCATGACGATGCGCGCTTCAGCGAACTCGGAGCGAATCGCGATGAGGCAGTCGATCCCACTCATGTCAGGCAGGCGCAGATCCATCAGCGTGACGTCGGGACGATGCTCGCGATAACTTCGGACGCCGTCCGCGCCGGTCGGCGCCTGTGCCACGATCGACATATCGGCCTGGCTGTTGATGATGGCGGCGATGCCTTCCTGCATGAGCGGATGGTCATCGACGGTCAGGACGCGAATCGAGGTGGGTCCATTCATGGCGTGCTCTCCAAAGGCGGATGTGCCTGGCCGAAGGCGACGTGGTCCGGCGTCGAGGTCCCGATACCAACCAATGTATACCGGAATGGGATGCGCGCGGCGGCGGAAGGACTCACGCCGGAATACCGGGAAATCCCCGGGGAGCGCGGGCGCACCCGCCGCTGGCGTGCTTGCGACGCGTGGGGAAACTGGCCAGTATTAAGCATGCCGCGTATTCCTGAGCCTCATCGGGATGAGATCGCCTTCCGCATGGGAACGCGGTGACGCCCGCGCGTGGATCCGGATGATCGGCGGCGCTCTAGCCACCACATGACGTTTGGCTGGTCCATTCTCTCCCCCCGCCCCGCATCTCCTACGACCCCACATTGGGGTTGCGCGGGATGATGATCTCGCGGCGTCCGAACAGGCGGAAATCCACCGAAAACGCGCCGGGTCCCAGCAATGCCAGCGCAAAGCCGACGGCCATTACCATGCCCGCAAAGGGGCCGTCCAGCAGGCGTTCCGTGGTGGCGGAGAGGTTCGACAACGCCGCGATCAGCGCCCCGGCCGCCAGCGCGACACTGAAGACCGGCGTGAAGAGTCCTGCCCACACCAACAGTCCGGCAACGACCATGGCGGCTCCGAAGCACTGGGCCGGCCACGTCGCGCCGCCGACGGAGAGCAACCCCTGGGCAACACCAGTGAGCCCCAGCACCAATCGCAGCAGCAGCAGTCCAACACCGGGAGCGCCGCCTGGAAACCTGGAAAATAGCCGTCGCAGCTGAGCGCCTCCTGAGGACTCCGATCCCTGTGGACCAGACGCTCCCAGAATAGCGATTGGACGCGTAAAGGGAATCCCTGTCAATCGGCATGCTTCTGTAACCCATTCGTGTTATTTTTCGCAGCGCGCGGTCTCATTGGTGCGAAGACCACGATCGTGTAATTCTCAACATCGAGGTTGTCAACATCGAGGTTTGCGTCCGATACTCCGATTCAGTAGCATGGGTGGATTCACCCCGGAGGGAAAGTTTGGCGCACTGGGCCCCAGATCGTCGCGGGGGTTCGACTCTGACCCGCCGTGAAGCGCTTGCCGCGGCTTCGACGGCGATGAGTCTCGCATGCCGCCCGCCATCGAGCGCCGGCGGACCCGCCATCTCATTCACGAGAGTTCCGATGGGCGATGCGGCGGGCTCCGCCAAGAACGACATCATCGAAGGACGGGTCGCGGGGGCGACGCTGGGCCAGGAGATCGTGCTCTATGCGAAGAGCGGAAAGTGGTGGGTGCAGCCCCTGGTGGATCAGCCTGCGACCGCTCTGCAGAAGAGTTTCAAGTGGACGAACGCCACGCATTTGGGCACGCACTATGCCGCGCTGCTGGTGAACGCCGGCTATCGTCCACAGACGGAGTTGGATGCTCTCCCCACGCCGGGCGGGGATGTGCTGGCCGTGGCGATGGTTCCCGGGGGTAAGCAACCGCCTTCGCCGATGGCCAGTTTCGGCGGACGCGAGTGGCGCCTTCGGGACGCGCCGAGCGGGCGCGGCGGACGCAATGTCTACGATCCGGCGAACATCTCCGTGGATGGCCAGGGCGCGATGCACCTGCGCATTTCTAAAACGGAATCCGACTGGAGCTGCTCGGAAGTCAGCCTGACCCAAAGCCTGGGCTACGGCACGTACGAATTTGTGGTTCGCGATCTGGGACAACTCGAACCCGCCGCTGTCTTCGGGATCTTCACCTACGATTACGCGGGAGGCCCGCAGAAGAATCGCGAAATGGACATCGAGATCAGCCGCTGGGGAGACCCCTCCAATAAGAACGCCCAGTATGTATTGCAGCCTTATTACGTCGCGGCGAACGTGCACCGCTTCAAGATTCCCTCGGGACCTCTGAAGTTCACGCTTCGATGGGAGCACGACCGCGCCACGTTTCGAACCATGCGCGGTGCCAGCACACTGGCTGAGCACGTCTTCACCGCGGGCGTGCCCAGCCCCGGTATCGAATCGATTCGCATGGTGCTGTATGTCTACCGCGATGCCGGAGTGAAGTTACAGAAGCCCGCGGAGGTCGTGATTGAGCAGTTCACGTATTTTCCGTGAGGCGTGGCTGGTCCTGCTGCTGGCCGGGGCGCTGAAGCCTCCCTCCGCGGCCGCACTCGATCCCAACCGGACGATCGCGCAGTATGTTCACGACCGGTGGGGTGCGCGCGAAGGCTTTCCGGGCGGGGCGGTGAACTCGATCGCGCAGACGTCCGACGGCTATCTCTGGATTGCCTCGGACAACGGGCTGGTGCGCTTCGACGGCCTCACATTCCGGCTGCTGGAGCCCGGCAACACTCCCAGCCTGCCCGCCGGGCATGTGCTGGAGTTGATCACCGACGGGGAAGGCGTGCTTTGGGTGAGGATGGAGAGTCCCTACCTGTTGCGCTATCGCGGCGGCCTCTTCGAGCAGAGCTTCCCTCTGGATCTCACTCAGCCGGGCGCCACTACGATGGCAAAGGGAATGGGCGGTTCGGTGCTGGTGGCCCCGCCCGGAACGCCGCTGCGGTATAGCGGGGAGAAATTCATCCCGGTAGCTGCGCAGGGCGCCGTCGGGGGGTTGGCCATCTCGATTGCGGAAACCCAGGATGCGGTTTGGATCGGGATGCGCGATTCAGGGCTGTTCGCGGTGCGCAATGGACAAGGCACGGCGGTGGCCGGCTTGCCGGATGCGAAGGTAAACGCGTTGCTGCGCGGCCACGGCAGGGAACTGTGGATTGGCACCGATAGCGGCCTGGCGCGGTGGGATGGGGAGGTTACCTTGCGCGGCGTTCCGGCGGCGCTGGCGCACCGGCAGGTGCTGGTGCTGGCAGGGGATCGCGATTCGAATGTCTGGTGCGTGACCACGGGCGGGTTATTTCGCATCGACCCGGCCGGGGCGGTCTCCGCCGGTGTGCCGCCGCATCCGGGCTCCGGCCCGCTTCGCGCGATCTTCGAGGATCGCGAAGGGAACCTGTGGCTGGGCGGTCCGGGTGGCCTGGAGCGCTATCGCGCCCCACCGTTTCTGAGCTATGCGGTGGACGGCAGATCCGACGATAGCGGCCCGTTGTACGCGGATGCGGCCGGGCGCACCTGGTTCGCGCCGGTGACGGGCGGCCTGGCTTGGTTGCGCGGGTCGGAGCGTCGCGAATTCGCCGACGCCGGCTTGTCCGGCGACGTCGTGTACTCGATTACCGGCGGGCCGGGAGAGGTATGGGCCGGCCGGCGGCTCGGCGGGCTGACCCAACTGTCGGAAAAGGATGGGGAGTTCCATCTGCGCACCTATTCGGCGGCGGACGGACTGGCGTCATCGAGCGTGTACGCGGTGCACCGCAGCCGCGATGGCTCGGTGTGGGCAGGCACGCTGAACGGCGGCGTCAGCCGGGTTCGCAACGGCAGGATCACCACCTATACGACGGCGAGCGGGCTGAGTTCCGACGCGGTGACGGCGATCGAGGAAACTCCCGACGGCGTGATCTGGGTAGCAACCGCGGGCGGCTTGCAGGCCTTTGCCAACGGGGTTTGGCGAGGCTACGGCGGGCCCGACGGCTTGCCTCCCGGGCCGGTCAACTGCCTCACTTCCGATCCCGACGGCGTGTTGTGGGTAGGCACCTCGGCGGGACTGTTCTACTTTCGAGCGGGCCAGGCAAGGCCGGCCAGCGGCGTTCCCGAAACGCTTCGCGGGAAGATTCTGGGGATCACGGCGGACACGCGGGGAAAGCTCTGGATCGCGACGGAAATGCATTTGATCTCGATTGCCCGCGCGGGCCTGATGGGTGCGGCGCGGAACGCCGTGCCGGCGCGCGAGTTCGGAACAGGGGACGGCCTGGTGTCCACCAAGGGAATCCGGCGGCACCGCACGGTGACGACCGACCGGTCCGGCCGGGTCTGGTTCTCACTGCACGGCGGAATTTCCGTGGTGGACCCTGCGCGACTGGCGGCGCTCGCTCCCGCGCTGCCTCATATCGGCGCGGTCGTGGTGGACGGCCGGGCGCTGGACACGGCCTTGCCAATCCGCTTCTCCTCAGACCGGCGGCGCGTGGCTTTCAGTTTCATGGGCCTGAGCCTGGCTGTGCCGGATCGGGTTCGCTATCGCTATCGCCTGGATGGCTACGATCGCGATTGGAGCACGGCCACCGAGACCCGCGAGGCGGGCTACACGAATCTCGAACCGCGCGCCTACCGGTTCCGGGTGATGGCCAGCAATACCGATGGGCTGTGGGATGGGCCGGAGACGGCGGTCGCCTTTGAAGTGCTGCCGCAGGTTTGGCAGAATTGGTGGTTTCGCGCGCTGGCGATTTCGTTGCTTGGCGCCAGTGTTTTCGCGGCGTTCCGGCTGCGCCTGAGCGGCGTTCGCGCCGCCATGAATCTCCGCCTGGAGGAGCGACTGGCCGAGCGCACCCGGATCGCGCAGGAACTCCACGACACGCTGCTGCAAGGCTTTCTGAGTGCCTCCATGCATGTGCACGTGGCGGCCGACAGCCTGCCCGACGATTCGGCCGCGCGGCCGCGCCTGACGCGCGCACTGGCTCTCATGCAGCAGGTGATCGACGAGGGCAGAAACGCCGTCCGCGGACTCCGCGCCACCGATCACACGACCCTGCCGCTCGAAGCGGCTCTCTCCCAGATCAAGCAGGAGATGGGCGCGCCGCAGGAACTCGAGTACCGGGTGATTGTGGAGGGACGCCAACGGCCGCTGCATCCCATGTTGCGGGACGAGGTTTACCGGATTGCGCGGGAAGCTTTGACCAATGCTTTCCGGCACTCCAAGGCCAGCCATATCGAGGTGGAGCTGAATTACGCCGCCGCGGGCTTCCGGCTCTTCGTGCGTGACGACGGCACCGGCATCGACGCGAAGATTCTGCGCACCGGGTTGGATGGTCATTGGGGACTGGTCGGCATCCGCGAGCGCGCCGACCGGATTGGCGCGCAACTCCACGTATTCAGCCGGCCCACCGCCGGCACTGAAATCGAACTGGACGTGCCGTCCGACGTGGCATTCGTGGGGGCGCGCAGCGGGCGTTGGAAGTGGTTGCGGCGCCGTTAGCGCGGGCCTGGCACTAACTGCGGACCGGGGTCAATCCCGGAGGTGCGGACCGCGATCCCCTTTTAGTGGTAAGTGGGCCGTAACCCATCGAGGGCTCTAATTAGAACACCATCTCGGGACGCCTAAGAACGGGGGAAGAGGCAGAATCAAGGACAGAAAGAATCGACCATCAACGAGGCGCAACCGGGCATATGAGACTCCGTGTGATGCAGCTCATTCGGCTGGGGCGGAGCAACCGGCAGGTGTTCGATTCGATCCAGGCAAGGAGAATGGCCCATTGTGCCCTTCCTGGTGGAAGGCGAGCTGAAGAGGCTGGGCGGCCGGTACGAGAAGGCGTCCGATTGGTAGAGTTTCGCGGTGGTGGACGGCCGCCTGATTACCGGTCAGAACCCTGCCTCATCGACGGCCGCGGCCAGGGCGCTGGCAGACCTGCTGATGGCCCGGCAAGTTGCGTAAGACCGGACCGGTTTACGACCGCCGGTTTGACATTGGGATGCGGTGAGTTGCCGGCTCCGCGCCAGTTCCAAAAACCTCGCCGCCGGGCCCGGCAATCACCGCCGGGCCCCTGGCAATTTCCACACATGTGTCCACGCAGAAAGGCGGGTCGCGAAAGCCCTTCGCGACCCGCCCGGTAAAACGTCTCTCTTCTCCTGTCCTGCTTACCTGTGTCCGTAATCCGTGAAAACATAATCTCTGGTCTTGGCTGCCGAGTGGCACGCGAACCCGCATCTGGCGTCGTTCCCCTGCGGCGGCGTGCCGGCTAACGTGCCGGGCGTAAAGGTATCGGACGCAGCGTCGTAATCGAACACGGCATAACCCCAGCCGCCGCTGTCGGCGAACCTCTTGCTGTCCTTGAGCATGAAGTCCACGTTTACCTGCTTCCCCGGCACCGTCGCATCCGGGAAATACTGGTTCGCCTTCGGCGCCCAATGGATCTTCGCCATCTTGGCGCCATCCGGAACAGGCTTACCGTTGCCCGGAAAACCGGCGCGGTAGGCGTCCATCATCACGGGGTTGCCGACGATCACAGCGACGGCCTTTTCGTTCCGGCTGGTTGAGATGGCCGGCCATGCCTCGTAGCCTCTGAACTCAGAGAACGCCAGCCCGCCCGGGACTTTTACGGTGTACTTGTCTCCGGCAGCCAGCGCCAGCGCTACCAGAAAAGTGAAAACTACGCCAAAGAACATCTTGATTCGAAAACTTTTGCGTATCATGTCGATCTCCAATACTGAACGTATTCTCAATAACGGCCAGAACATTCCCAACGGTTATCGGCTGCTTAGGATTGTGCGGCATGGCGACACGGCATCCAACACGAGATGCAGTAGTTTTCGGCTAGGGCTTTCGTGGGTGCAGAGGCTACTCCAGACGTGGTACATCCCGGTCGACGAACCCCAATGGTTCGAGTCATCACAGAGCTATGGATACCTGGCAGTTCTGCAATTTTGGCTACAGTTGGGGCTGCAGTTTTGGTAAGGCGAGTTGTTGGAAACTTCCTTTTGTTGACTCGAACTGTGCAGGGAGACTGCCCCTCTATGGCCGTGATGTCTGAGGCCGCACAGTCCTTTAGTAAGCCGAGCGGCGGCACCTGACGTGCATGTCGAGCAGGCATGTATCACCACGTAAAGCAATTGATGTATACGGTCCGAATCGGGGTTCCCGATCCCCGTTTCGGCAACATGCTGCTGGAGCAATTCGGCGGGGCCAACGGCGAGCTTGCCGCTGCCATGCAGTATTCGATCCAGGGCCTGAACTGCGACGATCCCGAGCGCAAGGATCTCCTAATGGACATCGGAACCGAGGAACTCAGCCACCTCGAAGTGGTAGGAACCCTGGCCCGCATGCATCTCAAGCCCTTGAAGACCGACCGCGGGGCGGCTCAGGCCGACCCCCTCATCGCCATCGCGGGGGGCGGCGGTGTCGCGCTGGTCAATTCGATGGGGGATGCCTGGACGGCGGATTACTTGAAGATTACCGGGGAGCTGGACGTCGATCTGCGCAGCAATATTGCCGCGGAAGCGCGCGCGAAGATCGTCTACGAGCGTCTGATCAATTTCACCGACGACCAGGGAACCATCGACGCGCTGCAATTCCTGATGACCCGGGAAATTACCCATATGAAGGCTTTCACCGCGGCCTTGGAAAGCATGGGCAAGCCCGCCTTTTCCATCGGCCGCATTCCCCCGACTGCCGGCCTGGTGGATCAATACTTCAATGATTCGACTGGCACCGGGGACCGGGGAGAGACGGACGCCAGTGGCCCCTGGAACGAGGGCGGGGACTGGGAAAAGGTGAACGCGCCGGCCTTCCAGGAATTTGAGTCGGCACAAGCGGGCACCCGCCAGCAGGGCTCCAACGGCGCGGCCAAGAATCAATAACCAAGCTCAGAGGACACATATGCCACAACTGAAGGAACTACTTATCGAGCAATTGCAGGACATTCTTCATGCGGAGGGCCAACTCACCAGCGCATTGCCGAAAATGGCCGAGGCCGCCAATCACCCTAAGCTGAAGGAGGCTTTTGAGAAGCACCTCGTCCAGACCCAGGGTCATGTCGAACGCCTGCATAAGATCTTCGCGATTTTGGGAGAGAAAGCGGAGCCCAAACCTTGCAAGGCGATGATGGGGCTGATCGAGGAAGGCAAAGAGACGATGAAGGAAGGCGCCGAGAAGCAACCGCTGGCCGCCGACCTCGCCCTCATCGCCGCCGCGCAGCGTGTGGAACACTACGAAATCGCCTGTTACGGCACTGTAAGAGCGTTAGCGCGCCAGATCGGGGAGGTCGATGCGGCACGCCTACTGACTCACACGTTGGGCGAAGAGGAAAGCTCGGATTTTCTTTTGACGGCGATTGCCGATCCGCTGCTGCAGCAAGCCGCCATTGAGGACGGGGGCAATCCCGTCAACCTGGAAACGGTAGAAAAACAGGGTCCGGCGCGCGCCACCAGGAAGGCCGAAAAGCCCGAGAAGATGGCGAGCCGCGGACGTTAGGAGACATCATGAAGCGCGAAGTCATCCAGCCACATGAAAATGACAAGCGGTACATTCGCCGCGACAAGGAAGGCCACTTTACTTCCCAGCAAGTGAATGTGGGCAAGTCCTTGAGCGCAGACCGGCGCAGCAAATCCAAAACGATTGTTCCGAAGGGACAAGGCGATCGCGGCGATCAGAAGCCAAGCTAGCACGCCGAGTTGGGGCAGACCGGCGCTGCGAGCGCCGGTCGCCCCTTTTGACCCTGCAAGCTTGCCGGCTTGGCAGGTTCAGGCCCGTAAATGTTGCCGCTCCTATCGGGCACGTCTCAGGACGGCAGTGCCTGACCTTTCGGTGGGGCTGGCGGCTTGCGCCTCTGAACGCGTTTCAAAACGTCCTTCATGGAAAAGGCGCTTGCCGATTGCAGGGCCGGGAGTTCCTCCCAGGCCAGTGGAACCGCGACCGCAGCGCCGGGTCGCGCCCGTACGCCGTAATCCGCTATGGCCGTGGCGGTGTAATCGTTACGGAAATAATCGATAAAGATCTTGCCGGTTCGTTTCGCCTTGCTCATCGTGGCGACATACGCCGCGGGCGTATCCGACACCATCTCCGTGGCCATGGCTCCTGCGAAGGCCTTCACGTTCGGCCAGTGATCTTTACCGGCAAGCGAGACCGTGACGTGCAAACCCTTGCCGCCGGTGCATTTGAGAGTGGACTCGAGCCCCTTGTCCCGCAGCCGTTGCCGCAGATCTTGCGCGCCCAGTTTCAGTGCTTCAAAAGGAAGGTCCGGAGCCGGATCGAGGTCAAAGATGAGGCGGTCGGGATATTCAATGGCATCG
Source organism: Candidatus Solibacter sp. (assembly GCA_039934035.1). Classification (GTDB taxonomy): domain Bacteria; phylum Acidobacteriota; class Terriglobia; order Bryobacterales; family Bryobacteraceae; genus Solibacter. The sequence continues at coordinate 103,961 of JBDTMZ010000118.1, read as the reverse complement.
ATCGAAGCGCCCCACGGATGAATTTCGATGGCGCCCATCTGGATGATTTCCAGCAGGCCTTTTTCATCTTCTATGTAGAGATATTCGTAGCGCTTGCCCTTGTGCCGGAATTCGAAGGGATGGACATCCTTTCCGAGCCCTCTCCCGGGATTGCGTTGATAGAAACATTCCCCGCCGTCGATTCCGGACGGACAGCGCAGCAGGCTGAGCGGATGGCGGGCGATGTGGGGCAGCATAAAGGGAGCTATGGCGGCGTGATATTCCGCCAGTTCGCCCTTGGTAATGTGCCCCGTCTCCGAGATGACCCGGTCCGGATGGGTGATCGAAATGCCGGCGACTATGAGCGGGCCGGCTTTCGATGTGGTGGCGGATGCCGGCTGTGCTTGTTTCACGTCGGTGCCCTTGTCTTCAGGCAATGAACGCAGATTCGCATGTGTAGCGCGGGGCATCTCTGTAGGAGCGAGCAATTCTTGGGCCAAGATGGTGATGTAGGTGGGCTCTGGAAATGGACAGGCCGGGAGGCCTATCCTACGTAATGTTCGAAGGCGGTGGAACAGGACATCGTTCTATGTGGCCTGTTCTTGCTTCGAAGCGGGAGGACGGACGACGAAAGACGATCGTCCGTCCCACCTGGAAGGCGCGGCGGCGGCGCGCATGGTGGGCAGATTAATAGGCCACCGCCATCGCCCCCAGCACCAACAGTTTCGTGATTCCCTCAATGCTATCCTGGATAGAGATCCCCAATCGAGTCCCCCGAAGGTGCACGCTTGAAAGTCGGTTTCATCAGTCTGGGTTGTCCCAAAAATTTAGTCGATAGTGAAGTGATGATGGGGCAGCTCGTCGCCAAAGGGCACGAACTGACACCGCATCCCGATCAGGCCGACGTGCTGGTGGTCAACACCTGCAGTTTCATCGACCCCGCGAAGAAGGAATCGGTAGATACGATTCTGGAAATGGCGGAGTACAAGAAGGTCGGACGGGCGAAGAAGCTGATTGTGGCAGGCTGCCTGGTGGAACGCTACCGGGGCGATATTCGTACCGAAATGCCCGAAGTGGACGCGCTGATCGGCACCAACGAGCTCGATCACATCGTCGCCATCTGCGAGGGAATAGAGCCCAGCGCCACCCCCCTGGAGCCCTACCTGTATCACGATCTGACGCCGCGCGTGCTTTCCACGCCGCGGCAGTTTGCCTACATGAAGATCGCCGAGGGCTGCGACCATCCGTGCACCTTCTGCGTGATTCCGCAGTACCGCGGCGCGTTCCGCAGCCGGCGGTTCGAATCGGTGATTTCGGAAGCCACGCGCCTCTTCCAGCAGGGCATCCGCGAGATCAATCTGATCGGGCAGGATACAACCTGCTACGGCGAGGACTTCGGGATGGCGGACGGCCTGGCGGCTTTGCTGGCACGGCTGGCGCAGATCGAAACGCCGTACGAGAAGTGGATCCGCTTCCTTTACGCATATCCCAACAAAGTGACGCAGCGCCTGCTCGACACCCTGGCGGAGCATGCGGCGCTGGCCAAGTACATCGACATGCCGCTACAGCATGCGAGCGCGAGCGTGCTCAAACGCATGAAGCGGGGCGCATCGGGCGATATTTTCCTGAAGCTGCTGGAGCGCGTTCGCCGCACGATTCCGGGCGTGGCCATCCGCACCAGCTTCATCGTCGGCTTCCCCGGCGAGACGGCGGAGGATTTCGAGGAACTCTGCCAGTTTGTGGAAGCGGCGCGGTTCGACAATCTGGGCGTGTTCACCTACTCCGATGAGGACACGAGCGCCAGTTACGCGCTGGACGGCAAAGTGGACGGGCGCACGCGGCAGAATCGTAAGCGCCGCCTGATGGCGATTCAGCGCAAGATCTCGCGGGCAAAGAACCGGGCGCTGGTGGGCAGCGAGGTTGCGGTGCTGGTGAGCGGCTTGTCGAGCGAGACCGACCTCTTGTGGGAAGGCCGCATGTCCACGCAGGCGCCGGATATCGACGGCGTCACACTGATCAACGATTTCGAAGGTTCTGAACCGAGGCCGGGCGAGATTCGACGGCTGCGGATCACGGAAGCTCACGATTACGACGTGTTGGGCACGCTGCTGGCCGCGACCGAGCAAGCGCCGCCGCCCGCCGTCTCGAACTTCATCAACATTTCGCCTCTCGCCGCCGTATGAACTGCCCGATTTGTAAGAAGCCCGTCGCCATGGGCGACCCGGAATTTCCCTTCTGCAGCGAACGCTGCCGGGATATCGATCTAGGCAATTGGGCGACCGGGAAGTACGTGATACCGGGCGCCGCCGCGCCGGTCGCGCCGGCCGATGAGGAAGATGAGTAAGCCCGCCGTGGCGGACCGGGCGGAGAACGGGGCGCCGGTGGCGATCGCACTGGCCACCTGGTTCGGGGCCGGATATTCTCCCGTGGCGCCGGGGACGGCAGGTTCGCTGGCCGCGCTGGCGATCGCAATCGCACTGCACGAGTACGCGGGCTTCGCGCCCTGGCACTTCCTGGTGCTGGCGGCGGTCTTCTTCGTTCCCGCCACGTGGGCCGCAAGCGTGACGGCGCGTGTGAAGCAACTGAAGGACCCGCAGATCGTGGTAGTGGACGAGGTGCTGGGGCAGTGGATCGCACTGGCGGGAGCGCGCACGTTAAACTGGAAGAGCTACCTCGCCGCGTTCGCGCTATTCCGCCTGTTCGACATTTGGAAACCGGCGCCGGTGCGCCAGTTGGAAGCCCTGCCGGGAGGGCTTGGTATCAATGCGGACGACGTAATGGCGGGTGTCTATGGCGCCCTTGTTTTATTGATAGCAGGATGGTTCAATCTTTACTAAATATGGCGCTTCGTAAATCAGTCGACCCCAAGCCACACATTTCGCAGGTCACGCCTCCCGCCGCGATAGCGGGCGGCGAATTGCAGATTCGCGGCAAGGGCTTTGCCCTGGAAGATCGTCCAAAAGTCACCATTGGCGAAGTGGGCGCGCCGATTATTATCGGCTCCGATTCCTTCGTGATCGCGCGGGTACCCGAAGGGGCAACGGCGGGCGAACTGGTGATCGCAAGCGGGGCGCAGGCCAGCGAATCGTGGGCGTGCGACATCGGGATGCAGATGGCGGACAGCCTGCATCCGGTGACCAATCCGGCAGTCGATTCGTTCGGTAATGTGTTCACGACGTTCAGCGGTTCGCGTGGCCAGAAGGTGCCGGTCGCGGTCTACAAGATCGATCTGAATTTCGCGTTGAAGCCCTTCATCAACGAACTGATGAACGCGACGGCGCTGATCTTCGACGAGCCGGGCACGCTGTACATTTCGAGCCGCTACGACGGCATGGTGTACCAGGTGACGCCGAGCGGCGGCATGAGCGTGTACGTGGAAGGCATGGGGGTGGCGACGGGCCTCGCCTTCGACGCCGAGCACAACCTGTATGTGGGCGACCGGCAAGGCACGATTTTCAAGATCAGCCCGACGCGCCAGATCTTCGTCTTCGCCACGCTGGAGCCTTCGATTTCGGCGTATCATCTGACCTTTGGCCCCGACGGCTACCTGTATGTGACCGGGCCGACGACATCGAGTTTCGATTGCGTCTACCGGATTTCGCACGAAGGCGACGTGGAGACTTTCTACCGAGGCTTGGGGCGTCCCCAGGGCATGGCCTTCGACGACGAAGGCCGGCTTTACGTGGCGGCGTCGCTGGCGGGCCGCAAGGGCATCGTGCGCATCTATCCCGACCGGCGCGCCGACCTATTCGTCTCCGGCCCGGGGATTGTGGGAGTGGCGTTTACGCCGTCGCGCGCCATGGTGGTGGCCACGACGAATGCCATCCACCGCGTGGATGTAGGCATCAAAGGGCGGCCTCTCTACTAAATCCCCTGCGAGGCGCGAAGCTAAAAAATGAACGCGGAAATCATCGCCATCGGTAGCGAGATGCTCTGTGGTGAGCGTGTCGATACCAACTCTCTGTACCTCACGGCCGAGTTGAACCGGCTGGGCATCGAAGTGGTGACCAAGTGCGTGATCGGCGACGATCGCGACCGGCTGGCGGCGCAGGTGCGCGAATCGGTGCGACGGTCGGGGATCGTGATTCTGTCGGGCGGACTGGGTCCGACGGAGGACGACGTGACGCGCGACGCGGTGGCGGTGGCGCTGGATCGCAAGCTGGCATTCGACCGGGAGATTGGCGAGTGGCTGGAGCAGCGTTTTGCGGCGGCGAAGCGGAAGATGGCGGAGGTCAACAAGCGCCAGGCGTTCGTGATTCAGGGGGCGCAGGTGCTGGCAAACGATCGCGGGACGGCGCCTGGACAATGGCTGGAGGAATCCGGCGCGGTGTGCATTCTGCTGCCCGGTCCGCCGCACGAATTGAGAGCGATGTTCGAGCGGCACTGCCTGCCGCGAATTGCGCGGATCGCACCGAAGCAGGTGATTCGCACGCTGTTCCTGCGGGTGGCGGGGATGGGGGAGAGCGATCTGGATCAATTGATCGCGCCGGTATACCGGAACTATGAGAATCCGGTGACGACGATTTTGGCGGCGGCGGGCGACATCCAGATTCACCTGCGCGCGCGGTGCGAGACGGAGGCGGAGGCGGAGGGGCTGCTGGCGGAAGTGGGCGGACCGATCGAGCTGCTGCTGGGCGACCGGATTTATTCGCGCAATGGCGACCCGTTGCACACGGTGGTGGGCGAGCTGCTGCACAGGATGGCCGCGACGGTGTCGGTGGCGGAATCGGCGACGGGCGGCATGCTGGGCGAACGGTTGACGAGTTCGCCGGGGAGTTCCGCGTATTTCGTGGGCGGCGTAATTGCGTACAGCAACGAAATGAAGGTGGAGTTGCTGGGCGTGCTGCCGGAGACGCTGGCGCAATTCGGCGCGGCCAGCAAAGAGACGGCGGAGGCGATGGCGATGGGGGCGCGGCGGCGGACGCGTTCGACGTACGCGCTATCGATCACGGGGGCGGCGGGTCCGGAGGCCGGGGATCAGAACGTGCCCAAGGGGACGATGTTCGTCGGGTTGGCCGATGCGGCAGGGGTGATTTCCGTGCAGCGGCAGTATCTGGGCGACCGCCAGCGGATTCGCGCGTTTACCGCACAGTTGGCACTGGACGTGTTGCGGCGCCGGATAACTGGACTGTTGTAATTTCGCGGGGGGCCGGCGCGGAGGCGGAGGTGCGCCTCGCCAGGAACTGGTCCACGGACATGTATCCCACGGTGGTGGCCACCACCAACAACGCACCCAATAGCTTCGGCGGGCTGGGCACGGGGATGTCGAAGAACCTGCAGACGGCTCCCAGGGTAAACGCGAGCAGCAAGCCAATCACGCTTTTCATTGCAACTTGATCGTAACACGCGGCACCCACTAATGAGTGGTGGGTCTAGATTGCTGCGGCGGTTGGAGTTGCGCGTGTCGAGAATGCGAATTTGGTTTTCGGCGGGCAAGGACAGGCCAGGAAAGACGATGGCATGTCCCACCGCATTCGCGAATCCACGAAGACGATGGCCGCGCGGGCGAAGCGCAAATCCACGAAGACGAGGGCCTGTCACACCGGCGACATCTGAGTTTCCGTTGTTAGAGGCGCAGCGCGAGGTTGGGGGACGGTTCCGGGGTGCGCGCGACCGGCGCACTGGGCGGGGGTTCGGGCTGCGTGCAAAACGAACCCGGGAGGTCGGGGGAATCATCTTCGGGCTCGGGAAGTTCTTCTTCTGCTTCCATTTGGCGGCGCCGCTGGTGGCCTTCGAGGGTCTGGAGGGCGTTCCGCCAGTCCCGGTCGGCGGCTTGTTGGCGCCGGAAGAGTCGCAGGAGGGCGTTGCCGGATTTGGCGTCCTGTTCGTAGGCGGCGGCGACGGCGAATTGCGGGTCGGGGTGGGCGGCGGCGCGCATGCAGAGGAGCTCGGATTCGATGCGGAGGTAGCGGAGTTTCATCCAGCGGGCGTGGACGACGTCTTGCAGGAGGGCACGCTCAGAGGGTCCGACGGGGCGATATTGGCGATGGTAATCGGCTGCCAGTTGTTCGAGTTCGGCGGGATCTTCGCCGGGGATGACGAGGGCTTGGGCGGTGATGCCGAGTTTGAGGGAATTGCGGGAGGAGATGGCTTTGCCCGCTACGGAGCTGGGGCCATGGGAGTGGCTGCCGTTGGCACGGCTGGCGATGATTTGTGCTGGGGATGCCATATGTCCAACGTATAGCGCGGCGGCGTCGGGCCGGCGGGCGGGATTTTCGCTAAGTGATTGGAATGAGGCGGGAGAAATATTTTTTTGTTGGCGTGACGGGGGCGGCACGCTTGACGTCTGCACAATTTGTACGTACAGTGGGGCCGTGGGCTTCGAATGGGATGAAGCGACCAAGGCGGGTCTCAACTTTCGCAAGCACGGCGTCCGCATGAAGCGATTCCGGTTTTCGATGACCCCCCTATGCCATCACGATCCCGGATGACGAAGCGGATCGGGATGAGCAGCGATGGGCGACGATTGGGATGGGCGCAACGGGCCGCTTGCTGGTTGTGGTGTACACGTGGCGAGGCGACAACATTCGCATAATTTCGGTGCGGGTCGCCGAGGCGTATGAGCGTGACCAATACGAGGCAGAACGATGAAGGAACGGTACGATTTCAGCAAAGGCAAGCGTGGACGGGTGGTTCCGGTGGAGCCTGAGCCCGGGGGGAAGGTGCGGATCACGATCCGGCTGGACCAGGATATTGTGGACAGGTTCTTCCAAATGGCGGAAGCATCGGGCGGGGGCACCGGATATCAGACACTGATTAACGCGGCGTTGCGGGAGTACCTCGACGGGAAAGCGCCGCGCTTCGAAGAAACGCTGCGACGGATTATTCGGGAGGAGATGAAATCGAACGTCGCGTGAGGGAAATAGACGCGGGATGAGCGCAGTCTGGCGATTCCTCGACTAGCGCGGAACATGGAATTCCTGGAGCACAGGAATGGAGATTTGAGGTTGCATCCTCATCCAGCATCGGGACAGTGCGGCAGCACTCAGGCAACGCGCCGCCTCAAGGCGGCGGCAGGCAGGAATGCCTGGCCCCACAAGGTGGCACAACTCCAAGCGCGAACTACTCGCACGATGCCGATGACTGGAAACTCAGTAGCCGTTGCCGCGGTGGTTAACGAGGGCGAGGAATTCGTCGCGGGTCTCTTTGCGATCGCGGAAAGCTCCGAGCATGGCGGAGGTCATGGCGCCGGAGTGCTGTTTTTCGACGCCGCGCATCATCATGCAGAAGTGGCGGGCTTCGCAGATCACGCCGACGCCGAGCGGCTTGACGACGTCGCGAATGGTCTCGGCCACTTGCTGGGTGAGGCGTTCCTGAATTTGCAGGCGACGCGCGAACATATCGACGATGCGCGGGATTTTGCTGAGGCCGATCACCTTGTGCTGCGGCAGGTAGGCGACGTGCATTTTGCCGTAGAAGGGCAGCATGTGGTGCTCGCACATGCTGAAGAATTCGATGTCCTTGACGATGATGATTTCGTCGTACTTGACGTCGTACAGGGCGCCATTGAGGATCTTGTCGATATTGGCCTGATAGCCGCTGGTCAGAAAGCGCAGCGCCCTGTCGACGCGATGGGGGGTGCGCAGCAGGCCATCGCGTTTGGGGTCTTCGCCCAGTTTGCCCAGCAGGTCTGCGATCAGGGGCGCAATGTCTTCGTCCTGACTTTTCGGCTTGATCACCTTGACAACAGCTTTATTCGATTTCATCGGCTCTCACTTCAAAGATGTTCCGCGGGGTCTCGCCGATGCGAATCTTCTCCAGGCGGGGCCACTCGCCCGGGAACGTTTGCGGCCAGCGGTGTTTCAACCGGCGGCAGATTTCGACGCCTAAATTCTCGGAGGTGGGGACGAGCGCGGCAAACTCCGGCACCTCGCGATTGAGATTGCGATGGTCGAAGGGCTCGACGATTTCGCGGCGCACCAAGTCATCGAGCACGGCGAGGGGAACGGCCTGCCCGGTGGCGGGATTGCGCGGGCCCAGAACGCTGACGTCGATTACGTAGTTGTGGCCGTGGCCATACGGATTATTGCATTTGCCGTAGAGAGTGCGATTCTGCTCTTCGCTCAACTGTTCGGAGTGCAAGCGGTGGGAGGCGGCGAAGTGGTAGCGCCGGGTTACGCGGAACACTCGGTCTCTCCAAAGTAGTCCACGAAGAGGTCCGGCGTTTCGTAGACGCGCACACCGAACAATTTGCGACCGTCGCCGTTCAAGCGCGGTTCGAGTCTGCGCCAGATGTCGAGGGCGATGTTTTCGGTGGTGGGGACCTGGCGGTCGAAGGGCGGCACTTCGTAGTTCAGAAAACGGTGGTCGTAGGGCTCGACGATTTCGCGTTGGAGGATGGATTTCAGCTCTTTGAGATCGAGCACCATACCGGTGACGGGATCGGGCTCTCCCTGGAGGCTGACTTCGACGACATAGTTGTGGCCGTGCCCGTGGGGATTGGCCGCCAGTCCGTAAATCCGCTGGTTTTCCTGATCGGAAAGGCGCGGATCCCTACAAACGTGGGAGGCGGAAAACTCTACTTTGCGGGTAATCACCATCGGTGTTTTTTTCGACGCTATCGGGTGCGCCGGAGATACAATTAAATTATAGTCCGTCATGCAAAGCTCTAACACAGACCGTCTGCTGCGAGGCGGGATCGTACTGCTTTCCGCCGTCCTCGTATTCTTCATTTATTCCGGCATCCACGAACGCGTTGTCGTCGCGGGTGACTCGGCTCCCGAGTTCCAGATCACCGCCGATAACGGCCAGACCGTGTCGGTTCCGGATTTCAAAGGCAAGCTGCTGGTCCTGAACTTCTGGGCGTCGTGGTGTCCGCCGTGCGTCGAAGAAACTCCATCGTTGAGCAAGTTCGCGGCGGCCTACGCGCCGAAAGGCGTGGTGGTGCTCGGCGTAAGTGTGGATAAGGACGAGAAGGCGTACAAGAACTTTTTGCAGAGGTTCAAGCCGAACTTCCTGACGGCGCGCGAATTCAAGACGCATGAGGATTACGGCACGTTCATGTACCCGGAGACGTACATCATCGACGCGAAGGGGAAGGTGCTGCGCAAGTACGCCGAGCCCGTCGACTGGATGGATCCGCGGATCACGCAGTTGATTGATTCGCTGCTGTGAGCGCGCGGAGCGCGCCAGCGCGCAGTTTTCAGTTTTCAGTTTTCAGTTTTCAGTGCGGCGTGCGGACTGCAGGGTGCGCCGCGCCGGAGGCGGGCTGATCGCTGATCGCTCCTACCGCTCCCCGTAGTAATCGTTGACTCACGCGAGTATACTGATTCTTCGCCGAAGTTCTTCTACGGAGAGTGAATTATGTCCACTAAGTCGGTGACTCTGCTGACGGGCCTCGTCCTGTCGCTGGTCCTGCAACTGGATTCGCAGGACGCGCCCAACCCTATCGCCAAGCTTCCGATGAAGGAAGGCAAGTTTAAACCGGATGACCCCTCGCTCAAGCAATATCAGTATCCGGAGTGGTTCCGCGACGCCAAGTTTGGAATTTGGGCGCACTGGGGGCCGCAGGCGGTGCCACGGCAGGGCGATTGGTATGCGCGCAAGCTGTACGACAATGGCGGCAATCCCGGACGTGGCGGGCAGGTGACGCGGCAGGACCCGGCCAATCTGTATCACGTCGAGCACTACGGGCATCCTTCGAAATTCGGATACAAGGACATCATTCCGCTGTGGAAGGCCGAGAAATGGGATCCCGAGGCGCTGATGGCGCTCTACAAGAAAGCGGGCGCGAAGTATTTCGTGAGCATGGGGTCGCACCATGACAATTTCTTCCTGTGGAATTCCAAGGTGCATCCGTGGAACGCGGTGCAAATGGGTCCGAAGAAGGACGTCGTGGGGCTATGGCAAAAGGCTGCGAAGAAGCAGGGGCTGCGCTTCGGGGTATCGGAGCATCTGGGCGCGAGCTTCACGTGGTTCCAGATGGCGCATGGCGCGGATAAGAGCGGGCCGATGGCGGGCGTGCCGTACGACGGCGCGGATCCGAAATACGCAGCGCTGTATCACGGCAAAGCGGCGGCGGACGATACGGGCTGGCTGACGAAGAATCCGGTATGGCAGCGCGAGTGGTTCGACAGCATCAAGGAACTGGTGGACAACTACAAGCCCGACCTGTTGTATTCCGACAGTGCGATGCCGTTTGACGATGTGGGGCGCACGCTGATTGCGCATTTCTACAACCAGGACATGGCGAACCACGGCGGCAAACTGGAGGCTATTTATACCTGCAAGCAGGCTTCGGATGGCAAGTGGGTGCGCGACATTGAGCGCGGTGTGGCGGAGGGGATCAGCCCCGAACCGTGGCAGACCGACACGTCGATTGGCGACTGGTATTACCGGACGGGACAAAAGTACAAGACGTCGGGCGAGATCGTGCAGATGCTGACGGATATTGTGAGCAAGAACGGCAATCTGCTGATCAACATCGTGCAGACGCCGGAAGGGGACCTGGAGCCGGACATGCTGAAGACGCTGGACGAGATCGCCGGGTGGATCGCGGTGAACGGCGAAGGGATCTATGCGACGCGGCCGTGGAAGGTTTACGGCGAGGGTCCGAGCACGAAGTCGAAAGAAGTGGGACGCTTCGGCGGGCTGCGCGATGTGCCGGACAAGGGGTACACGAGCGAAGACTTCCGCTTCACGGCATCGAAGGACGCCAAGACGCTTTATGCGTTCTGCCTGGGCAAGCCGGCGGGCGAAGTGCGGATCACGTCGCTGGGCACGAATGGGAAGCTGGCCGAAAAAGCGGTGGCTTCGGTGCAGTTGCTGGGGAACAAGGCGAAGCTGGAATGGAAGCAGGAAGGCGATGCGCTGGTGGTGAAGGTGCCGGCGAATTTGGCGGTGTCTCCGGCGACGGGGTTTAGGGTCGGGTTCGCGAGGTAGCTCTCAGCGGACTGTAATCAGTAATCAGTAATCAGTAATCAGTTCTCAGTTTTCAGTCGTCAGTTTCAGCTTTCAGCTCTCAGCTTTCAGCTCTCAGCTGTCAGCTGTCAGCTTTCAGCCCCGCCTCCGGCGTCGGCTGATTGAATAGCTGGTGACCCTGGGAGCGCAGGGCTTGTTCCCCTTGTCACAGGCCTGTTCTCGGTTCTCGGTTCTCAGTATTCAGTTTTCAGTTCTTAGGCGGCGTGGAGACTGCAGGGTGGCCTCACGCCGGAGGCGGGCTGAAAGCTGATCGCTGATCGCTGATCGCTGATCGCTGATCGCTGCGCCCGCGCTGGCGGTGCCGGTGGAATTTTTGAGGGCGGCTCTGGCATACTTCAAAGAACCGGGTTGTCCGTTGCAGTGGATTGCTGCCGGACCCGTGGACACTCAGGAGTCTCGACGAAATGGCCGCCCTCGCACCCCCTCACCAGACGACGCTCCGCTTCCGTTCCGGCGGGCGCGGCGGAATGGGAAATGGTGGTGGAGCAGGTGCTGTGATGCGGGGCTTCGCCTTGCTGTTGGTGCTGGTGGCTGGCGCGACTGCGCAGCAGGGGTCGCTGGTGAATTCGGTGCGGGCGCTGATTGCGCGCAACGACCTGGCGGGCGCCGAACGTTTGACGCGCTATTACCAGACCAACTCGCCAGAATCGACGGAGGTGGCCGCGGCCCTTTCGTGGCTGGCCCGGGCCTCGCTAGCGGCGCGCAGGCTGGACCGCGCCGAGGCGCTGGCTGCGGAGACGGCGAAACTGGCGGCGCGTCTGGCGATGGGAAAGAGGCTCGACGCGGATCCATGGCTGCCCACGGCGGCGGGCGCGGCAATCGAAGTACACGCACAGGTGCTGGCTGCGCGCGGAGAACGGCCGGAGGCCCTGGAGTACCTGCAGGCGCAGATGAAGCAGTTCACCGGCACTTCGCTGCTGGAGCGGATTCGCAAGAACATCAACCTGCTGAGCCTGGAAGGCAAGCCGGCGCCGGCGTTCGATGCCAGGCAGACGTGGCTGGCGGGAAAGCCGGTGACGTTGGAGAGCCTGCGCGGACGTCCGGTGCTGCTCTTCTTCTGGGCGCACTGGTGCAGCGACTGCAAGGCCGAAGTGGAGGTCATCGCCAAACTGAAGGGCACGTTCGAGAAGGACGGCCTAGCGGTGGTGGGTCCGACGCGGCTGTATGGGTATGCGGCGGGAGGTGATGAGGCGACGCCAGCGAAGGAGAAGGCCTACATCGAGGAGATTCGCCGCAAGTTTTACACGGCGTTGCGGGATATGCCGGTGCCGCTGAGTTCAGCGAATTTCGTCGCCTATGGCGCGAGTTCGACGCCGACCCTGGTGCTGATCGATCGCGCAGGCATCGTCCGGTATTATCACCCCGGGGCGGTCAACGGAGCAGAGTTGACAGCCCAGATCCGCGCCGTTCTATAACGGCGGGATGGAACTTCAAGCGGTCTGACTTTCGCGATCTTTTATGGGAAGAGAACCGAATCGTGCGTATTCTTCTAAAGACTCGATGAGGCTATCGATGGCAGAGCGCCTAGCGTAGAGATACTCGAGTTCCTTGCGGCTTTCCGGTATTTTCTCCACGGCGTCATTCTTCGCGGACATAGTACAGATGTACCAGAACTCCTAAGCTACCACAATAGTTGATACAGGAATAAGCCGAATCCTTTTTGTGGGGAGAAGATAACCCCGCAAATGCGGGTAAACGTTATCTGCCTAGAAAATCAGCGATTTGTGCGGCATCGTTGGGAAGTACGACAGGAGGATTCCCAAAGGTGGGTCGGATTCCGGATCCATCAGGACCACGTAGTACCCCGGTGTGGTACTCGTGAATGTAGCCGGGATCCTTCAATACGTTCCCGGTGAGCACGGCGACGACGTCGGCATCGCGGCGCATGGTGCCGGCGGCAGTGAGTTTGCGAATTCCCGCGAGGGTGGCGGCGGACGCCGGCTCGCACCCGATTCCGCACTTGCCGATCACGGCCTTGGCATCGGCGATCTCCTGCTCGGTGACCTTCTCGACGATGCCGTTGGTGGCATCGAGTTCGTGGAGGGCTTTCGGCCAGGAGACGGGGTCGCCGATCTTGATGGCGGTGGCGAGGGTTTCGGGGTGTCCCACGGGAGTCAGGTGCGAGCGATCGGCGGAGTGCCAGAGGTCGTAGAAGGGGGCGGATCCGGCAGCCTGAACGACGGCGAGGCGCGGGAGGCGGTCGATGAAGCCGAGGTCTTTCAGTTCGCGGAGGCCTTTGCCGAAGGCGGAGATATTGCCGAGATTGCCGCCGGGGAGGACGACCCAATCAGGCACCTGCCAATCGCGCTGATCGAGCATCTCGGCCATGATGGTCTTCTGGCCTTCGATGCGGAAGGCATTGATGGAGTTGAGGAGGTAGATGCCGAGGCGATCGGCAAGGGTGCGAACGAGGGCGAGGATCTGATCGAAATTGGCCTCCACCTGGATGGTTTTGGCGCCGTATTCGAGGGCCTGGGCGAGTTTGCCGAAGGAGATGTTGCCGTGGGGGATGAAGATGACGGGCTGGAGTCCGGCGGAACTGGCGTAGGCGGCCATGGAGGCGGAGGTGTTGCCGGTGGAGACGCAGGCGACGCGGGTCATGCCGAGGGCGACGGCTTGGGAGGCGCCGCAAGTCATGCCGTTGTCTTTGAAGGAGCCGGTGGGGTTGAAGCCCTGGTGTTTGAAGACGACGGCGTCGAGGCCTCCGTATTCGGCGGCAAGGCGTCCGGGCAGCAGGGGGGTACAGCCTTCGCGGAGGGTGACGACGCGGGTGAGATCGTCGAGGAAGGGGATGAATTCGCGGTAGCGCCAGACGCCGCTTTGGTCGAGCGGCTCATTGGACATGCGGCGTTCGCGCCAGAGGACTTTGAGATCTTCGGCGGATTGCGCGGGCTTAGGGTAGACGGCCTCGAGGAGGCCTCCGCATTCCGGGCAATTGTACAGGACGCTGTGAATGGCGAATCTGGCGCGGCAGCGCGGTTCGATACAGGATAGTTCCCCAGGCATGAAGCTCTATTATAAAGGCATGCTTGCGGTCTACCTGGAAAACGGCGTGGTGTCCACGCGTAGTGTGCCGATGCCGGCGCGTCCTGAAGGCTACGCTTTGCTGCGGCTGATTGTGGGGGGAATCTGCAATACCGACCTCGAATTGCAGCGCGGCTACTATGGCTTTGCGGGTACGCCGGGGCACGAATTCGTGGCGGAGGTGGCGGAGGCGGACACCGGCGAACTGGTGGGCAAGCCGGTGGTGGGCGACATCAACGTCGCGTGCACGCGCTGCGAATGGTGCCGGCGCGGGCTCGGCAGGCACTGTCCGAATCGCACAGTGCTGGGGATTGTGAATCAGCCGGGTGCGTTTTCTGAATATTTCGTGCTGCCGGAACGCAATCTACACGTGCTGCCGGACGAAGTGCCGGCGGAGCAGGCGGTATTTCTGGAGCCGCTGGCGGCGGCCTGCGAGATTTTGGATCAGGTGACGATGCCGCGGCACGAAAGGGTGGCGGTGCTGGGCGACGGTAAGCTCGGGCTGCTGATTGCGCTGGTGCTGGACGCGTACGGCTACAAGGTGCATCACTTCGGGCGGCATAGGGCGAAGCTGGTGATCAGCGCGGCGGCGGGAATCGAGACGGAACTGGTGGGCGATGCGCTGCCGGTGGCGGCGTACGGTTTTGTGGTGGACGCGACGGGCAATGCGGAGGGGCTGCGGCAATCGGTGGCGATGACGCGGCCGAGGGGCACGTTGATTTTGAAATCGACGGTGCACGGAGCGGTGCCGGTGGATACGGCGCCGATCATTGTGAATGAGTTGACGCTGGTGGGGTCGCGCTGCGGGCGGTTTGATGCGGCGCTGCCGCTGGTGGCGCACGGGTTACTGCATCTGGAGCCGCTGATTGCGGGTCGATTTCCGTTGGCGGATGCGCCGCGGGCGTTCGCGGAGGCGGCGACGCGCGGGGTGCTGAAGGTGCTGTTGGACGGGGCGGGTGCGTAGAGAGAAATAAGCTGCGCCGTCTGAAGGCGACGGGGCCTGCAAGGAGAAACAGACCACAAAAAACGATGGTCTGTTCCACCAGAGGTTTATGCGGGTTGTTGCTGGGTCATGCAGTGGAGAGCGCCGAGGCCCCAGATGAAGTCGGTACAGTGGATGCCGATGACTTCGCGGTCTTTGAATTCTTTCGCCAGAATGGCGAGCGCCACGCGATCGTTGGGATCGTTGAAGGTGGGGACCAGCACCAGGCCGTTGGCCACATAAAAGTTGGCGTAGCTGGCCGGAAGTTGCCGGCCGTCGAACCAGAGCGGGCCGGGCATCGGGAGATTCACGACCTTGAGTCCGGCGCGCTTGAGGGTGACGGTATCCCGCGGATCGCTTTCCGTGCAGAGCACGACGGTATGGGGGTTGACGAAGCGCGCCAAGTCGTCGACATGGCCGTGGGTATCGTCGCCGGCGATGCCGGTCTTCAGCCAGATGACGCGGGCCGCGCCGAGATAGTCCGCCAGACGCTGTTCGACTTCCTCGCGGCTCATGTGGGGATTGCGCGCCTGAATGGGACTGAGCAGGCATTCCTCGGTGGTGAGCAGCAGGCCTTGACCGTTGACGTCGATACTGCCACCTTCGAGCACCATGCCGGCAGGGAACGAGGGCAGCTTCAGGCGCTCGGCGAGAAAGGCGGGGATGGCTGCGTCCTGGTGCCAGTCGTCGTACTTGGCCCATGCGTTGAATTGCCAGGCCGTCAACGCAATGTCGCCGCGAACGTTCTTGACGAAGAGTGGGCCATAGTCACGGGTCCAAACGCGATTGGTCTCGCGGGGGAAGAACTCCACGGCATCCAGATTGGCGCCGACCTTTTCGAGGATGCGGCGCGCCTGTTTTTCGAGGGCGGCGCTTTGCACGAGAATGCGCACGTTTTCGACCGCGGCGAGTTTACGGACGATTTCGCCGTAGACCCACGGGATGGGCGTGAAGCGACCGGGCCAATCGGAGCGGTTGTGGGGCCAGGCGAGCCAGGTGGCCTCATGCGGTTCCCACTCGGCGGGCATGCGGAAGCCGCGGGCCTGCGGGGTCTTCGCGCTCAATCGATCACCCGCTTGGTGATTCCGGAGTAGGCATCGATGCGGCGGTCGCGGAGGAAGGGCCAATTGCGGCGCACGTGCTCGATCGTTCCCGGGTCGCATTCGACGATCAGGGTTTCCTCGGCTTCACCGGCCTTGGCGAGCATACGGCCCTGCGGGTCGGCCACGAAGGAGCCTCCCCAGAATTGCAGGCCATCGCCTTCGGGACCTTCGTGGCCCACGCGATTCACGGCGGCGACGAACACGCCGTTGGCAATCGCGTGCGAGCGCTGAATGGTTTCCCAGGCGTTGTGCTGGATGGCGGCTTCGGAGGCATCGGACTCGTGAAAGCCGATGGCGGTGGGGTAGAACAGAATCTGCGCGCCACCGAGGGCTGCCAGGCGGGCGCCTTCGGGATACCACTGGTCCCAACAGACCAGGGGAGCGATGCGGGCGAACTTGGTGTCGAAGCAGCGGAAGCCCAGGTCGCCGGGGGTGAAATAGTACTTCTCGTAGAAGCGGGGATCATCGGGGATATGCATCTTCCGATACAGCCCGAGGATCTCGCCCCCGGCATCGATGACGACGGCGGTGTTGTGATAGACGCCGGCCATGCGGCGTTCGAACAGCGAACCGACGATGACGATATTCAGTTCGGCGGCGAGAGCGACGAAGCTCTCGGTGGTGGGTCCGGGGATCGGTTCCGCTAAGTCGAAGGTAGACAAGGTTTCGGTCTGACAGAAGTATTGCGAGCGGTAGAGTTCCTGCACGCAGACGATTTGCGCGCCATTGCCCGCGGCCTCGCGGATCCGCCATTCGGCCTTGGCCAAGTTCTCGTTCGGATCGAGCGAGCAGGCCATTTGAATGAGGCCCACTCGAAACTTAGATTGCTTCACAAGTCCATTGTAGCGGCGGTTACTGATATCTTTAGTTGAGTGACCCCGGTCCATCGAGCGTTGGTTTTATTCGACATTGACGGCACCCTGGTTCGCCGTGCGGGTCCACACCATCGCGCAGCCCTGGTACACGCCATCCGGCGAGTCATGGGCCTGGAAACGACGACCGAAGGGATTCCGGTGCAGGGAATGCTGGACCCGCTGATTCTGAGCGTGATGTTGCGCGCGGCGGGAGTTCCGGCCAAGGCAATCGGCGCGGCAATGCCGGAGATGGTGAAAGCGGCGGAGCGATATTACCTGCGAGTGTGTCCGGACATACAGGACAAGTTATGCCCCGGGGTGGTGCCGGTGCTGGAGCGGTTGACGAGGCGCGGCGCACTGCTGGGGCTGGTGACGGGCAACCTGACACGGATTGGATGGCGCAAGCTGGAGCGCGCAGGATTGCACAAATATTTTCGTTTCGGCGCGTTCGGGGAGATGGCCAAGAATCGCGCGGGACTGGCGCGGCTGGCCATACGGGAAGCGCGTACGCGCGGCTGGATCGAGTGGGGAACGGCGATTTCGCTGATTGGAGACGCGCCGCAGGATATACAGGCGGCGCGCGCCAACCGGATTCGCGCGATTTCGGTGAAGACGGGGATTACCCCGGCCGGAGAACTGGAACAATTGCAGCCCGACCTGCTGTTGCGCGATCTGCGCGAGTTGCGGCTGCGAATGGTGGAATAAAAGGGATCGAATGCGGGCTCATCGGATTTACACCTTCTTGCTCACTGCATCCAGCGTTTGGGCGCAGCAGTATATTCTGTCGACGATCGCGGGAGGGACGCCTCCGGCTACGCCTTCGGTGGCGCTGAAGGCGTCCATCGGGGATCCGGTCCGACTGGTTTCCGATGCCGCAGGCAACGTCTATTTCTCGAGCCTTCATTCCGTGTTTAAGGTGGACGGGAACGGCTCGCTGACGCGCGTGGCGGGCAACGGACGCGCGGGCAATTCGGGAGATGGGGGCGCGGCGACGGCGGCACAGCTTTCGTTTCCGATGGGTCTGGCGTTCGATGCATCGGGAAACCTATACATTGCCGACCGCGATGCGCATACGGTGCGCAGGGTGTCGGCGAATGGCGGAATCAGCACGGTGGCGGGCACCGGCACGCGGGGCTTCACGGGGGACGGAGGGTCCGCGATTACGGCGCGCCTGAACGGTCCGCTGGGCGTGGCGGTGGACGCGGGCGGCAATCTTTATGTTGCGGACACGGGGAACGAAGCGATTCGCAAGGTCACGTCCGGGGGCACGATCTCGACGTTCGCGGGCACCGGGACGCGGGGCGATCAGGGCGATAACGGGCAGGCGCGCAATGCGAATCTCGACGGTCCGGAGAGTGTGGCGGTGGACGCGAGCGGCAATGTGTACATCGCGGATACGTTTAACGGACGGATCCGGCGCGTGGCTGGCGATGGCACGATCTCGACCTTTGCGGGCACGGGCAGCACCGGCGTTTTCAGCGGCGATGGGGGTCCGGCACGAAGCGCTTCGCTCTCGCTGCCGACCGATGTAGCGGTAGACGGCGCGGGCAACGTGTACATTGCGGATTTCGGGAACAGCAAGATCCGGCTGGTGAGCAACGGCATCATCACCACGGTGGCGGGCCGCACGAACGGGGCACCGTTGATTGACGGCGAGGCCGCGGTGAATGCGCGGCTGGAGGGTCCGACAGGGGTGGCGCCGGACCGGTCCGGCAACTTCTACTTTGTGGAGAGCGGGCTGGGCTCGGGGTCGGGACTGGCGGTGTCCGACTACAAGGTGTGGAAGGTTGCCGGCAGCGGAATTATGACGGCGTTTGCGGGTAACGGCGTGCCGAACAATTCGAGCGACGGTTCGCCGGCGATTGCCACGCAGTTCAACGGCAGCGCGGGGATCGCGGTAAGTTCGAACGGCACGGTGTATGTATCCGACACGGTCAATCAGCGGGTTCGCGTGTTTGCTTTGAACGGCACGGTCAGCACGCTGGCGGGCACCGGGGTGGCGGGTTTCAATGGGGAGATTGTGCCGCCGAAATCGGCGCAATTGAATCGTCCCGTCGGCGTGGCGGTAGACGCGCAGGGCAACTGGTACGTGGCGGACACGGCCAATAGCCGGGTGCGCAAGGTGCAGCCGGGCGGCAATCTGTTCACGATTGCGGGCAACGGCAACGCAGCGTATTACGGAGACGGAGGGCCTGGGACGAAGGGCAGCGTGAATCAGCCGGAGGGCGTGGCGGTGGACGCGCAGGGCAACGTGTATATCGCGGACACGCTGGACAACGCAATCCGCAAACTGACGCCTGAGGGGATCATCACGACGTTCGCCGGGACGGGCGCGTCGGGGTACAGCGGCGACAACGGGCCGGCCACACAGGCGCGACTGCGTCTGCCGAAAGGGGTCGCGGTGGATGGCGCGGGCAATGTTTATGTGGCGGACACGGGCAACAGCCAGATCCGCCGCATCGATGCGACTGGCTACATTACGACGGTGGATACCGGCGGATCGCTTTTGGAACCGCGCGGAGTGGCGGTGGATCGCGCGGGCAACATTTTTATTGCCGATACGGGCAATCGCGTGGTGCGCCGGGTGTCGGCGGGAGCGCTGGTGACGACGATCGCGGGCAACGGAGAATGCTGCTACGCGGGCGATGGCGGGCTGGCGATTGAGGGAAGGCTCAATCAGCCTGCGGGGATCGCGGTAGATGGGAACGGCAACGTATATTTCGCCGATCCGGGGAACGGCGCAATTCGCATGTTGTCGCCGGTATCGGCGGGGATCACGGTGAGCGCGGTGACGAATGCGGCGAGCAATCTGGCGGGAGCGATTGCACCCGGAGAGATCGTGGTGGTGTACGGGACGGGGCTGGCGAATGTGCAGTCGGTGCTGTTCAACGGCGTTGCGGTTCCGGCGCTGTATGCGACGGCGACGCAGGTGAGCGCGGCGGCATCGTATTCGGTTTCCGGGAACTCGGTGCAGGTGTCGGTACAGAGTCCGGGCGCGGCGTCGGCGCCGGTGGCGGTGGCGGTTGTGGCTACGGCGCCGGGGATCTTCACGGCGGACGGCTCGGGCAAGGGACAGGCGGCGGCGGTGAATGAGAATGGCGTTCCGAATGGGGCGGCGACGCCGGCTGGGGCGGAGTCGGTGATCTCGTTCTACGCGACGGGCGAAGGGCAGACGCAGCCCGCCGGCGTGGATGGCAAGCTGGCCGTTGTTCCCTTGCCGTCGCCGGTCGGGCTGGTGACGGTGAGGATTGGCGGGGTTCCGGCCGAGGTTCGGTATGCGGGAGGCGCGCCGGGGCAGATCGCCGGGTTGATGCAAGTGAACGTGGTGGTACCGAACGGCGTGAGCGGCGCGGCGCCTCTGGTGTTAACGGTGGGCAGCGCGAGCAGTCAGGCGGGTGTGACGTTGGCGGTGCAGTGAGGGCCTCTGGCTCCGCCAGGCCAGTTATCAGTTATCAGTTGTCAGTTGTCAGCCCCGCCTCCGGCGCCGCCGGATTGTATAACCCGTGCCTTTGGGCAAAGCAGTGTGCTTGCCGGGGGCCAAGGAACAATGCGTCTGGTTTCGGCGTCCGCTAGATGTGGGCACCAAATCCCGATGGTTTACGGTAGGGTTCAGCGGGCGTGCATTGCCGATGGCGCCGGCGACGGGGATAGCGATTCCCTTAAGCGATCTTTAGCGCGAGGCGCGCGCCTGGCTGTAGTTTCAGGGCCTTCGCCGCATCGCCCTGGTTGATGGAAATTTCGTAGTAACCGGAACTGCCGAGGATAAGCAAAGGCGCGCCGGGCGCGGCAGTGGCATAGGATTGCGCCAGGGTGGTGATTTTGACTGGTCCGGCGGAGAGGCGGAATTTGTGGTCGGCAAGGTCGGGGAAATCGGCGGCGCGGAGGTTGGTAGTGACGTTGCCGAAAAGATCGATCTTGAGTATGCGCGCGTTCCATTTGCCCTTGCCGGCGGGGAGAGGGTGGACGAAATCGCCCTGCACGTAGTCCTGCACAAGTTTCCCCATGCGGGCGGGCGGCGCGCCGGCGGCGAGGTGGGCGGCGACAGGGGCGAAGAGGTCGCGGCCGTGAAAGGTGCGGCTGACCTGTTGAAGGAAGAAACGCGGGTTGGTGAGGTGGCGCACTTTGCAGGGCGACGCCGAATAGATCATCGAAAAGACGCCATTGTCGGGACCGACGAAGCGGTGTCCCGCGGCTTCCACGAGAAGGGGGCGGCGCGCGCTGCCCACACCGGGATCGACCACGACGACGTGCACGGTCTTGGGCGGAAAGTAGCGCCATGCCTGAGCGATGGTGTAAGCGGCCTCGCCGATATCATAGGGGGTGATACCGTGGCTGATATCGATGATTTGAGCTTTCGGGCAGAGGCCGAGAATCACGCCCTTCATGGTGCCGGCGTAGTGGTCGGTCAGACCGAAATCGGTAGTGAGGGTGACGATCATCGGTAGGATAAACCTCCCGTCCTATCCATCCGGGCGAGGGCGCGGACGGCGCATTGCTAAAATAGAACGAAGTGCAGCATTTTTATTTCGATCACAACGCTACAACCCCAGTCGCACCGGAAGTACTTGAAACGCTGGTTGCGTGCCTGGGACAAACGTATGGTAACGCGTCGAGCATCCACCACTTCGGGCAGAGCGCCAAGCAGCGGTTGGAAGCGGCGCGGCGACAGGTAGCCGCGCTGATCAACGCCAATGCAAGCGAGGTGGTGTTCACGAGCGGCGGCACGGAAGCCAACAATCTGGCGATTCTGGGCATGGTGCGCGGTGCACAGCAGGCGCACAAACACGTGATTACCTGTTCGATCGAACATCCAGCGGTGCTTTCCCCGGCGAAGCAACTGGGGGCGGAGGGCGTGGAAGTCACCTGCCTGCGGGTGGGGGAAAACGGAATCGTCAGCCCGGAGGACGTGCGGCGCGCGATGCGGCCGGAGACGGTGCTGGTGAGCATCATGCATGCCAATAACGAACTCGGCACGATCCAGCCGGTGGCCGAGATTGCGCAGATTGCGCGGCAGGGCGGCGCGGCGATGCATGTCGACGGAGTGCAGGCGCTGGGCAAGATTCCGGTGGACGTCCAGGCGCTGGGCGTGGATCTCTACTCGGTCAGCGGGCACAAGCTTTACGCGCCGAAGGGCGTGGGGGCACTGTACGCGCGCAAGGGCGTGCGCCTGATGCCGATTGCGTACGGCGGGCATCATGAACGGGACCGGCGGCCGGGGACGGAAAATGTTCCGGGAATTGCGGCCTTCGGCGCGGCGGCGGAACTGGCGGGCGCGCGAATGGCGCAGGACAGCGAGCGGCTGACGATGCTGCGCGACCGGCTGGAAAATACGGTGCTTGACCGCATACCGGGCACAGGGGTGAACGGGTCGCGGTGGAATCGCGTGCCGAATACGAGTAACTTGTACTTCGACGGAATCGATGGCGAGGCGATGGTGATCGCGCTGGATCTGCGGGGCTTCGCGGTGTCTACGGGCGCAGCGTGTTCGAGCGGCGCGCTCTCGCCTTCGCACGTACTGAAGGCGATCGGGCTAAGCGACGAGCGGGCGCGGGCCAGCATGCGGTTCTCGCTGGGACGCACCAATGGCGTGGAGCAGGTGGACGCGCTGGCGGATGCGATTTCGGCTTCGGTGGCGCATCTGCGCAGGATTTCGGTGCATGCCTGAGCAACCCATTGCGGTCGCCATGAGCGGCGGCGTCGACAGTTCCACAGTGGCGGCGATGCTAGTGCGCGAGGGCCGTCCAGTGGTGGGGATGACGATGCAGTTGTGGAATCAGCGCCGCCTGCCGGAGTTGGCGGTGGAGGGCGCGACAGGGCGCTGCTGCTCGTTGGACGACGTCTACGATGCGCGCCGGGTGGCCGAGCAGATCGGCATTCCGTATTACGTGGTGAACTTCGAGAAACAGTTCGAAGAGCACGTGGTGAAGCCGTTCGTAGATGAGTATCTGGCGGGGCGGACGCCGATTCCGTGCACGCTGTGCAATAACTACATCAAGTTCGATCGCTTCCTGGAGATGGCGGATTCGGTGGGCGCGCATTATATGGCCACCGGGCACTACGCGCGGATTCGCTTCGACGCCGGCTCAGGGCGCTACCAACTGCGGCGCGCGGTGGACGATTCCAAGGATCAGACGTACTTTTTGTTCGGCCTCACGCAGGAGCAACTGGCGCGCACCATGTTTCCGCTGGGTGAATTGAACAAGCCGGCGGTACGCGAACTGGCGCATTCGATGGATCTGGCGGTGGCGTCGAAGGGCGACAGCCAGGAAATCTGTTTCGTGCCGAATGGCGATTACGCGGCGTTCATGGATGCGTATCTCAAGGAAAAGGGCGTCAGCGTGGAGCGCACCGAGGGTGAGCTAGTCACGGCCGCGGGGCGCACGCTGGGGCGGCACGAGGGCGTGCATCACTTCACGGTGGGCCAGCGCAAGGGACTGGGGATCGCCACCGGCGAGCCGCTGTACGTGATCGCGACCGACCCGGCGACGCAACGGGTGACGGTGGGCAGCAATGACGATCTGCTATCGCCCGGCTTGTTCGCGAAGGAAGTGAACTGGATTTCGATTGCCGGCGTGGCGCCGGGCGCGAGCGTTCCGGCGCAAGTGAAGATTCGCAACCGGCACGCGGCGGCGGCGGCGACTTTGTGGGGAACGGACGACCCGGGGCGCGTGGAGGTCCGGTTCGAGACGGCGCAGCGGGCGGTG
Organism: Candidatus Solibacter sp.; assembly: GCA_039934035.1. Classification (GTDB taxonomy): domain Bacteria; phylum Acidobacteriota; class Terriglobia; order Bryobacterales; family Bryobacteraceae; genus Solibacter. The sequence continues at coordinate 80,395 of JBDTMZ010000118.1, read as the reverse complement.
ACTCCGGGGCAGGGCGCGGTATTTTATGACGGCGACCTGGTGCTGGGCGGCGGCTGGATCGAGTAGACATTTGGGCCTATAATCTTGGACAGGAGGCTCTGCATGTTTGGCATGTTGGCTGTCCTGGTTTACCTTCTTGCGATGGGGCTCCCCATCTATCTCCTGTACCGGTTCCATACCCAGTCGTGGTATTGGCACGTACTCTCGTTAGGGGGCGCAGTGGGTCTGGGATTCGTTCCGATACCGATCTGGCTGCAGAAACCGGAGTTCGATCTGCTCTTCGGCTTCACGTTCCTCACGCTGATGATTTGGGGCGCGGGAGGTTTGATTTTGCCGCATACGCCGCATAGCGGACATCACGAGAATCACGCGTAGAGAGATAGGGTCGAAAGACTGACGCCCCCTCATGGTCGCGGCTCCGACTGGACGTCTTCCAGCGAAGTCTTGCGAGGCGCACATAAACAACAGGCCTAACGTTTCGATCCGAGAAGGACAGGCCACAAACAACGATGGCCTGTCCCACCTAAACAGCGCATCGCCCTGTCCTACGGGCGCTTGAGGACGAAGTATAGGGGGTCGCCGAGGGCTTTGGCCACGGGACTGTCGAGCGCTGTCCATCGGCCCAGCAGCGTGCCCGGACCGAGTTTGCGCAGGTCCGCCGGGTTAAACGGGCGCGTGAAGGGGACTCCGGCCACGGAGCAGGTGGCGGCGCCTCCCTGGAATTTCGCGTGGAAGAGCACGGGCGCCACCTGATTGAGCAGGCTGGTATCGGGAGTACGGAGCGCGATCACGCGGCCGTCCCAATCACCTTCGATGTCGGCGGCAGAGGGCGGCAGCGCGCGCGCATCTTTAAAGAGCGCATCCGCATCCGGCACCGACATGTTCGTGAAGGGGTAATTCTGGCGCGCCATCACGAAGGTGGAAAAGACGATGCCGTTAGGGAACGCGCCCAGGTGCATGACACCGATCGCGCTCTGCTCATCGATTATCTTGATGGTGTCGTAGACCATCTGGTAGGGCGCATTGGTGTAGGAGAGGAGCAGCACGTCGTCACCCTGTTTGAAGTAGGCGCGATTGTTGTCCGGGTATTTCACGGTGCGGACTTCGGGCAGGCCGGGTAGGGCGGAGAGTTCGTAGTTGACCACGAAGCCTTTGGCCACGCCGTCCTTCACGCTATCGAAACGTTTCCAGAAACTGCCTCCGGCGAAGCCGCGGCCGGCGGCATCGGCGACGTTGCCGAGCGCGGCATCGCGCACACGCTCTTCCCAACCGACCAGGGTGTCTTTGGCGAAGCTGCCCTTCCAGAAGGAATCGCGCAGGATGCGTTCGCCTGCGAAATCGATGGAGACCGCGCCGTTGTTCAACAGCTTTTCGAGCGGCACCGTCGGGGTGTCGCGGAGGATTTGCTGCAGTTCGGCGCTAGAGCGGGTGCTGAAGAAATCGGGCGTAGCGGCGCCGCGCGCTACGTCGGCGCGAACGTCGGTAGCGAGCAAGGGTCCGCCGAAGGTGAGCGGGTCGTACTCGCGCTGCACGAACTCGGCGGTGAAGGCGATGAAGCGCATGCGCGCCTGCAGTTGGATGGCGGGATCGTTGGTGCCGGTGACTTGGAACGAGAGGAGGAAGCCGGCGAGGCCGCCGATGGCAGCGAGGTCCTGGAAAGTGCGGAATTGCAGGTAGGCGGTGCCGGTTTCGCGGTGCGTGCCATCGCTCATCTGCTCGTGCACGTGGCAGTAGAGGGTGGTGTAGTCCTGCAGGATTTCGGCGATGCCCGGGATGCCGCCTTCGGTATCCTTCTGCATATACTTGACGCCATCGAAGGAGAAGCGTCGCCCGCCCTGCATGGCGAATTCGATGTGATAACGCATTTCGCCTTCGCCGGTGGCGAGATTGGTGCGCAGGTAGTTGAAGCGGCTGGCGTTTTCGTCGATGGGGAAGACGGCGTTTTGGATGCCTTCGAAGGTAGCGAAGGTCATGGTGCCCTTGATGCCGGCTTCGTGTGCGTAGCCATCGATGAACTCGTTGACGTCGGCGATGGTCATGCGGCCGTCGAACTGGCAGGCGATGCTGCCGGGGACGTGCGACGCGATGGTGAGATCTCCGGCACGGTCCGGGGAGGGCGTGGCGAGGCCAGGGAAATACCAGCCCTTCATCTGTTCATCGAACAGCATGCCCACGCCATCGGGCAACTGCGCTTCGCGAAACGGCTTGAGCAGCGTGTTGGCTGGGATCTGTTTATCGGTGGTGCGCGTGAGGGTGTAGTAGAAGCCGAATTGACCGTTGGGCTGCGAATGGAAAAGCCCGAGCGAGGAACTGCCGAGGAGCGAGGCGAGGGCGGGAGGCAGCCCGGTCATGTAGGTGCCTACGAGAAAATCGTTGGAGACTTTGCGGATCTCGTCGTGGAAGGGGGTGAAGTCGTTCAGTTGGAAATGGTCTTTCAGGGAACTGGGAGCGACCAGGCCTTCCATGAGTCCCATCAACTGGTAACGCACTTCGAGGCGGCCATCGGGTTTGTTGTTGAATTGCAGATAGGCGATGCCGCCGGCATGGTTGGCGTTGGAAATGGTGTCCATGCGCCACACGCCTTCCAGATCGGCAGTCGACGGCACGACGGCGGAGGCGTGGAGCTTCTGGTGATCGAGCGCGGTCATCTGGTCGAAGCTGTAGACACGCGACATGGGGAACGTGAACATGCGCGCGCCATTGGGGAATTCTCCGAGGTAGACGCGGCCGACCATGAGGTCCTGATTGACGATTTTGAAGATGTCGTAGAAGCCCTGCCACGGGGGGTCGAGATACTTCAACAGGATGTACTTGCCGGGCTCGAGGGTGCCTTTGCTGCCGTGCTTGATTTCGACCACTTCGAGGCTGTTGCGCGCGTGGATGCGGTCGTCGGTATCGCTGGTAATGCCGGTGAACTTGCCGCCGGGCGCGGCGGAGAACTGTTTGCGGAATCCCGTAAAGATGGCCGACGACATGGCGTTCAGCACGTGCCCCTGCGGGAAGAAGCCTTTCCATAAAGCGTCGTTGCGAATGGTTTGTGACGCAGGGTCGATCTGCGGCGGACCTCCCTTGTTGACCAGGGTTTCAATGGGCAGGGTGGTGCAGCGGCGGAAGAGTGCCTCCAACTGGCCTTCGTTGTAGTTGATTACCTCGAGGGCGCGGATGCCGGACATGCTGACGGGCGCGGGCGGCGCCGGATAATTGTTGCGGATGCGCATGTCGGCGAAGCGCTCGGTCAGCGCGGAAATGGTGAGGAAGGGGTTGACGCCGAGGGCGCTGGGGATGACGGAGCCGTCGGTAACGTAGAGTCCCTTGTGTACGCTGCCATCGCCGGCGAACACGCGGCCGTAGGGATCGACCGCGCCCTGCAGATAGTCGTCACCCATGGGGCAGCCGCCGAGCGGGTGAGCGGTGATGAGGTGGCGGAGATTGAAAACGCTCCAGGTAGGGTTGAAAATGAAGTTGCCGCGCAGGGCGCGGGCGTGGCGGCGGATCTCTTCGTTCATGCGGGTGAAGATCTGCTGCTGACCGGCTTTGTCCCAACTGATGCGGATGCGGCCGTCGGGCTCGGTCCAGGGAGCTTCGAAGAGGATGGAACCGCGCGCGTTGTCCTGCCCCATGACGAGGTACAGCATGGAGTGGCTCATGGCGCCGCGCGGATCGTGGGGCCGCGCGGTGGGGTCGAAATCGCGGGCGAGGCGCTCGCGCTGGGCGTCTTCGTTGCCGATCACGGTGTCCTGGCCGCGCAGCATACCGAAGACGGCCTTGGCGCCGTCGATGTAGGCGTTGGGGAGGGAGAAGTCTTCGATGGCGATGCGCTGCGCTTCGGGTACACCTTTGGTGTAGCGCACGAGGCCGACGATGTTGGGTCCGGGCGAAGGCGAATCGCCGGCGGCGGGCGATTGTTTGTACGGGTAGCCGAGCACGTCGGTTTCGTAATCACCGTTGTAGGCGAGGCCGAAGAAATCGCCGTTGCCGCTGAATTTGGTACCGAGGGCAGGCGAGACGGAGAGCCCGTTCTTCTCGGAGCGCAGCAGGATTTCGGTGCTGTTGAGGCTGCCGGCGGAGAGAATGACTTCGCCGGCGGTGATCTTGAAAGACTCGGAATCATTCGGGCCGCGAACGTATTTCCCGACGATCTGCCAGCCGCCGGCCGCCAGCTTTTTGATGTATTCCACCTTGGTCTGGGTGAGGATGGTGGCGCCGGCGTCACGCGCCATCGGCAGGTAGTTCATGTAGAGCGTGTTTTTGGCGCGTACATTGCAGCCGCAGACGCAATTGCCGCAATCGACGCATGGCTTCTGCTCCACGCCCTGAGCGTTCTTGCCGTCGATGGTGAAGTTGACGGCGATGTTCAGAGCTTCGACGGAAGCGCCCATCTGCTGGGCGCGGCGATCGAGCGCCTGCACTTTGGCAAGTTGCATGGCGCGGGGATGCTGAGATGGCGCGAGCACGTCCCGCGCGGCCTGATAATAGCCTTTCATTTCGGCCATGGTGATGGCCTTGGGCCATTGGAACTGCTCGAAGACTTCGGCATCGGGCTCGATGGCCACGTTGGCATTGATCAACGAAGTGCCGCCAAGGCCCGAGCCTTTGATGATGGAGATATCGGGGTGGGTGAGCAGTTCGAAGAGCCCGAGGGGGTTGGCGGAGGTGCGTGCTTCGCCGATCACTCCGGCGAGGGTTTCCGGAAACTCGCCGGGTTGGCGCTCTTTGCCGCGCTCGAGAATGCAGATGCTGGGTTTCACTTTTGCGCGGGCGAGGCGGGCGGCGGCGATGGCGCCGCCGTAGCCCGAACCCACGATCACGATGTCATAGGCGGTCTTGTGTTTCGACCAATCCGTAGCAAGTCCTGGCGTTGGCATTTATTCTCCGAGCAGTTGGCGGAAGTAGTCGTTGAGCAGACGGTTCTGGGGGTCGAAGGAACGGCGGGCTTCGGCGAATTGCTTCCAGCGCGGGCCGAGTCCTTTCTCCACCAGGGCGCGTGTCAAACGGGGCGTCTGATTGGGCAGCGGAATGCCGCCCAAGTCGGAGCAGATTTGGTTGTAGGCATCGAGGAATTGCGGCCACCCGGGGTTGGCGGTGGACACGGGATCGATGGTCATCACATTACTGTCCCACGAGTAGGAGAGCAGGCTCTGCTGATCTTTAAGGATGCGGTAACCGACATGCAACATATTCGTGCGGTACCCGGCATCTTTGTAATACTTCTTAGCGAACTCGATGTACTTAGGCAGCACTTCCGGGTAGTCCTGCTCGCGAAAGGCCCACAGGCTGAAGGTATAGCGGCTATTGTCGGAAACGGCGGGATAGCGGATGATCTGGTCGGTGGCTACGGTGTTATCGCTTTTCACCAGATTTTCCAGCTTGAAGCGCCACAGGGAGCAGAAGCCGTCGATGACTTTGTAGCGGACGGTTTTGTTCGGGATATTGGCTTCGACCTGAGAGCAGAAGGCGGGCCCGGCGGTGGCCCACATGTAGTTGCGCAGCGGCCAGACGTGCTTGTCGGGCGTCCCCTTGGCATCCGGATTGTAGCGGCGGAACTCGACGGTGATCAGGTCCTCGAAGGGGAAGAGGTAGTACATCATCGAATAGCCGAGCTTCTGCAGGTCGGGCAACTTATCGAAGAAGTCCGCGATCTTGTAAGTGGTGTGGTGCACCCCCATGGGAATGATAGGGCGGATACGGTAGGTGGCTTCGTAGACGACGCCGAAGGTGCCGTAACAGGAACGCACTTTTTGAATCAGGTCCGGCTGGGCTTCGGACACTTCCAGCAGGTCGCCGGAGGGCAGCACCATCTTGATGTTGGTGACGTAAGAGCCCACCTGGCCGAACTCGCCCGGCATGGAGGCGTCCTTGGTGCCGGCGCAGGCGGCGCTGCCCACCGAGAGGCTGCCGATCTCGGTGTTCACGTAGAATTGCATGCCGTGCTTTTCAAGTTCGAGCGCGACCTCAATGGCGAGAGCGCCGGCCTGTACCGTGACGGTGTCCGAACCGATTTCCAGGATGCGATTCATCTTGCCCATCTTGAGGAGGGTGCCGCCTTCGGCCACGCCCACGGGCGCGGTGGAATGGTTGGAGCCGACGGCGCGAACCGGGGACGGATAATGATCGGGATCTTTCAGAATTTTGACGATGTCGTCCACCGAAGTGGCCTCTACGACGACCTGGGGGTGGGAAACGAGGTCTCCGAACCAGTTGGTAACAGTAATCCCGGGCATTTTGCGCGGCCTTCCTCCGAGCGGCGTGAAAAAGCTTGGTGATAGTTATATCACGATCGTTTCGGACCCTAAGGGGTTGGAGTACGACCCCGCACATGTTCGGCGACCGGACTTTTGGAACGAGACGTGCGATGTTGTGAGTCATGGTACCGATGCGCGCCATTGCGGCTGTAATATTCATCACGCTTCTGCGCGGCCAGGAGAATCCGGTGACGACCTTCCGGACGGAATCCAATCTGGTGTCGCTGAACGTTTCGGTGTTTGACAAGGAAGGGCATGTGGTGAAGGGACTGCCGCAGAGCGCGTTCCGGGTTTACGAAGAGGAGCAACCGCAGGAGATCAAGGTATTCCGGCAGGAGGATGTGCCGATTGCGCTAGGCCTGGTAATCGATTCCAGCGCGAGTATGAACGACAAGCGGGAGCGGGTAAATTCGGCCGCCCTGGCGATGGTGCGTGCTTCGAACCCGGAGGACCAGGTGATGGTGATCACGTTCAACGACGTGGCCACGGTGGCACAGGGCTTCACCAGCGACGTGAAGCAACTGGAGCGCAGTTTGAACAAGACGGAATCGAGCGGGGAGACGGCGATGCGCGATGCGCTCACGCTGGGACTCGACCGGCTCAAGACGAACACGCGGCAGGATAAGAAGGTGTTGCTAGTGGTGACCGATGGCGAGGACAACAGTAGCGTGGTGGCGCAGGAACGCCTGATTCGGGTGGCACACCTGACGAACGCCATCATCTATGGAATCGGGATTCTGGGGACGGAGCCGGCGGAGAGCGTGGCGCGCGCCAAGGCTTCCATGGAGGCTTTGACTCTGGCTACGGGCGGGCGCTGCTGGTTTCCGGCGAATGCCGCCGAGACGGGGAAGATCACGCCGGAGATCGCTCACGAGATTCGGAATCAGTATGTCATCGGCTACACACCGGACGACAGCAAGGGAACGGGCTTCCGCAAGCTTCGCGTCGAGGTAAACATACCGGACTTGAAGGTGGTTACGCGCTCCGGATACTACGCTCGCGGACAGTAAGGAAGATGTGTGCAATCCGCCACTGGCAGAGTAATCGCTGCGGTCGGGGTGTACAGGTAACTATTACTTACCAGGAGCAACTTCGATGAGAGTGCGTAGCTACTTACTATCTATCCCCTTTTTGGCCGGCCTGGCGCTGGCGCAGAGTGCGCCGGTGTCCCCCCAGACCCCTGCACATCAACAGCAGCCGGCCGATCAGCAACCCGCGGATCAGCGGCAACCGGCGAATCCAACTGTTCCAAGCACGCCGGGTACGCAGGACCAAAAGAGCAGCGACCCGATGAAGACAGGCGACCAGAGCAGACAATCGCGAGATACGATGATCGGGCAGGGAGCCAAGTCGAAGATGGAAGAGCTGAAGACGAAGAGCTATTCCGGCTCGCTATGGGACGCAGCGTGCGGCGGTTCTGGCGCGGCGTCGGCGGCTTCGTCCGCATCCGCCGGCAAGCCTAGTTCGGTGGAGACTCCGGCGGCCGGCGCGAGCAACAACTCGGCAGACCGGACCGGCATGGCGGGCAACAGCGGCAGCCAGTCCTGCGCGATTTCCGGAACGACGAGCCAGTTCGCGCTGAAGATGAACGACGGACAGGTGGTGCGGTTCGACGACGTGGGCAACTCGCGCGTGCAGGAAGCGATGAAGACGCACAAGAAGTGGAGCGACACTGCGACGGCAGGCAAGGATGTTCGCGTGACCGTAAATGGTGTGGTGGACGGTGACAAGATGACGGTGATGTCCATCCGCTAAACTAACGAAACTTTCAGCAAAGGCGACTACATGCCTGGTGCCCTTCGCCCAGTTTCCAGTAGGCGTTTGACCAGAGCGATTTGAGGAAGGGCACCTCTGCAGCGGTGACCAGCAGGCGGGTGATCCAAGCCGCGTTAGCGCGGCCTGCTACATCCAGCAGGCGAGAAAGTTCCCTTGGAGAATCCGCAATGGACGTTGCCGCGGCACGGCGACAGTCAGGAATCATCACCCGCCGCTGACGTGGCCACTGTTTTAATTACGTCGAAGATCCGCGAGTAACGATAGGATTCGGCGTGCCGCGTAAGGATCAAGCCCAGGCCCTCATTTACCTCCGAGATACGCCCGATCGCCGCAGATATCCGCTCCCGATTCAGTGCAACGATTGCTTCGCGAAGTTCGTGCCGCATTTCCGCCGGCAAAGTAGATAGATCTTCGGCTCGCAGTGCCCCGGTTCCCTGGGATTCGGCTTTCGACGTGGTTTCGCTGACCTGGTAGCGGCAGCCAAGATGGTGGGCCATGCACTCGAAAATTTCTGTGGATCGATACGGCTTCGGAACGTAGCCATCCATACCTAGCGTGAGGAGTTCGCGCCGTTTGCGGAGATCTCCCGACGCCGTTACGGCCACGATTTTGACTTCCCCTCCGCCTTCCGATTCGCGAATCATCCGCGTCGCTTCGACACCGTCCATTAGCGGCATGCGCAGATCCATCCAAATGAATTGCGGGCGCCATGCGCGATATTCCTTAACTCCGTCGGCGCCATTCTCCGCCACTCGCGTCTGAAAGCCGGCAGTGTTCAGCAGCCGTTCCAAGATCATCCAGTTTTCCTGCTGATCTTCCACGATCAGAATGCGGTACTCGGGTTGCCCCTGTTCCAGCCTGAAGACCTGTTTCAGAGGCGGGCCTTGACTTACTTCGGACTCCTCCGCCCGTGCCACTGTTATTTCCATTCGGAAGCGCGATCCCTGGCCGGGCACGCTTTCGACCTGAATGGTTCCTCCCATCAGTTCGACAATCTGACGCGAGATGGTCAGGCCCAGCCCCGTGCCTTGCTGCCGGTAGGCCGCGCCTGCCTGCACGAAGGTATCGAAAATCGCCGCTTGATCGGAGACTGCGATACCTGCGCCCGTATCCTCGACTTCAAAAACCAGGCGCGCCTCTGCCGGGTTGTTGGAAGGACTGACTGCCATCCGCAGGGTGACAGATCCATTTTCAGTGAATTTGACGGCGTTGTTCAGCAGATTAATGAGGACCTGCCGCAAGCGCGCGGGATCTGTCCGGATGAACAGGGGTGTCTGCGAACTTTCCACTCGCAACGTCAGCCCCTTCTGCAATGCCCCGGGCCGAACCATGTTTGTGGCATCCTCAATGACTCTTCCCACATCGCAAGTTGCGATTTCGAGCTCGGTGCGGCCAGCCTCTATCTTCGCCACATCCAGCACGTCGTTGATGAGAGCGAGAAGATGCTCTCCGCTGCGGTTGATGATGTCGAGATCGTGGCGCTGCTGCTCCAAAGCGCCGTTGTCGCGAAGAAAGGACGAGAAGCCGAGGATGGCATTGAGAGGCGTGCGCAACTCGTGGCTCATGTTCGCGAGGAATACGCTCTTGGCCCTATTTGCGCCCTCAGCCTGATCGCGCGCTTTCACCAGTTCAGCCGTTCGTTGATCCACCAGCGATTCGAGATCCTGCTTGTATTTCTGCACCTCGTTTAATGTTGCAACCAGCTTTTTGAGGACCTGTCCTACCGGGATTGTCGCGATCAGCGTAGCTTGAACCAGGGCGAACCAAATTCCCAAGGGCGTGGGCGAAAGGGTGCGTAGCGGAGCGCTCCCGAACATTTCCAGACACACAAAGATCAACGTGGTCGCTATGCATATGCCGGCAGTCCGCAGCGCCCACCCGTATCCAAGCAGCCAGGCGGCCGAGACAGGCAGGGCGCCGTAAAACACCGAAGCATAGGTACGGATGCCTCCGGCTGCATACATTATGGCGGTCGCCCACACCCAACTTCCTGCCAGGTAGACCAGACTCGCGCGCCGGAACTGTCCTAGACGCAGCAATATCAGCGCAACGGCGAGGCTGGCCTGCAAGGCAAGAGGGAGCGCCAATCGTGTAAGCGTGATTGGCGCGAGATGCAGCGTCAGTATGAACCCTGCGGCCATCCAAACCGCGATCGTCACGAGAAGAGCGTGGAGCATCTGGGCCGTGGGGTCGGAGGCAAGCGGACCCCGCAGGCGAAAAACGCGCAAAAGGCGGCGAACGCGCGTTTGAAAAGCAGATGCTGTCGTGATCAAAACGTCATCTTCGTTTCGATAACTCAACCATTTGGCGAACGGCATGAGAAGCTAAACTTGAAGCTAACATTATTGTTCAACGAAAGGGTTTTCTCGCCGATGCGCGGAAATTTGGTTGCGCTACTGGCCATCTCTACGCTGGACGCGCAGACCACGCTCGGCGTGGGTTCGCTGCGCGGCACAATCGTGGATGGTTCCGACCGGCCGGTCCCGGGCGCAAGAGTCACCCTCACCGAGCCGTCGAAAGGCCTGATCCGCAACTCTGAATCTGGCGCCGATGGCTCGTTTCTCTTCGCTTCGGTTCTTGCCGGCGCCTATTCCGTTCGCCTGGAGATGGCAGGCTTCATCACTCGGCAGATCGAAGGATTGAAGATCGACATCGGCCAGGAAGCCTCTGTAAACGTCCGACTGGAACTCGGCGAAGTTCGTACTTCGGTCACTGTCAGGGCGCCCGGCGCAACCCAACTGAGTGCGCAATCGAGCGCCAACGGTACCGTCGTCGACTCCATCAGGGTGCGGGAACTTCCATTGAACGGGCGCAATTTCCTGGATCTCGCGCTGCTCTCCGGCGGCACGAATGAGGTGAGCGGAGCCAGCGACATTTTCACCACAAATGTCGGCCCGCCCGGGCGGCTGGTAGTTCTGCCCGGCACATTCCCCTATGCAGGCTCGTATTCTCTGAACGGCTTCAATATCCGTGGTTCGCGCGATGGGGAACTCGCGTTGAGTCCTTCCATAGCCGCTATCGATCAGTTCAAGGTACAAGAGGGCTTTCTGGCTCCGGAAGAAGGAACTGGTTCGGCAGTCGTGAACATCGTCACGAAGAGTGGGAGCAACCAGTTCCATGGGGAAGCTTTCGAGTTCTTCCGCAATGAGGTTCTCGATGCCAGGAGTTTCTTCGCCCCCACCAGGGAAGATCTGAAGCGCAACCAGTTCGGCGGCGCAGCTGGCGGACCGCTGCGAAAGGATCGCGCATGGTTTCACGCGTTTTATGAAGGGCTCCGGGAGTTAACCGCGTTTTCCGCCGCGGGATATAGTCCCACGGAGGAGATGTTCCGGGGGAATTTCATCGCTACGGGCCGGATGATCTACGATCCGGCCAGTTTCCGGCCGGAGTCAGGAAGTCGTGAGCCCTTTCCCAACTTCACGATACCCGCGAATCGCATGAATCCTGTCGCCCGCAACCTGCTGGCGTACTACCGTTCAGGCACGAGTCTGTCGGCCCGGCCGAACAATGTTTTCGCCAATCCCCGCAATACGCTGAATGACGACCAGGGCGGCGCTCGGGTGGACGTGGCGCTGACTACCCGATCTCAGCTATTCGGCCAGTTTTTCCATCAAAACGAGCCGTCCGTGCGGCGAGGTTTGTTTCCGCTGACTGGCCTGCTGTATCAAAATGAGTCCACGCTTGCGATGGTGCAGCATGCCTGGTCGCTGAGTCCCACTTTAGTGAACAGCTTGCGGTTTGGTTTTCTCCGGAACGTTGCGGTCGGGGGAAACGAAGCCGGCGGACTGGGCCCGATCCTCGATCAGATCGGCATCACCAATACGTTCGACAGCAGAGGAGTGACCGCCGTAAACCTGCAGGGGTACTCGCCCTTCGGCAGGGCCAATGGCGAAGTCGGCAATCGCGATAATACGTGGCAGTTGGACGAGGAATTGACGTACAACACAGCGACACACAACCTGGCTGCCGGGGTTGGGACTCGCTACCGCCGCGGATGGCATTTGAATGGAAACTCGAGCGCGATCGGCACTCTGTCCTTCCAGCCTGTCTTCACCGCGCAGCTGGCGGCCAATGCCCAGGGACAACTCGCACCGGCGGCAGGCACGGGAGATGCCTTCGCTGATTTTCTGCTTGGTTTGCCAGTGACGGGTCTGCTTACCGGACTGCCGAGGGTGCAATTCCGCGCGACCCAGGTTACACCGTTCGTCCAGGACAGCTGGAGGTTGACCCGTAACCTGACCCTGAACTACGGGGTCTCGTGGTTTTTCGAAACACCTCCGGATGCGCAGGGCAAGTCTCGGGATCTTGTGCATTCTTTCGATCCCCGCACAGGATTAGTTACCTACTCGGGCCTCGGGCAAATCGGTCCTGACACGATGGCCCCCGACAAGAACAACTTTGCGCCGCGGTTGGGTCTTGCGTGGAACCCAAGTTTCAGCAGTAGCACCGTGATACGCATCGGGGCGGGCATCTATTACTCTGAGTTTCCGTGGCTGTTTGCGCCTTACCCGTTCGCATCTCCATCTCCGGCCGGTGTAGGGAAGAGTTTCGCGAACAGTCTGACGAACCCTGTTCCCACTTACGCCCTCGGCGTCAATATCTTTCCACCATCTGCTTCGGCCGCACTCACCAGTTCGTATGCCGCCAGTTTGCCCCAGGGCACAGTGGTCACGCTCCTGAATCACGATTACCGGACGACTTACGCGAGCCAGTGGACCGTCTCGATCCAGCACAAGGCGACCCGGAACGACTTCGTCGAACTCTCCTACCGGGGATCCAGTTCGCACCGCATGCCGAATGTCATTGACATGGGGCAATGCCGCGCAACCGCGAGTCTGCTCTGCGACGCAGCCACGAGACCGTGGCCGCGCTACGGCCTGATGCTGTATCAGGATGGCGCAGGGAACGCCTCCTGGCAGGCGTTGGTAGCGAAGTACGAACGGCGAATGGATGGGGGTTTGAACGTCCGGTTCGAGTACACACTTGGCAAAGCGCTCTCCGATGCGTGGCAGTCAGCCAACGCCAGCGCGAACCAGATTGCGACCTGCCGGGAGTGTTCCAGGGGGCCGGCCAATTTTGACGTCAGACACCGTGCGGTGGCGAGCGCAGTCTGGGACTTGCCCTTCCGGCGCGGTCACACTGCAAGCCTTTGGAGACAATTCGCAATCGATGGGTGGACCGTGACGGCCATTGCCGTCTTTTCCACGGGGCAACCCGTTAATCTCCGGGCGCCGAATCAGACGGGCAGCCCGTTTATCACTCCTCTCCCCAATCGTATTTGCGATGGACGCAGCGATCACCTTTCCGACCATGTCCGCGACAATGGCTCCCTTTGGTTCGACACGGCCTGCTTTGCAGTCCCCGCCGTAGGGTACTTCGGGAACAGCGGGCCAACGGTCCTGCCTGGCCCGGGTGTCCACAATTGGGATTTGGGCGTGCAGAAATCTTTCGCGTTGCCGGACGATGCTGCGAGACTGCAATTCCGGGCAGAGATGTTTAACGCGTGGAATCAAGCGCAGTTTCAACAGCCCAACGGAGATGCGGGGGCGGGAACAAATTTTGGCCGCATCTTCGCGAGCCGGCCTCCCCGACTGGTCCAACTCGCGCTAAAACTGCTCTGGTAGCCTGGATCGCGCGGCGAAGCACCTGAAGTAGCGACGGCCGCGGGTAAGAATCGCGGGCATACTGCTGGTGTAAAATGAATCGTCCCAAGTGGGGATAGAGGAGCGATTGGCTGAAATGAAAGTCCTAGTTTTGACTGGTTTGATGGCATTTTCGCTGCTGGCGCGGGACCCGCTTGCCCAGCGCATCGCCCATGGCGATTGGAGCAAGGCACGCAACAGCACCAACATTCACGGCGGCGCCGGAACGCTCGGCATCCAGACGCTCCTTGGCCGTGACGCAATTACGGGCCTGAGCTTCATGCACTACGGGCCGCTGGCGCCGAAAAGTTCGATTGGCTCGCACTTCCACAACACCACCGAGGAAATGTTCCTGATTCTCGACGCAGACTGCGAATTCACGGTGGACGGGCACACAGCACTGCTGCCGGGTCCCGTAGGGGTGCCGGTACCGCTGAAGCACTCGCACGCAGTTTACAATCCGACCGACAAGCCGGCGGGGTGGGTAAACTTCAGCGTGCGAATACCGGACGCGCCGCGGCCTTCCGTGACGGGATGGCTGACGCAGTTCTTCTCCGACCCGACGGCCACTTTCGATCTGGGCGATGACCGTGTGGGCGCGCGCGTGGACAAAGGGCCCACCTATGTCAACACCCGCCGCCTTGTGAAGGAATCGGCGCGCGCGGTAGAGGGCATGCATGGCGGCAAAGGCACGGTGATGTACCGGCGTGCGCTCGGTCCGGCAACGTTCTCCACCAACTGGGCGTACGTCGATTACTACGTGATTCCTCCGGGCGCTTCGATTGGGGCGCACGTCCACCAGGGAGTGGAAGAAGTTTACCTGGTGATCAAAGGAGAGGGTACGACACAGGTCAACGAAGAGACCGCTCCCTTCAAGAAGGGCGATGCGCTGCCCGTAAAGGTAAAGGACGTTCACTCGTTCACGAACACGGGCGCCGCGGACATGGAACTCATTGTCTACGGTGTCGCGTTGGAGAAAGGCAAGCTGGATATCGCCGACGTCAAGTAGGCGGCTATCAGTTCGAACGTAAAAAGGGCGGCCGTGTTAAAGCGGCCGCCCTTTTTGCGTGTGCTGCCCGTGCCGGCTTACTTAATGTCGTAAATCAGGCAGGGATAGTTCTTGGTGCTCAGCAGGTTTTCAATGGTGGGCCACACCTTGCCGTGGATGTCGGACTTGATCCACTTCTGGCGCGCTTCTTCGCTCTCGAAGGCGAGTTGGAAGCGGTAATTGGCGCCTTCCGGAGCCTTACCCGAAGCCGCCGAGTGGAACTTGGTGAGTTTGAGGTCGATGTAGCCAGGGTACTTCTGGGCCGCGGGAAAGAAGATGGTGTGGTAGTTCTTCAGCATCTCCGCTTCTTTGGCAGCGTCTACATTGAGATCGCAATACAGCACGATCTGCTTCTTCTCCTGTGCGCAAAGGCCTTGCAGGCCGAGAACGGCGAACATCGCCATGAAGTAATAACGTTTCATCGGTGCTCTTTCCCCCTATTTGTAGAGTGGCTTCTCTCCGGCCACCGCGGTCTTGATGCGATAAACTCCGGTCACGGCGGTCATGTACAACGTTTTGCCGTCGTCGCCCCAGGCGCAGTTGGCAGGTCCCTCGGGCGGCTTGATCGTGCCCAGGTGCTTGCCTTCGGGTGAAAACACCCATACGCCGCCTGGGCCGGTTCCCCAAAGGTTGCCCTTGGAATCGACCTTCAGGCCATCGGGAAGACCGGTGTTCTTCTCGGTCGAGACATCGAAAAGCATCTTGGCGTTGGAAACCGTGCCGTCCTTGGCAACATCGTACTTCATCCAGTAACGCTTCTGACCGGCATTGGACACGTACATGGTCTTCTGGTCCGGCGAGAAACCGATGCCGTTGGGGCGATCGAGATCTTTCACGATGGGCGTGAGTTTGCCGTTGATGTAAGCGAAGACGGCGTTGAACTTGAGCTCTTTGGCGGGGTCGGTATCGCCGCGCGAGAGGCCGAAGGGCGGGTCGGTGAAGAATAGAGCGCCATCGGAGCGGTACACGAGATCGTTAGGGCTGTTGAGGCGCTGGCCTTCGAACTTCTCGATGTAGGGCGTCATCTTGAGGTCTTTGGAGATACGCGCGATGGCGCGATTCTGATGCTGGCAGGCCAACACCGCTCCGTCCTTATCGGCGGCCAGGCCGTTGGAACCGATGTACGATCCGGGCCGCGCGGTTGAAACGCCGCCGGAGTTGGGAATCAACACGGTGACTTTTCCGGCGGGCGTGACCGAACGAATCATGTTGCCGACTACGTCGCTGAACCAGAGCGTGCCATCGGGGCGCCAGAGCGGACCCTCGGTGAAGGTGAAACCACCTGCCACTTTCTCGATCTTCGCGTCCTTCGGAAGCAGTTGGTCGAAGGCGGGATCGAGACGGTCGATTGTGCCCACACCGCCGGAATCCTGCGGCATGGAAGTAAGCGGGGCTGTCGATGAGGCCATCAACAGGATCCCAATAGCGGGAATCGAATAATTTCTCATAGGGCGTATTCATTCTTTCCAAAAGCAGCGACTCAGTCAAGTAGGACTGTTTCTGCTAGTGGTCGGGCCACACGCAAGTTCGCGAGAGGGGCTTCGCGGTATGAGGCGGTCTGGTGGTCTATGTCGGATAAGACCACGGCGGAGGTGGTGCCCCGCCTGAGTGCTGCAAGTGTGGCATATGGCTCCAGCCTTGTGCAGGCGAGCCACCGCTCGCCCGGTCCGGGCTTCGCTGGGATGGACAAGGGACGACCAGGCACCGCCTTGTCCCACTCGCCTGCTCGCACTTCGAAGCTGGGAGGACGGACGACTAAAGACGATCGTCCATCCCACCGCAGCCCGGTCCGAGCTTCGCTCGGATGGACAAGGCAGAGCCATATCCCACCCGGAATTGCACTGACAAAGCATGCCTGACCCCACAAAGGCCGGTAAGGGGAATACCTGACCCGAAACTCCGCTTGTGAGCCGGCATCGCCTACAATGTAGGGAGCGGAAGGGCGAACGGGCCATTTTCTTCGAGATTTTGCGGTAATTTACGACATCATAGTTTAAGGTCTGATAATATATTGGCGCGACCGCTAATTTTGTTTCAGGCGCTCAGGAAGTGAAGACGCATGGCTCTCCAAGCAGACTGGTCCCCGATGAAATGGCCGAAAGGGGCCTTTTGGACCCAACCGGCCTCGCTCGATCTGATTCGCGGCAGTGCGGTGAACTGCCTGCTGATTCCCTGGGGTAAGGCGGAGAATCAAACCGCGCTCGGGCCACTAGTGACCGAAGCCGTACGGCGGGGCATTGCCTTGGTCGGAGTGGTGGAGGAAGGCGCAAGCACGGGGCCAGCGGCGCAAGCGGCGAAGATCGCCGGGTTGGCAGCGGTCGCGACGGCGAAGCCGGGCGAAGCGGGAGGGTTCCCCGCGGTGACGCTGGCCAAGCGAAGCGAGATTCCGAGCGGGAAGGGCGACACGGCGGTAGCGTTCACGGACAGCGTCTGGCCGGCCGTGAAGATGATGCGGGCGGGCGGGGGCAATGCGGCGGGCGCGGATGCCGGTCCCACGGGCGCACCCTGGCTGGATAGTAATCTGTGGTTCGTGCAGATGGCGAAAGTGATGATGCCGGACCGGCCGGTCTGGATCATGGCAGACCCGGCGGCGGGCCGCGTATTCACACGACCGGGCGGATACTTCATCGCGGTGGCGGATGCGGCGCAGGCGGGCGGGCGCTGGGTGATTTCGCTGGACGACGATTTCGCCGGCGGACTGGCGAAGGGCGATGCCAAGGCGGCGGAAGACTGGAAGCGCGTTCTGAAAGCAGTAAAGTTCTTCGCGGACCACGCAGCCTGGTCGAAATACGGGTCGCTGGGCTTGGTTGGCGTGCTCTCGGATTTCCGCGGGGAAAACGAGTTTCTCGCCACCGAAACCCTGAACCTGATGATGCGCAGGCAACTGCCGTTCCGGGCGGTGGACAAGACGAAACTGGCGGCCAACTCCCTGCAAGGGTTGAAGGCCGTGGTGTACACCGACGAACAGATGCCGGCCCCTGCGATGCGGCAGCAGCTTACGGCCTTTGCGCGCGGCGGCGGGCTGCTCATTTGCACCAAGAAGTGTGCGGCCCTGGCGGGCGACGGACGTGCGCTGGCGGCGGACAACCCGCTCTTTCAAATTCATTCGCTGGGGACGGGGCGCATCGCCGTATCGACGGAAGATTCGATCGACCCCTTCGTGCTCGCCGGCCAGACCCACATGCTGCTCAGCCGCAAAAACGACATGTACCGCCTGTACAACCAGGGATCGGCCACCACCATATACACGGGATCGCCCGACGGCAAGAAGGCGCTTCTGCAATTCCTGAGCTTCTCCGCGGGGCGCATACCAGATCTCGGTATCGACTTCGTCCGCGGGTATCGTTCCGCCGTTTGCCACATGCTGGAAACCGATGCGCCATCCACCGTCAACCTGGTGCGCCGGGAGTCCTCGCAGGAAGTCCATCTCCCGGGTTTTCCGTTATTTTGCGCCATTGAATTGGAGGTTTGAGCTATGAGCATGAGACATCACTGTAACCAGTCCAGCCGCCGGCAGTTCCTGGGCGCTATGGGTGGCGCTGCCTTGGGCACGGCACTGACGCCCGGCATCAACTTCGCCCAGCAGGCTCCCTCCTCGAAAGTCGTCATCGAGAAGTGCGACAACTACACGTCCGAACTGTTGCCCACGCTCACCAAAATCTTCGACCAACTCGGCGGGCTGGGCAGCATGGTGCGCAACAAGACCGTCGCCATCAAGATCAATATGGTGGGCGGGGCCTTCGAACGCGTGGCCTTCAAGCCGCACGAAGAGACCTTCTGGACGCACCCGAAGGTGGTTGGCGCCGTGACGCACTTGCTGGGCAAAGCCGGAGCCAGGCGGGTGCGCATCCTGGAAGGAAGCTGGTCCAGCAGCGATCCGCTGGAAGAGTACATGATGGAAGTAGGCTGGAAGCCGCAAGACATCGCTTCGGCGGCCAAACTGGTGGAGTTCGAAAACACCAACGTGGTGGGCCGCGCCAAAGGCTACAAGCGCATCACAGTACCCGACGGCGGCCACCTTTTCCCCGGCTTCGACCTCAATCACTCCTACTCCGAGTGCGATTTCTTCATCTCCATCGGCAAGCTGAAGGAGCACGCAACGGCAGGGGTCACCATGTCCATCAAGAACATGTTCGGCGCCACGCCCGTCACCATCTACGGGGAAGGCGCCGGCATCAATGAGCCCAGCACGGATCCGCATGGTGGCCGCGGCCCCATGCATAGCGGCAACCGCCAGCCGTCCAAGAGCGCGCCCTCGGAGAACAATCCGAAATCGCCGCGCGAAGCCGGCTATCGGATTCCGCGCATCATCTCGGACATCGTGGCCGCGCGCCCCATTCACCTGGCCATGATCGACGCCATCGACAGCATTACGGGCGGCGAAGGACCCTGGAACCGCGGCGTCAAGCCGGTTCATCCCGGCATCCTGATCGCCGGCCTCAATCCCGTCTGTGTGGACGCGGTGGGCGCTTCCTGCATGGGGTTCGACCCCATGGCGGTGCGCGGCACTCCGCCTTTCGAGCGCTGCGACAGCACGCTGTTTCTGGCGGAGCAGCACGGTATCGGAACGCGCGATTTGAAGCGCATCGAAGTGATTGGCGTGCCGATTGAGAAAGTTCGCATCGACTACCGGCAGTACAAAGGGTAGTCCACGGAAGAAGGTTGGAACCCGGGATGCTCGCCGGAGCGGGTTTCGAGTGGCCGGGAGTGAGCCGCGTCGAAGGAGATTCCCATGAACGATTGCTCGCGTAGAAACTTCCTGCACCTGGCGGGCGCCGGCGCCCTGGCCGGGGCCGCTTCGCAAAACACGGTGTACGGCCAGGCGGACATTCCGCCGGCTGTGCCGGGCCCTTCGATCTACCCCTACGAATCGCGTTCGCAGGTCTCGCTGGTGAAAGGCGAGGACCGCCGGAAGAACGTGATCGAGGCGCTGAACGCCATCGATAAAGAGATCGCTCCGCTGCTCAAACGCAAGAAATACGTGGCGATCAAGGTCAACAACGTTTACGGCAACAATCAACTCTGCGCCACGCACGTGGATGCGATCCGCGGGATTCTCGATTATCTGGCGCCGCGCTTTAAGGGCCCGGTGATGATTGTCGAATCGAGCGCGGGCGAGACGCTGCAAGGCTTCGAGAATTATCACTATCCCCAACTGATTGGCGAATACAAGCGATTCAACCTCAAGCTGGTGGACCTGAATGGCGAGGAGCAGCACGAGATATTTCCCATCGTGGACGGCAACGTGCGGCCGGTCCCGGTACGACTGGCGGGACGGTTGCTTGACCCGGATGCGTTCATCATCAGCTCGGCGATGCTGAAGACGCACAATGCCGTTGTAGCGACGATGTCGATCAAAAACATGGCGATGGGCGCTCCGCTGCGGAGAACGGGCACCGCCCCATTCGACGACAAGCGCATGATGCATGCCCAGACGGGCGGGTTCGGCCGCGGCGGCGGTCAGGGCGGACGAGGGGCGGGGCAAGCCGGCGCCCGGGGAACGGCTCCCACGCCGGGACAGGGCGCGCCTCCCGCAGGCGCTCGCGGAGGCGCACCGCAGGCCGGTCGTGGCGTCACGCGGGGTGCGCCGTTCCATGCGATGAACTACAACGTGGCCATGGTCGCCAAGAAGCTCAGCAAGAGCTGGGGCGTGGCGTTGATCGACGGGTTCGAGGGCATGGAGGGCAATGGACCAGCCAGCGGAACGCCGGTGCCGATGCGGGTGGCGATTGCGTCGACGGATTTTCTGGCGGCGGACCGGGTTGGGCTGGAGACGATGGGAATTCCGCAGCACGCGGTGGGCTATTTGCAGTACGCTGCACAGCTCGGAGTGGGGCAATTCGACCTGGCGAAGATCGACATTCGCGGCGAAAGGCCGGAGGCGGTGAAGCGCGTATTCCGGCTGCACGATGGCGTGCAGAATCAGCTGGACTGGCTGCGGGAAATCACGCGCGGGTGACGCCCGTAGGGGTTCCAAGGCAGCCGCATCAGGCGACGCGTCCCTTGAGCGATACCTCGCAAATGTGGCATATGGCTCCAGCCTCGCGCAGGCGAGCAGAGCTCGGACTTTCGAGCTTCGCTGGTTCGCACAACGCAACGCCTTATGCCACTCGTTTGGGAGCGTCCGTGGAGGCAACCACCGTGATGGGCGCGTCACCGGCATCGGACGCGGCGACCGAGGCACGCAACGGCGCTTCAGTCAGTTGGGGACGGAACGGCAGCGATGCCAGCAACTTGCTGCCCGCGCGGATCTCGTAAGAGCGCAGCGCGTCCGCACCGGCCATCGCGGTATTCCACTCCACCACCAAACGGTCTCCATCCTTGGAACTGGTCACCTCAGCCGGTTGGATGATGGCGGCGCGGCTCTCCTGGAAGAAGTTGGTATCTTTGCCGACACGATCCGCCACGCGCTCTTCGGTGCGAAGGCGTTCGGCCGGGCCGGGCAAGTCCATCTGCGATGCCGCGAGGTTGGCCACCAACTGGTCCTGCTCAGGCTTCTCGCGATTGATCTTGCCAATGCCGACGATGGCGCAGGTCACACCCGGGAAGGATAGCGGGTAGCGGATCAGTTCGCCAAAGTCTACGCTGTCCGGCTTGCCCAGCGAGGTGATGACGTCCTCGGGCCGCGAGAGGAAGCGCTTCGGCCCGCCCCACATCACTCCATCCGCCATGATCTTCATGGTGATGACGCCCATGCCTTTGGCCACGGCCAACGGCAGTGCGTTGTTCTGCATCGAATCGTAACGCCGGTCATTGGCGTTGAGCGCCATCAGCACGGTATCGAAAATGTCCTGCGTATCCATGCGCAGCGCCTTCATCAGGTAGCCGGAATTGGCGTGGCTGGTCACGCCGATGTGCCGGATCCAAATGCGGTGCTCGGGATTCTGGCCGGTGTAGTTGGTTCCGTCGCGATAATCGAGCAACCCGGCCAGGGCGCCCATGCGCTCCGGCCGCCTGCCGGCGCCGCGATCGGCCAACCCTTCGTAAACCTGGTCGACGGACGCGAGGTTGCGCAGATCGTGGATCTGCATGCAATCGAGGTAAGCGCCCTCCGGGACGAAGCCTTGCCCGTCACCGAAAATCTGCGTCATGGTGCGTTTGAGATCGTCGATGGCGGTTTGTGGCGGCCTCGCGGGGCCCCGGCCCGGTTGGGCCTGAGGCGTAGGCGGATTCAAGGTGTAGCGCGCCGCCGTCTTGCTGGCCAGCCAGAGGCGCGAGCGCATCGCCGCGTTGTAGCCGGTGTTCGACGGAATCAGGTGCATGCGGCGAAAAGCTTCGCCATAGTTCACTTGACTGGGGCCATACACGTTGGCCGTATCCAGGTAATTGAGGCCGAGTTGAACGGCGCGCACGATGATGTCCGCGGGGTCCACTCCCTGCCCGGGAGCGCGGATCGACCCGATGCCGCCCAACGCATAGGGCACTACCGGAAACCCGGTACGTCCGAGGGTGCGGACCGGGAGTCTGGCGGCGGCCTGCGCGTACAGTTCGCCGGGACTTAGAGCGCCGGCTAACGGCAGGGCGCCGAGAGCAGACATAGTCTCGCGTCGGGAAAGCATAGGACCTCCAGCAAAACGCCACGCTGCACTTCTGATGGTATCGGATCGAGTTGTCCGATTCCAGCGAATTCCGCGGGTTAAAGAGAAGGTTGTCTGATGTTATTGTTATGCAGTGGAGGCAATCATGCGCCCAACGAATCGAGTAGCCTGCGTTTGCGCGGCTCTGGCACTATGTTTCATCGGCACGGCTGGCGCGCAGCCCGCTCCCGCACAAGGCACGCCGCGAAAGCAGGGGGCAGTGCAAGCGGCTACGCGCGCAGTGGCGCTCTGCAGCGGACTGTGGAGCGGCGGCCGCAGTATCGAGCAGATTGACGCGGACAACAGCGGCGTGGGCGGCACCGAGCAGATGAAGACCGACATCGACTACGCGCGCAAGATTGTCTCCATCCGGTATTCCGACGTGATGCCGCCGCGCATTGTGGCGTGGCGTCCGGTACTGGGCTGCGTGCAACTGCCGACGGGCGCGACGGAAGAGGCGTTGCGCTTTGTTCCACAGGTGGATGCGAAAGTGGTGCGGCCCGAGTTGGATGGTCAGGCGTGGCCGATGGGAGATCAAAACGCCACGGCGCGCCTGCCGGAGGCGAAACAGAAAGCGCTCGATGCGCTGGTGGAAGCGGGCTTCGACGGCAAGAGCTATGGCGGGCGCACGTGGGGCATCATCGTGGTCAAAGACGGCAAGATCGTCGCCGAACGCTACGCGATGGGCTATGACATGCATCAGGCGGCGCAAACGCATTCCGCCGCCAAGAGTTTCGCGTCGTCGCTGGTAGGCATCGCGAAATGGAAATACGGCCTCGATCTGGATCGCCCTGGCGCGCTGGAGGAATGGCGCAAGCCAGGCGACCCGCGCGGCGCGATCACCGCAAATCACCTGCTGCACATGTCGAGCGGCCTATACGGCGAAGCCGGCGGCAGCCCGCAAGCCGATATCTATAACGGCGGCGGGACGGTAGCGGGACGCGCCGCAACCAACATGCTCGATACGCTACCGGGCACGCGCTTCCTGTATAACCCGCCGGACACGATGCTGCTGGTGCGCGCGGTGCGGCAGGCAGTGAAGGACGATCGGACATTCTGGGCGATGCCGTTTCAGCAACTCTTCTGGAAAATCGGGATGACGCGCACCACACCGGCCAGCGACTGGAACGGCGATTTCCTGATGTCGGGACAGACCTACTCGAGCGCCCGTGATTTCGCGCGCTTTGGTTTGCTGTACCTCAACGACGGGGTATGGAATGGCGAGCGCATTGTTCCGGAAGGCTGGGCGAAATACGTGGCGACTCCCGGTCCGGTGCAGCCCGCGGATAACGGTCCGCGTTACGGCGGGCAGTTCTGGATCTACAGCGGCCAGGATGGTTTGCCCGAGGGCGCCTTCTCGCCCAACGGTGGCCAGGGTCAATACTCGATGATCATTCCTTCGGCCAGGACGGTGATCGTGCGGCGCGGGTTCGATTCCGGCGCCGGTTTCAAGATTTCGAAATTCTGCGCCGACGTGCTCACGGCGATCAGATAGAATTCAAGCATCTCAGGAGGCAAGACGATGGCAGTATCCCGGCGAAGAATCATGCAACTGGCGCTTGCGCCCGCGGCGATGGCCGCAGCTCAGGAAGAGATGCCGTCCACCGTGTCCAAGGTCTATCCCGGCACGGATGGCAAGCTCGTATATACGCCGGACGAGTTGGGGAGCACCATCCTTGACTTCTCGTATGCGGGATACGGAGGCGGGGGCGTGCCGATCCCCACGGTGCCCGTGAAGGAAACGGTCTGGCCGGTGCCGGGCGACAGTCAGGCGACTGTGCAGGCGGCGATCGATAAGGTGTCCGCGCTGCCGCTCGATAAGAACGGGTTCCGCGGCGCCGTGCTGCTCCGCATGGGCTATTACAAGATGGCGAACCCTTTGAAGATTCAGGCCAGCGGCGTGGTGCTGCGAGGCGAGGGCATGGGCGATACCGGCACAGTCCTTGTCGGCACGGGGAATCCGAGAGGCGGCGGAGGACGCGGCGGCGGCGGGACGCTGGTCACGGTTGCAGGTCCCTCCGCGCTGGCCGTGAACGAAGCCTCCAAACAGGTGGTGTCGGACGAGTATGTGCCGGTGGGCTCGCGCACGATTCACGTGGCGTCGTCGCGCGATTTCAAGGTGGGCGACACTGTGATCGTGCGCCGCATCGGCAATCAGGATTGGGTCAACGCGATGGGGATGGGCCAGCCGGAGAATAAGTTTCCCTGGCGGCCATTCAACGTCGATTGGGACCGCATCGTCACGGCGGTACAAGGTAACGCCATCACCATCGATGCGCCGATTACGTGCGCTATCGAGAAGAAGTGGGGCGGCGGCGAGGTGTACAAGTACGACGACCCGGGCCGGATCGAGAAGGCCGGCGTCGAAAATCTGCGCGGCATTTCGGAGTTCGACCCGACCGTACGCACCCGCGAGTACGGCAATATGGACCGTCCGAATTACGTGGCCGAGGAGTATTACGCGGATGAAGGGCACTACTGGAACTTCATCTCGATCAACAACGCGCGCCACTGCTGGGTCCGCAACGTGACGCAGTTGCATTTCGGCAACAGTCTGGTGGCCGTGCAGCGCGGAGCGAAATGGGTGACGGTGCAGGATTGCGTGTCGAGGGAGCCGATTTCGCAGCGTCGCGGCGCTCGCCGGTTTACGTTCCTGATGGAAGGCCAGCTTTCGCTGGTGCAACGCTGCTCCTCCGATAAGGGGCGGCACTCGTTCGTCACCGGCCTGCCTGGGTCATGCCTGAATGTCTTTCTGGATTGCACGGCCACATCGCCGTTCTCATCGAGCGAGCCGCATTCGCAGTGGGCGACGGGCGGCCTGTGGGACAACGTGCACGCTCCGCTGACGGCACGCTTCTGGAAGGACATTAACATCGGATGGGCCGGGGCGAATACGGTTTTCTGGAACTGCGAGGGGCCATTCCTCGTCCAGCAGCCGCCGACCGCGCAGAATTTCTCCTTCGGTCACATCGGCGTGAACTCGGTGCCTTTCAATATTCCGTTGCAGGACGGGTCAAAGCCGGTGGGGCACATGGAGTCTCTGGACAAACATGTGACGCCGCGCAGCTTGTACCTGACGCAGCTTCGTGAGCGATTGGGCGAGGCGGCAGTGCGTAACGTTGCCGCCCCGAGTCAGAAGATTTGAACTATTGGCCGACTGCGCGCAATTTGGCCGCGGAGGTGCAATCCTGGACCACTGTGAAATAGCGGGCCACAGCATTCGCCCCGACATCGAACGGATTCGGGTCGCCCGGCTTGCGGTTAGCTGCGGTGTGCGCCTTGAAATAGGCGTCGTCGAACTCGGAGTGATTCGACATCAGCGCGGTGGCGCCGTAATCGGCCGCGGCCTTCTGCACCTTCTTGGATGAGGCGAGGTACTGGTCGTAGTATGCGGCGGTCCCGTTGAAGGGAATCGCCGTGCCGCCAACGTAGGCCACTTTCATCGGCTTGCCATTATCTTTCACCTCGAAAAGGTAGGACAGCGTGCCGGGCGTATGGCCGGGCATGGTCACGATCTGCACGGAGGCATCGCCGACGGCGATCTTCTGCCCGTCCTTGCCATCCATGCCGGTTTCGTGTTTGGGCTTCTCACCCTGGCGGGCGTCCACCGAGTCCCAATCTTCTTTGCCGTAGACGATGCGCACATCGGGGATGGCGTCCTGCATCATTTTGGCGCCTCCATCGTGATCGCCGTGCGCATGCGAGAAGATGATGAACTTCACTCGCTTGGGATTCAACCCCACCTGCTGCATGCCGTCCAGAATCTCGTCTTTGGTGGCGTACTCGAACAGGCCATCGATGATGATGATGCCTTCGCTGCCGACGAGCGCCCAGGAACTATGGGCCTTGGTGCCGAGCCAGTAGAGGTTGTCGGCGACCTTCGCGGGGCGCGCATACCAGGTTTCCCTGGCGGGAGTACCGCGGCCCGCGCCGCGTCCGGCCGCCGCTCCCGCACCAGCGCCTGCTCCGGCTCCGCGTCCTGCCGCTCCAGTTCCGCGCCCGCCTGCGGGTGCGGCGGCGGGGGCGATGCAGAGGCGAGAGAAGGTGCCGGTCCAATCCGTACCGGCGGCGGCTTTGGCCGTCTGAATATAGCCATCGACTGTTGTGGGAGGCGTCTGTGCCGATGCGGTCGCGGACATCGCAATCAGGGCCGCGGCGATGCTGCTGACAAGTGACTTCATCGATTACCACCTTTCGAGAACCGCGTCCGCACAGACGTGGGCCGGGGTCGGAATCCCCTCCATTCCGGACTTCAGGCGGATCGCACTATCCCGGTCATTGTACTCACGAAGGGGGAATCTGTCATCCCCCACCCTTGTCTTAGGAGATGAGCTGGAGGGTGGGGATCGCGATGCTGGGGACCCGTAGAGGCTCTTCCGCATAGGGGACGCCGGGCGGGCTGGCGCGGCTTTCGCATACTGCAATTTCGGGGTGGCTCCCGATTTGGCGACCCAAAGTTGAAGACCAAATAAAGCGTGCGCCGTCAACTCTTTCGAGCAGCCAGCATCTGAATTCCGTCGGCGGCGATAATGCTGACGTGTCCGACCCACGTCCCATCCGTCTCAACAAACGCCCGCACAAGCGGATCGAGATTCTCCGGTGTTGCAGGATGGATGCGGAACAGAACGACGCCGGATTGTTCGAGAGGAACCCGGCGTTGAACGGCGATTTGCCAGAAGTCCTTATCCAGTGTCAGCACGATCCGCGCTTCGGACTCGGCGAGTTCCAAAATGAGAACGTCCTTCCAGCCGGCACAACCAGTCCGGGCCCAAAGAACGTCGTGGCCCTGGGCGCGAAGCGCCTCGATAAGGGGCCTCGGAAAGTTCTCGTCTGCGAGGAGGCGCATCTAGGCGGGAATCGGGTAGGCCCTATATTCGTGGGCCAAGTAGCTGGCGTAGGACAAGCATGCGAGAATGTCGTCCCGTGTCAGCCCTGGATAGTTCGCCAGGATCTCGTTTTCAGACTGTCCGGCTGCGAGGAGTTCGAGAATGAATTCGATGGCGAGACGCGTCCCTCGGACCACAGGTTTGCCGGCCAGGACCTCAGGATCAACGACGATGCGCTCAGAAAGCGGCATAGTCACAGTCTATCGTGCCAAGGTGGGTTTCGGGGGGGCTGGTGCCTGCGCCAACTCGTCGTGTTTGGCTCATTTACGTGATTGGTAGTGGAAAGCAAATAGTTGATGCGCTAGGAATTTGGCTGCGGCCTTCTCATGCAGCTGGGAAGCTCGGTAAGCCTCGTGGAGTAATCCCCTACTGCCGAAAGATTGCCACGGCCCGTCCGAAATGGATCTCATCATCGGGCTCCAACTTTGTACCCCGCGTATCGCGATGCACCTCGACGCTCACTCCATCGCGCACGATTCGCGTCCCGCAATCGGTCCCGCGCGTGTACCATCGGTCATTGAATAACCGGTATTCGCCAGTAGTGTTGTCGTAGTCAATGTGCGCGTGTTCGCGCGATACGGACCGGTTCACCTCGGAATCCCCGACGAACGCGAGGTCGTTGCGGCGAACCATCCCTCCCTCGCGATACACGTCCACTTCGCGCCCGATGCGCACGCGCGGCTTATCCAGGGATAGTTCCTGCGCATTCGCGCTGCCTTCTCGCACTACCAGGCGACCCCGCTCTCCCGAGCCCGCCGGATTTTCCTGCGCCGTGACGGTCACTGTCAGCCACTTCTCGTCCGGCAAAGGCAAACCGGTGGCAACCTCCACCTGGACGCTCAAGCGTTCAGGAAAGCGGATGGAATCCGCGCGCAGTTTCTCCTGAATCTCGTGCGCCAGATAGCTCTGGAAGAAGCCGCTGCGAAATGCCGCGGCCCGGCTCTCCTCGGCGCCGCGCATGCTCACGCGAACAAGGTCAAAGGGGAACACTATGCGCGCGCCGGCACGGTAACACTTGCGGCGCACTTCTTCCAGAATCGCGAACCGGATCTCCGCCAACTCCGGCGGACTGTCCAGCGGGACGCCCCGCGCAAGAGGCTTCTCAAACACCGTCCGCCCCCATTTTTCGAGGAATTCGGTCATATTCATAGCATTCCCAAGCTTTTTGCCGCCTCCATCACTTCGCGGGCGATCGGGGCAGCAACGCGCCCCCCGTATCCGCCGTTTTCCACGATCACCGCAAAGGCCAGGCGGCCTTGCGGAGTTCCATCGAAGGGAGCGAAGCCGATGAACCAGGCGTGAGGCATTCCACTTTCGAGTTGGGCAGTGCCTGTCTTCCCCGCGATTTCGAACGCGATGCCGGACATCACGCGCCGCGCCGTGCCTTCCGTCACCACACGCCTCATGGCACCCGCCACGAATCCTGCTTGTGCCTCTGGCAGGACGATCAGGGGAGCGTCCTGGCGCGTGTTGCCCTCGCCGCCGACCCAGCGCCCTTGCGGCATGGCGCCGCCCGCTGCGATGGTCGCCGCCACGCGCGCCATCTTAAACGGCGTGACCAGAATCGGACCTTGTCCGTACGCGGCGAAGGGAAGCATCTGACGCAGTGACGCATCATCGCCCGCCGAAAGCCCGAGCAGGTTGGCCGTCTCCGCCAGCCCTTTGGAGCCCACGTCGTGCACGCCGAGCTGTGCGAAATACGCGTTGCACGACACCGCGATCGCGCGCTCCATGTCCACCGTGCCGTGGGCGTGATCCCCGATGTCGTCGCGGATCGCGCGATTCCATCCCGCGATCGTATTGCCGCACCGCCCATCACCCAGCGGACGGCACTGGTACGTGCGGTGAGTCAGGGAGGGATCACCGCGCAGCGCGGCCATCGCCGTCACCACCTTAAATGTCGATCCAGGCGGATACTGGCCGTAGCGCGCACGATCGAGGAGTTCGTCCGGGGTGGGAGCCGCCGTGCGCGCGGCGGGCGGATTCGCAGTCGGCGCATCCACCATCGCGAGCACGTCTCCCGAGCCCGCCTCCATCACCACCAGGGCGCCGCGGTTGACTCCCGCCTGTCGCAAGTGGCGTTGCAGGATCTCCGACGCCATGAGTTGCAGCCGTATATCCACCGTCAGTTTCAGCGACCTGTCGCGGGCTAAGAGGCGCGCCACTCCTGCGTTGTTCGGATGATGCCGGTAGCGGATCAGGGGAGCCAGTTCGGCATAGTTATACCCCTGCAGGCGGAGATTGGCATCGTGTTCCACCAGGGACGAGTTGCTGGCGTGAAAGTTCTCGCCGGTCCGCAGATCTCCAATCAGGTGGACTGTGGCAGCGCCGAACGGATAATGGCGGTTGTCGAACCGGTTGTCCGCGGTCTCAACCGAAACACCGAGGCCGCTCAATTCGTCGCGATGACGCTCGAGTTCCTGCCAGCTGCTGGTGGAGAGCGGCACACCGTTGCGGTCGAAGATCGTACCGCGTGGGATTTCCCGTGCCAGCGAATTGATCCGCGGATTGTGCTGCGCGCGTTTGACGTTATCTTCTTCGAACGCTTGCGCATCGCGCGAGAGGTATTCGCGATCGTTGAGCACCTGGTATCGCAACGCGAAGCCCAGCAGGACCAAACCTCCGCCGGCCAGCACATATTGCAATCGACCCACGGGAGCACGCAGTAACTCCGGCTGTGTGGCCTCTTCGGAACTGCCGATCGCCGCGAGCATCGCGAATACCAGGAAATTGGCCAGCATGGCGGTATTTCCCGAACTGAGAAAAGGCGATACCACGCCCGATAGCGGTAGCGCTCCCAGCACGCCGGCGCTGATCAGCAGGATCTCGCTGGCGATGAGCATGGCCAAACCGGTGCCCAGGAAGAGTCCGTAGGTCGTGTCCGAACGTTGGGCCGCTCGCAGCCCGCGCCAGATCAAAAAACCGAACAGCCCAAACACCAAGGCCACTCCTGCGAATCCCCACTCTTCGCCCAGTGCCGGAAGCACCAGATCGGTGCTTGCCGCGGGAATCACGTTGGGGTCGCCCCATCCCGGGCCGCTCCCGGTCGGACCGCCCGTGGCGAATGCCCAGAGCGCGTGCGCCAGTTGATCGCCGCCGCGGACATTGTTATCCCACGGTGAAAGCCACATCTCGATGCGCTGGGCAACTGTGTGCGGTGTGCCGGTACGATACCCAACGGTGACGGCAGCCACCATCAGGGTCACCGCGGCAAGTGCCAGCGCGGGACGGCCTCGCGCCACCGTGAACACCGCCAGAAAGACGAACAATGTGACCAGGGCGGGCCCAAGGTCCTTGAGCACGAAGAAGAACATCAGCGAGATTCCCGTTGCGACAATCACGGGGAAGACGTGCTCCGCGCGGGCCACACGACCGCCCGGTACGAACTTTTCGCGCAGATCGCGCAGCCGTTCCCAGTTCCGGGTGAAGTAGCCGGCCAGAAACATCACCAGCAGAATCTTGATCAGTTCTACCGGCTGGAAAATGCCGAGGTTCACCTTGGCGTCATTGCCCGTCGGTCCGCGCCCGAACCTGATGAGCAAGGCAAACAATCCGAGAGCTGCAAAGAGGGGCGTGTAACACCAACCCGAAAGGCGGCGGTAATCGAAGATCCGAATGGCGGGCAACACAAGCAGGAGACAACCGAAGAACACGCCAATCGCGAATTTTTGGAATTCCAGGGAATCTCGCAACGGATCGCGCAGGCTCACCATTAAGAGAAAACCGAAGCCGGTGAGCAACTGCAATGCGGGCAGAAACGCGGTGTCGCCGCGGAAACCCGCCAGCCGCCAGAATATCGCCACCAGATAGAAGCCGGCGAAGTACAGGATCGCCGAACGTATCAACTGCGCGCGGAATTCGTCGGGACGGCGCACGGAAAACAAGGGCTTGACGCGCGCGAATTGCCGGCGCGGAATCACGGCTGTCAGCGCGCCGGTATGACGCAGCGGCCGCGCCCGCTCAAGATATTGGTAGATCTGCGGCGCAAGGTCCGTGCGGTTTGGAAAGAACTCGAGCACCGGAAGCAATTCCTCCGGCGAGACCACGGCATTCAGGTTGAGCACTGGCGCATCGGACATCCGCTGCATCTTCGCCTGGAATACAAACCCCAGCCCGATGGCCACGGCTAGCGACGCCGCAAACAGCCAGAGAAACCCCACCGAAACGCGGCGGCGTGAGACCTTCAAAATCACCGGAGTGGTCCCAGGTTGGGTCCAGCTGCGCGTCACCGCCACCTGTAGGACCTCCTCGTACGCGGCTTACGGGCCGGAGCATGAATCTTCTCCAATTCCTTCAAATGCCTGCCGGTTTCATTAAAGCCTTCAATTCGCCGGTAGTGAGCTTTCGCTATATCGGCGTCACGCTTTGCGTCACGCCAATTGCGGGACAACTTGCGGAGCGCCCGTATGCGGTAGACATCTCCCTGTTGCTCGATTTCGCGACTGCCGGGCACGGCGCCCAGCCGCTCCGCCGCGGCAAACTCCGCCATCGCTTTTTCGGGATTGGGCAGCGAATATACGTAGACCCGCGCCAGGGCCAGATGTGGCGCCGGGTCGGAAGGCGCCTTCAATGCGGCCA
This sequence comes from Candidatus Solibacter sp., assembly GCA_039934035.1. Taxonomy (GTDB): domain Bacteria; phylum Acidobacteriota; class Terriglobia; order Bryobacterales; family Bryobacteraceae; genus Solibacter. The sequence continues at coordinate 48,646 of JBDTMZ010000118.1, read as the reverse complement.
GCGCGAATTCGTCTCGCGCCTTCAGCCTCTGTCCCGCGGCCGCGGTCTCCGAATACAACCCTTCATTCAGGCGCTCCAGCGTGGCGTAGCCGCGTGCCAGCGCCAGTTTTGCCGTCGTGCGATCATCACTGTCCCCCAGTTGCACCGCGCGGGCCAGGCAGATCTCCGCCTTTTGCCAGTCGAACTCGGAGAGCGACGGAGATGGGCTGGCCCGATGTGCGTCCAGGATCCGATCCGCGGATGCCAGATAAAAACGTGCCAGATTCTCCTCGGGCGGGGCGCTCTTCACCGGTGGGGGCGCGGCGCTGAGGCGCGCCTGCCACAGTTCCCACCCGAGTGATCCCCCAATCCAAAGCAACATGCCGGTTGCGAAATAGGCCGCAGCGCCGGCTATCCGCAGACTGTCGCGATGTTGGCGAGCCGTCCGCGTCACCCGGTGAAGTGCCTTGCGGGCCGCCTCGACCGTGGCGTTCGGATTCCATCTGGAGCGTCCCTCTGTCTCTGCCCGGGTCGCCTTCCCCTCCAGGAAGAGTTGAAGGTCGGCGCGGAAGTCGTCCGCCGAAGCATAGCGACTGCGAGCGTCGGCCGCCAGCGACTTCGCAACGATGGCCCGCAAGCCTGCCGGGCACGATGCATGCAACGCGCGCGGAGGCCGCCTCGATTGGATCAGCCGCTCCAGCTTGCGCGTGTCTTCGGCCTGATACGGGGGCTCGCCCGCCAGCATCTCGTAAAGCGTCGCTCCCAAAGCCCATAAGTCCGATTGTGGCGACACTTCGGCACGCGAGAGCCGCTCCGGCGAGCAGTAGCTCGGGCTGCCGAAATGATGCCCGGTGGCGCTGCAGTCTGCGCGCAATGTTTTGGCGATTCCGAAATCCAGAAGCCGCACTGTGTCGTTGAGGCCAAGGTGGATGTTGGATGGCTTGATATCCCCGTGCACCACCGCCGCTTCCGAAGCGTGGAATTTCTCCAGTTGTTCGCAGAGTTCGAGCGCGATCACGGCGGCCCGGCACGGACTCAACACCTGCTCCGAGGCCAGCATGTCCGCCACGGTACGCCCTTCCACGAATTCCATCGCGACCAGGAAGTAGCCTTCAAAATCGCCGTACTCATAGATCTCCACCATTCGTGGATCGATGGCGTGCAACTGTTGCTGAATGGCGGCTCCGCGCCGTTCGGCTTCGATGATGAGTTTCGTCACTGGTTCGTCGCTGTGACGGATCAGTTTCAGCGCGACCTTGCGGTTCTCCACCGTGTCCGTTGCCAGGTGCACGTCGGTCATGCTCTTGCCGATGCGGCAGACAATTTCGTAGCGTCCAATCCGGGCAGGTGTATTCATCGCTTCAACTCCACATGCGGAGGGCAGCCCATAGCAACATGCCGATGAGCAGCCCGTAGCTCAGGTAGGCGATCCGCCAGCGCCACATCCCGTGCCGCGGGCGGAGGCGCGTGACTCCCAGACGGGGGCGTGTGGCGCCAGTCCTGCCGCCAAAATCCGGTCCCGCGACGAAAACCGCGGTGATGTTGTCGCGGCCGCCCGCCTGGTTGGCGGCTGCCACCAGGTTGCGCGCGATTTCTGTCGCATCGCCGTCATACCGTTCCGCAATTTCGCGGATCCTCCGCGAGGTCAGGTGATCGCTCAGTCCGTCGCTGCACAACAGCAGCGCTGCATCTTTCGCGATCTCGCATTGCAGCAGCTCGATAAAATCTTCTTCGTTCGCCGAACGCTCGCAACTCCCCACCTCGCGGAATACCTCGTGACGGCGGGGGTGTGTCATTGCTTCCTCTTCGCTGAGTTCTCCCGCATCCTCGATCTCCCCCACCGGCGAATGGTCGCTGGTCACTTTGCGAATCGCCCTCAGCTCAATCAGATAAAGCCGGGAATCGCCCACGTGTCCCACCGTCACCTGCTCCCCGTCCACGTGCGCCAGCGTCAACACGCAAGCCATGCCTTGCAGTTCCGGATCCTTCTGCGCCGCGGCGTAGATGGAGTTGTTGGCAGCCGTAATGGCCTGTCGTACGCGCACCCCCGGCGGCGCAGCTGACCGTTCCCCCATCGTCTCGCGAACCACGGCCACTGCAATCTCCGCCGCACGTTCGCCCGCCGCCTGCCCGCCCACCCCGTCCACTACCAGGAAGAGGCCTCGCGCCGCATCCATCCAGTAGCGATCCTCATTGCACTCGCGCACCCTACCCGTGTCGGTTGCGGCCCCGCAGTCCAACGCAAGTTCAGTCATGGCGCACTTCAAAAGTGAGCTTTACTTTCTCGCCGAGCGAAATCTCCGCCCGCTCGGGCAAGATGGTTTCTTTCTTGCCCGCAAGACGCCGGCCGTTCAGCCAGGTTCCGTTCCGGCTCAGGTCGGTGATCTTGAATTCACCGCTTCCCGCATCGCGGCGTATGCGCAGATGTTCGCGCGAAATCTCGTCAGTCGTGTAGAGGGCCAGATCCACCCATAGGTCATCCCCACCACGGCCGACGGACACTTCGTCCTGAGTGATCAGATACATCTGCGGGCCGGAGTCGTCCTGGTAGCGGATTTCGGCAAAAACCTGTTGGTTGAGAAGGCGTGTGTTCGCGCGGTCTCCCGCCACCCGCGCGGAGGTCACGGACGGCGTGCGCTCCATCAGGGTCGTCTTCGTGCCGCGATATCCAGGCTGCGCAGTGTCGTTGAGTTCCGAATGGATCTCCACGTCGCCAGGCGGGACTGCGGATTCGCAGTCGGCAAACAATCCGATCCACCATCCGTTCGTCGCGATTCGATTGGTCTTGCGCGGAACGTTGCGACGCAATCGTTTGCCGCCGCCATTCCACCCCGCCAGGCAGGCGTCAAGCGCGCGTTTGGCGTCCTCTTTGATAATGTCTTGCACGCTGGACACGCGCGCGAAATCGTCCGGGTGCAGGTAGACGCTGAAAATGCAGGGCACCAGAATGCTGTAGCCCAGTTCCAAACGGCCCAGTTCCATATTACGGACCAGTTCATTGATGATGATCTGGCCGCTGATACGGGGCATTGGTTCTACAGTTCCGCCGTGCGCCATGAGTGTATTTTCCCTTCGGCAAGCCACAGGTACTCGGTGCGGCAAGCGCCCCTGCCAGGCGCAGTTACCGCTTGGACGCGGAACCAAGCATTTTGAAGATATACCGCAATGTCGATTTCGGCAAGGCCCCGTCAACTTTTCCTTCATTAAAATGCTGCAATCCCCTTTGGTACAAAGGCGGAACGCAACCGTCAGTTAATAGTTAGCCAACTTTTCCGTGAGCGGGATGCTGGTACTTAAGCGGAAGCGGATGCGAGTGCCCGCGGGTAGGGCGGCCGGCGCGCTACGCATCCCACGCATATCGTTCTCGACTTGGGGGACCTCGGCCCGCCGCTCGATGCTCTCGGTCTGAATCGCAACCTTTTGCCGGTCCGCCGTATGGAGCTGGGTCAGTTCCACGGACAATCGCGCCGTCCCGCGGTCGACCGCATTTACGCGCCCTTCGGCTCGCATGCCGCGCTCGACAATCACAAAACCGTCCACCACAATCTCGTTGTCAATGGTCGCAGTAAACGTGTCGCCGGGCCTGTTCTTCTCGGAGGACAGCACTTCCACCAAGCTCACTGGAATGAGCAGACCGGCGCTCAATGTGACTTGGTGTGGCGACGGTCGGGGCGGACCGGATTGCGGTAGCGTCTTGTTCTGTAACTCCGCGGGCGCCTGGGTGGTAACAGACGCTTGAGTGTTGACGGACAACGGTGCGCTGACGGGCGGCGGCGCTACGGAGCGCTCAGGTTTGGCTGCCGCTAAGATGACAGGAGCCGGCTTGCCCGCCGGTTGAATCTGTCGAAAAGTGGGCGGCTTACGTGCCAGGCGCCTGGCCGGAATCCGCAAGGTACGCGTCTGCGGTGTTGCGGAGATCGGCGGGGCGGGGCGACGAGGCTCCGGCGCGGGAGGCAAAACAGTTGCGGGAGTCAATCTCGTCTCGGGAACCGTCGGCGCGCGTGATACCACTGCGGCCCGCATGATAGGTCGCCGCGGTCTAAACCACGCCCGAGTAACGAGAGTTCCCGCCATCGCGCCGGCACCCAGCAGAAGCAGGATCTGGAGCAACTTCATTCTTCCCACAAGACAAGGACGCTTGGTTGTGCGTCTGCGTTCCGTTAAGTCCACAAACAACGCGGACACGACCATCTTCATCGAATATCAGATTTAACGGAGCAGGTAATAGTGCGATGGCACACGATTCGACCTACCCGCTTGCGCTGTCGATTTTCAGGCAGGATGATCTCGACCGGTTGATTGGACACAGGACGTTGCTTGACGGGCAAGCCGCGCTCAAAATGCGGACCACTCCGCCAGCCTGGTTAACGACCCGGCGATGTTAATCTGCACATACCCCCGGTTCGTCCGCAGCACGCTGGATGGCCGCATGTATGGCAAAGTCGCAGCCTCGGCCAGGATCATCAAATCGCGCGAGACGCTGGCGACTGGCGCCGACTCCCACTTGCGCAGCGATCCGAACTGCGACTTCGTCGTGGAACCTGGCTGGCCGTCGAGTTCGCGCAGCGCCGATCGCAGCGCGTCGAGTTCCCGGACAATCGCCGCGTTGCGCTGAGTAATCAAGCGCTCCAGTTTCGTATGCCGCTCGCAGATCGTACGATGCGAACGCTCCACAATCACGTCCAGATCGTTCAGCCTGCGTTGCGTCAGCACCACCGTCAATCGGACCGATCCGAAGCGGCCTGCCGTCGCCTCCGCGCTCGCCGAATACACCAGTGCGCCCACCTGGTTCAACAGAGACTTGACGCAGTCACTCAGTTTGGCGATCTGCTCTTTGGCGAGGACCCACTGATCCTCGCGCCGCCTCTCTTTTTCGCGCTCTTCACGGCGACGATCGAGCGCGATCTCGACGGGGAACGAATCGCCCTTGACGACGTGCCTCTCAAAGGAAAGAACCGCGGTCCGGGCAATCGCATCCTCATTTCTCTCCATCGCCAGATCCAACAGGAACCGGCGAACCCGGCTCGTCTTCAGGTTGGAGCGCGCATCGGCCAGCGATTCAACCACACCAGATACGTCCAGCCTGGACAGTGCGCGCTTCCGCTCCGGATCAAGCCGGTAAACCTGGTCGAGCGTGGCTCTGGCCGTCTCGCGGTCAAGCATCAGGAGAGCCAGGACGAACGAGGTAAACGCGCCTTCACGATTCTGCGCGATGAAGTAGTTCCTACGGAAGCTGTCTCGCGCAGCGCCAAACTTGCCGTTCTCGATGCGCAACAATGCCTCGCGGAGAGCATAGAAGTCCGCCGGATTGCCCGCGGAAGCGGCAGCCTGGCTTTGCCCTCCATCGCCTCTGGATTGTAGCTGCATTGGCAAGGCGCCCCGTTCCGCGGCCGGCATGGCAAGCGGATTGATAAACTCGTGCCCGACCGTTTCCCCCGGCGAAAACCAGTAATGCAGTGTCGGCGGATTCCCCGAGCGTGTCTCTGAAAAGAGTAGTTGCCGCTGGTCATCCGCATACGGCCGTACGGCCGGTATAGTCATCACCGTGGTGTAAACATAATCCTGCCGCTTGCTCAGCACCTGAACCACGTTCGCGCCGCCGGAACTGTTCACCTTCCGGAGAACGTACGCCCCGGGGCCGAGCGTAACGGGCGGAACCCCCGCAATGCTGACAGGCTCGTTCACCTGGAAGGTCATCGAAGCGCTTGTGCTGGCCAAGGCGGCCGCGCTCACGGTGAATATCAACGCCACGAAGGTTTTGAGAGACATCTTGAGTGCTCCCCGCGCGTGCGCATCGCGACACGCTGGTCCCCGGTTTAGATGTTGTGGCCAGAACGTCCGAGTTAATTTAGTTGCAGCCCAGAGAACCTCGTGGGAGCCGACGTCTTGCCGACGTTGACCGTGATCATGTCGGCTTAGACGGAAACGACTCTGCCTTCCACCAGTGTGCTGTCAGTCAAGACGGTCGAGACTTTTCTACCGACGACCTGAGGCGCCAGTTGGGCCCAGTTCAAGCGAACCTCGCGGTCCGCGGCTTGCGCTTGGGCGCCTAGACACACCAGCACCATTGCGGGTGCAAAGCCGTGCGAAAACCTTAGAATTGACAGATAACAGTCCTTTCTTTGTCTCGCCCTATCGGCAAGCCGGACAGAGAGGGTGATGCATCTCCAGAAATCGAGTGTGGTGATTCTAACGGTTGTTACTTTGTTATGCAACGCTTTAAGCGACTCAAATGGTGGTTGGATACAAAGGGGCGCAAAATGGTTCGCCGTGTCGCGCGACACTCGGACCGTGAAGCCGAACTCGCGGCCTGCATTACATGCGATTCCAGGCGGCGTCGTACTTTTGGGGGTTCGTGGCATAAGATAACAGGCGGTCTTACTTCTGTCGCACTACCAAGGGTGTCGCGAGGCTTTGCTTTCGCGCTGGATCTCTAGACTTAAAGGGGGAACCCATGTGACCGACCAGGCAGCACCAACACCTCCAGTCAGAACAAAGCCGAGGAGGCGTACGTTGCTTTTCCAGTGGCTTGGCGACTGGGTGCGCTGGCTGCTGGTATCGGTACCGTTGTTGTTTCCCGCTGTGATCATGATGCGACCGGAACCAAGCGTGGATGCAGCCTTTCCGGTCTTCTGGGTATTCACCCTCACGTCGGTGTGCGGCTCCGGCGCAGTCGCATTATTCCGCCTCAACCGCATGCGCCAGGGGGGCAAATTGGAGGGACCCCATCAGTATTATTGGGGAAATTCGGGTAAAGACGGGTAATTCGTTGGAGATGGGATGTATGCCAGGACCGGCCGACCATCGATTCCACCCAAGAAGTTGTTGCGAGCTCAATTGATCCCGATGGAGGCGATCCGTTTTGATGTTGCCCCGGTGGCTTGGTCAGTTCCCTTCGACATCGCCGTTGCGAGCGGCATTTCTGAGATCAATCCTGGGCTGGTTACGGGTTGACGTCCGATCAAACTCCAATCGACTGCGATTCTGTTTCATCCTGGAAACATTTTGGAACGAGCGCTAATGATTCTTATGATCAAAAGCGATATAAGGTCACCTCCGTGCAGACTCGGGCTTCGATATACTCAGTGAATCCGGCTCCATCGCAACCGCTTCGATGAACCCATCGCGTCCCAACCTCGGAGGTCTGCCCTCGGGCATGCCCGATTCGTTCTTCGGTGACCCGCGTGCCATCGCGGTGCTGCCGTTGATCAACATCAGCCCCGATCCGGAGAACGAATACATCTGCGACGGACTGGCCGAGGAACTGATCAATGGCCTGACCCAGGTTCCCGGACTTCGGGTGGTCTCCCGGAGCTCCTCGTTTCGCTGCAAGGGCAGCACCGCGGATATAGGCGAAATCGGAAAACTTCTGAAGGCGCGGCTGATCGTACACGGCAGCGTCCGCCGCGTGGGCGATCAGTTCCGCCTGATGGCGCAACTGAGCGACGCGCAGGAGGGCTATCAGATCTGGTCGCAAAGCTTTGAAGCGCAGGTGCGGGATCTGTTTGCGCTGCAGGACGAGTTGACGGCTGCGGTGCTCGAGAAATTGCGTTTTCAACTGGGAGCCCGATTCTCCGTCCCGCAGGTCCGGCGCCAGGCCGAACCGGCAGCCTACTCCTTCTATCTGCAGGGCCGTTACGCCTTTCACCAGGAGACTGCCGACAGCCTGCGCGAGGCCTTGTCACTGTTCGTGCGTGCGACCGACGCTGATCCAGCGTACGCTTCGGCATGGACGGGCGTGGCCGAAGCGCACCTGCGGCTGGAATGGTACGGGCTGGAGCCGGCAAGTCAGGCGATTGCTCACGCGCGATCGGCTTTGCAGGAAGCGCTGCGGCTGGAGCCCGAGTCCGTGACCGCGCTGTACCTGCTGGGCGCGATCGAGTCGGCATTCGATTGGAACTGGCTGGTGGCGGGCAGAACCTTTGAACACGCACTGGCGGCCCGCTCCGGTCTGGTGGCGGTCCACTTCCACTACGCGCTCGACTACCTGACTCCGCTGGGAAGGTTGGAAGAGGCGCTGGACGAATTGAGGTACGCGTCGCAACTGGATCCGCTCTCCCCGATTACCAATACCGCGGTGGGCGGCTGCTATTACCGGATGCGGCGCTGGCAGGACGCGGCGCGCAGCCTGCGCGAAACGCTGCGTGCGTTTTCGGGGTTCGGCCACGCTCATTGGTCGCTGGGGCGTGTGCTGCTGGAGCAGGAGTCATATGAGGAGGCGCTCCAGCATTTCGAGGAGGGCGCAAAGATCATTGGCCGGACCAGCGGAGCGCTGGCGGAGTTGGGTTATGGCTACGCCCGCATGGGACGCGCTCCGGAGGCGCGCGAGGCGCTACGCGAAATGCTGGAAGCGCCTTCGCTGGCGGTGGGCCACATCAACCCCGCACTGGTCTACGCCGGGTTGGGCGATACCGATCGCGCCATGCACCACCTGGAAGAAGCCTTTCGCCATCGGACGCGGCAACTGGCCTGGGTGAACGTGGACCCGCGTTTCGATCCGCTGCGGCCGCTGCCCGCCTTTCAACGGTTAGTTTCCGAGTTGCGTTTATCGGAGGCAAACGAACGCACCGCCGCGGCTTCGGCGGGAGCGCCGCTTGCGGCGACGGAACGATTGGTCACCCTCAGCATGAGGCCGGGCAAGCGGGACACCGGGGAGGGGACCTGGCAGCTGGGCTTTTCCCTCACTCGCGGAACCCGAATCGGGCATTACCTGATAGAGAGCCAGATCGGCGCGGGCGGGATGGGCGCGGTGTATCGCGCGATCGACGTCAACCTGCAGCGGCCGGTGGCTCTGAAAGTCATTTCCGGGGCGATTGTGTCGGAGGGCGACAAAGTGCGATTCGCGCGCGAGGCGCAGGCCGCATCGACATTGAACCATCCGAACATCGTCACGATCTACGAATACAGCTCCGATGCCGGGATCGATTTCATGATCATGGAGTATGTGGACGGGCGGCCACTGGACCAACTTCTGGCGCGTCGCAACCGCGGCGAGGCTCTGGCTCTCAAATCGCTGCTGCGATGCCTGCGTGGGGTAGCCTCCGCTCTTTTCGGAGCGCACCAGGCAGGGATCGTGCATCGCGACGTTAAGCCGGGCAACATCATGCTGTGCGGTTCCGGCGAAGGCAAGGTGCTGGACTTCGGCCTGGCCAAACGCCGCGATGTGCCCTCTCAACTGACCCAGGTGGGAGCGGTGGTGGGCACCCCCGGTTATATGTCCCCGGAGCAGGCCATGGGTGAAGCGGTGGATTGGCGCACCGATATCTTCTCTTTCGGAATTATTCTTCACGAGATCTTATACGGCGTGCATCCCTTCCAGGAGGGGAGCGATCCCGGGAAGCCGGTCCAGCCGCCGACTGCAGTTCCGGCATTGGTGGCGGAGTTGGCTGTCCGCTGCCTGCGCAAGGACCGGGAGCAGCGGTTGCAATCGCTGGCCGAAGCAGTACTGGTGCTGGATCAGCATTTGGCGGTTGATTCGGAATCGTAACTCGGCCAAACGGCGCCAGTTCTGTCAACGCCAGTTCTTGACGAGCACTACTGGTTTTCAGCATAATCACCTAAGCCCCAAAAATTGTTATCGACTCACCAGAGGGTTGCATGGTCCTAGTTTCCAGACACGACTTAAATTCAATTCTGGAGTCGGGTGTCGCCGGATGGAATGAATTCCGGACGAAACACCCTGGCTGCGTCATGCTGAACGGTTTTTCCCTGGCGCAGGCGCAATTCTGCGGCGCGGATCTCCGGCGGGCCTTTCTGATCGAATCGGACTTAAGTGGAATTAATCTAAATGCCGCCGTCCTGGAAAAGGCCATCCTCCGCAAAGCCAACCTGAGCCGGTCTGACCTGAGGCATTGCCGGCTGGACGGGGCGGACCTTTGCCTGGCCGACCTTCACGACGCCGACTTGCGCGCCGCCAGTTTGGCCTCGGCGTTTCTGCAATGCACGGATCTGCGCGGCGCGGACCTCAGTACATCAACCGGACTGACCGACGAACAACTCGCCGTGTCGCGCGGTGATGCGAATACCAAGTTGCCCCTGAACCTGAGACGTCCCGCAAGTTGGGCGGCGTAGGCCATGACCGATACCACCCAACCGGTGCGAGTGGCCATCGTTGGCGGCGGGTGCGCAGCGCTGTCCACAGCCTTCGAACTGACCCGTCCCGAGCTGCAGGGCAAGTATCAGGTCACGGTGTATCAGATGGGCTGGCGATTAGGCGGGAAGGGCGCGTCCGGACGCGGCAAGAATGGCCGCATCGAAGAGCACGGGCTGCATCTGTGGATGGGCTTCTACGAGAATGCGTTTCGCCTGATGCGCGGGTGCTACGCCGAGCGGCAGACGCATCACCCCGAATGCCGTTTCGCCGAGTTCAGCGACGCGTTCAAGCCGGCTGCCGATGTTGGCATCGCCGATCGCGCCGGGGGCGATTGGGAATTCTGGATGGCGCGGTTTCCCCCCGGGCAGGGCACCCCCGGCGATGCCTCCACGGGCGATTTGTTCAGCGTAACCGCCTACTTGCGGCAAGCCATCATCCTGGTGGAAGAGCTGCTTCGTTCCGCCGCGGCGATGGAAGCCGGGCAGTGTGCGGCTCCTGCAGCCGAGCCGCCGACCACCGCCGCTAAGACCATGGATGCGCTGACTGCGGCGCTCACCGCTCTGCTGCGCTACGGTCAACTGGCAACCGCCACGGCGCTAATTGAGGCCGCTTCGATTCTCCGTCAGGCTTCCGAGAGCTTCTTCCCGCAAATGCTCCAGTCCGGGGCGGCGTTCCCGCTAGAAATTGTGGATGCGATCGCCGTGGAAGCGCGGCGGCAACTGCACCGGCAACTGGAGACCGATCGACCGGCGCGGCGGGTGTGGATCATCATCGACCTGATGCTGGCGGTGATTCGCGGATCCTTCCGGTTCGGGCTTGCTTTGGATCCGCGCGGCTTTGACGCGATCAACGAATATGATTCCTGTGAATGGATGCGGCTCAACGGCGCGTCCGAACTGTCTCTGCACTCCGGGTTCATGCGCGGCCTTTACGATCTCGCCTTCGCATTTGAAGACGGGGATGTGACGCGGCCTCGTCTCGCCGCCGGGGTAGCGCTCCGCGGCACCATGCGCATGTTCTTCACCTATCGCGGATCCTTATTCTGGCGCATGAGCGCAGGGATGGGAGATATCGTCTTCGCGCCGTTGTACCAGGTGCTGCGGGATCGCGGCGTGCAGTTTAAATTCTTTCACCGGCTGCGTCACGTCGGGTTGTCTCCGCGGGAGGAGGGCGAGCAGCCCTACGTAGCCAGCCTGGATTTCGATGTGCAAGCCCGGGTCAAAGGCGGCGGCGAATACCAGCCGCTGGTCGATGTGCATCATGTGCCGAGTTGGCCATCGCGTCCGGATTATTCTCAGTTGACCGGGGGCGCGGCGCTGGAGCGCGAAGGCCGGGCATTCGAAGCAAGTTGGGAAACGCGGCGTGCCGGAGTCCGCACGCTGCACGTACAGCGCGACTTCGATTTTGTGGTGCTGGGCCTGAGTGTTTCGGCGCTGCCGCAAGTCGCGGAGGAGTTGGTGGAGCGTTCCGCGGTCTGGCGGGATATGCTTGCCCACGTGAAGACTGTGCCCACGCAAGCTTTCCAGTTGTGGCTGCGCAAGGATGCCGCCGAACTCGGCTGGCGTCATCCTCCGGCAAACGTATCGGGGTACGTGGAGCCGTTCGATACCTGGGCGGACATGACCCATCTCATCCCCGAGGAGAATTGGACCGAGCCGGTGAAATCAATCGCTTACTTCTGCAGCGTGCTGCCGGACGTGGCGAAACAGTCCGCCTCGTCTACTCGGGAGAGTCACAGTCAACAGCGCGACCTGGTGCGCGCGAATGCGATCCGTTTTCTCAATCAGGACGTCGGCGGGCTATGGCCCAAGGCCCAGGGCAAAGACGGCTTCGTATGGAACGCGCTGGCGGGCGCCGGCGATGCGACCGGAGCGGATGCCTTCGATACGCAGTTCTGGGCCGCCAACGTGAACCCGACCGACCGTTACGTCCAGGCGCTGCCGGGCAGCATCAAGTACAGGATTTCGCCGCTGGATATGACGTTTGACAATCTGACCATTGCCGGAGATTGGACGGCTACCGGTCTGGACAGCGGCTGCATCGAATCCGCAGTCATGTCCGGGAAACTCGCGGCGCACGCCCTTTCGGGGCTACCCGCGCTCCAGGAAATCGTAGGCTATGACCATCCATAAGGTGGGATCATGAGCGAACACGGCTTGCGGCAGAGGCGGACACCGCCGGCCCGAGTCGGCCCTATCCGGAATGCCCGGTTGGGCCCGGTTTCGACGGCTACGGCTCCCGTTAGTTGCGAGGCTGCCGAGCCCGTAGCGGAGGTCTGCGAAGCTCTCGAACGAGGCGTGCGCAGCGCCTACGCAGTGATTGACGACTACATGCGCCGGGGACGAGACGCCGCGCGCGGGTTTCAGGACGCAACTAACCGAGGAGGGTTCGTGATGGAAGACAAATCGAATTACGGCGGATTCAATCCCTGGGGTTCCATGCCCCCGGTGGCAGACCAATGGATGGCTGCCGTGCGCGCCTGGGCTAACGCGTGGGCGCAGTTTGTTCCGGGCGGCATCCCGCCCATGTGGAATCCGGCGGCGTACGGCGCGGGGCCAACTGCCGCTGCGATGCCGGCGTATCCGCTCACCGTACAGGTGATTTCGTCGCGGCCCACCGAAGTGACCGCCACCATCACCCCTGGGTGCGACGCGGTAGCGCTTACGGTGGAGCCGCTGCTGGCGCAGGGCTTCGCCGCCTCTGCGATCGATGGGGTCACCGCCGTCCGGTCGGCCGGCTGCCTGAAGCTTACGGTCAAGGTGAAACCCGATCAGCCGGAAGGCGCCTATCGGGGAACGGTGCGTAAGACCGCCGATGGGGCCGCTGCCGGCGAAGTGACCGTGGTCATCACCCATGCTTCCTGACCAGCCAAGCCGATGAGCGCTCCGTCCGGCAGCCTGGTTTCTTCGGTCCTCCGGGAGTACGGGGAGGCGACGCGCACGGTTCTGTTTGAGTATCTTCCATCGGGCGAGCCGCGGCGTTATCTTTACGATCTGCTGGGCGATTATCCGCGCCGCGGCGGGCGCGCGTTTCGGCCTAGCCTGTGTATCGCCACGGCCCGCGCCATGGGCGCTCCCGCGGAACTGGCACTGCGCACCGCGGCCTCAATCGAACTGATTCACAATGCCATGCTCATCCACGACGACATCGAGGATGAGAGCGAGCAGCGGCGCGGTCAGCCGGCCCTGCACGTCGCCCACGGTGTGCCGATCGCGATTAACGCCGGCGACATGCTCTCGCTGGTCTCCCTGCGTCCGCTGCTCGACAACCGTGCATGGCTGGGTCCGGATGTCTCGCTGCGCATCCTCGAGGAAACCGAACGCATGGCCCGCGAATCGGCGGAAGGCCAGGCGTTTGAGCTGGGCTGGCGGCGCGACAACGTGAACGACGTAACCGAGTCGGACTACCTGTTGATGGTGCTCAAGAAGACTTGTTGGCTGGCCACGATTCATCCCAGCCGCATGGGCGCGCTGATCGGGTCGCGCGGCGCCTTCGATCTGGACCGCTGCATTCGCTTCGGATTTTTTCTCGGCGCGGCCTTTCAGATCCAGGACGATTTACTCAACCTGGAGGGCGATGCCGCGGCTTACGGCAAGGAACTGGCCGGAGACATTCGCGAAGGCAAGCGAACACTGATGTTGATCGGTCTGATCGCCAAGGCGAGTCCGGGCGAACGCGCGCGCCTGCACGCGATGTTGGGCCAGACCCGCGAACAGCGCAGCGATGAAGACGTCGCCTGGGTACTGGACCGCATGCGATTTTACGGGTGCCTGGAGTACGCGCGCCAGGTGGCGAACGGGCTGGGAGGCGCGGCCCAGCACGAGTTCCAGGAGTTGTACGGAAGCCTGCCGGATTCGCGGGACAAGCGGTTTTTGGAAGCACTGCCAGTCTGGGTGATCGAACGCAATTGAGAGGGGAGATCTATCGTGACTCCGAAGGAATTTACTGAGAAACTGCCGCGGCTCACCAACAGCCCGCTGCCGCTCAAGCCGCCGTTCCTGTTCAACGGGCTCTCCACGCGGGTCTTTCCTCTGCGCGCCAGCATGGGCGCCCTGCAGGAGCTCTGCGATAGCTATTTAAACTTCGTGCCGGAGAATGCCGCGCGCTTCCGCGCTTACCTCCCCTACGTATTTCTGATGGTGCTGGACTATGGCCAGATCGGCGAGGCTGCCATGCGGCTGGGGTGGTTCGCGCAGTTTGAGGTCTTCTTCAGCGTTCCGGTGGAATGGTACAAGCTGGTGGACGGCCAATGGGTGTTCCAGGACTGGGCCGTGTTCACGCCTTACATCTTCGTCAACGATGCTTTCAGCGTGCCGTTGGGACGCGAGGTATACGGGTTTCCGAAGGTGCTGGCCAACATGACCTCGGTTTCGAGCGAGTGGGTTCGAAATCCGCAGGCGCCGGTTACGCTGGTCAAGGTGGAGACGTCGCTGTTCCCCGAGGCGTACGCCGGCCGAGGCCTGGAGGTCAAGACCTTTCTGGAGATTGAACGGGCTGCCCCGATGTCGAATCTCCAGGTGCCGGTGGATTCGCAGAGCCCGGCGATGCCGTGGGTGATTGCCTCCAATATGGCCGAGGCCGCCGCCGGCTTCGCACAGGACGCGATGTGGATGGCGCAATCGCGCCGCATCTTTCCCATCAATCCGCTCTACACTCCGGGGATTGCGCCGGAACTCCTGGCCCGCATGGCGCCCATCTTTTCGCCCTCCGGCCAGGGCTTCATTTCGAATTCGCTCAACCTCAAACAGTTCCGCCGCTGCGAAGATCCCGCGAACATTTGCTACCAGTCCCTCACCAACGGGCAGATGCGCACCATCGGGTTCAACGGCGCCGGCCTGCTGGGCGAGGAGCGCACGGCGCTAGGCGACATGAGCGGCGGCCACACGGTCCGCCTCTACCAGCACTCGTCGCTGCCGATTGCGCGCGTCCTCGGGCTGGATGTGAAACGGAAGTGGAGTGCCGACGGTAACACGGTGATGGAGTTCAAGCCGGTGATGCCGTTCTGGATGAACATCGACCTCATTTACGACAAGGGCATCAACATCGCCCAGCGCGGCCCCAGCGGCGTTTGGAGGGACGGCGGCGGTAACGTACTGAGCACCGAACCGAGCCCCGGGGAAGAGCCCGGATCGCCTGCATTCAACGGTTCCATCGCGTCGGCTGTCGAGGCCATCGCGGGACCATTCCAGTTCTGCGGATCCACTGTGCGCGTACTCCCGCTGCTGGCCAGCGTGAGCAAGATGCAGACATACGTCGACTATTTGATCAACAGCGCGATCGATGAGCCGATGACCATGGCGAGATCCGGCGAGTCCGCGGAGGTGCGGCTCCGGGTCTGGTCGCGCCCGGCCACGCCGGTCAACAGCGGTAACCCGTTGGGCGGCGATCTCGGGTTTGTCTATTTGACGGCGAGCAGCTTCGGCGGCGTGACGTCCAAGACCAACAACGTTGGGGACTGGGCCAAATTCGAACTCTCCTTCCTGATCCCGGTGAAGTGGGAACGCAGAATCGCGGGCGAGTGGGTCACGGTAGGGGTGGGCGCGGTGCCCGCGTTTACGTTCGTGGACGACTGCATCGCTTCGATTTCGAGAAACGAGGTGCAGGGCATACAAGCCTTGACGGCAGGCTTCGTGCGTCCGGAGAGCGTCTGGCTCAAGGAGGGTCAGGCCAATATCGAGGCTAACCAAACCGTGTTGCGAATGGAAGCGGAGGTGTGGCCGGCGGTGGGCGCGGATCAGAAGGCCGTGACTCAAAAGCTGATTGAGATTATCGAACACGCGGATGACTCCGGGATGGGAGAAGTGAATTCGCCCGACGTGCCGTATCAGCAGGCCGAGCAGTTGCGGCTGGAACAGGGCAGCAAGAAATCCATCAAGGCCAGATACCCAGGTTGCTGCAAGGTGGCGCGCGCGCTGGCCTTGGAACTCCTCGGTAACCGCACGCCGTTTTCGATGTACACCATGAAGCAGTTCCGGGATGTGACCGACCCGGACAAGGCGTGCCACCAGGCGATCACGCGCGTTAAGCGTGTGCTCAAGGAAGTGCTGGACGTGCGCGAGATCGAGCAGCCGCTGACGGTTCAGATCCACGACTACCCGAGCCTTCAGATTGTCGAGACCCTGGGTCTGGTCGCGGTGACGCCGTCCGAGCAGCACGAAACCGGCATCGTTTACCTGGCGCAGGCGGTGCGGCCGTTCTATATTCACGGCACCATCGACGAGCCGCTGGCCGACCGCGTCGCCGACCGGACCGGGCTCGAGAATTGGACGATCTACCCGGTGGCTTTCGATACCCTGTTGAGCGATGCCGAGGGCGCTCCGCCGATCAGCGTGGACCGCAAAGCCGAAGCATTGCAGGATCAGATCGATCCCTGCCGCATGACGGCGGTCATGTACCAGGCTCGCGAGCGTCTCAGGAAGACCGACCAGCAAAGGCTCTCCGACGACGAACCGCCGATCACCAAGCAGCAGGCGCGAACTGCGTTACGGCACGTCGATCCGCAAATGGTCATCGATGCGGTACTGTCCCGCGAATGGGGCAATACCAGCCAAACTGCCCGCTGGCGGCGGGGACGCCAGGAACTGATAGACATGTTCGCCAAACTTCCGCTTGGCGGGTTGACCAACGGTGAAGCTATGGCGAAACTTTGCCGTCAGGTCAACTTCGCTTTGGCGCAGCGCCCGGGAGCCGTGGCCACTCCCATAGCCGATCTTGACCCGGGGTCCGCCGTGAACGTGCGCACTCAACTGGGGGCAGGCTGGAGCGCCATTATGGGGCAAATCATTTTGTCTGCCCAGATCTTTCAGTACTACCGAAATTATATGGAGGAGAATTACGAGGCACTCTCCAGTTGGGAACTCCATGGCGCCGATCCCGCTAAGTATCCTCAGGAAGCGGTGGACAATCTGCGCGAAGCGCTGAAAACCATCAACGGGTTGAAGATTGTGGGAGAACCCTCGGAGCGCAACAATCTGGATTCCCGTGTTCTGGCCGATCACAGCCGGTTCGGGGAATTGCTCGAGATCTTACTCACTAAACACACCGTTATTCGTGTGGACGATCTGGATTACGTGCTGGACCTGGCGCGCCGTTACTGCGGGGTACAGATAAACGCCCTGCTCAACAAGCTGTCTCGCGCTTACCAAAAGCCCGACTTCTGCGTTCCCCGGGACGTTCTGGGCGCTGATGCCGACAGGTATCTTCCCCTATCTCTTTCCTGGGATGCCGATTGGTATTTCGGCCGCAACATCGTGGCAGTGGAACTGGGTGGAACGGCCGGCGACGACTGCGTGTCTCCAGATACGCCGGTCACGACCGACGATTCCGGTTCGGAACTCGCCGTCGATTAAGTACGCGCCCGGTGG
The DNA here is from genome assembly GCA_039934035.1 of Candidatus Solibacter sp. GTDB lineage: Bacteria > Acidobacteriota > Terriglobia > Bryobacterales > Bryobacteraceae > Solibacter. The sequence goes on along the minus strand of JBDTMZ010000118.1, from coordinate 31,210 downwards.
AACGCGACGGAATCGCACAGCGTCTCTTCCAGCGGCCGGATCCGGACTCCGAGCGCGAGTTGTTCCGCGGAAGGCGTCATGGCCAAGTTGTCGCCGATGATCGGGACGACCAGCCATTCGTCGGGGATGCGCCTTCCGATCAGGCTGGAGGTTCGTTCCACCCACCAGGAGGTTGCGGAGGCGACCATCGGGTCTACGCCCAGCGTGACTGGCGACGGCATGCCTGCCGCGGCGGCGATGCGCGCGGCCAGTTCGGCATGCGTCAGATTGTGTCCGGCGAGTCCGACCGGACGGCCGAAGCACTGGTGCGCGAGCGCTAGTTCCATTGCCGCGGCCACGTCGCGCACGTCGATCAGGCTGCTGGTCAGGTTCATGACGAACGGCACGCGGCTAGACATCACCATGGGGACGATGCTGGAGTCGGCGGGCCGGTAGTTCCAGGGGCCCAGGCAGGCGGCGGGATTGAGGATCGCGACCGGCATGCCGCTTCGCGCCGCGTCGAGCACGCGCTGCTCCATGGCCTGCTTGGCTTCGAAGTAAGGATAGGTTGCGCGGCGCCAGGCGGCTTCGCGCGCTGCGGCCGGAGACTGCGGCCTCGCCAGTGTGGTGAAAGAACTGATGAAGCCGAGCGGCAGATTGTGGACGCGCGCCGCATCCAAGACTCGATCCATGCGCTCTACCGCGGCGGTCACGATGCAACGCCATTCGGTGGATCCGGGTGGGCAGCTTCCCATGGGTCTGGGAGCAGCGGCGTCCAGCAGCAGGTCGTGACAGGAAAGAAGTTCGGTTAGATTGCGCAGGTCGCCGTCGATGGGTGCAACCGCGACCGGCAGGCCGCGCAAGGCTTCCGGCGCATGCTGTCGTGTGGCGGCGGTCACGGCGTGGCCCTGCACCAGCCAGTGCCGCACTATGGCCTGTCCAATGTGGCCCGTCGCTCCGAGTACGAAGACCCGCACGCATTCCTCCCGGGTCATCTTACCTTGAGTGAGGCGCCGGTTCATGCAAATTTGTGAGAAGAAGTGCGGACCGGGGCGTTGCCCGGCTGTGCCGGCAACAAGATTGCCGGTACTACCGAAGCAGGTAGCACATAGCGGACATCTGCAACAAGGGAGCAGTTTAACTTGACGGATGCCTTAGTCTCTCCCGATAATTGGCGAGAGAAAATGGCGGCGCCTTATCTGGCAGGATATCGAGGTTATGGCGTGACCCGTGCGGTCACGCTCACGCTGCCGGTGCAACAGGTCCGTGGCTTCCTGGCGCGAGGCCTGGAATTGCTTGCGCAGGACGTCACGCCGCCCGGCACCCACCCCGTGGTGATTCAGTTTCACTGCTTTTCCCAGTGCAACGTTTCCATTCCCAACCCGATGCCGGACCTGGAATACCATGAGCAGACTTTCGGGATTCCCTTCACTCGCATCGTGCCGGGCTGGCAGTCATCGGGTTCGACCGGACCGCTGTACTACATGCCGCGGTTATATCTCGATCATTCGTTCGTCGTTCTCGGCGGGTTCACTTTCTTCGGCTTCATCAAACACATGACACGGATCGAGGTCACAGCCGACCGGTACACCGTCAATGCGCAGCAGGGCTCGAGAATCGCATCGCTCGCCTGGCCGTCCGAGAGCACCGGAGATTTTCGCCGCCCCGACAGCTACGCCGGCTTCGCTACCATGCGCGGCATGCTCTCGCAGGCGCTGGTTTCACTGCTGCCTGCGGGCGAGGGCCCGTTCTTTGCGCTCAGCGATTTTCCGCGAAAGTGGGATGTCGCGCGTGTGCGGCCGTTGCGGACTCGCCTGGACGTCGAGGTGCCTTACGCTGCCGGGTTCGATCGTGGCTCCTATCCCGAATCCGGATGGAACCCGGGTATCGATGAGGCGCCGCTAGGATCCTTCGAGCTGCACGCCCCGTGGTGGCTGAGTTTTCCCTATTCACCGCTTTTGGCCGGGGGCCAGAGCTGAAGGCTTGCTCGTCTTCCGTCGGAGACGGTGTTACACTCTTTCCCATCGCGAGGACAGTAATATAAATGACGATTCGAAAGTCGTTCGCCCTGTTGCTCGGAACATGGTGCATGAACGCTACGCTTGGTTTTGGACAAGTGGATTACGCGACCGCTATTTTGAAGGGCACCGTAATCGATCCAAGCGGCAAAGTGATTCCGGGCGCCCGTGTCCAGGCGTCGAACCAGGATACGGGGACACTGCGCAGCAGTGTTTCCACGGCGGAGGGATATCAACTCCTCTCGTTGCAGCCGGGGTCGTACCGCGTGGAAGTCAGCGCTCCCGGCTTTTCGAGAAGTTTGGCGAATGGCGTCATCCTCAGTGTCGGCGAGACCGCCGTTTACGATGTCCGCCTGTCGCTTGGCAACGAAACCACCGTCCTCGAAGTTACGGCCGATATCCCGGTGGTACAGCCGGAGCAGACGCAGCAATCGAATATTATCGATCGGGCGCAGGTCGAAAACCTGCCTAACGTCACGCGCAACTTCGTGCAATCGATCTACACGCTTCCCGGCGTGAACAACGCCTTTGCGCCGGCGCTGCAGAACCCGGGAGTCGGCACCGGGTATTTGTCGTCCGGCTTTTCGATTGGCGCCAGCAACGGACGCAGCAACCTGGTGACTATCGATGGCGGCGAGAATGATTACGGTTCCGGCGCGCTTCGCGTCCTGCACGTTCCCGTCGATTCGATCCAGGAGTTTCAAGTCAACCGCAGCAGTTTCGGCGCGGAGTTCGGCTTTACGATCGGAACTGCGATCAATATGGTTACGCGCTCCGGGGCCAACGATTGGCACGGCGGAGTGTCCGCCTACTTTCGCCACCGGGCCACGTCGGCGCGCAACTACTTCAACCGGATCGCCTCGGCGGATAACGATCCGTTCGAACAGACACTGGTCGCCGGGGGCACTTTGGGCGGAGCGATTCGCAAGAACAAATTGTTCTTTTTCACAGCGCCGGAATTTCAGCGGCTGGACTCCTCCACCACGCAGGATCGCGCGTCGCAGCCGCAGTTCCAGGGCATTTCCAAACAATCGAACGGGTACAACGGCGGGTCGTGTCCGCAGCAGAACACACCGCAGCAGCAAGTCACGCAACTCTGCTACCTGACGCAGTTGGCCGGATCCGACGGCGCGTTGGGAGCGCTGGGCGCGGGCCTGCTGGGATCACCATTCTTCGGCGATCCGCTGGCCAACCCGATCTTGAAATCGCTGGTCACCTCCAACGACGGCACCTTCAACGGAATCGTCGCCGGCCCGGCGGGCTCGGGCGCCATCGGGGTGCCTGGCTTCAATACCCCGCGTGGACGCTTCGCGAACTGGGTCTCGCGGCTGGACTACGTTCCGGATTCGCGCGACGCCTTCTCCCTGCGCGTCTCGGTCATGCACGAGACCTACGACGTGAAGCCGCAGCCGCCTTTCTCTGGTTTCGTCAAAGCCCACGATTACACCCTCACCGGATCGTGGACGCGCACTAGCGGCGCGCGCATCGCGAATACGCTGCGCGCCCAGGTGGTCCCCTCCGACCTAATCTCCATTCACGCGCCCACCCCCAACGGCGCGGAGATCGATCTCGGCGGTCAGGTCCAACTCGGCAGCCCGTTCACGTTCCCCGATGACGCAACGTGGCGACGCTTTCAGTTCGATGACAATCTCTCCCTCATCAGAGGCAGCCATAGTTTGAAATTCGGCGGCTCCTGGCGTCCCGCCCACTATCAGGCACGGCAGGAGGTCTGGTTCGGGGGCCAGTGGCAGTTCACTGACGGCGCGGTATCGATATTCAATCTGGTGGCTGCCAGCGCCGGGACCGCCGTGGCCGGCGCGCTGGCCGGTTTCAACCTCAGCCAGGGATACCCCGCGACCGGACCCGCATCCACGAATCTCACATCGGTTCAGTCCTACCTGGCGGGCGCACCCACGGTGCTGCTCCAGGCGGATCCCAACGGGAATCCCGAGTGGAAGGCATGGTCGCAGGAACTCGGCCTGTTCGCGCAGGACTCCTGGAAAGTCTCGCCGCACCTCACCGTCAACTACGGCGCCCGCTTCGATACGTATCACGATGCCGATCCGGTGCCCGCCAGCAACCGCATCTCTCCCCGAATCGGTATCGCCTGGGATCCGGGCGGCAATCAGAGGACAGTGATCCGCGCCGGCGGAGGACTGTACGTCGCCCCCACCGTCATCATGGTGCCGCTGTATACCAACCTGGTCGGCACCAGCGGCAAGTACATCAACCAGACGGCGCTGGTCGCCGGTCTGCCGTCCCCGCCGTTCCCGTCGATCTTCGCGGCCTGGGCCCTGGCGTCCAGCATGGCTACCCCTTCCAATCCTGCCCCGCGGCTTTCGGCGGCGCAACTGAAATCGCTGGGTGTGGTGCTGGGTCCTCCCGGCCCGGACACCTTCGGCAATATCGTCTACACCCTGGGCAGCAATTTCAAGCCGGCGTACACGATTCAGTCGAGCGTGAGCGTCGCGCGCGAAGTCACTCGCAATCTGTCGCTGGAACTGGCGTATCTGTTTTATCGCAGCGTGCACCTGCAGCAGTCCGACGAGATCAACTACGTTCGCAGCCAGTCCGCACCGGTGGATCTGTTCGCCGGGCCTCTTTATTTGCCGCGCCCCGGGCTCACCGCCGGTGAACCGAACTCCTCCATCTTCCAGAACAACGCCCTGTCTTCCACCGGGTCCGGCACTTATCACGGCGGCACCGCTTCCCTGACCCGCCGTTGGAATCGACGCCTGCAGTTTCAGGCCAACTACGCCTTCAGCAGGGCGATCGATAATACCAGCGACTTCAGCGCACTGAGCACGCCGTTCCGCCCCGGCATGGCCCAACTCGAGCGCGGGCTTTCCAATTTCAACATCACGCATAATTTCGTGGCCAGCGCGGTGTATACCTCTCCGGGCCGCGCAGGACGCGGAGCGATGGACCGGCTGATCTCCAGTTGGACGGTCTCACCGATTCTCTACGCCCGCAGCGGCGTGCCTTTCACGTTACTGGTTCCGGGACTGGCCAACGGTACCATCGGCCACAGCGCCACAGCCCGGCCCTGGTATGCAGGACGCAATACCAGCACCGGGCCGGCATTCGTCAGTTGGGACATGCGGGTCTCGAAGCCCATCATCGAAGGGGATGGGAGGGTTCGACTGGAGCTCATCGCACAGGCGCAGAACCTGCTCAACCGGACCAATTTCGCCTCGGTGAATACCAACTTCCCGGCCGATCCGAACTACCCGCTGCCGGGCGGCGGCACGCTGGCGCGCGGTCCCTACCGGGTGAGCGGTTTTGCCCCGAAATCTCTGGCCGACGTGGGTACGCCCCTGGCTTACACGAATGCGTATCCGGCGCGGCAGGTCAGCCTCGCCCTGCGTTTAGCATTCTGATTTTCGAGCGGTCGTGATAACATTCGGTACTGTCCTATCAGGTAAATCCCCTGGTCGGGCTTGACCGATGCTCTGTTCCAATTGCGGTACCGATAATTCGACGAGGGTGAAGTTTTGTTCGGAGTGCGGCTCTCCGATGGGCATTCCCTGCCCGGAATGCGACTTCCGGAATGCACGCGACGCCGCCACTTGCGGCGACTGCGGCCGCTCCCTGCAGGCCGTCGTCCCCATCGCTGAACGCCGCCAGCTCACGGTCTTCTTCGCCGATATCGTCGGCTCCACCTCGCTCTCCGAACAGCTGGACCCGGAAGACCTGCACGATCTCTACGCCCGATACCAGACGCTCTGCGCCAAAGTGGTGGAGTATTACGGCGGGCACATCGCCCAGTATCTTGGCGACGGCGTGCTCGCGTATTTCGGCTATCCCGCCGCCCATGAAGATGACGCGCAACGCGCGGTCCGCTCCGGGCTGGACCTGCTGCGCGGGGTCAACAGCATCGCGCTGAATGGCATCCGGCCACAGATTCGCATCGGCATCCATACCGGGCTGGTGGTGGTGGGCGACGTGGGCGCGGGCTTCCGGCGCGAGCAACTGGCGTTGGGCGAAGCTCCGAACATCGCCGCGCGCCTGCAATCGGAAGCGCAGCCGGATAGCATGGTCATCAGCCACGCCACCCGCGCGCTGCTGGGCGGTCAGTTCGCGCTCGAAAATCAGGGGTCGCGTACGCTCAAGGGCCTCTCGCGGCCGATGCAGATTTTCCGCGTGCTCGGCATGAGCACGGCCACCACCCGGTTCGAAGCGCGCACGTCTGTCCACGGCCTCACCCGCTTTGTGGGGCGGGAGCGGGAAGCGGACCTGATCCGCACCGCATGGCAGGCAGCGGTCGATGGGCGCGGGCAGACGCTGCTACTGACCGGCGAAGCAGGCATCGGCAAATCGCGGCTGCTTGCCGCCGCGCGGGAAATCGCGGGCAAGCGGCTCTACGAACTGTTCGAAGCGGAGTGTTCGCCGTACCAGATGAACAATCCGTTGAACCCGGTAGTGGAGATGCTTGCCCGCCGCATCGGCACGGATGAGGAAGCGGCACCGGCGGCAAAACTCGAACTGGTGGAACTGTTCGCGGCGGGACGCGGCGTACCGGTGGAAGAGGCAACCGTTCTGCTGGCCGAGGTGCTGTCCGTTGCCACCCTGGGACGCTACGGCGATCCGGGGATTCCGCCCGCCAGGCGACGGCAGCGAACCATTGAAATCCTGGCCGCCCTGTTGCTCCATGCCGTAGGCGGCTCGCCCGTGCTGCTGCTGATAGAAGATCTGCACTGGGCCGATCCGTCCACGCTGGATCTGCTGGGATTAATTTTGGCTACACAGTCCGAACTTCCTGTCCTGGTCATCGCCACGGCACGGCCGGAATTCTCAGTCGGCTGGAGCCAACCGTGGTTTCGCCAGATCCGGGTGGAAAAACTTGCGCCGGCCGATACTCGCACTCTGGTGGCGGGCGTGGCCGGATCTAAGCCGCTGCCGCCGGCGCTGGTGGAGGAACTGGTCGCCCGAACCGGAGGTATCCCGCTGTTTGTGGAAGCGGTCACACGCAGCATTATGGAATCGGGCATTCTGCGCGAACTGGAGGATCGCTTCGAACTGACCGGACCGCTACCCGCCGGACTGATTCCGGCGACGGTGCAGGATTCGTTGATGGGGCGCATCGATCGCCTGGGCAGCGATCGGGCAGTGGCGCAATTGGCCGCCACCATCGGGCGCGAATCCAGCTTCGAACTGCTGCAAACGGTCCTCGGCAAATCCACCGCGGAACTCACTCAGGCGCTAAAGCATCTGGTGGACCTGGACCTGGTTGCGGAGACTGGCACGCATCCCGCGTCCACCTACACGTTTAAACACGCCCTGATTCAGGACGCGGCGTACGAATCACTGCTGCGCAAGACGCGGCAGGAGTTTCACGGGAAGATCGCGGAGGTTCTGGTGCACCGTTTCCCGGAAATGGCGGAGACGCGCCCCGAGCTGCTGGCGCGCCACTTCGAAGGCGCGGGACGAATCGCCGAAGCCATCGCCGGATGGGTGAAGGCAGGGCTGCGCGCGCAGCAGTCTTCGGCCGTGCGCGAATGTGTGGCCTACCTGCAAAAAGCCATCCTCCTGTGCAAGACCTTGCCGGAGGACGATTCGGATCGGCTTCAAGCGGAAATGAACGCACAGGAGGCGCTGTCCGGAGCCCTCACCGTCGCCATGGGCTGGGGCGCGCCGGAGGTGGAATCTGCCTGCATCCGCGCCGGAGAGCTTTGCCGCCAACTGGGCAACGCTGGCGGGTACGTCCGGTCCATGATGGGGCTTTCCACGCTTTATCTAATGCGAGGCAATCCCCGGCAGGCGCTGCGCGCCGTAGACGAAGTGATGCACAGCGGCATGGCCGCCGGCATCCCCGATCTGGACGCCGGGGCGCTGACTCCGGTGTTGCTGGGGCGCTATTTTATGGCGGATTTCCCGGCCACGTGCGACATTGCCGTTAAGGCTTTGGCGAACTATTCGTTGGAAGCCGAGCGGATCGTTGCCGCCCTCTACCATTCGCCGCCTTCCTTTGCGTGCGCCAACTTCCGCGCCATGAGCCACTGGTTCATGGGTTTTCCGGAAGAGGCTGCAAAACAGGGCACGGATGCCTGGCAGATGATCGAAGACCTCAATCTACCCAGCTGCACCGCTTACGGGCTCGGCTGCCAGTGCACCCTGCTGGTGGCGCGTCGTGAGTTGGACCAGTTGCTCGCCGTTTCCACGCGTCTCAGCGAGATCGCTTCCGATCAGGGGTTCCTGCTCTGGAGCGCCATCGGGGCGGTGTACCATGGCTACGCCATCGCTCTCGCCGGCAATTTGGAAGCCGGCATGGCCGAGATGAAGGGCGGCCTCTCCATACACCACCTTACCGGTTCGGGGCTGCTCACTCCGCTGTTCTCGTGCATGATGGCCGAGGTGTGTGTGCGCGCCGGGTTGGTGGACGATGCGTTAGCGGCGTTGTCACGCGGCATGCGTCACTGCGATGAATTCGGGGAGCTGGTCTTCGAACCCGAACTTTACCGGCTGCATGGAGAAATCCTGGCCTCGCGGGGAGACGCCGTGGGTGAGACCAGCCTCCGCAAGGCGATCGAACGCGCGCAAGCGCAGCAGGCCAAGACTTTGGAGCTGCGCGCGGCGCTTTCCCTGGCCCGCCTGCAGTTGGCGCAGGGCCGCCGCCAGGATGCGCACGAACTGCTCATGCCGCTGGAGGCCTGGTTTCAGAAAGGGCAGAGTCTGCCCGAGTTGACCGAGGCTCGCGCCATCTTGTCCGCCTAGCCCGGCCCCGGTCTTGAGAATAGGATTGTGTCTCAACGCGGAACGATGATAATTTGCGGTTGGCATGTCCTTCACTCGCTACGGTAGGCGCTCGGGTTTGAGCTTGACCTTACTCCTGGGTCTGGCCTCTGTTCCGAGCCCCGCCACCGCAGCCGGCGAGCTAGCAATGACAAACGCACATCTGAAATCGATGCCGTGAAAGTTCTCGATTCCAACGGCATGCTGCTGAGCGATTTTGCGGTCAGCACAGGCTCGGGTGCCAATTACGCGTTCGTAATGCCGGAGCCCGGAAGCTTGGTGTTGGTCGCTGGCGCGATCACCGCACTGCTACTCATCCGTCGCGACCATGGCTCATTCAGAAGGGCTGAGGGCTGGTGCAACTGATCGCCGCAAATAGGGACGCAACGGTATCGCATTCACCGGTCGCTGCAGCAAGGGAGCAACACAGGACTTCACGTGGGCAGAACGGGGCGCGCGGTCCAGCGGGAACATGACGCCTGAGGAGCGGTCAACAGCCCGGGCCATGAAAGCGGCGGAGGTACGATGGGGGAAACCGCCGAACGGCCGCGAGTAACTGAGTTAACTGGGCTCGGTGTTTAGTTAGAACACTGCGGAGATTCGGGGCCTTCAGTGGGGCCGAATGGACCTGTTCAAAGCGTATCTAACCGTGGGGGACAGCAAGACCGAAGCGGGCGAAGGCCGGACTATTCCCCTGAGCTCCGATTTGCTGGAAGCGATGGCAGAGTACTCGTACACCAAGCGATTCCATACCATACCATCAAGCCGGAATGGTACGTCTTCCCGGCGCGGATAGGTACACCCGCAACCGGGCAGAAGAGGCCGCTTGATCCGACGAAGCCAATGGTTACGCTCAAGACTTCATGGAACAACGCGAAGAAGAAGGCGAAAGTGACGGGGCGGTGGCACGATAACCTGCACACCATGATTACCGACCTTGCCGAAAGCGGCGTGGGTGACGAAACCATCCGGGATATTGCCGGACACGTTTCAATGCAGATGTGCACTACTCCCATATCCGCATGGAAGCGAAGCGAACGGCACTCGAACCAATCGTGGCGAGAAAGGCGGACCCGAAACCGGCGGAAGAAAAATCGGCGGTCCCCGCAGAACTCCCCACAATTGAAGCCGCGCACCCATTTCTACTCGTCTCGCTCCACGTCGGCGCGTGAATAAGACGGCGTACAAACCGTCACGTAATCGGCGCCGTCCGCTGACGGTGTCGAGTAGCGCACCCATTCGCCAGGTTCTACATGCACGGCCTGCCCCGCCTCGACGTCGATCTTGGCTTCGGGAGTCACCACGCGGAGCAAGCCTTTGGAAACTACCTTGTATTCGTGAAACTTAGCGATCCGACCAATTCCCTCCCACCCCGGCGGAGAGTGCATAAGAGTAATCGAAACCTTCGAGTCCCCAGTGTTGATGAGACCCACGTATTCGTCGCTGCGCTTAGGCATGGTTCCGACGGTGGCAATCGGGGTCGGAGAACCGATCAGTTTAGCCATTCTGACAGCATGGTAACAGGAACAAGCAGCACTTTTCACCGTCCTGATGAGTTAGGGTCCCCGGCGGGGTCGTGGAAATTCAAATGGCGTCCCCACAAAAGTCCCCACAGTGGGCCCGGTGAACTAGACCTTCGCGGGATTGGGTAAGTCATTCAAAAGTTTGGCTCCTCAGGTAGGATTCGGATCAGAGCACGGTATTGACAGCATTGGAACTGATTGACTTCATTGCAATGCTTCCAATAGATTTGTGCAAAAATGCCCCTATTTGTACAACGGAATTGTCACACGTAACAGTTCTTGCAGGACCCGCGAGCTGACCGATTTCCCGCCTGCGACATCCAGCTTGGGAATCTATCCGTTTATTGGATCTAAATCACTTGCGCGCTTCTGTCGCGAATTCCTGAATCTGCAACACCTCGCTGAATCAGCATTTTCCAAATTCCATCAGCTAAATGAGGCACGAACGAGACAGCAGCACATTCGTCTCGAACCGTGCGGCGGTTGGCGGAAGAAGCGGCTTCGAAGTAATAGTGCCACGTTTCGGTGGGAAATTTCGGCTCAGGCTTTTCTGGGGCGGTATGGAGTTGACATCATATGATCTGCATGTCATATTAATGCATGGATGGTTTGGGTCGTCGAAATTAGCGATGAGTTTGAGCCGGAGTTTGACGCGCAGCCCGTAGACGTGCGGACGGAGATACTGGCGTTGGCTCGCCTGCTTCAGCAATTCGGGCCGCAATTGGGGCGGCCTCGCGTTGATACGCTGAACGACTCTCGGCACGCCAATATGAAAGAACTGCGCTTCAGTGCGACCGGCGGCGAGTGGAGGGTGGCCTTTGCCTTCGATCCGAGGCGGAAGGCGATCCTTCTGGTGGCGGGTGATAAGTCAGGCGGCGGCGAGAAACGGTTCTACCGCGAGCTAATCCGAAGGGCCGACGACCGTTTCGATGTGCATCTGGCCCGGTTGAAGAAGGAAGGGAAATAACCATGTCCACGAACGTGAATGACAAGATCAAGAAGTTGAGCCCCGCTCAACGCAAGAAGGTGGAGGCCCGCGCGGACGAACTGATTGCCGAGGAGATGACGTTGCGTGAACTGCGGCACGCTCGCAAGCTCACGCAGGTGCGCATGGCCAAGACTCTCGGAATCACCCAGGACAGTGTTTCGCGCCTTGAAAAGCGCAGCGATCTGTTGTTATCCACGCTCCGCAAGACGGTTCAGGCGATGGGCGGGAACCTGTCGCTGGTCGCCGAGTTTCCCGACCGTGCGCCAGTCGTTCTTTCCGGAATTGCGGAACCGGACGCCTAAGCCGAAGCCGTAATACCGTTTCGCGCTTGTCCAGCGGCACAGCCGCGCATTTGCTGACGTCCATCGGGCTCCACAACAAGACCTCGCGAATTGCTGAGTTTCCTGAAAAAGTGCTGTTATAACACCAGACCGGTGAAAGGATATGGCCGAGAACGGCTCTGAATCTCTTCCATTCGAACCTCCAGAGCAGGAGAATATTCGACTCCGTGAGGAGAACGCTCGCCTGCGGCGACTTCTGGCCGTTCACAGCATTCCCATTCCGCAGTTGGCTCCAGAGAGCCCGCCTCCAACAAAAACCGCCGAGACGTCCGCACCTGTCGACAAGGAAGAGCGAGCTAGAAAGCGAATCACGCTGTTTCGCAGCCTGTTTCGCGGCAGAGAAGATGTCTACGCAAGGCGATGGGAAAATCAGGATGGCCGGCACGGATATATGCCGGCGGTCGTAAAGGACTGGAGAGCCATCAACAAAAGTCGGCCAGAGGATCGCAAGAAGGTAGATCAGAAAACGCGGAGATTCCTTCCCCTAACTGACGCCGTTATAGAGAGCCACCTCTTGGGCAAGGAAACCGTCGGCATTTATCCCCTCCTGCCGGACGAGACGTGTTGGTTTCTCGCGGCCGACTTCGACAAGAAAACGTGGGAATATGATTCCCTGGCCTTTCTTGAGACCTGCCGCGAGCTGAACGTTCCCGCTGTCTTGGAACGTTCTCGCTCCGGGAAGGGCGGCCACATCTGGATCCTCTTTGAGCGCGCGCTGCCGGCGATCACCGCGCGAAAACTTGGATGCGTGCTGCTCACCCGAACCATGGAGCGCAGGCATCAGGTCGGCCTTGATTCCTACGATCGCTTTTTCCCTAACCAGGACACAATGCCCAAGGGCGGGCTCGGGAATCTGATTGCGCTCCCCTTGCAGTTCGCCCCGCGCAAGGCGGACAACAGTGTGTTCATTGACCCCAGCTTCCACGCGTACGCTGATCAGTGGCAATTCCTTTCAACCATTCAACGATTGACGACCGAGTCGGCGGAGGGAATTGTCACGGACGCTCAGCGCAAAGGCGACCTGATCGGAGTCCGGATGAGTATCGCGGATGATGATGGCGCACAAGACCCATGGACTTTGCCGCCCTCTGGCAAACGGAGGGAAAGGCCAATCGAAGGGCCACTGCCGAAGACGGTTCAGATCGTTCGTTCGAATCTTGTTTTCGTGGAGAGTAAAGGTCTCCCACCAGCCATGCTGAATCGGCTGCTTCGGCTGGCAGCCTTTCAGAACCCGGAGTTCTATAAGGCTCAAGCCATGAGACTATCGACCTATGACAAGCCGCGAGTGATCGCGTGCGGCGCGGAGTTTGTCCACCACGTTGCCGTGCCACGAGGATGTCTGACGGAGACGCTCGCACTTCTTGAGGCCCACAAGATCCGGCCCGAAGTTCGGGACGAACGGTACGCGGGCACAGCGATTGAGGCCGAGTTCCAGGGTCAACTTCGACCGTTCCAAGAGGAAGCCGTCTCCAAGATCACCGAGCATGACGAAGGCATATTATGCGCTCCGACGGCGTTCGGGAAAACCGCCGTCGCGGCGTGGCTGATTGCGAAACGGAAGGTCAACACCCTGGTCGTTGTTCATCGACAGCAGTTGCTCGATCAGTGGCAGGAGCGTCTCCGGATGTTCTTGGATCTGCCGGCCAAATCGATCGGGCATATCGGCGGCGGCAAGATGGACCGCACAGGATGTGTGGACGTTGCCGTCATCCAAAGCCTGTATCGAAAAGACGAGGTAAAGGACTTCGTTGCCGAATACGGGCAAGTGATCGTCGACGAATGCCATCACCTCTCAGCCTTCACGTTCGAACAGGTGATGAGGCAGGTCAAAGCCAAGTATGTGGTTGGTTTGACCGCCACGCCGACGCGGAAGGACGGACACCATCCGATCATCTACATGCAGTGTGGCCCCGTGCGGTACAACATGAGCGCTCGGACGATGACCGAAACGACACCCTTCGAGCACAAAGTGACGCCACGCCACACAGAATTTCGAATGGCGCCGGAACTCACCGAAGGCACAATTCAGGACGTCTACGCCGCACTCGTCAACGATGCCTCCCGCAACGAGATGATCGCCAACGACATCGCCAATGCGATTGGATCTGGACGCTGCCCGCTGCTCCTGACCGGCCGGACAGAGCATCTGCAATATTTCGCCGCCAAGCTTGCGGGTGTTGCCAAGCACGTCTTCCTCTTGAAGGGAGGAATGGGGAAAAAGCAGCGTCGCGAAATAGCCGCAGCATTGGCGGCAGTGCCGGAACACGAATCGCGAGTCATCCTGGCGACGGGGAGCTACATCGGAGAAGGATTCGACGACGCGCGGCTGGACACACTATTCCTGGCGATGCCGATCTCCTGGAAAGGCACGTTACAACAGTATGTAGGCCGGCTCCATCGTCTCCACGACAACAAGCGATTTGTGCAGGTCTACGATTATGTGGACAACTATGTCCAGATGCTAGCCAGGATGTACGAACGCCGGTTGAAGGGCTATGCTGCAATTGGCTACAAGATTGAGGACTCGATCCAGCCGCCGGCAAGGGCACAGTCAGGTTGGTGACAATATTGGTGACATTTCTAGCAGTCTTATTAGCTATGTTACTGAATTTACATGCTTTACCAGGACTTTTCGTAATTTCCAAAGGCCCAATGAGCTGTCACCAATTTACTGCCTTTGGAATGAGTCGCTTACGGAATACTTGGCACTTGGTATCGAGAACGAAAGAGCGGAAAGCCGAGGATAACTACTTTGGATTTAGTTGGTTGCGGGGGAAGGATTTGAACCTTCGACCTTTGGGTTATGAGCCCAACGAGCTACCAGACTGCTCCACCCCGCAAAACTATCCTAGCGCACCGTTGCTCCCCGGTCAAACTCTGGTTCCATTTTTGTGACCTCGCCCCTTGTACAATGTAGGAGTGCTTCGCCTCGTAGTTCCGGCGGCCATCGCAATGGCCGCCACCCTTTGCGCCCAAACTGCGATCCTGCCCCTCAAAGATGTCAAACCCGGCATGCGCGGTATCGGACGCACCGTCTTTGATGGCTCCAAGATCGATGATTTTCAGGTCGAAATTCTGGGCGTCCTCGATAATGTCGGGCCCAAGGAATCCCTGATCCTCGCGCGCCTTTCCGGCGGGCCACTCGAACATACCGGAGTCATGCAGGGCATGAGCGGCAGCCCCGTCTATATCGACGGAAAACTCGTAGGCGCCGTCGCCATGGCATTCCCGAACGCCAAGGATCCCATCGCCGGCATCCGGCCGATCGAAGCTATGTTGCGGAACTCCACTGCGCCGTCAGCCACCCCAGGAAGTTCGGCTCCCGCCTCACGCCCCCTCGCCCTCAACGATCGCGACCTGACGCGCCGCTTCACCCGCCCCGAACCCGCCATGAGCGGCGAGGCCCGCATGACCGACATCGCCACGCCGCTCTCCTTCGGCGGTTTCAGCCGCGCCACCCTCGAAGCCTTCGCACCCCAACTGCGTACCCTCGGACTGGAACCGCGTCAGGGTGTGACCAGCGGCGGAAAGGTTTTGCCCGCTATGGGCAATCCCGCAGACCTGAAGCCGGGGTCAATGATCAGCGTGCAGATGATGTCCGGCGATCTTTCGGTGGGAGCCGACGGAACCGTAACACACATCGACGGCAATCACGTCTACGCCTTCGGGCATCGCTTCCTCGATATCGGATCCACCGCGCTCCCGTTCGCGCGTGCCGAGGTGCTCACCCTGCTCGCCAGCACCAACACCTCCTTCAAGATTTCCACCGCTAAGGAATGGATGGGCACGATTTATCAGGACCGCAACACCGCGGTTGCCGGCGAACTCGGGACGCGGCCCGCGATGGTTCCGGTCTCCATCAGCCTCTCGCGCGCCGGCAAGGCGATCGACAGCTATCAAATGCAAATGGTCGATGACACGCTGCTCTCGCCCTTATTGCTGCAGATGGCCGTCTTCAGCGCCATCGATGCCACGGAGCGAACGGTGGGCGCTTCCAGCATCCGGGTCACGGGCCAGATCGATTTCCAGAACGCGCCGCCGCTGCGCGTCAACAATGTCTACGCGTCAGACAACGGCACTCCACTGCTCGCCTCGCTTTCGGCCGCGGTGCCCGTCGCGTTCGTCATGCAGGGCGGTTTCGATTCGCTGCGTCTCAAACAGGTCGCGCTCAACATCGAGTCCTACGACGAGAAGAAGCAACTCACCATCGACAGCATCACCACCTCACGGCACGATGCGCGGCCCGGCGAGAAACTCCAGTTGCGCGTCATCTTCACCGGGGACAACGGCGCCGAAACCGTCCGCACCCTCGATTACCCGGTTCCGATCGGCGCGGAACCCGGCCCACTCTATTTCACGGTGGCCGATGCCACGACCACGAACATCGCTGACTTTCGCCAGGTGCTCAGTGCCACGGCACGCACGCCGGCCCAATTGCTCTCGACAGTTAATAACTTGCACCCCAATACCAAGGCTTATATTCGGGTCTGGCGCGCCGACCCCGCGTTTCAGTTGGAAGGGGTCGACTTACCGGATCCTCCCGCGTCCATCTCTCTCGTCCTGTCCGGTTCGCCTTCCATCGCTGCCGGGGTGACTTCCACGCGCAACGCGAAGATCGGGGAAATGGAACTCGACCTGGGGGACATGTCTGTCACCGGTTCGAAAACTGTCCAAGTGGAAGTAAAGGAATGATCGCTCCGATGCGCCTTCACCGCATGAGACCCATCGCCTGCGCCGCGGCCCTGTTTGCGACGCTGGTTCCCTACGCGCCTGCCAGCGGCACTGCCACTTGGGAACTCAACTCCTACGCCGACTTCATCCGCGGCCGTTTCAGCGGACTCTCGCTGAGCCGCGAGGGGCGTATTTCGCTGGCTCCGCAGATCGATTCGCTGTTCAGTAGCGACCAGCCCGTGATCTGGGCGATCGCGCAGGCTTCGAACGGGGTGTTGTACGCCGCAACCGGGCACCGCGGCCGGCTCTACAAAGTGGAAGGCGCGTCCCGGAATGCGCTGCTCTGGACGGCTCCCGAGCCGGAGATTTTTGCGCTGGCGGTGGACCGCACCGGCGCCGTATTCGCCGGCACGTCGCCGGATGGCAAAGTCTACCGCATTGAGAACGGCAAGGCCACTGAGTACTTCAATCCGCAGGCGCGCTACATCTGGTCGCTGGCGATAGGCAGCGATGGCGCGCTTTACGTGGGGACCGGGGACCAGGGCAAGGTGTTTCGGGTGAATTCCGCGGGCCGCGGCGAACTCTGGTATGAGACCGGCCAGACGCACATTACAGGGCTCGCGGTGGATGCGCAAAACCGCTTGCTGGCAGGGACCGAACCGAACGGGATTCTTTACCGGATCACGGCCAAGGACAAAGCGTTCGTGCTCTACGACGCGAATCTCCCGGAAATCCGCAGCATCGTACCCATGCCGGACGGCACGGTTTACGCGGCGGCGCTCGGCGGCTCCACGGCCAAGCGGGCGCAGAGTGCTGCACAAGCTGCCCAGTCTAACGCAACCTCCGGCACGGGCGTGACCTCGTCGGTCACATCTATTACGGTCGAAGCGCAGGCTTCCGAGGTCAAGCCGCCGGATCCCAACAAGCCGTCGCAAGCGCCGGTAACTACCCCCGCAAGCACGCCGCAGGTCAGCACCAGTTTCAATCCGGTTGTCGACGTCTCCGGTGTGGAGAAGAGCGCGCTGTACCGCATCAATCCGGACAACACGGTGGAGACGTTATGGAGTTCCAAGGAGGAGAACGTTTACGACGTGCTGGCGCTGGAGAAGCAGATTCTCTTCTCCACAGACCAGGATGGGCGAATTTACGGCCTCGCCCCGGACCGGCGCGTCACGCTGGTCACGCAGACGAACGAAGGCGAGACCACGCGGCTGCTGCCGTCGGATCATTCGGTGATTGCCGCCACTGGCAATATGGGAAGGCTTTTCCGGCTGGGGGAGACGGCGGGACCGTCGGGTTCCTACGAAGCTCCGGTGCACGATTCCAGCACCGCCTCCCGTTGGGGCAGTCTCAGTTGGCGCGCCGATATGCCGCGGGCGACCAAGATGCAATTTCGAACCCGCTCCGGCAATTCCGCGCGTCCGGACCGCACGTGGAGCGAGTGGTCGGATCCGATCGCCGATGCCGCGGGAGGCCGCATCGCCAGCCCGAATGCGCGGTACATCCAGTGGAAAGTGGAGATGACCGGGTCGGGCGGCAATACGCCCACGTTGAACAGTGTCACGCTCGCGTACCTTCCACAGAACTCGCCGCCCGCGCTGCGGAGCATCAATGTCATTACGCAGGCGGCAGCGATTGCGCAGACCGCTGTGCGCTCCTCGGGCAGCACCGCGGCTTACAGCGTGACGGTGTCGGACAGCGATACGCCGGCCACTTCCGCGGGAACTCCGACGCAGACATTGGCCCGCGCCGCGGCCCAGCAAATCACCCTCACCTGGGTGGCCGAAGATCCCGACGGTGACAGGTTGGTGTACAACGTGTATTTCCGCGGCGAGGACGAGACGCAGTGGAAGCTGCTGCGGCCCAATACGCGCGATAACTCCCTTACTTTCGATGCGGACGTGCTCGCCGACGGCAAGTATTTCTTCCGCGTGATTGCGAGCGACCGTGAGGCAAATGCCCCGGCATCGGCGCGCGAAGCCACCCTGATCAGCGCGCCGGTGATGATCGACAACACGCCGCCGCAAATTGTGGTGGGCACGGTGCGCCGCACCGGCGCCACGGCGCACGTGGAGTGGGATGCCACTGACCGCGCCAGCGCCCTGCGCCGCTGTGAATATTCGCTCGACGCCAACTCCTGGGTTCCGATGGAGTCGGCGGATGGGGTGATCGATTCCCCGTCTGAGAAGTTCGTTCTCGATCTGAGTTCGCTGTCTCCCGGTGAGCACCTGCTGGTGATTCGCGCCGCCGACGGTGCCAACAATACCGGAGTCGCCAAGGTAATTCTCAAATGACAGAAGCCCTTTCCCGATTCGAGGAACACCTGAAGACCGTCCCGAAGCGCCTCGTCGATATCTCAGAAGCCGCAGCCGCCGCCAAACCCGATCCGGCGCAGTGGTCGAAGAAAGAACTGCTCGGCCACTTGATCGATTCGGCCTCGAACAACCATCAGCGCTTCGTGCGCGCCCAGCAAAATAACCCTTACGACGGCCAGCGTTATGAGCAGGATTTCTGGGTCGCCTCCCAAGCGTACGCCACCGAGTCCTGGCCCGATTTGGTCAACCTGTGGCTGCTCTACAATCGCCATTTGCTGCATGTCCTGACGGTGATGCCCAAGGAAGTCTATCCGCACATCTGCCGCATCGGGGACTATCCGCAGATGACCTTGGGAGAACTCGCGATCGACTACGTAGTCCATATGGAACATCACCTGGAAGAGATGTTTGCGGCCCCATCGGAGCCGCAAACATAGGGGAGGGGTCGGCCTATCGCCCGAGGGCAGGGAATCACTTACCGCACCGGACAAAGGCAACGTCCCCACAACCGGGAGTTTCATAGCTGATTTAGTTTTATCCCCGGGCTGGTAGAATCGAGTGTGCCTTATCCAGAACAACTTCTATTGGCGATGCGCCGTGATCTCACCCAGTACGGGGTCGAAGAGGCGCGAACCCCGCAAGATGTCGACCGCATGCTGGGGCCGGACACGGGGACCGTCCTCATGATCGTCAACTCCGTCTGCGGATGCGCCGCCGGCAAAGCCCGGCCGGCAGTCGGCATGGCGTTGCAGCACGTAACCCGCCCCACCAAGGTCGCAACCGTCTTCGCTGGCGGCGACGAGGCGGCCGTAGCCCACCTGCGCGCGCTCTTGTCCAGCTATCCGCCTTCCTCGCCCTCCATGGCGCTCTTTCAGGACGGCAAGCCCGTATACATGCTCCACCGCTCCGACATCGAACGCCGCGAGGCCCCCGAGATTGCCGGCCTGCTCACCCAGGTGTTCGATCGCTTCTGCGCCGCACCCAAGCTGGTCTAGCGGTTTGTGGGGCAGCCTCCGCCCGGTCGATCTCGCTCATGCTCATACCCTACACACTGCAAAACGGGCAGGGTAGGATACTTGTTGAACCGCGAGTCCCTGAAACTCAATCCGCATTGGTAGAAGATCGCACCGCGATCCGACGCGATCAGGCGAACATGGGTGCAACTCTCGCACAGCCCTGCGAAACTCTGGGACACGAACTCAGGCTATCATCATGACCCATCAAATCCTCACCATCGCGCTCCACGCCAAAATTTCCGAGCAGATCGAACGCACCCAGCACCTCATTGCCCTCATTCCCGAAGAGTCCGTCGACTGGACACCCGCAATCTCCGGCGCCTTGCCGGTCGGCAACCTGACCGGCCATCTCCTCGATTGCCTCGCCGGATTTTGTGCCGCCGTGAATGCGGCGGCGCCCGATGCCAGCCTTGCCGCTCTCAAGGGTCTCCCCGTAAACCATGCCTGTGCAACCGCCGAAGCTACCGCCCGGATCGCGATCTACAAAGAGGCCCTCGATCAGGCCTTCGCCCGTCTCTCAGATTCGCAACTCAGCGTCCGGGTGCCCACCGTCTTCACGCACAATGGCGAGTTGCTCCTCACCCTCATCCTGGGCAATCTGGAACACCTCATCAACCATAAGCATCAGTTGTTCACATACCTGAAGATGATGGGAGTCGGCGTAGCCAGTTCCGATCTCTACCGCTTTCGCGAATAAGCCGGTGCGTCGTGGTTCGCAAGGCTCCACTACGAGCCTGCCCTACAACCGTTATCTTCTGCACGTTTTGAAGGCCGGGCAGGCCGGGATGTTGCCCCACAAATGCAAACTCGGCAGCTATCCTAATAATGACGTTGCAGGAAGTGGCGGAAGATTACGCCCGTCACATGCGGCATCATCTCGACGAACTGTCAGCTAGTCGAGACAGGAGGGCACTCCCGTGAAGTTCACAGCTCCGAACGCCGGCGACAGGTTCACGATTACCTCCGCCGCGGTCTGGCCCAGCATTGCGTTTCAAACCGACGCATCCGGCCCGCACGACTGGACATGGACCATTCAGTGGGGCACGTTCAAGAAATCGGGTACCGCGCAGACCACCGGAAATTCATGGAATCCGGTCGTGGCCGTCGCCCATCTGGGCGGGGAGTTGACGGTGACCGCAACGGCGGGGGCTGAGACCGCGTCAATCGCTATCAGGATCTCAGGCACCAATCCCAGTGCCGCGGAAGTGGCCGCCTACCTCGCCACCAAGCCGAATGCCGAGGGCTTCGATAAAATCCTCCAGCACGAGTCCAAATTCCGGAACTTCAATTCCGGTGGCGAACCCGTGAAGAGCTTCGACAACGGCTACGGGATGTGCCAACTCACGACCCCAGCACCTGCCTACGAGCAGGTTTGGAACTGGAAACTGAATATCGATGGCGGGCTGGCCTTGTTTGCCGCCAAACAGGCGGTCGCGACTAAATATCTCTCCCAGAGCAATCGCGTATTTACCCAGGATCAGTTGAAGTATGAGGCCGTTTGCCGCTGGAATGGCGGGTCGTACCACGTGTGGGACGCCGCGAATGCAGCCTGGGTGCGCAATCCGGGCATTCTCTGCGACGCCGCTACGGGAAACATTGGCTGGGACATGACCGATCCCCAAAATACCGGTAAGACGGCCGCGGAACTCCACAAGCGCGACAGCGGGCTGTACTCGAGACCTCCCGCCGCCGGCGCGCATTGGAAATACTCGGGAGTCTGCTATGCGGACGCGATCCTGGGTTAGCGGGTTTCTGACGGTATTTCTGGCGGGCGGTCTGGCGGCAGCGCCGGCCCAACCGCGCTTGGCGTTGCCCTCCGGCGGTTCGGTGACGTGGGCTACGGCCTCGGGCAAGACACGCCTCGACATCCGGACCTCAAAGGGCAAACGCTACACGGTGCCCGTCAGCCTGGACCCCTTAGTGGCCGGGAAGGCGCGGACCGCGAAGTTGCAACTCATTGGCGAAAAGGACGCGCACTACCTGATTCTCACAGATAGCTACGCCTCTCTGCCTCTGGGTATGTCCATGTGCCAGGCCGGCGAGGAAACCTTCCTTCGCGTAATCGCGCTGGGGCCCGGCCGCGCGCGGCAGACGTTCCACCGGAAGCTGGCGAGCTGCCGCGAAAACATCGAACTGGCCGAGCCGGGGCTCACGTGGAGCCCGGAAACAGGCACCCTCCGGATGCATTGGCTATCTGCTCCCCAGGATCGGGAGCATCAAGGTGAGCAGACCGTGCAGGTTGCCGGCGACGGTACTGTCCAGGTCCGGTAACACGCCGTTCGCCGGATCCCCACGTCCATTCCAAGTTTTCACTTGACAGTCATTTGCAAGTAGGTTTCAATTAGCTTTGATCGATTTAGTTGCAACCGAATGGCAACTGACTCGGCTGAGCGGATCCTCGCGGCAGACTTTTAGCGAAGCACCGTAAGGATCCGCGGATCGACAACCCGGAGGGCTGGCAACCGTCTTCATTGTAGGCGCGCCGGCCAGGGATTTCCAAGGAGTACCACCAGCAATGGCCGCGACGTCAACGCCCGGCCGGGCAGTAGCTCGCCACCTCTTTCTATTCGCACTTACGGCGATTCTGGCAATCGCCGAAACAAACAACGGCAGATTGCCAGGCCGAGTGCTCGACCCGGCCCGCTCACCCATCGCGGGGGCGAAAATTACGGCGGCCACGGAGGGACCGGCGAGTCCTGCCGTGGTGCTGTCGGATTCGAATGGCGAATTCGTGCTGGAGGTGAATCCTGGAGCCTACACGCTGGAGATTGCGGCGCAGGGTTTCGCGCCTGGCGGTGCGGGTACCGGCGACGGGCGCGGAGTTGCGCGAGTTTGTGCTGCAGGTGGCCGGAGTGCACGAAACCATAAACATCGAAGCCGCGCCGGACTATGCGGTGGCAGCGGTCAGCAGCGGCACCAGGACTCTGACGCTGTTGCTGGATATTCCCCAAGCGATCTCGGTAGTTTCCCGGGAACAGATCCAGGATCAGTTGATGATGAGCATCGCCGACGTAGTCCGATACGTGCCCGGAATGACTTCGCATCAGGGCGAGAACAATCGCGACCAGGTGACCATTCGCGGCAATAACTCGTCGGCCGACTTCTTCGTGAACGGCGTGCGCGACGACGTGCAGTATTACCGCGACCTCTACAATCTCGATCGCGTGGAAGCGCTGAAGGGACCCAATGCCATGATCTTCGGCCGCGGCGGTGGGGGCGGCGTCATCAACCGTGTGACCAAGGAAGCAGGATTCACGCCCATCCGTGAATTCTCGGCGCAGGGTGGGTCTTACAGCAACAAGCGGGTCACTGCGGACCTCGGCCAACCTCTCGGAGAAAAGGTGGCGGTTCGAATGAACGGCATGTACGAAAACTCCGGAAGCTTCCGGGATTTCGTGAACCTGAAACGCTTCGGGGTGAGCCCGACCCTGACCGTGGCGCTGGGCTGTACGCCTGCGGACACATTGATAGTCGACCTCATTCCGCGTGCGATTCCGTGGTCGCCGCGGCTACAATAGCTTCATGAAGGTTGTGATTCTGGCCGGGGGTCTGGGTACGCGACTTTCCGAGGAAACGGTGGTCAAACCGAAGCCCATGGTAGAAATCGGCGACCGCCCGATTCTCTGGCACATCATGAAGTCCTACTCGGCATTCGGCCTGAACGATTTCGTCATCTGCCTGGGCTATCGGGGGTACCTCATCAAGGAATACTTCGCCAATTACGACCTTCACAATCGCGACGTAACCTTCAACCTCCGCGACCAGACCACGATGACGCACCGCAGGCATACCGAGGACTGGTCGATTACGCTGGTGGATACCGGCGTCGAAAGCATGACCGGAGGCCGTCTCAAGAGAGTCCGGCCGTATCTCGACGACAGCACGTTTTGCCTGACGTATGGCGACGGTTTGTGCGACGTCAACGTCGGGCACCTGATCGATTTTCATCGCTCTCACGGACTCAAGGCAACGGTGACGGCAACCCGGCCTCCGGGACGGTTCGGTTCGCTGCGCTTCGGCCACGGCGACATGGTCAGTGGCTTCCAGGAGAAACCAACGGGGGACGGGGACTGGATCAATGGCGGCTTCTTCGTGCTGGAACCGGGGGTCTGCGACTTGATCGATGGCGATGCCACGGTTTGGGAGAAAGAACCGATGGAGACCCTGGCCAGCACCGGCCAACTGATGGCATACCGGCACCCGGGATTCTGGCAGCCTATGGACACGATGCGCGACAAGCAGCACCTGGAAACTTTATGGCGCAGCGGCTCGGCGCCCTGGAAGAGTTGGACCTAGTTTCGTGCTCGGCCGGGTGCGCCACGCTGCATTCAGGTGAGCAGCGCTTCCTGCACGCAGGTTGCGCTGCCCTATTTCCGAACCATGAAGCTGTATTCTCCCGTCTCGAACTGCACACGGAACCGTTGGCTGAGGAAACGCGTCAGGGGCCGGTCCGGCAAATGACGCTGTTCATTCCACCAGCCGTTCAACCTGGAATTGAATACCACACAGGGAGAGGGCTCCGCCTGAATCTGGCTAACTACGGCGGCTTGCTCGGCGTCATCCAGGAATAACATCCAGGCGTTGGAATTGATGCCCCGGGGTGCCGGCTTTTGGCTGAAAAAATTGAGACTGAACATACCTGGTTGGGTAACCACCATGGAACATCCCTGCGAGGCAGCGCTCAACCGGCGCCACGAACTGGCCAACGCAGGGGCCACGCGCAGGTACGCGGCTCCGGGCAGTCCGAGTGGTTCCAGGGACTGAAAGCGGTGATAGGCAGTGAGGGCGCTCCTGCCATTCACAGCGAAGATCACGAGCGTAACCGCGACCGGAGCCCAGCGGCGCACGGGCAGCGGAGACCGCGCTGCGAGCCATGGCAGGGTGTCCGACAGGCACAGGGCCGCGATCGCCGCGATGATAACGGACGCGAACTCCACCTGGGAGCCGGCCACCGGGTAGATGTAGAGAACCTGTAGCACACCCAGCACCGCGAACAGCGGGCGCATTAAGCTATCCCGGCGCGGCTGGGAAGACCCTGGCAGTATCATCGCCACCAGCCAAAGCATCGGGACAGCGACGTTCAACAAGTCATAACAGTCACCAGCGCGGCCCAGAATGACCACCGCTGCGGCCAGTACGAGTTTGAGCGAACGGACCACCCAATCGGGCAGCCGCCCGCTCGAAGCAAACCAGGCCAGCAGCAGGTTGACAAGGGACCAAGCCAGCGCCAACCGGTGCACCACCAGGCCAAAGCTCCAGCTCTGGGCAAAATGAGAGGCGGGCCACAGGATCAAGCTGTCGATCGTGCCATTCACCGTGCTTCCATGCACCAGGACGAACGACGCGATGACGGTGATAGAGGACACACCGGCGAGCAGGGCGATGCCAAGATCACGCCATGAGAGCGACAATACTTCCATTTCGCCGGAGACCAGCAGAACCGACGCCAGAGAGATTGCGATCAGAAAGGCAAGGCGGATCACCCAGGTGAGCGAGATGTTCCCCGCGACGAGCAGAAAAGGCAGGGCCAGGGCTCCCACCGCTACGGCCGGCCACAGCACGCGGCGCACGCCACCGCGTGGCAACGCGAGCGTAAATACAATGCCCAGGGACGCCACCACCAACACGCCTAAATTAATTTTGGTGAGGGTCGCCGCACCGGCGAGAGCGCCGAACCATGCCATCCCCGCCGGTCTCCGCAGTGTGGCCGCGAGGCCGATGCCCAGTATCAGGAGAACGCACATTTCTACCGGATGCGACACCTCTGTCCCGATGAACCTCAGAATGCGGAACCCGATGAAGTGCGCTGCCAGGGAGATGGTTAAGGAACCGGTGGTGCGATAAACCAGCAGAAACAGCGCCAGACTGGTGGCTACCCAGAACGCGCAGGATATCAGGCGGACTTCATCATGCGATACCGGCGCACCGGTAAGGGCGTGCGGCAACCACTGGTACAGGTAGTACACCGGACCGTAGACGGACCGCACGCTGTCGTAAAGAATCTGACCCTCGAAGAACCTCTGGATGGACAGCATCAGCGTGCCCTCGTCGTCGAAGAACGCGACGGTACTGAAGGCTTGCCACCATGCGATGGCTGCGCTTAGCACGGTGACGAAAAGCAGGCATGCGGCCAGGCGGAATTTCCGAGGGAATCGCGCAGCCGAGTCTTCACTGCTTAGGAGCGACCACTCGCGAAGCGGGCTACTAATTTTGATCATGTTTCACTGGATATCTCTCGTGAAGGGGGAAGACGCCTTTCCGGTCATGTACAACACGATCGTCCGGGCATCGCGATCGCGGCGACGCCGACAGCTGCGAGCGGGCAGCTGATAACTGAAACATGATCGCCCACGGTTTCCGCGGCTGTCAATCTTAAAACCAGTAACATGTACGATCCGCAACCTCCTCGAGTTCGGCACCCTTCTCGCGAGCAAAGCTCGCAGGTTCCGCTGCCCTATTTCGGAACCATGAAACGATAGTCTCCCGTCTCGAACTGCACACGAAACCCTTCGCGGAGGAAACGAGTCAACGGCCGGTCCGGCAGGTGGCGCCGCTCCTCCCACCAGTCATTCAAACTGGAGTTGAAAACGACGCAGGGAGACCGCTCCGCCTGAATCTGGCGGACTATGGCCGCTTGTTCGGCGTCGTCCAGGAACAACATCCAGATGTTGGAATTGATGCCCTGGGGAGCAGGCCTTTGGCTGAAAACATTGAGACTGAACATACCTGGTTGGGTAACCAGCATGGAGCACGCCTGGGAGGCGGCACTGACACGGCGTAACGAACTGGCCAACTCAGGGGTCACGCGCAGGCGAACGGCTCCGGGCAGTCCGAGTGGTTCCATTGACTGAAACCGTTGATAGGCAAAAAGGGCGGTCCTGGCATTCACCGCGAAAAGCACGAGCGTAACCGCGACCGCAGCCCAGCGGCGCACGGGAAACGGAGTCCGCGCCGCGAGCCACGGCAGGGTGTCCCGCAGGCACAGCGCCGCGACGGCCACCATGATGACGGCTGCGAACAGCGTCTGGGAACCGGCCACCGGGTAGACGTAGAGGACCTGCAGCACACCCAGCACCGCGAACACTGGACGCACCAGACTATCCTGTCGAGGCTGGGGATAGCCTGGCGGCAAAATCGTCACCAGCCAAAGCATTGGGGCAGCTACCACCAGCAAGTCCACGCATTGATCAGGGCGGCCGAGAATGACCACCGCTGCTGCCAGTGCGAGTTTGAGCGAACGGACTACCGAATCGGGTAACCGCCCACGCGAAGCAAGCCAGGCCAGCAGCAGGTTTACCGCGGCCCAGACCAGCGCCAGTCTGCTCACCGGCATGCGAAGATTCCAGCTTTGGGCAAAATGAGACGCAGGCCACACAATCAAGCTATCGATCATGCCTTTCACCGTGCTTCCATGCACCACCACGAACGAGGCGATGACGCTGATGGCGGCCAAGCCGGCGAGCAGCGCGACGCCAAGATCACGCCAGGAGAGCGGCAATACTTCCGCCTCGCCGGCAACCCGCAATACCGACGCCAGAGAGATTGCGATCAGAAAAGCAAGGCGAACTACCCAAGGGAGCGAAATGTTCCCCGCGACGAGCAGGAAAGGCAAGGCCATTGCTCCCACCGCTACCACCGGCCACAGCACGCGGCGGGGCCCACCGCGGGGCAGCGCGAGCGTGAATACAATGCCCAGGGACGCCACCACCAGCAAGCCAAAATTAATCTTGGTGAGCACAGCAGCACCCGCGAGAACGCCGAACCATGCCATTGCCGCCGGCCTTCGTAGCGTGGCCGCGAGGCCGATGCCAAGCAACAAGAGAGTGCACATTTCCACCGGATGCGACACCTCTGCCCCGATGTACCTTAGAATGCGGAACCCGATGAAATGCGCTGCAAGGGAGATGGTGAGGGAGCCGGTGGTGCGATACACCAGCAGAAAGAGGGCCAGGCCGGTGGCCACCCAGAACACGGAAGATATCAGGCGGACTCCATCGTGCGATACCGGCGCCCCCGTAACTGCGTGCGGCAACCACTGGTACAAGTAGTACACCGGACCGTAGACCGACCGCACGCTGTTGTAAAGGATCTCGCCGTTGAAGAACTGCTGGATGGACAGCATAAGCGTCCCCTCATCGTCGAAGACAGTGACGCTACTGAAGGCGCGCCACCATGCGATAGCTCCGCTAAGCGCTGTGACGAGCATGACGCATGCGACTAAGCGGAATTTTTCGGGGATCCGCGACGCCAGGGCTTCACTTTTTGGGAGCGTCCGCTCGCGAAACAGATTACCAATTTTGATCATGTTTCACTGGATATCTCGCTTGGCGGGAAGACGCCCTTCAGGTCAAAAAACACGGTCCCTCACCTTGCGTTCACGACGACGCCGAGAGCCGCGACCGGGCCGTGGACAACTGAAACATCATCGCCCACGGGTACGCCGCTGTCAACGTTGGCGGCGGCACACGTTAGCGGCGGCACACGTTAGCGGCGGCACCCTGCGTGATGCCGGAACCGCATCGATTCGGCACGCCTGTCGCCGAGTTTGGTTTGCACCCGCAAAACCGCGCGGCCTGCGATGTAAGTCCGGCATCACGAGCTTCCTCCGTGAAGCACGTGGAGATCGGGTCGCTGCAACATGCTCCTGGTATCATTGAAAAACGCGCCGTCGCAAGCCATCCCCTCATGACTTCCCCTCCCGCACAATCAGGACAATCTAAATGGGAGGCGCTGACAGCCGAGCTTCTTCGCCCGCAGTGGTATTGGACATTGGCTCTTCTGCTGGCGGGCTTTTATGTGGCCACCAGCCTGTACATCTCCTCGCGCCGTCTGTTCTGGGCCGATGAAATATACACCGTGCTACTCTCGCGCCAGCCGGACCTGCGCACTCTGTGGAACGCGCTCGCCGATGGAGTGGATCAGGTGCCGGTGCTCTATGTCCTGCTCGCCCGCATCTTCGACCAACTCTTTAATCACTCGGCCCTCGGTGTTCGTGTTCCGTCGGTGCTCGCCCTCGGCATTGGACTCCTGGTCACGTTCGATATCGTACGCCGCCTCACAGACGCTCTGGGCGGACTGATCGCCATGGCCTTCCTCAGCACGTCGTTCGTTGTCTATTACGGCTACGAGGCGCGGCCCTATGCGCTCTTCTATATGCTGGCGGCGTTTAGTCTGTGGATCTGGATTTTTACGCCCGACAATGTGAAGTCCGCCGCCGCCTTCGGTGTCGTCTTCTTTGCCGGCGAGATGATGCACTACTATTTCCTCCTCGGTCTTTTGCCCTATGCCATCATGGCGCTGGCGCAGCGCCGCATTTTCCACCCTAAGGTGGTTGCCGCGACTGCCGGATTGATCGCCGCGCTTGGCGTACTCTATCCTCAAATCGCAAGTTCACGCGCCAAGGTCCGGGGCGGCGTTATCTACTCCTGGACGCCGCCATCGATTGCGAAACTCGAAGACGTCTACCTCGAGTTCTTTCCCCACATCGTCCTCGTGCTGGTCATACTTGCCGCTGTGTGGGCGTGCTTCGGCAGCGCTCGCGAGCGCCTCGTCCCCGCTATGACCGCGGGCGAACGCGTCAGCTGGTTATTCGTCACCATCCCTTTCGCCGCCTATGTCTTGGGGCGCCTGGTTACGAACTTTTTCTACCACCGCTACATGATGGGCGTGGTGTTGGGTATCGTGGTCGCCGTGACTTGCCTCTACTGGCGGTACTTTCGGCAATCGTTCTCCTTCTCGCTCACAATCTTTATTCTGCTGGGCGCGATGGGGGCTGCCCACCAATTTAAGACTCTCCGCAACATCGGTCACATCTATGTAGCTGCGGTCGGAGATAGCCAGCAGAATACCCGCGACATGCTCGCTCTCGAGGACACGCTGCAACTGGAAGGCAAGCGCCACTTTGCCTTATCCAGCCACCAGCTGTTCCTCACGTCGTGGTTCTACACGAAGGACCGCGAGCGCTACGAGTTCATCTCCTCCGAGGTCTCACTGCACCTCGACAAGTACGAGCGCATGAAACTCGGCTCCATCGCCGGAATCGCCGCCAATCCCGCGGAATTCGCCGTCATCAACCCCGACAAAGATCTGCTCGACGGGCTGCGGCGCGCCGGACTCCACCTGAAGAAACGACACTCCGAGCCTGACGTTTTCTATGTGGAGTAGCGGCGACTGACCGCCAGCGTTTTTGGACGATTCATTCGACCTTCCTTGCACAGCCCAGGAAGTGGGCGCCTTCGCCCGTGTCGTTGAAGAAAAGCCAGCCCGGCGCCAAGTGTTGCCATTTCGTTGCGCGAACATCGGAACTCTATTTCTTTTAGTTTCAATCGCCATGGCTGGGGAGTCACCGGGACGCGCTCTCTCATGTGCGACCGTCGGACATGGGGACCCCAGTGGCGCATGCCGCCGGAGCCCTCCCATGCACTGGTGCCAGAGGCGCCAGGCGGATGACCCAAAAATGAAGAACAATTTCGCTTTGCCACCCTACCGCTTGCTGGTTGTTACCTGCTATTCCGCGGACGCCAGTCCCGCGTCCACGCTGGGGAGGCCGCTGTCTCCGGCCGTTCGCTCTCTGGCTGGCCGGGAGATTGGCCGATGAAACCGCTCCTGGCCTGCGCTCTGCTATCCCTGCCTGCCTTCGCCTTCCCGAACGGGTACAACTACTGCAAGCTGGTAACCACGTCCGTGTCCATGGTCAGCGGTCCCAGCGATCTTGCCAATTACCCGCTCACCGTAATGGTCACCGACGCCGACCTTAAGTCCACCGCCAGCGGCGGCCTCGTGAACAACATCAGCGGTCACGATATCGCCTTCTATCCCGACTGCTCCGGCACCGGTACGGCGCTCAAATGGGAAATCGAATCCTACACGGCATCTACCGGCGCCCTTGTCGCGCATGTCCTGCGCCCCGTGCTGTCACACGTCGCCAACGACACCATCGGCCTGTACTACGGCGGCTCCTTCACTACGTTCCAAAGCACGCCTTCGGCAGTCTGGGACGCTTCATACAAAGGCGTCTATCATCTCGCGAATGGGAGCACTCTGTCAGCCGCCGATTCAGCGGCCAGCGGACTGGGAAATGGAACCATCATCAACGGCGTCGCCGCCACAGCTGGAAAGGTCGACGGTGGCGCCTTATTTGCCAGCGCCAGCACTCGTTATGTCGATCTTGGCAATACCGGAGCCCATTACTCCAACATGACCGCGGAAGCATGGATCAACGGGACGGCCTTTCCCGCATCGGCCAAAGAAATTCTCACCAAAGGTTACGATGGATCCAAAACAGAGTGGGAGTTGGGGGTCGGAGAATTCGGAGCTGGCAAGGTGGAGTTCAGCACCTACAATGGCGCTAAACATGGCGTCACAACCTCAGTGGCCACGCTATCCCCAGGCACGTGGTATCACGTCGCGGGCACGTTCGATGGCAGCACGTGGCGGCTGTATATCAATGGCAACCAGGACAGTTTTTCGAATGACACCACGGGCCCTCAAAGTACAGCCAGGAAGATCTTCACGGGAGCTGTGGATTCTGGAGGCGCTTTTGGCAATTTCGACGGTACGATTGACGAGGTTCGCATTTGAGTTCGATCATCAGGCCTGGCCCACTTCGATCATCTAATTTGGCCCAC
>JBDTMZ010000117.1:0-40831 GCA_039934035.1 Candidatus Solibacter sp. | reverse complement strand
TCAAGGGGACATTTCTACTTTGCTCAAAGGGGACATTATCACTTTGCTGCCACATCCGGTACTCCGCTCCCGTCGCGTCACGGAACGTGTAAAATTGCGCGGCGCCGCTCAGTGGGAATGGTGCAATGGCCCCTGCCTGCAGGGTCCACCCCAACCCGTATCCCACGTCCCGGGACAATTTCGTGGTCACACCGCCGCTCTGCAGCCACATCTGCGAGTTGTAACTCAAAAGGAAGGCCGCGCTCCATCCGCCGCGGGATCGCGGCTTGAGCACCGGCAGGGTGTAATTCAGGTTCCCGCTTAACAGGTCGATCTGCTCCCCCGCCGCGCCCCAGTAACCACCAGTGGGCCGGACGCCGGTGCGATAGCCGCCAAGGCCGGGAATATCGAGGCCGAGTTGCAGGGTGCTGGACGCGCCATCGCTTCCCGTAACCCTGACGGTGAACATATAGGCGCCCGGCGTGGTGGGTGTCCCGCTGATGACTCCGCTCGCCGATAAAGTCAGTCCCGGCGGCAGTGACCCCGACGCCACGGACCAGGTGTATGGCCCACTACCCCCGTTGGCGGCCAGTGTTTGCGAGTACGCCGTGCCGACTACACCTGGTGTGAGGGTGGTGGTGGTGACCGTAGGAGGGTACGCCGGGGTGACGCTCCAGGCGCCGGCGTATTCGTACGCTCCGCTGTATAGCCCGGTCACGTCCTGGGCCATGGAATACATCGTGTGCACCCCCGCGTAAGACGAGGAGAATGTCACATCCAGGCTGATTTCCAGGTTGTTTCCGATGACTTGCGCCGTGGACGTGGCGTAATCGATTTGGCACTGCGAGTTGTGCAGGGGGCCGTAGGAATCGGCCACCCCGAAGTATTTCTGTACGCCCCAGTCGGGATTGCCTGCATTGTAGGCATCGCTCATCAGGTTAATGGCGGAGTGGGTAACATCCGGTGTCACCCACACGAAGACCACGCAGGAGTGGTCCATGGTGTCGCCAATCGCCATTTGCACCCATTGGATATCGCGGCCGCCGTTAGGGTCGATGAAGGTGAATTTCAGCTTGGGGTTGGGATGGAGCCCGCTCTGGTCCCTGGGGTCGGCGAGCGCAGTGGACGGCGCGCTATCGAGTACGGTGAAGGCCGCCGGAGTGCTGGAAACGCCCGCCGCCGTCACCACGATGCCGGTGTTGCCCACTGGCAGCGAAGGCACGGTCACCACAATGGCGGTGCTGGTCCAACTGGTAACGGCGGCGGCAACCGCTCCGAAAGAGACCGTACCCTGCGCGGTACCGAATGCCGAGCCATTGATGGTGAGCGGTGAACTCACGAAGCTCAAGTTGGTGGAGAGGCTGGTGATGGAGGGAATGACCGTGAAAGTCACTCCGTTGCTTGTGCCATTGCTGGCCGTGACGACGACGTTGCCGGTGGTGGCGGCCTGGGGCACTTGGACGGTGATGCTGCCGGCGTGCCAATTGGCGGCGGAGACCGTGGCGGCAGCACCGTTGAAGGTGACGCCGCCGGGGCTCGTGCCGAAATTGGCGCCGCTGATGGTGACGGAGGCTCCGATGGCGCCCGATGCCGGTGTAAGGCTAGTCACGAAGGGGGCGTTCGATGCGGCGCCAATCATGGCGTGAAAGGTGGTTGACGCGGTACCGGCGGTAGCGTGAAATCCCGTCGTCAGTTCGATGCAGAGTCCAGCGGACAGCGTGATGCTGGCGCTTCCGTTAATGATTGCGTTCGTCGTCAGCGCGTTGTTATCCGAATACGTGGCCACGCCGGAACTGACGGTTTGGTTGGTGAGTACCGGAGTTGGATTGGTGCATTGAGCCGTCAGCGCGGCCGCCAGAAGGTTGCAGGCGCAGAACCACAGCGCCGGCCGGATTCGGACACTTGGGACTCTTCGTAGTTGCGACGCGCGCATGGGGCTCTCCCTTTACTTGGTAACCGCCGCTGTGAAAACCGCCGCGGCGCCCTTCTCCAGCCGCGCCAATCGCTCGCGAAGTTCCTCATTCTGGCTGGTCTGCCGGGTGATCCGCTCCCGGAGATCAATGTTCTCTTTGTCGTGTTCAATCATGTAGAGCGTGAGTTCTTCGACCTTGGCCAGCAGTTTGGCCTGCATGTCGCCCACACTGACACCGTTCACCTTGACTTCCGCCTCGGTGGAGATGCCGGGCAGGTGGTGATTCGCCTGGATGTAATGGCTGACTTCGCTGAGGGGGCGCAGCCGGTAATCGGGCCGGAAGACGTAGTCCGACCAGGGGACGCTGGTGACGACGATCTCCCTTGCGCCGATCTTGCCCTCCACCGCAAGTTTGTAACTGCCGGGGGTGGTCGTCCCGATGCCGACAATGCCGAAGAAGAAATGGCCGCAGATAAACGCAGATGAACGCGGATAACACAAAACAAGGCTGTTTTTGCTTATCCGCGTTCATCTGCGTTTATCTGCGGCCAAATTGCTTGGGTTAGTCGTCCCAATACCGACGTTGCCGCCGTTGTAGTATATGTTTCCGGTGCTGGCTCCTTGCGGCTGCCACACTGCCGATTGGCCCAGGGCGAGGCGGGGCGCCGCCGCCATCCAGACTACCGTTAGGCAGATAATAAATGCTAACGTCCGAATCGCTCGCCATGAGCATGCACGACCAGTTACCCAATGCGCTCGTATCATGATTCTGTCCTCTCTCAATTCCGTGAACTTTACTGTGCTTGCCCGTAACTTGCGGGAGCGGAAGATTCAACCAGCTCCTGCGCCCCTACCGGCGCAATGCCATGATGTAACTTCTGTTTATACAGGCGCCGTCATTGTTTGCCTGTTATTGTGAGCGTTACTGGAGTGATCCCCTGGGACTTGCTCGGAACAAACCTAACCAACCCATCCTTCCTCTGGCGCTTCGGGCGCGTCCTCGCCGGCCACCCTCGACTCCGAAATTGATGGAGGAAGCTTCAAGAGCAATGATCAAACTGCGCGAGGCCATTGAAGCTTTCTTCCGGCGACATAACGAGCGCGCCAAGCCGTTCCGTTGGCGGAAGCGTGAGGTGAAGGGCAGCCAGCTCAAAATACAGTTGTTAATTTACGCAAGTAAGCACTAGAATGCCCTATCCGCGTTCATCCGCATTCATCGGCGGCCCAAAATCTTCTTCCCCTTCAGAAAACCAGTGCGCACTGCGGACGTCTCACCGGAGTCGCGCCCTTCTTCACGCCCCAGCACGCCAGCGACACCGCCAGCACTAAGTCATCATGCTCTCCGCTCCGGTCCGCCCCATACCTCTCGCTGCCCGCGCCCGTCACCTTCAACCTCATCTCCGACATCTCTTTGACTAGCTCCGTCCCTTCCCTCATCCCGCTCGCAATCTGCAATCTGCCCTGTTGCACCAACACCTGTAGCCCGACAATCAAATCGCGCTTCGGCACCCGGTAATACCCGTCCGCGTACCTCTCGCTGTCGCCGCCCGTGATCGTCACCGGCCATAACTTCGCCCCTCCTAAATCGCGCGAACGCAGTAAATCCACCACCGGCGGACCCACTCCCGTCCCGTCCACAATCAAATGCGTCCGCTCCGCACTCTGCATCGTCCGCGACTGCATCACGCTAATCACCCGCTCCACCACATCCGGATACGACGTCCCCAACGGAATGCGCTCCAGATGCCGCAAGCTCAACGACGTCTCCCTGCGGTGCGTAAATGCCGCCGCATCCCACGCCCCCGCATACTCCTTCCACTCAACTACCGCCAGCGCCGTCGGGTCCTGTCTCTGCCCCAGATCCAGGCCCGTGAAGAATATGCTCCTCATAGGCCTCAATCGAAGTCCAGCGGCTTCACCTCGCTTGTGATCGCCCCTTCCACTAAGTCCCGGTCGAACACGCCGCTCACCGCATCCACAAATTCGCACTCGTACTCCTGCCGGAACCAAAGGTCCCCCATCGTCCGCCGCTCCTCCTTCAATAACTCCGGGCGGATCCGCGAGCATTCCGCCGCCTTTACCTGCACTCGTTCCCATTCGTCCCCGCCGTTCGTCCACGTCTCATAGAAGAATCCACGCTTCCCGAACGGCGTGCTCATCAGCCACAACGCCCCGCCACTTACGATCAGCATCGGACGCACCGCCCGGTACAATTCGTCGTCTACCCGCGATGCCTCGTCCACTAACAACAGGCTGACTGCCGAAAATCCTCGCACCGTCGCCTCGTTCCCCGGCAACCCCACAATCCGCGACCGGTTCGGCAGCATCAGCGACATCTCGTTGTCGCCATCCCCGCGCACCGGCGCTCCCAGCCGCCGCACAAACTTACTCGCCTTTCGCAGGAACTCCCCCGTCTGCCGCGCGCTCGGACTCACAACGATCGTCAGACTCTCCGCTTCGTGCGTTGCCTGATACACCGCCTTCGCCGCCGTCACCGTCGATTTCCCCCATTGCCGCGTGCAGTTCAATACCACCCGCCGCTTCTTCGTGGTCAGCAGCCGCTCCTGCACCGGGTCCGGATCGAACCCCAGTTGCCGCTGCGCCCACTCCCTGATGCCCGGTTCCGCTACCGCGGCGGGCACTCGTTTGCGACTCTCCCGCCGCGAATCGGTCTTCCCCAGAATCTTCCACATCTTCCTGACTCCAACTTACTCCCTCACACCCGTGGACTCAGACAAAAATGTCTGCTTTGGCGATCCCATTTCATATCTTTTCTCTTAGTAGAATCAGCAACTTGACTCTGAAACGCTTGCACTCGCCTGATATCGTGTGACTGGGTGAACATGATTTCTGAAAAACGCATCCTCGCAGCCCGTGCCAACGGCGCCAAATCGCGAGGACCTAAAACTCCCGAGGGCAAAGCGCGCTCCCGCTTCGGGGTTCGCAGCCGTAGGCTCGCCGAATCCAACGTCCTCTCCAATGAGTCCATCGATTCCTTCCGTGAACTCTTCCACAACCACGTCGCCTCGTTTGCCCCCTGCAACGATGTCGAACTCGGCATGGTCGAGGAAATGAGTTCCGCCTACTGGCGCATTCGCCGCGGCTGGGCCATCGAAAACTACCTACTCGACCGCGCCACCGCCGAACAACCCGAGGGCGAAGAATTGCCGCGCCTCGCCAATGCCTACGCCAAATTGCTCCAGGAAGAACACCTTCCCCACCTCCGCCGCGAAGAAACCCGCCTCCACATGATGTTCCAACGCTCCCTCTACAACCTGGTTCTCCTGCGTACCGCCAAATTACACCTCGAACCCAAGAAGTCCAATGATTGCAGCATTTCCCGCGAAATTGAAGAACCCAGCGAACCCAAGGAACCCAAGCCGGCCGGCAAACTCGCCGCCTGAGGATAACCCGGGGGGCAGCCTTTCGTAGGTACTCTTCCTGCATCGGCGGGCTCCCCGCCACCGGCCGATTTCCTGCGCCAGGCCGGATAGGCGCACCTCGCTTCCGGCCCGCCACTTCCGGGTTCGCATCCGGCAGCGCCGGCCTGGCACGCTTTTTTCCCTAAATTGTTGATTTCAGGTGCTCATTCCTTGTATGTTAGTGATTGCAACAGTTTGTGCGAGTTGTGTTTTTATTGATGGCTTCGGTAGCGTTCGGGCAACAGGAGCTTTTGCGGCTCGAAAAGAGCGCCGATGCCATGGGTTCGACCTATTCCATTGCCGTTTACGGGTCCGACCGGGTCCAAATGGAGGCGGCGGTCGATGCCGCTTTCGATGAGGTCCAGCGGCTCGACGAGCTGCTTTCGAATTATCTGCCCGGCAGCCAGTGGAGCCAGGTCAACCGGGACGCTTCCGGGAAGCCGGTCAAGGTTTCGCCCGAGCTATTCCAGGTGCTTTCGGCCTGTGTGCAGTACAGCCGAGATAGCGACGGGGCCTTCGACATCACGGTGGGACCGCTGATGAAGGTTTGGGGGTTTTACAAAGGGACCGGACACCTGCCCCATAAGCCCGAAATCGACGCGGCGCGCACCAAAGTGGGCTACCGGCATATTTTGTTGGACGAAACCGCCCAAACGGTGCGGTTCCTTCGCCCGGGGGTCGAGTTGGACCCGGGCGGCATCGGTAAAGGCTACGCAGTCGACCGCATGGTGGAAGTGTTGAAGAAAAACGGAGTCCGGATCGCCTTGGTTGCCGGTTCGGGGAGCAGTATTTACGGGCTCGGCGCCCCGCCTGACGAACCGCGGGGCTGGCAGGTGACGATTAAAGACCCGTGGGACAGCCGGCGTACCCGGGCGGAAGTTTGGCTGAAGGACAGTTCCATGTCGACTTCCGGCAGCTATGAAAAGTTTTTCCGGGCGGAAGGCAAGATTTACGCCCATATTATGGACCCGCGGACCGGATATCCGGCGCAGGGGAGTATTTCGGTTT
This sequence comes from Candidatus Solibacter sp., assembly GCA_039934035.1. Lineage (GTDB taxonomy): Bacteria > Acidobacteriota > Terriglobia > Bryobacterales > Bryobacteraceae > Solibacter. The sequence continues at coordinate 34,510 of JBDTMZ010000117.1, read as the reverse complement.
CGGTCATCGCGCCGCGTACCATCGATAGCGAGGCGTGGGCCAAACCCTATTTCATTAATGGCCGTCAATGGGCGGCCAAGCATCGGCCAAAGGACTTTCAAGTGTTCTTTTGCGAAGACAGGATGGATAAGCCATGCGCGTGGCTCCAATGACAAGCCGTTTTCTGGATGCCTGCCGGCGGAGGCCCACGGATGTACGTCCGGTGTGGTTCATGCGGCAGGCCGGGCGGTACATGAAACAGTACCGCCAGATCCGCGACCGGCACGGCATTCTCGAGATCTGTAAGCGGCCCGACCTGGCCGCCGCGGTCACACTGCAGCCCATCGAGGTGCTGGACGTGGACGCGGCGATCATTTTCGCCGATCTGCTGCTGCCCGTGGAACCCATGGGCCTCAAGCTGACTTACGAAAAGGGCGAAGGACCCGTCATCCACAACCCGGTACGAACCTCCAACGATGTGGATTCGCTTTCCACTACCGATACGGATGATCTCGGCTATGTCGGCGAGGCCATTCAACAGGTGGTCCGCGCGCTGGCCGGCAAAGTGCCCGTCATCGGCTTCGTCGGTGCGCCGTTCACCATGGCGAGCTACATGATCGAAGGCGGCGCGTCGCGCAACTTCGTGCGCACCAAGAAGCTCATGTACTCCGACGAGACCCTGTGGCGCCGCCTCATGGGCAAAATCGTCGACGTCCTGGCGCCCTTCGCCCATTCGCAGGTGACCGCCGGCGCGCGCGCCATTCAGGTGTTCGACAGTTGGGTCGGCGCCCTCGGCTCTGACGACTATGTCCGCTACGCCGCGCCCTACTCGCGCGCGCTCATCGAACGCATCCGCTCCACCGGCATTCCCGTGATCCACTTCGGCACCGGAGCCAGCGGCTTCTTCCGCGAACTGCATGCCGCCGGCGGCGACGTCATGGGCGTCGATTGGCGCATCAACATCGATCAGGCCTGGATGGATATCAGCTACCGCTCGGCAATTCAGGGCAACCTCGACCCCGTGGCGCTCTTCGCGCCCCTTCCGGAATTGAAAGCCAAGGTGCACGAACTGCTCAAACGCACCGGCACACGCCCCGGACACATCTTCAACCTCGGCCACGGAATTCTACCGGAGACGCCGGTGGAGAACGTGAAAGCCGTCGTCGATATGGTCCGGGAATTCCGCCCGTGAAGCGCGGCGTCCTGCTACTGGCCCATGGAGCGCCGGAACGCATAGAGGACGTCCCGCAGTACCTTTCCCGCGTGCGCGGCGGCCAGCCCGTCTCCGCGCACGTGCTGCAAGAAGTCACCAGCCGTTATGCCGCCATCGGCGGCAGTTCTCCGCTTACCCATTGGACCCGCGTGCAGGCGGAAGCGCTCGCCGCGCTGCTCGGCCTGCCCGTGTTTTTCGGCATGCGAAACTGGCATCCCTTCCTCAAGGAAGCCTTGGACGAGGTGCGCGCCGCCGGCATCGCAAAGTTGGCCTGCGTGTGCCTGGCGCCCCAGTTTTCCGAAATGAGCATCGGCCTCTACATGAAGCACGCCCAGGCCGCCGCCGAGGGAATCGAACTCTCCTGGGCCACCAGCTATCACGACGCACCCGCGTTGATTGCCGCCTTTGCCGCTCGCCTGCGCGCCATGCCCGGCAAGGTGCTGTTTACGGCGCACAGTCTGCCCGCGCCGAACGATCGCTACCAACGCGAGTGCCGGGAAACGGCGGCCGCGGTGGCGGCCAGCCTGGTACTGCGCGATTGGGATTTCGCCTTCCAAAGCCAGGGCATGAGCGGTGGCGACTGGCTCGGCCCCACGGTGGAGACCACGCTCGATCGCTACCAGGAGGAAGGCGTACAGACGGTAACTCTCGCGCCCATCGGCTTCGTCTGCGACCACGTCGAGATTCTGTACGATGTGGACATTCACTTCCGCGACTACGCAGCCACCAGGGGCATCACCCTGCGGCGTCCCGAAAGCCTGAACGGCTCCGCACTCTTCACCCAGGCGCTGGCGGACGTGGTGCAGCGATGCTAGCCAGTGCCCGGTGGACCCGGCATTCCCTGGCGGGGAGGCCCCAGTGACCATCATCATCGGGGGCGGGATTTCAGGCCTCTCCACCGCCTACTACCTCGCCAAGGGCGGTGCGTCGCCCACGCTCATCGAATCGCGCAATCGCCTCGGCGGCGTGATTCAAACCGAGCAGTTGGAAGGCTGTACCATCGAAGCCGGTCCGGACAGCTTCCTCTCCGTAAAGCCCGCGGCCATGGACCTGATCGGCGAACTCGGCCTGCGCGATCAGGTCATCGGCTCCAACGATCATCTGCGTGTCACCTTCGTCCGCAAAGGCGGCAAACTCGTGCCCCTGCCCGACGGCCTGATGATGATGGTGCCCACCAAGATTCTGCCCCTGATCACTACCAGCCTGCTGAGTCCCGCCACGAAAATCCGCATGGGTCTGGAGCTTCTCCGCGCGCCCAAAATGAAGGCGGGCGACGAATCGGTGGCCGACTTCGTGCGCGAACACTACGGCCAGCAGGCAGTGGACTATCTGGCCGAACCGCTGCTCAGCGGCATCTATGGCGGCGATCCGCGAGAACTCAGCGTCAGCGCCGTGCTGCCGCGCTTTGTCGAACTGGCCGCCAGGTATGGCAGTCTGACGCGCGGCGTGCTGGCATCCAGAGCTCAGGCGCCGAAATCCGCCGGACCGCCCGCGCCGCTCTTCCGCACCCTCAAAGGCGGCCTTGGCCAACTCACCGCCGCGGTGGAAGAATCGATTCGCGGCAAGGTCACCGTACGCAACGGCAGGGCGGAGACCGTCGAGCGCACGCCCACCGGATTCCGCGTACGGCTCAATGGCGATTGGCTGGCAGCGGACAGCGTCGTGGTCGCCTGCGAGGCGCACAGCGGCGCCAACCTCGTGGCGCCGGTGGATGCGCGCCTCTCCGAACTCATGGCGGCGGTGGCGTACAGTAGCTCGATGACCGTGGCAGTGGGTTTCGACGCAACCGATTTCCCAACTCCGCCGGTCGGCTTCGGCTTCCTGGTGCCGAAGAAAGAGCGCAAGCGTCTGGTGGCGTGCACCTGGGTGGGGACGAAGTTCTCGTATCGTGTCGCTCCAGGGAAGATCGTGGCGCGCTGCTTCCTGGGTGGTATGGAGGATGCCGCCGTGCTAGGCGAGAGCGACGAGGCTATAACGGCGGCGGTGGCACAGGAACTGCGCGAGATTGCCGGAGTCACTGCGCCAGTGCGCTTCACGCGCATTGCCCGCTGGCCGCGTTCCATGGCGCAGTACACCGTGGGTCATCCCGCTCGGGAAGCCGAGCTCGAGGCTCGGCTTGCGCAGATCCCCGGCCTCCATGTGGCGGGCAACGCCTATCAGGGAATCGGCATTCCCGATTGCATTCGCATGGGGCGCGCGGCGGCAGAGAAGCTTCTGAAATCCGAGGCGTAAGGAAAGCGAGACGCTCAGTGCGTCATAGCGTAAATCAAATAATCGATGCCAATGCGGATGCCGAGTGCCGAGAACTTTTCGGGATAACGCGGGTCGTCGGCATTTTCCCAGGAATCGCCCAGGTCCAGGTTGTGGCAGATGGCCACCATGAGACGGCCGTTATCGTCGTAGATGCCGCGCCAGTGAGCGGGGCTGCCTTCCCGCTCGTTCTTCTCGTAGACGTGGCCGCTGGTGAGGTACTGCGCGCCGGGCACCTGATAGCGGTCGTCGAGGTCGAACACGGTGTGGAAAATCGGATCCTTATCGGGGATGTCGACAATCGCGCGATTGGGGAAAACCTTCTGCATGGTGAACAGGAAGACCTCCCACTCATTGGCCGCGTGGAAATCGTCGCACATGAAAAAGCCGCCGCGCAGCAGGTATTCGCGGAATTTGACGATTTGGGAATCGGTCAATTCCCAGTGGCCTACTTCGGTGGCATAAAGCCACGGGTAGTTCATCACGTCGTCGTCGATATCGAGGTTGATTGGTTGCTCCACGCTGCGGGCATTAATGCGTGTCAGGCGCCGGACCGCCGATGCCAGATGCCGGTCGGAACGCGGGTAATCGATGGTCCAGTTGGTGTTGCCTTCCCGCCAGTCGAAGCCGCGGCGGTAGCGCGCCTGCCAGTCCAGATCGATGCCGGTGGTGGGGTACATGAGGCGCGCAAAAACCCACTCGCCAGGCTCATGCCAGTCCGGCGGGAGCGGGAAATTGTAATACTCCCAGGCAGGGAATTCGCGGAAGGGGCGCTGAGCGAACAACGAGCACACCAATAGCGCACAGCCCATTACTGGGATCAAGAGTCGGCCTGCCCTCATCTTCTACCAGTATAGACGCGCGGAAGTGCCTACCGTCTCAGAGCGGCTGGTCCGCTGGGCCCTGCGGACCACTGCGAGATCGCCCATAGCGAGTTCTTACGGCGCCAGAGAGGGCATTACGTAAGCGTAGAACATGGTAATCAGGCCGATCATGGAAGCCAGGAAGATGCTGTGTTTGAGCGTGAAGCGGAAGAGTTTGGCCTCGTCTTCACGCTTCATGCTGGTGGCGGCGGCGGCCACGGCGATGCTGGTGAGCGAAATCATTTTGCCCATCACGCCGCCGGCTGAATTCGCCGAAGCCATGAGCACGGGGTTCTGTCCCAGGCGTTCCGCGGTGACCACTTGCAGGGTCCCGAAAAGCGCGTTGGCCGAGGTATCGCTGCCGGTGAGGAAGACTCCCAGCCAGCCGAGCATGGCGCTGAAGAAGGGGAATGCCGTTCCGGTCGCCGCGAAGGCCAGCCCCAGGGTTCCGGTGGAGCCCGAGTAGTTCATCAGCATGGCCAGGCCGAGCACCGCGGCCAGAGTCAACTCCGCCAGCGCCAGTTGCTTCGAGGTGTGTTTGAGGATGCCGCCGAATTGTTTTGGAGTGATGCCCAGAATGAGAGCGCTTAGGAAAACGGCGATGAGGCAAGCCGTGCCGGAGGCCGAAAGCCAGGTGAAATTGTAGATCGCGGCATACGGCGCGGGTTTGGCCATGACGGGAGGCATGCGCTGCACCACGTTATGCAGGCCGGGCCATTGAATGGCGTATGTGTAGCTGTTGAGGGTCTCGGCCAGCGGCTTGGCCCAGAGCAGCACGAATACTACCAGCAGCAGGTAAGGGGTCCACGCCAATAGCACCTGGTGGCCGTTGTGCTTGCTGGCGGGACGCTTGTGGCCGCGCATACAGAGCAGCAGGGCGCCCATGGCGGCCATCGAAGAGAGAATGTCGGTGAGCTGCGGGCCGATGTAATTGGAGACGTAGAACTGGGTGCCGGCGAAGGCGATGCCGCAGAGCGCCGCGGGCATCAGCACGCCTTTCAAGCCCTTCCAGCCGCTCATCACCAGGATCAGGTAGGCGGGGATGAAGAGCGAAACCGGAGCGCAGATGCGGCCGATGCCGGCGCTTAGGCGATCGAGCGGCAAACCCGTGGTGACGGCCAGAGTGGTCACGGGAATGGCGATGGAGCCGAAGGCGACCGGGGCCGTATTGGCCAGCAGGCAGATACCGGCGGCGTAGAACGGTTCGAAGCCCAGGCCGGTGAGCATCGCCGCGGCCACGGCCACCGGAGTGCCGAAGCCGGCCGCGCCTTCGATAAAAGCGCCGAAGGCAAAGGCGATCATCAGCGCTTGCAGGCGCGGATCGTGGGTCAGGTGTCCAATGGAATCCTTCAGGATTTCGAACTTGCCGCTTTCCAGCGTCACGCGATAAAGCAGAATCGCAGTGAAGACAATCCAACCGATGGGGAAGAGTCCGAAGGCTGCGCCAAAGGTGACCGTGCTGAATATGAGGCCTACCGGCATGCCGTAGACGCCTCCCGCGACGGCGACGGCGGCGGCGAGGCCGGCGAGCGACGCCATCCACGCCGGCTTACGGAAGATGCCCAGTAAGAGCAGGAGCGTGAAGATGGGAATCGCGGCGAGCAAGGCCGAGAGGGGCAGGCTATTGCCGATCGGGGTGTAGGTCTGTTGCCACATGTTTGCGTTTACCCTCTCCTGGAGTGTGAGTCGAATTTACCCTTGGATGCGCAGTTCCTTCTCGCTCCACAGGGTTTCGCGCAACTGGCGCTTGATGATCTTGCCGGTGCCGGTTTTGGGCAGCGGCGTCTCGCTGAAATGGAAACGGCGGGGGATTTTGAATTTCGCCAGCCGCTGCTGCAGGAATTCGCAGAGTACCTGCTGCTCGAGCGCTCGGCCGGGCTTAAAGACAATGAACGCGGCGGGCACTTCGCCCCATTGTTCATCCGGGGCGGAAACCACGGCACACTCGAGTACGGCTTCGTGCGCGGCGATGGCGCGCTCCACTTCGATGGAGGAGATGTTCTCCCCGCCGGAAATGATAATGTCCTTCTTGCGGTCGACGATTTGCACGCGGCCTTCGGCGTCCCAAACGGCCATATCGCCGGTATGCAGCCAGCCGTTCGTCATGACGGCGGCGGTGGCCTGCGGCTCCTTATAGTAGCCATCCATGATGTTGTCGCCGCGCAGGACAATCTCCCCGACGGCCTCCATGTCGCGCGGCACGTCCTTCATTTGCAGATCCACCACCCGGACCTCGCAGCCGGGCAGCGGCCAGCCGGCCATCGCCCGGTGGCGAATGCGTTCCTCGTCGCCGGCAAACGTAATCGTGGATTTGTCGCGCGAGCTGGTCGCCACCGGCGAACTTTCAGTGAGCCCGTAGCCCGTCATCACCGCGCAGTGGAACATCGCTTCCAGGCGGGCGACCAGTTCGGGCGAAGAGGCCGCTCCGCCGATGTGAATCTGGCGCAGGCTGCTCAAATTGTACTTGTCAGTGTCGGGGCAGTTGAGCAGCGCGTTCGCCATCGTGGGCACGACCGACATGCAGGTGGCGCCTTCTTCCTCGATCAGCCGCAGCACCTGGGCCGGCTCGAACCGGCGCACCATCACCTGTTTGAGCCCGTGCAGCGTAGCGCATTGCGGGCGTCCCCAGCCGTTGGCGTGAAAGAGCGGGATGGTGTGCAGTTCGACCATGCTTTCGTCGTTGTAGAACGTGGCCGAGACGCCCAGCATATGCATGTAGAGCGTGCGATGACTCAGCATGACGCCCTTTGGCTTGCCGGTGGAGCCCGACGTATAAAACAGCTCCGCGATTTCCTGTTCGTTGAAGGTAAAGATATCGGGGCGCTGTATGCGGCCGCGCGCCAGCAGTTGCTCGTAGGCAGCGCCGATTTCCAGCCACGCTTGCACAGCCGGACAAGTTTGCCGCAACTGATCGACCACGCCGGCGAAATCCGCTTCGTAGAAGACGATGCGAGGCGTGGCGTGATTCAGGATGCAGGTGAGTTCGGCGGCGGAGAGGCGCACATTCAACGGCATGACGATGGCGCGCACCAGCGGCGCGGCGAAGTAGCCTTCCAGCAATTGATGGGTATTGAAGCTGAGGAACGCGACGCGGTCGCCAGGCACGACGCCTTCGGAAAGCAGGCTAAAGGCCAGTCGCTCCACGCGCTCGCCGAATTCACCGTAGGTGAAGCGCTGCTCCCCCGACACCACGCCGGTCTTTCGGCCGTAGAGATCTACCGCGCGGTAGAGCGCGCGAACCGGCGTGAGGGGTACGTGCATGTCCCTGAGATTGTATCAGGGGAAAAGCCGTGCGGCGCATCCGAATTCACGTGGTCAGCGGGACACTTCGCTGCCCGCGCTTTCCGGCAGAAAGTAGAAGACGATCGCCATGATCACGTACACCGCCAGCAGTTGTACGCCTTCAATCCAGTTGGACTCGCCGTCCGACGCGATCTGTCCGGTAATCTGCACGGCGAGAAAGATGGCCACCACTTCGGCGGGCGTGAACATGAGGTCCATCGGACGCGGTCCGATGAAGTGGCTGATCAGCACCAGCAGCGGCGCCACCAGCAGCGCGATCTGCAGGCTGCTGCCGATGGCGATACTGATGGAAAGCTCCATGCGATTCTTGAGAGCCAGCAACACGGCGGTGCTGTGCTCCGCGGCATTGCCCACCACGGCGACCACGATGATGCCGATGAAGACGTTGGTCATGCCGAAAGTCTTGGCGGCCTCTTCCACCGAGCCCACCAGGATTTCACTGATCCAGACAATCAGCAGCGTCGCGCCGGCAAGAATCAGCAGGGAGCGCTTGAGACTCCAGCCACCGCCGGCCCCTTCCGCGACTTTCGCTTCCCCGGTGAAGAGCTGTTTGTGAGTGCCTAGCGAGAAGACCAGGTGCAGCGCGTAGGCGGCCAACAGTACGAAAGATATGCCCGTGCTCAGGTGATCTTCACGGATGGTGGCGACCGGTCCGGCGAGTGCGTGGAAGGCCGCGGGCATCACCAGCGCGATGGCGGCAAGCGTCAGCAACGTGGACTGCGCACGAGCGCCGCTGGCGTTGAAGCGCTGGTGTTTGTGCTTGAGGCCCCCGGCGAGTACGGCCGCGCCCAGCACCAGCAGGATGTTGCCGATGATGGACCCTGTGAGCGATGCCTTGACCACCGAATAGAGCCCGCTACGCAGCGCCATGATGGCGATAATCAGCTCCGCGGCATTACCGAAGGTCGCATTGAGGAGTCCGCCGACGCCTTCGCCGGTGTGGTGCGCGAGCTCCTCGGTGGCATGGCCGAGCCAGCCTGCCAGAGGCACGATGGCCATGCAGGAAGAGATGAAGATGAGAGTGTGCGCTTCCGGCTTTAGGAATTCCAGGGCGACGGTGAGGGGCACGAAGAGAAGGAGCCAGTTCAGCATTCTTTTCAGTATGCCTTGACCGGGCGCCGCGGAGGCTGCCCCGTGTAGAATCGAAGCGATTTCCGCCCCTATTTGGACGGCGTGAAGGTGAGCGTGGAAACGGCTGCGACTTTGGTGTACTGCATCGGGTAGCTGCGCGCGTTGTAGTAATCCACCCACTGATCTTTGTAATGGCTGGAGAGCGGCTGGCCCGATTGGCCGATGGGAATATTCAGCAGCGAGCGATCCCAATCGCCCAGGTCTGCGTTCATCCGCATGGAGGGGGCAAGGGTCCGGCTGGTCTGTTTCACGGTGGTGGTGGAACCGCTCATCGCCACGGTGCCGATGTCGAAATACTTGCCCACCAGCGGAATCTCGTGCAGGACGGGATTGTTGATGGTGATGCGCAGGTAGTCGCCATAGCGCCAGTTTTTGGGATCGCGGCCCTGCATGCGGCGCGCTTCATCCACCCCGTCGGCCAGCACACGCAGCAGCATTTCGTCGTAGTCGTTAAACCAGCCTTTGGGACGTTCGCGCAGTATGCGCTCCACCACGATGGGGGCAAGGTTGAACTCGTAAGCGACGCCGGTTGCCGCGGAGGCGTTCTCTGCGATCGTCCGGCGTACCTGCTGGTAGCACAGAGTAATCAGGAAGGGCGCGGGTTGCGTGCGGTCCATCTGGCCATTCCATTTGCGCAGCAGGTCCACCGCGGGATCGAGCCCGGGGTTGTGCGCCTCGCGCTTCTCGTACGCGGCCACCAATTGCCGCGCCAGAAAGTGGCTGAACGGCGAGTAGATGTCCTTCTGCACGTTGAGCATCTCTTCGGCCTTCCAGCCCTTGCGGGCAGAGAGCAAATCGCGAATCTGCTGCGCGCGATAGGGTGGCGCGAAGTTGCCGTTCACCGGGTAAGGGTATTGCTCGGGGAACGTGTTCTGATTGGCGGATACGATGATGCCGCCGGGCGGGTTGTAGACGCTGGGCAGTTCGTCGAAGGGAATGTAACCGTCCCACTCGAAGTTTCCAGAAGTGCCGTCCACCGGAAGGTCGCCGCGATAGTTGCGGCGCCGCGGCAGCGCTCCCGTGGCGTGAAAGCCGATATTGCCATCGACATCGGCATACACAAAGTTAGATCCGGGACCGGGCAGGCGGGAAATAGCTTTGGTGAACTCCTGCCAGTTTTGCGCGCGATTGATGTCGATGAAGGGGAACTGGAGCATGCCGCGCTCCGCGGCGGTCCAGCGCAGTGACAGCCGCGCATCGCCGTCGGCCAGGAAGAGGGGGCCATGACCCGTGATCCAGATGGTCATATCGACGCTGGGGCGGTCCTTGACGCGGATAATTTCGCGCTCGGCGCGCGCCTGCATCATCTGGCCTTTAAAAAGATAGCGGCCGGTACGGTCGTCGATTTTTTCGATGTAGAGGTCCTGCACATCGAAGTGCAGGTTGGTGATGCCCCAGGCGATGCGTTGATTGTGGCCCACGATGATGCCCGGTGCGCCGGGCAGCGCCACGCCCGAGACATTGAAGCCGGGCGCTTCCAGGTGAGTCATGTACCAGATGCCAGGGAGCGAATATTCCAGGTGCATGTCGCTCGAGAGCAGCGGCTTGCCGGAAGCCGTATGGTTGCCCGCGAGCGCCCAGGAATTGGAGCCGGGGCTGATATCGCCCAGCCCGTGCGTGGGGAAGAGATATTCCACTTTGGCGTGGTCGCCCTGCGCCAGCAGGATGTTCTTGACGATCTCGTCCTTCCAGGTAGTGGTGAGGTTGCGGTACATGTGCAGGCAGAGCAGCAGGCAATCCACCGTGCTCCAGGGGCGCGGCTGGTAGCCGAGCAGGGTAAACTCCACCGGCAGGCTCTTGAGGTGGCTGGAGAGGAAAGCGTTCACGCCGCGCGCGTAGGCCGCGAAGGCCGAGCGGTCCGCGGGCGGCAGGGTCGCGTAGGCGTCTTCGGCGATGCGGCGCAGGCGCAGCTTGCGGGACTCCTTGTCGCTTTCGACCAGGTTCGGACCCAGCACTTCGGCCAGCGATCCGCTGGCGTAGCGGCGCAGTGCATCCATCTGCCAGAGGCGATCTTGTGCCGTCACGTACCCTTGCACGAAGAAGGCGTCTTCCAGGCTGCCGGCGCGAATATGCGGTTCGCCGTGCGTATCGAAGCTCACGGTCGCCCCGGCGGCCAGGGGAGCCTCGATGGATCCGGAGCGCTGCGGTAGCACCCGCAACACGTACCAGTAGGTGAGGCCCAGCGCCGCCGCCAGAACCAGCGCAATCGCGATGTTTACCGTCTTAACAACGCGGGAGAGAGGAGAAGAAGTCATTCAGCGAAGAACGTTAACTCCTCAATCATATCCCGATTGGGAACGTAAACCCGGAAGGTAAATTTAACACCCTTGCAGCCTCGGCTTGCTTGCACGGAGAAAGCTCCTGGGATAAGATGGCACCACGAAAAAAGGGGCGCCCTCCCGGGATACTTCGGAGTGCGCCCACCTACGTAACGGAGTTAGTTGGTTACCCTTACAGACGAATCACCGGCGATTCGGTTAGAGATTCCGCTAGAATAATTTCGGAAGCCTGTGACTGAATCGCCTGTGGTTCGACTCTCGATTGTTGTCCTGCTGGTGGCCGTCAACGGCTTCTTCGCGGGCGCGGAAGTGTCCCTGCTCTCGGTGCGCCACTCGCGCCTCAAGACGCTGGCGGAAGAAGGCAATGCGGGTGCCCAGGCGGCGCTCAGCCTGCTTTCTAATCCGGGCCGGCTCTTGTCGGTGACCCAGGTGGGCGTGACGCTGGCCAGCCTGGGATTGGGCTGGGCAGGCGAAGAAACCATCTATACGCTGCTCACTTATCCGTTCGGCACGCTCGCCGCGGGCCCACTAGGGCGCTACATCCACGCCTTCTGCTTCCTGCTCTCGTTCTTGATCATCAGCTACTTCCATGTGGTGATCGGCGAAGTGGTGCCGAAGAACCTGGCGATCTCGAAGTCCGACCGGTTGGCCGCTCTCACCGCGCCGCCGCTGTTGATCTTCTACCGCATCATGCTGCCCTTCGTGGTGGTGCTGGAGCGCTCGGCCGAGGTCATCACCCGCGCCTTACACCTGAAAGACGCCGGGCACGGCAGCGTGCATACCACCGAAGAACTGAAGTTGATCGTCTCCAACAGCCGCGGTCTGGGCATTCTGCCGGAAGCGCAGGAAGACATGATCCACCGCGTGCTCGATCTGGAAGCGGTGTCGGTGCGCGAGGTCATGGTGCCGCGCCACGACATCGTTTCGATTGCCAGCGACGCCACCTTGGACGAAGTCCTGCGCACCATGATCGTGCAGCAGCATTCGCGCCTGCCGGTACACGAAGGGTCGCCGGAGAAGATCACCGGACTGCTGCACTACAAGGACCTGCTACCCGTATGGGAAGACCGGCGAAAGGCGATTCGCAGCGGGAGTTCGAGCCGCGCGTTCCGCGTGGACCGTTTACTGCGTCCTGTGATGTTTGTCCCGGAAACCAAGCCGGTCATGCAGATGTTCGATGAATTCCGCACAGGACGGTCGCATCTGGCGATGGTGGTGGACGAATTCGGCACCATCGTCGGCATGCTAACGGTTGAAGACGTGCTGGAACAAATCGTGGGACAGATTGAAGACGAGTACGATGAGAAGGCAGTGCGGCACGGCGCAGAGGCGCACGGGGTGGAACTGGATGGAACCGCACGAATACGGGACCTGGAGAGCGAATACGGAATCGAAATTCCGCCCGACGCAGGCTTCGAGACCCTGGCCGGCTTCCTGCTGTTCCGGTTGGGCGACATTCCGCAGCCCGGGGCAAGCGTCGAGCACGCGGGGCGGCGCTTCACGGTGCTGGAGATGGAACGAAATCGAATCGCGCGCGTAAGAATCGAAAAGATCGCGGCGGCATAGTCAGGGTTAGGAAAGAACGAGGATGAAATGCTAGGCATAGAGCGCTCGGCGGCGCGCTACACGTGGAGTGCGGCGGCTGTGCTGCTGCTGCTCTGGCTCGCTTACCAATTGCGAGTGACCCTGTTCGTCTTCGCTCTGGCCCTGCTTTTCGCCTACCTGCTTTCTCCCCTGGTCGATCTGCTGGACAAAGCGATTCCGCGGCGCGGCACCAGGACGCTCGCGCTCACACTGGCCTACCTGCTCTTCATCGGCGGTGTTGTGATCGCCGGCATTCAAGTGGGCACGCAGGTGGCGGCGGAGGCGGGTACGCTTTCCACCAAACTGCCGGAGATGCTCGTCAAATTCGAGGCCCCCTCGCCAGCGCTCCCCGGCGCGGTGAACGATCTCAAGACCGAAATCGTTTCCACCCTGCGCTACGAATGGAGCAATCGGAGCGAGGAAATGGTGAAGTCCCTGCCGGCGGCGGGCGTGAAGTTCCTCTCGGTCCTGAGCAACCTGATCTACGTGGTGATTGTGCCGGTCCTGGCCTTCTTCTTTCTGAAAGACGGCGAACACATTAGGCGGCACATTCTGGAGACGCTGGATGGCGGCGCGTTGCGCACGGTGGTGAGCAGCGTGATGAGCGACATCCACCTGTTGCTGGCGCAGTACATGCGGGCGCTGGTTTTGCTGGCGCTCTCGACGTTTACCGCGTACGCCCTGTTCTTCGCGGTGGTTCATTTGTCCTACGGCATCCTGCTGGCCGTGGTGGCCATGGCACTGGAGTTTATTCCGATGATCGGTCCCCTGACCGGGGCATCGATCATCCTGCTGGTGACGCTGGTGACGGGCGGGCCATTCTGGATCGTGGCCGCGTTCCTGCTTCTCTACCGCATGTTCCAGGATTACATCCTGTCGCCGCTACTGATGTCGCAGGGCGTGGCGCTCCATCCCCTGCTGGTGCTGCTGGGGGTGTTCGGCGGTGCGGAAGTCGCCGGCGTGGCCGGGAGTTTCCTGTCGGTGCCGGTGATCGCCACGGCGCGGATTCTGTATGTGCGCACGCGCCGCTCTCTGCTGGCCCCTCCCACTGCGTCTACCACGTCCACGACGCCCGCCACGCCGGACACGCCTGCCGAGCCGGCCTCCGCCGTGGTGGAAAGGCCGCATGTCATTCTCACCCCATGAAGCGCTTTCTGTGGCTGTTGGCGATGGCCGCACCGGCGGCCGCGCACGTCATGAGCATGAGTCAGGGCGATCTGGCGATTGACGGCACGCGCGCCCATTACGAACTCCGCATGCCGCTCTATGAAGTGGCGCATGTTTCCGCGCCGGAGCGCACTCTGCTGGAGCACATTCACTTTGCGGGCGGACGGCTGACGCATAGCGAGTGCCGCTCGGAAGCTTCGCGAGACAGCTACGTGTGCGCCGCGGATTACGAGTTCGGCGCGCCGGTCGACAACCTCGAAGTGGAATGCACCTTCCCCGCGATCACCGTGCCGAATCACGTGCACCTGCTGCGTGCCTCGATGGGCGGCAAGCGCGACGAGGCCATCTTCGATCTCGGTTTCACGCGCCAGACGCTGCGCTTCCGGCCTCCCACCGCGGCGGAAATCGCGATCACGCAGAGCGGCGCGGGAGCGGTGCGCGCGCTGGGCGGGGCCGCGCAAATCCTGCTGCTCGCGGCGCTGGTGATGGCGGCGCGCACGCGGAGGGAGTTGTTGGCGATTGCAGGCATGTTTCTGGCCGGCCAAACGGCGTGCGTATTAGCTATGACGGAGCTCTGGTGGCAGCCTCCGGCGCGCTTTGTGGAGGCCGCGACCGCGCTGGCCGTGGCGTATCTCGCGGTGGAGATTCTCTTTCTTCCCCAGGCGGGCGCGCGCTGGCTGGTGGCGTGCATGCTGGGCGCCCTGCATGGGCTCTACTTTCACTTGTTCGTGCAATCCACCGGGTATCACGCGGCACTGGTAATGGCAGGCGCGGCATTGGCACAGGTGGCCGCCATCGCACTACTGGCGCTGGTGCTCTCGCGGTTGGGGCGGGCCGCACAGGCCTTTCGTCCCGTGCAGGTGGCGGCGTCCATGCTGCTGGTGGTCGGAATGGTCTGGTTCTTCCTGCGTCTGCGCAGTTAGACCGCGGCCGCGGGCTGCTGAACCAGCCACTCTCACCTGACCGGCGCAAGCCGTCAGGATTTGTACTCTGGTCCCATATCCAGGTTTAAAGACACGCGAAACACCGCGCCCCCGCCGGCTGCGTTTTCCGCCCAGATCTTACCGCCGTGACGCTCCACAATTCCTTTGCAGATGCCAAGCCCCAGCCCGGTGCCACGCGCGGCGCCGGACGCACGAGTCCTATGAAATAACACGAAAATGGAGTCTAGCTCGTCATCGGGTATGCCAGGGCCGTTGTCCCGGACAGTAACTAAGAGCTTTCGGCCTTCCGTAACAACGATCACCTCGACCTTGGCGCCACTCTGTGAATACTTAATCGCATTCTCAATGAGGTTTTGGAATACCCGCAGCATCTTTCCGCGATCCAGGTTGACAACAGGGTTTGGTTGCTGGAACATAACCTCAATCTGCGTGCCCTTTCTCCGGGATAGCGGGCGAGATAGGGCAATGCTTTCCTCGACTAAGGAACCCACGTCCGTTGGCTCCAGCAAGAGAGGTTGGCCTCCCGACTCGATGGAAGAAATATCCAGGATGTCATTGAGCAACTGCAGCATGAATTGGCTCGTCGAATAGATCGAACCCACTGTGGCCTTGTGCTCCTCGACGGACATGGCAGCGTCTTCCATAAGTAATTCGCAATTCGCCAGGATAGCGGCGAGAGGATTGCGAAGATCGTGATTAGCGATTCCAAGCCAGCGCGCCTTTTCGTTGTGCAGCGCTTCCAGCTCGAGGTACCTGCTCTGCAACTCGCGCTTCGCTTGTGCCAGTTCGCCAATCAAGCGCTCTCGTTCCACAGCCGCCTGTTTCATCGAGGTGATATCGGTGGTGCAGCACGTCACCCCCTCGATCGACCCACTACCGTTCCGCATCGGCTCTACCGTCAAGTCGTAGTAGCGCCTCTCCCCTTTGAAGGTCACTACGGTTTCCGCGCGTGTTCCCGCTCCGCTATCCAACACCGCCTTCTTGATGGCCATCAGTTCCTGACCGTCTGGTCCACCAACAATGTCTTCATCAGTCCGCCCAATAGATTCCTGCTCCGCCCAGGCAAACACCGGCGAATTGATCCATGTGTAGCGGAGGTCTCGGTCCTGATTGAAGACAACCACGGGCGAGTGTTCCAGCGCAACGCGAAACCGCTCTTCGTTTTGCCGCAGACGATGTTCCAGAAGCTTGCGAGCAGTGATATCAATGTGCAGCACCACAGCTCCGCCCCCTGGACCGCCCAGTTCCGAGGCATGCAGCAGGAACCAGCGCTCGGCAGTAGGTGAATGGCAGGGATACTCGAAAGTGAAAGTTTCCCTAACGCCGCTTAGTATCTGCTTCAGCGCAATTTGAATTTCCATGGCGCCTTCTGCGGTAATACCGGATGCCGAGGAGCAGATTTCGAGATAATTCACACCAACACCGAAATTCTGAGGATCGCTTGCCGCATTCTCCCGCGCAAACCGTCTCCACGCCTCGTTAACCAGGATGATTGTGCCCTCGCGATCGAGCACCACCAGCTCTGAGGTGAGGGAATCGATCAAAAGCCGCGACGGCGGCCATGGCGAATCAGCCTCAGCTTGAACACCCTGGAACGTCCGCATTAGTTCACCCCTGAGAATAGCCCGGTCGTAGGGATTCCCATTTCCGTTATTTCTAGTGTAGCTGCGAAATAACCTGGCAATTCGCCGTTTCCGGTCTCTCGTGTTTGGGCTGGTGCAACCGGGTTTGATCTGCTCCAGGGTGCGGCGACACCAGCTGAGTGTTTTCTGAATCGATTCCCACGCTGTCGCGGGTGTATTCCCGCCGGTGCCACACAGCGTATTCTGGTACACTTTTGCGGGACCGTGTCCCTCATCGGGCGCTGGCCGCGCTATAGGAGTAGCGATGCAAGAGTCTGACGTCCATCACATTCTCTATCCAACTTCGAGTGAGTCCCGGGAGTTCAGGGACGGCGCGCCTCTGCGCGGCCAGCGGTATACACAGGACACGCCCATCATGCCCGAGGTTTGGATCGCGTACGCGACGAAGCCGGAAGAGGCGAAGCAGCGCGGAATCCTGCTGAGTCCGAACGCCGACAGCAGCGTGCGGGATCTTGTGGTGCAGTTGCGGGCCGCCCTGGCGGCTTCCCGGAAGCAGGATGGCAACCAGGTGTTTCTGGCGTACAACGAATCGCACGTGATCGCGCACGTTACCTTCGAGGAGCTGATTCGCTGCGTGCTCCCACTCTCGGTCTGGTGGCGGAATCAGATTGACGGCGCGGATATCCACGCGTGGTTCCAGCGCCTGGCGGATAATGTGGACCTGCCGCGACTGTTGATGGATCCGGCGCGGCAGCTTTCCGGCATTTCGCCCGACGTGCTCGACATGATTCGCGTGGCGGGCGCCATCGCGCTCCATGAGCCGCTGGGCAAGGACGCCGCCTATTTCCGCAGCCTCATCCAAAAACTGGACGCCATGTTCCTGGATTTCGCGCCGCCGGAGGTGGAGGGGCCGCCGCCCTTGTGGAGCGTATTCTCCTGCCGTCCCGTGCAGAGCGCTGTCTCGCAATCGCGGGTGGCGGTGAAAGCGGACGCGGCGATTCGCGTGTTTGAACTTTCGTGTAAAGACCTGATCTGGGCCGTGATCGATAGCGGCATCGATGGCGGCCACGACGCGTTTCTGGAATGGCCGGCCACCGACCCGCGCGATGCGGGCACGAAGTGCGACGGGGCGCCGGCCAAGCCGAAATCGCGCGTCCTCCGCACCTATGATTTCACGCGCGTGACGCGTGTTCTGGAGGCCGCGTTTCGCGACGACGCGATGCAGCAGCTCAAAGCCTTCGCGCCCGCCGACGTGAACGAGGAGAGCTTGCAGGCGATCGCCTCCGATTTGAAATCGCGCCTGAATCGCGGGCAGATTGTGGACTGGGGGCTGTTGGAGCCGCTGCTTCGCATGTCGCCGGGTGCGGACGGCAAGGTCCCGCCGCCGGTGAACGAGCACGGCACGCACGTCGCCGGCATCCTGGCCGCGGACTGGCGGAAACTGCCGCCGGGCGCGCCGCCGCCGCACCAGGACTACATCGCGCCGCGCACCAGCGTGATCGGGGTCTGTCCGGACTTGAAGCTCTACGATCTCCGTGTGATCAAGGATGACGGCACCGGCGACGAATTCAGCGTGCTCTCCGCGCTGCAGTTTGTGCGCTACCTGAATATGAACCGCGACAAAATGGTCGTGCACGGCGTCAATCTGAGTTTTTCGCTGCCGCAACTGGTGAAGAGCTTCGCGTGCGGCAGCAGTCCGGTATGCCAGGAAAGCGAGCGGCTGGTGAATTCCGGCGTGACGGTGGTGACGGCCGCCGGCAATCGCGGCTACCTCGTGGCCAATGACGGCTTCGAATGGTATCGCAGCCTGTCCATCACAGATCCGGGAAACGCCGATGCGGTGATCACGGTAGGCTCCACGCACCGTACCGAGCCGCACCGCTACGGCGTGTCGTATTTTTCCAGCCGCGGACCTACAGGCGATGGGCGGATGAAGCCGGACATTGTGGCGCCCGGGGAGAAAATCCAGTCCGTAGTGCCGGGCAAAGGGAATTCCGCCGTGGCGCTGGACGGCACCAGCATGGCGGCTCCGCATGTCAGCGGCGCGGCGGCGCTGTTGATGGCGCGGCATCGCGAACTGATCGGCCGCCCCCGCAAGGTAAAGGAAGTGCTCTGTGCGTCGGCGACAGATCTGGGTCGGGAACGTAGCTTCCAGGGCGCCGGCATGCTGGATGTGCTGCGCGCTTTGCAGGCGGTTTAGAAGGGACAGGAAAATGATTTTTTCACTCGAAGCGCTTCAGGCAGGCACGGGCGATTGCCTGATTCTGCATTACGGCACACCCGCCAAGCCGAAATTTATCGTGATCGATGGCGGTCCGCCAACGATTTATGACGGTTCGCTGAAACCGCGCCTGCAGGCGCTGCACGACAAGTTCATGCAGGACGAAAGCGACAAACTGCCGCTCGAAATGGTGATGGTCAGCCACATCGACGACGATCACATTCACGGCATTCTCGACTGGATGGACGATATCGGCAATGAAAGCGCCGTGCCCTGCAACATCGCCACGCTCTGGTACAACAGCTTCGACGATATTTTGAAAAAGACGCCGGGCGGTTTGAAGACCAAGGTCGCGTCACTGGCCGACAACATCGTGGCGGGCGGCGCGCCTGAGGGCGTGAGCGAACCGATTGCGAAGGTGCTGGCCGCAAGCGTGGGGCAGGGGCGCGAATTGCGCGCGCAGGCCGATGTGCGCGGCATCGTTTTGAATGGGGGCTTCTCAGACCCCGCGGGTGGTCCCGGCCTGGTGATGGCGCCGGCCAAAGGTGATAGCGCAGTCACCCGGCCCGGCGGATTGAAGCTGCACGTGATCGGTCCCAATCAGAAGCAGCTTTCGGACCTGGAAGACTCGTGGATCAAGGACGTGAAGGCGCATCCCGATGCCGTGGTGGTGGCGAACTTTGTCGACCGCTCCGTGCCTAATCTCTCCAGCATCGTGGTGGTGGCGGAGTTCCAGGGGAAGCGCATGCTGCTGACCGGCGATGCCCGCGGAGATTTTGTGCGCGACGGTTTGGCGGCGGCCGGCTTCCTCGACGCCGACGGCAAAGGTCACTTCGATGTCATCAAAATGCCGCATCACGGCAGCAGCCGCAACATGCGGCAGGACTGGGTACAAGATCTCACGGCGGACCACTATGTCATTTCCGCCAACGGCCAGTTCAGCAATCCCGATCAGGAGACCGTCGAGTGGATTTGCCAGGCGCGAGGC
Source organism: Candidatus Solibacter sp. (assembly GCA_039934035.1). Taxonomy (GTDB): domain Bacteria; phylum Acidobacteriota; class Terriglobia; order Bryobacterales; family Bryobacteraceae; genus Solibacter. The sequence goes on along the minus strand of JBDTMZ010000117.1, from coordinate 15,005 downwards.
GACGACAAGTACACGCTCCACCTCACCAACGAAAAGATGGTGGACCCAAAGACCAGTAAGGATGTCGGGGCGGCGGTGAAGAAGGCGCTCACGGACAACCCCGGCGCGCACCGTGTGGTGGACTTCCGGAAATCCAAAGCGCCTTCGGTGATCGCGAACCTGCTGGACCCGGTGACCTACTGAGGTCTTCATGGCCAAAAACATCGTGATCTGCTGCGACGGCACGGGCAACGAATTCGGCGATAGCAATTCGAACGTGGTCAAGCTTTTCACGACGCTGGTGCTCGATCCCAAGACGCAGGTGGCGTACTACGATCCGGGTCTCGGCACCATGGGCGCCAACAACGCGCTCACTTCGTTGGGCAAGTGGTTCACTAAGATGCTGGGGCTGGCGTTCGGCTACGGACTGCTGGACAACGTCGGCGACGCCTACCGGTTTCTGATGCAGAATTGGGAGCCAGGCGACAGTCTCTATCTCTTCGGCTTCAGCCGTGGCGCGTATACGGTCCGGGTGCTGGCCTCGGTGCTGCACATGTTCGGCCTGCTGCCGCGCGACAACCAACAACTGACGCCCTACATCCTTCGCTCCCTCAAGGGCATGGACAATGCGGGGGAAGACATCGCGCGGCGCTTCAAAAAAGTGTTCGCAATGGAATGCAAGCCGCACTTTGTGGGCGTGTGGGACACCGTGAGTTCCGTGGGCTGGATTATGGATCCGTTCCAGGCGCGCTACACCAAGGTGAACCCCGACATTCGATTTGGACGTCACGCCATCTCGATCGATGAGCGGCGCTGCTTCTTCCGGCAGAACTTGTGGGGCGCGCCGCAGGGGGGGCAGGACTACAAGCAGGTGTGGTTCGCCGGGGTGCACTCCGATATCGGCGGCGGCTATCTGGAACAGGATAGCGGCCTCGCGAAAGTCACGCTGCGCTGGATGATCACGGAGGCGTCCGCCGCCGGGCTGATGGTGAATTCCAGCAGCGTGGACGAGGTGCTCGGCATCCCGCCCGGAAGCCCCTACTGCCCCGTGGATGCGTGCGGCATGATCCACAATTCGCTGCACGGGGTCTGGCTGATTCTGGAGTACCTGCCGCGGCGCCACTGGAACTCGAAGACCAGGAAGCAAGAGTGGATCATCTATCGCAAGCGGCCGCGCTTCATCGCCGAAGATTCCGTGCTGCACCAGGCGGTGCTGGACCGGCTCGCGTGTGCGAAGGCAGACTACCATCCGCCCAATCTGCCGGCGAAGTATCAGGTTGAACCCTGGTAGCTTACAACGCGAGAAGCGCGCCGTAGATATCATAGGCGGCTTTGCCGTAGAGCACGAACACGACTTCCCGCAGCGACGTGTCCGCACGTTCGAGGTGCTCGCGCACTTCGCGGATGGCGATTGCCGCGGCCTCGTGTTGCGGATATCCGTAGACGCCCGTACTGATGGCGGGAAAGCTGAGCGATCGCACGCCGCGTTCATCGGCCAGCGCGAGGCACTTCCGATAGCAGCCTGCGAGCAGTTCCGCCTCGCCGTGGAGGCCATCGCGGTAGATGGGTCCGACCGCGTGAAAGACGTACTTCGCGGGCAGCTTGCCCGCGCCCGTTGGCACGGCGCTGCCGGTCGGACAGCCGTGGTAGGCGCGGAGTTCCTGCATGAGCGTGGGTCCGCCGGCGCGATGGATCGCGCCATCCACCCCGCCTCCGCCGGCGAGCGCGGCATTGGCCGCGTTGGCCATGGCGTCCACCGGCACGCGGGTAATGTCTCCATCGTGCAGAACGATCTTTCTCCCGGACGGGCTTATCCAGTCCATATGCATCTATTACAATCATTTCATGACCAGGCGTGAACTCCTATCGGCCGGCGTCGCCTGTGCGATGGGCGCGGTGGCTCCTCTGCGGGCCGCCAAAACACACATCGACAAGTCGCGCATCAGTGCCCTTACCGATGAAATAGGACTCAGCACGCTGGAAGCCATCGCCTTCGCGCACTTCTACCAGTTGGAAAACATCGAAATACGCAATGTGCCGGGCAAGGGCGAGTATTACCAGTTGCCCGAAGCGGACATTAAGACCGACGCCGCGCTCTTTGCGAAAGAAGGCCTGAAGGTTTCCTTCGTCAATACCGGCCTGCTGAAATTTGCCTGGCCGGGCATGGAGGTCGCGCGCCGGCGGCCGGAAACTCCGGAAGCCGCGGAACGGCGCGTCGCCATGGAGAAGGTCCAGTGGGATCGACGCATGGAGGATCTGGGCAAGGCCATCCGCTGCGCCCACATCATGGGCTGCGACAAGTTGCGCGTGTTTACCGGCAATCGCGTGGCGGAGCCGGCGGCGCAGTTCCAGTTGATTGCCGACACGGTCGGCGAAATGTCGAAAGTGGCGGAGAAGGAAAAAGTCTACCTGCTGGTGGAGAACGAAGGCGGGCAGAACGTCGCCACCTCCGCCGAACTGGCCGGCATGATGAAGTTGATTCCCAGCCGGTGGGTGGGGATGAATTGGGATCCGCACAACGCCATCGGCCGCGAAGTGTCGTACCCGGACGCTTACGATCTGCTGCCTAAAGATCGCCTCTTGAACCTGCAGATCAAGGGCGAGGGCGTCATGCCGCAAAGTACCAAAAAGCAAGACTGGCGTGCCATTTTTACGGCATTGAATAACGATGGGTATGAGGGTAAGATCGGGCTGGAGACACATCTTTTCGACGGCACGCTGATTACTGCGGCACACAAATCGATGGACGAGATTTTGAAAATCTGCCGCGAAATTTGAACCTTCCATGCAAAAAAACTTTCTCGCCGCGTTCGGCATCGGGCTCGCCATCATCGCATTGGCCGTGGGCGGCATTTTCTTCATGCAGCGCGGCGACCGGATGCAACTTCCGGGCAAAATCCTCAAGGTGCGGACCGCGGAGTTGGACCAGGACAGCTCCATCGCCGTGCTCGATTTCCGCATCTCGAATCCCTCCGACGTGCAGTTTGAGGTGCGCACCGTGACCGTGGAGATGGAGGACAAAGCGGGGAAGAGTTACCTGGGGCAATCCGTCAGCGACATGGATGCCAAGCGCCTGTTCGAGGCCATGCCGGTGCTGGGGGGACAGTTCAATCCCACGCTGCTGATGCGGGAGCGGTTGAGCTCGCAAGGTTCGGCCGACCGCATGATTGCCGCGCGCTTCCAGGCGCCGCTCTCGATGATCGATAGCCGCAAACGCTTCATCGTGCGCATTGAGGAAGTCGATGGCAAGTCTTTCGAATATTCGGAGCGCTAGCGCACTACTCGCGCTGGCCTTCTGCCTTCCGCTGGAGGCGCTGCAACTGCCCGCCGGCGCCGAAATTCAAATTCGCCTGAAGACCAAGGTGACCACGACGGCCGCCAAGCCCAAGGACGCGGTCGAGGCCGTGGTGGTCGCGCCGGTCATGTCGGATGGCCAGTTTGCCATTCCGGCGGGCGCGGTGGTGCGCGGCACGGTAGACAAAGCCGCGCAATCCGGCAAGCCGGACGAGCGCAGCATGCTCACGTTGTCCTTCGCGGAACTCGAATTCGACGGCGCCAAACACAAGCTTGCGGCGCGCGTCTCCGCGGTGGAGAACGCGCGCGAGAGCGTGGACGAGCAGGGCCAGGTTGTGGGCATTCTGACGGGCGAAACCATCAGCGGCCGTTTGGACGAAGGACTAAGTAAGCTGGCCGAGCGCTCCTCCGGGTTCGCCGGGATTCTGGGTACGGTGAAGCAGGCCGTGCTGAAGGCGCCGGAGAGCGATATCACCTACGACGCCGGTGTCGATCTGACGTTGACGCTGACGGCCCCGCTGGAATTGAAGGCGGCGTCGGGACCCGGTCCGGCGGCCAAATTAATCCCCATCGCCGACGAGGATGGCCTCTACAACCTGGTAAACAGCCAGCCTTTTCAGACCATGGCGGAGAAACCCTCCAAGCCGAGCGACGTCACGAACCTCATGTTGATCGGCACGGCGGAGCAGGTGCAGCAGGCGTTCAAGGAAGCCGGCTGGAGCAACGCCGCGGCCCTCACCTCGGAAGCCAAGCTCGAGACGTTTCGCGCGATTGCGGAGCAGCGCGGGTACAAGGAGGCGCCGGTCTCGGTGCTGCTGCTGGCGGATCGGCCGCCGGAACTGGTGTTTCAGAAAATGAACAACACCTTCGCGCAGCGCCATCACCTGCGCGTGTGGAAACGGACCGACACGTTCGAGGGCAAGCCCGTGTGGGTGATCGCCGCCACCCACGATACGGGAATCGAGTTCAGCGAACAGAATCGCACCTTCATCCACAAGATCGATTCGCAGATCGATCGCGAGCGCGCGAAAGTGGTGAATGACCTGTTGCTGACCGGGCGCGTGGCGTCCCTCGCGGTGGTGGACCGGCCGGCGGTTCCCAAGCAGAGCCAGAACGCGACGGGTGACAACCTGGAAACCGACGGCATGATGGCCGTCCTGGTGCTGCAATAAGATGCTGCATTAAGCGAAATTCGGCCCGCGCCTGCTGGCGCGTCGTCCGTGGCTCAGCGCGGCGCTGGTGCTCCGCCCGGCCAGGGCTTTAGCGGCCCCTATTTCCGTAACAGCGCGTAGTGCGGATCGAGCGCGACCTTGAGCGGAGCCGCGGCCACCGGCACCGTGAACGTGACCGGGTCGCTGGCAGAGCGCACCCACTGCGTAATCGTCTTGCCCCGCGTAACAGTGATCTCCACCGGCACCGACGCCGTGAAATCCTCGTCGACCCCGGATTGCGTAATCGTTCCCACCACCTTCAGATTCGGCGCTTTGCCCTTCACGCTCCAGGTCATTTTCAGCGTCGGAATGCCGGTGCCGTAGACCCATTGTTCGAAGAACGTCTCCAGTTTGGGGTCGTCCGACTTCGGCGGCAGATACTCGGCAGCGAGCAGCCGGAACTCCTCCGTGGTGATGTCCTTGCGGTCGTAGCGTTTACTCATTTCGGCCAGCAGCGTCCAGAATTTCTGTTCGCCGATCCGGCCGCGCAGCATCTGCATGATCCAACTGCCCTTGCCGTAAGTGATGGTGCGCCACGCTCGCGGCTCCTGCGAATTCTCCAGACGTGTGCCCAGCACGATTGGACCGCTGGCCTCCACAATCTCTCCGCTATCGCTCTTGGCCATCAGCGCGTCGCGGTAACTGCTCATCACGGTTTCGAGCGATTTCGTGCCGCGCCGCTTTTCCAGATAAAGCAGCGCGCTGTAATTCGCCAGCGCCTCCATCAGCCAGTTGTCGCGGTACGTGGCCGGCGTCACGCGGTTGCCCCACCATTGATGCGCAGTCTCGTGGGCCGCCAGCACATCGCGGTAAAACAATTCGGAATTCGCACCGCCGGGAATGCGCGCGCCCGGCACCACGCTGAGGTAGGCGATGCTGGAAAGATAGATCAGCCCGGGGAACCCTTGCCCGAAGCCGCCCGGAATCGGCGACACGCTGAGGTGCGGCAGCGCCGGGGGGCCGAATCGCGACGCCATGAACTCCATGGCGGAAGCAATTTCGCCGGCGAGACTCTGCAGGTAGTCCAGTGGATTCGGAGCGCGAGTTTCTACGGGCACTTCGCGAGCATCCAGCGGGTCTGGCCTGCGCCGCGCGATCCCCGGAATTTGAGGCATCGCGGGCGGCGGCATGGTAGGACGCGGCTGCAGCGCGAACTCCAGTTTCCGATTGGCAACCACGTCCACCGCGTAGCCTTCACGCTCCACTTTCGCGTGTACGTAGTCGCCGAGGTTGAATGCGGCGATGCGCACCGGCGCGCTGGTGCGGCGGCGAATCGTGCGAACCTCGCCCTCGATCTTATCGTCCACCGTGTCGCCCACGCTGACCAGGTCGAACTCTCGCGGGAAGTGAAACGTGAGGTCGTAACTGGAAAACTGGTGCCCGTTGGCGGGGTACCAGTTCGAGCGCGAGGTGACGTAGAAGACGTGGTCGCCCGTATCGTGAATGACGTTGCCGGTGTGATGAAATTCGAACTCATACTCGCGCCCGGCGCGCAATGGCTCCGGCGGCACCACCAGAAAAAGATTGTTGCCGCCGTGCGCCAGGTTCACGCGCACCGTTTCGGTTTGCAGCACCTCGGCCGGCACGCCGTCCACTTTCACTTCAGTAACCGACATCTCCCGCGCGATGTCGAACGCCACCACGGAAAGGACCGGCGCGTTAATCGTCGCCTTCACCCGCGAAATCACATTGAGCGTGAAGTCCGGCGTCACCGTAGCGTCGATCCGGTAATCGCTGATCAGGGGATCGCGCTCCACGGCCTTGGGATTCTTACGGGTGCTCTTGGCGGGAAAGCTGGTCCAGGTATCGAAGAAAAGGAGATTTTGCCGGGTATTGAGCTGCCCGACGAGAATCTGTTCGAGATTGTCGGGATCGTAAACCACGTCGTAGTTGCCGAGCTTTGCGCTCCGGAACATGCCCGCGAAAATGCGATTGGTGCGCTCCCCTCCGGCCAGCAGATCGAGCGTCAGGCGCACCTGATAACTGGCGCCGAGATTGCGCAGCACCGGGCTCCACTGATCGTCGAGCACCGGCGCCATCTCGGGAGCCTTACGGTTGGCCGGGTTGTTGGCCATCTGCGCTTTGAGTTGCTCGTAGAGGTCGCCGGTGAACAGCAGCAGCGCGGCCTGAATGTGATCGTCGAGATTCGGCGAGTCGGTGAAAACCGAAAGCGAGCGCCGTTCGGCGCGGTCCGGTGGTAGCAGGATCACTTCGCCATCCCCGCCTTCGACGTCGGTGGAGAACACGGCGGCCGTGCGCTGTCCGGCTACCGGCTTGCTGAAGATGAGGTAGCCATCCGTGAGATAAACGCGAATGTCTTCCTTGATGATGGAAAGGTCGCGCACGCGGTAACACTCGTCGCGGTCAAAGCTGTTCTCACGCACGGCGCGGGCGATGTCGGCTGCCTTGCCGGCCAGGGCAGGGAAGGGAAGAAGCAGGGCAAGTGCCAGAAGCGAACGCACCATGACCTTAGTCTACCCGTACGGAATCGCCGCCGGTGTTAACTGCGCGGTTCTACCATCTCCGGCGGGAGCGCCGCCGCGGCGATCTGGGCGATGTCCAGCAATTTGGGCGGCGACTGCGTGATGGCGCCCAGCGCATCGCGGAACATGGTCTGGCAGAAGGGGCAGGCCGTACCGATTACCTGCGCGCCGGTGCCCACCAGTTCTTCCACGCGCTCGATATTCACGCGCTTGCCCTTTTCCTCGCCCAGGAACATCTGTCCGCCGCCCGCGCCGCAGCAGAACGAACGCTCGCGCGTACGCTCGGGCTCCACAAGGGTCGCGTGCTTCGCCACCACCGCGCGCGGCTCGTCGTATTTATCGCGATAGCGGCCGAGATAGCAGGGGTCGTGGTAAACGACGGTCTCCCTCGCTCCAGCCGCCGCCGGGAGTTTGCTCTCCAGGCGGGCGAGCAGTTCGCTGTGATGTTCAATTTCAAAGGTCGCGCCGGCCTCGCGCCAATCGGTGCCGATGGTGCGCACGCAATGCGGGCAGATCGACACCATCTTCTTAATGTTGGCGGCCTTCAGGGCTTCGATGTTGGTTTCCGCCACCTGTGTGAACGCCAGGTCGTTACCCAGGCGGCGCGCCGGATCGCCCGTGCACTTTTCCTTCTTCAGTACGCCGAAGGTGACGCCGGCGTGGCGCAGCACGCGCACCAGCGCGAGCACGATCTCGCGGCCCTGCGGGTCGTACGCGCCCATGCAACCCAGCCAGAGACAGTATTCCTGAGTGCCGTCGTAGAGCGGCAGCGCGCTCTTCTCGATAAACTTTTGGCGTTCGCTGCTGGCGAAGCCCAGGGCGTTGCCGTTACGTTCCAGGTTGAGGAAGAGCTTCGTGCCGTAGTCGTTTTCCCACTTGCCGGTGTTGACCGCCCCGCGGCGCAGGCCGATCATCATGGGCAAATGCTGTATGCCCACCGGACACTGGAATTCACAGGCGCCGCAAGTGGTGCACTGGAACGCGGCCTCCTCGCTGATGTGCGTGCCGAGTAGCGGAGCCTCGCTGGCAGGACCGTTCTCGTTCAGGTAGCTGCGCATTCCCAGGATAATTTCCTTGGGATTGAGCACCTTCCCCGTATTGGTGGCGGGACAATGCTCTGAGCAGCGCCCGCATTCCACGCAGGAGAAAGCCTGCAGCGCATCCAGACGCGTGACGTCCTTGCCGGTGTCGAGTCCGAAATCTTCATCGCCGGACAGTGGAGGAATACGGCTGAAGCCCTCGCGCTTCAGGAACACCGTCGCAGGACTCAATACCAGGTGCAGATGTTTGGTATGCGGAATCAGCGGCAGGAAAATCAACAGCGAGAGCGTGTGAATCCACCATACGCTTTGGCCGGCCACCGATTCCTCATCGATCCACAGTCCGGCAAGGTAACTGACCATCAGGGTGAAAATCAGGAAGGCGATGAAGCCCGATTCCGGAGCCACTTTACCGAGCCATTTCGGCCGCACCACGAAACGCCGGATGAACAGCCCGGCGATAGAAACGGCGACGGCAACGGCCCACACCGCAACGAAGCCAAAATAGAAGCTGCCGAAGCCGGAATCCGGGGTCAGAAAACGGACGCCAAAAGCAGCCGCGAGGTGGTTGACGGTAATTAGACCGAAAGCAAGAAAGCCCCAATAGACAAAGGCGTGAGCCAGGCCGGGGAGCGGGCGCTGCTCAATCACCTTCCCCTGCAGCAGGACTTCCCACAAAAATTGCCTGATGCGCGGCCCCAGCGGATACACGTCGAAATCCGTAGTGGCGCGTGAACCGCGAATCACGTTCCACACCTTACGGAAGCGCCACCCAAAAAGGCCGATCGAGATCAGGAGGATTGCGACAAGAACTACCCGTTCCAAGAGGGTTGCGTCGGTCATATACAGTGCAGTCTTGACTGTAGCATGCGCGGGCCGGAACAGACTCCTCGAAGGCCAGGTCGCAGCGCGCGGAAAAGACGTCGAAATGCCCTACAGTACGTGGGTTTTAGAATCTACGGGACGAGGGGATCACACGCAGCCACGCCCATCCGCCCACGCCGCCCGCGAAGTAATAAGGGAAGTCCGACCAGTCGAAGGACGAGCCCAGCACGGTGCGCCCGAGGAAGAAACTGCGCACCCATTCCAGCAGCGGCGGATGCCACAGTTGCAGGAACTCGAGCGCGCAGGTGGCGGCAAGAACGCCGGCGGCGATGAGAGCGGGCTTCCAGCGCGGACGGCAGAGCGCGGCGACCAGGCACCAGAAGACCACGTAGGCGACGCCGCCCGCCGAGTTGTGCACCCACTCCTCGGCCGGCCCGTGATAGTACCGCTTGCCATAAAGTGCGAGAGGCGCCAGCACGGCCAACGACACCAGTAAGGCCGCGCTGCGTCGCGAGATCATTGGCCGCGCGGCGCGGCGCCGGGGAAGTTCAGGTAGCCGCGCCTCTCCGCCCACACCGCTCCGGCCGCGAGCAGGAATCCGGCCAGCGCCAGCCAGAGCTTCGTGAAGCCGGGCTGATAGCTCATTAGAATATTGTGCGAACCGCTCGCCACGGGCACGCCCACAAATCCCGGCGAGAGTACGGCCGTGGCCTGCGGCTTGCCGTCGACCAGAGCCAGCCAGTTCGGGTGCCAAGTCATCTTGAAGAGCACCATTCCCTCGCGCTGCATTCTGACTTCAACCAGGTACCGTTCGTGGCTCTGGACCTCACCCACCAACTCGCCAGGCGGCGCGGCGGAGTCGGCGGGTGGCAGCGCTGCATGCTTCGCCAGGCGCGGTAGATTTGGCGGCGCGTGCCGGCCGTCGAAATCCAGCCACAGATGCGCGTGCCGGTCCACCCAGTCGCTCTCCAGCCAGGCGCGATTCACATCGTAAAAGTCCGCTTGATCCACCGTGGCCGCGGCGGGTGTGGTGACGATATCGAAGTATCCGCGGCCCGGCGCATCGAGGATGCGGTAGCGGTCCACCTGGTATCGCGGCGTGAGGAACGGCGCGGCCTCCGCGGCCAGACTCTGCGGCACCACCACGCTGCGCACGTTGAACAGGCTATAGTGCGGCGGGCGCTTGTGGTCGAACGAGGGCAGCAGATCGCTGGTCAGCGCGGTGAGTTGATAGGGCGCGGACATCTGCGGCACCAGCCGGATGTTGAGCAGCGCGAAGAACGGAATGTTGCCGACTTGGAAGCGCGATCCCCAACCCGTACCGGGGCCGGCAGAGACGCGGCCCCCGGTCTGGAGCACGCTGTTGGTCACGGCGTCCACCGCGGGTTCGGCGGCATTCAGCGCGATCATCACTTCGGTGCCCTGGGACTGATTGCGTGCGAGGTAGGCGGCGCGTTCGGTCAGCATCGGCGCCAGCAGCACCACGGCGCTCACGCTGGCCAGCCAGAGCAACTTGCGCCGCATGAGTTCACGGAATCCCGCCTCGATCGCGAGCGCCGCCAGCAGCACGAGGAAGGCTTGCACTGCGCCCACCGCGCGATGCAGGTGAAGATCGCGCACCGCGCCGATGGCGAGCAGCAACGGTCCCCATGTGGGACGGCCAAAGAAGATCAGTATCCACACTACCGCTGCGGCGAGAAGGAAGCCCTGCGGCGCGGGCAGGCGGCGCGTCCGGTAGATTTGCCACGCGACCGTCGCAGCACCCGCCAGCGCCAGCAGCGACATCACCGGCAATCTGCCGTGATCCAGCACTTCGCCGCTGAAGAGCGTCTTGAGCACGGTGGCCGCGCCGAAGGAATCCCACTTCCAACTCTCTTCCCAACGGCTGTGATTGAGGATGGCCCGATCCTGCAGGATGGGCAGCAGTTGGAAGGCGGAGACAATCACGCTGAGGGCGCCGATTCCGGTGAGGCGGCGGAAACGCCGCAGGAACGGGCAGCCGGACTCAGGCAGGATGGCGGCGAGGCAAAGCGTGACGGCGGCGATCCAACCGTAGATGAGATGACAGGCGGTGGTGAGTCCCACCAGCGCTCCTGCCACGGCGATTTGGCGTCCCCCGCGGATGGCGCGCACCCCCGCGCCAATCGCCACCAGCATGAGAATGGCGGCGACAGATTGCGGAAAGAGGCCGCGACCGGTGGTGACATAGCTGCTGTAGTCGAGACCGTACCAGGCGTCCGCCGAGAGCAGCGGCGCCAGCGCTGCCGCCGCAGCGGCGGCCAGCGGACTCATGGCCAGCAGGCGCGCGCAGGCAAAGAATCCCAGGGGCAGCAGTACGATGGCGAGATAGCGGACGTACAGGAACACTGTCGCCAGCGGAACCAGTTTCCCCATCGCATAGTAGGCCAGTACGACCAGCGCGTGCGCCAGTGGCTGGTAGGTGCGGACGATGGCGGAACCGAAGGGGTTTTCGGGACTCCAGAAATCGAGCGGGTTCTCGCCCTGTTCCACGGCGCGCGCCATGCCGGCCACCAGGGCATGATGGCCGACATTGTCGTTGCCGGTGATGTTCCCCACGGTAAGTTCCGCCGACGAAGCGAGGGCGTTGGCCAGCAGCACCACGCACAAAACCAGTCTGGCGACACGTATTTCTGCGCGGGAATCTACCGTGGGCGGCCGTGACATTGGTTGAAATTAGATTCTAGCGTAGGGGGCCCGCCGCGGCTCATTTTCCCCTTGACTCCCGCGACGGATTTCAACTATTGTCGAAATGTCGAAATCACCATGAAGAAGCCATCGCCCGTGCAGATTACCCGCTTCGCCGACATGCTCGCCGCCATCGGAGCCGAGCCTCGCCTCCGGATCACGCAACTGCTGCTAACCGCTCACCCGGATGGCATGGTCGCCGGAGAGATTCAGCAGGAGCTCGGCATCAGCGCCTCGAACCTCTCGCACCACCTGGAGAAGTTGAAGCACGAAGGCGTCATCAACGTGAAGCGGGAGGGCAGCTTCCTGCGTTACACCGCCAACACCGAAGGCCTGCAGGACCTGTTGACCTTTCTCTTCTCGGAATGCTGCGCCAGAACGAAGGCAGTCAAACCCGACAAAATCATCCAGCTTTGCAGGTAGACGCTTTGCAGGTAAACGCTTTGCAAATCGACAAGGAGTCATCATGAGCGCGCACGTCCGGGAAGCCGCCAGGCCAGCCGCCAAACCCAAGCTGGCATTTTTCGAACGCTACCTCTCGTTGTGGGTGGGGCTGTGCATGGCCGCCGGCCTTCTTCTAGGCAAGACCATGCCCTCCGCCATCCAGGCGATCCGCGGGCTCGAGTTCGGACAAGGCAGCCAGATCAATGTGCCGATCGCCGTGCTCATCTGGCTCATGATCACGCCGATGATGATGAAGGTGGATTTCGGCGCCATCCGCAACGTCGGCCGCAAGCCGGCGGGCCTGTTGGTCACGCTCTTCGTCAACTGGCTGGTAAAGCCGTTTTCCATGGCGTTCCTGGCATGGCTCTTCTTCCGCGTGGTATTTCGCGCCTTCATCACCGGCGCCGAGGCCGACCAGTACATCGCCGGGTGCATCATCCTGGCGGCCGCGCCCTGCACCGCCATGGTCTTCGTCTGGAGCCATTTGACAGACGGCGACCCTGCCTACACGCTCGTCCAGGTGTCGGTGAACGATCTGATCATGCTGGTCGCCTTCGTGCCCCTCGTGCAGTTCCTGGTGATGGGAACTTCCTCGCTCACCGTGCCGTTCCGCGTACTGCTCTACTCGGTGATGGTATTCATCGTGATTCCCCTGGCGGCCGGCGCCCTCTTGCGGATCTTGTTGATCCGGTCGCATGGCCGGGATTGGTTCGAGACGGCATTGCTGCCGGGGCTCGCTCCCCTAACCATCACGGCGCTGCTGGCAACGCTGGTTTGCATCTTCGCTTTTCAAGCCGGCAATATCACCGGCCGCTTCTTCCACGTTCTGCTCATCGCCGTTCCCATCACGCTCCAGGTCTACCTGAATTCGTCGCTGGCGTATGGCCTGATGCGGTTGCTGAAGGTGGAGCATTCGGTGGCCGCTCCCGGCGCACTCATCGGCGCCAGCAACTTTTTCGAACTCGCGGTCGCCACCGCGATTGCATTGTTCGGGCCGGATTCCGGCGCCGCGCTGGCCACCGTGGTGGGCGTGCTCGTGGAAGTTCCGGTCATGCTTTCCGTGTGCGCTGCGTGCAACCGTACGCGCCACTGGTTCACGTTCCAAGCCGCAGGGAGCCAATCTTGAGTAAAAGCAGCGTTCTGATTCTTTGCACCGGCAATTCCGCGCGTAGCCAGATGGCCGAAGGACTTTTGCGGCACCAGGCCGGCGACCGTTTCGAGGTCTTCTCCGCCGGCACCAGGCCGTCCCTCGTGCGACCCGAGGCCATCGCGGTCATGAGCGAAATCGGCATCGACATCTCTGCTCACCGCTCGAAGTCGGTCGACGAGTTCGCCGCCCGCGATCTGGATTACGTGATTACCGTTTGTGACAACGCCCGGGAGTCCTGCCCGGTCTTCCCGGCAAAGACCCTCCGAATGCACTGGCCTTTCGAGGACCCGGCCGCCGTAGAGGGATCGCTGGAAGAGCGGCAGGCCGCATTCCGCAAAGTACGGGACCAGATCCACGGCCGGATCATGGTCTTCCTCGGGGAGGGCAAGTCGTGATCGTACTTGGGAATCTCTGCCCGCGCCTGATATTCTGAATCTGAAGTGCCCCGATGGCGAAATCGGCAGACGCAACGGACTTGTCCGATTGAGCACCAGTAGAGCGATCTGCTGCGTGAATGTTGTCAAATTCGGTGAACGCTTAACAGGTAATGCTGATGCCAACGCCGAGCCAAGCCCTTAACCGGGAAGGTGTAGAGACTAGACGGCAACCATCTCCCTGAGATGAAGGCATAGTCCAGCCCACAAACAGCCAGTCGCTGGCGGCGAAAGCCGCGGTGGGAAGAAAATCCGTTTTCCCGCAAGGGAAGTGTCGGTTCAATTCCGACTCGGGGCACCAATCTTCACCTGTTGATATACTCGCAATTCCGATCGGGGAAGACGCCCGCGACGCCCCCGCCAGTCAACCGACATGTGTCACATCTCCAGTAGCCCGGTACGTCTTAAGGACATTGCACAGGATCTGAACGTCAGCGTGATGACTGTCTCCAAAGTAGTGCGCGGCTGCGCCGACGTGGGGGCCGAGACGCGCCGCCGCGTGCAGGCGCGCATCAAGGAAATGAACTATCAGCCCAATTGGGTGGCGCGCAGCCTGGCGGCGCGGCGTACGTTCATGATCGGCCTGATCGTGCCGGACCTGATGCACTCGTTCTTTGCCGAGGTTGCCAAGGGAGTGGCCGCCACCATTCGTCCCCTGGGCTATGACGTCGTGATCTGCAATTCCGAGGAAGACAGCGCAGCCGAGACGAGCGAGATCGAGCGCCTGTTGGGCCGCCAGGTGGATGGCCTGCTGCTGGCATCGGCGCAATCGCCGGACGCGCTCGATGCGTTCGACAAAATCGAAGCCCGCGGGATTCCGTGCGTGCTGATCGATCGCCAGTTGGCCGGCGTGCGGGCGTCCTATGTCGGCGCTGACGATGCGGCGATCGGACGTCTGGCCACCAATCACCTGATCGAACGCGGCTGCCGGCGCATCGCGCACATCGCGGGTCCGCAGTTGACCACCGGAGCGGGCCGCTTGCGAGGGTATCGCGAGGCCCTCGCCGGCGCGCAAATCAGCGTGCCCGAGTCTTACGTCGTGCATGCCACCGACGATGCCAGCGCCTATCGCGCAACCCGGCGGTTGCTCGCCTTGAAGCCGCGCCCCGATGCCATTTTCGGCTACAACGATCCCACCGCCGCGGGCGCCATGAAAGCCATCCTGGAGCGCGGAATCTCCATCCCCGGCGACATCAAGGTGATCGGCGTCGGCAACGTACACTATTCGGACCTACTGCGCGTGCCGCTCTCCACCATCGATCAGAGCAGCGCTTCCATCGGAGAGCAGGCTGCCGATCTGCTGATCAAGTCCATCCGCTCCAAACGCAAGCGTGCCGTGAAGACGATTCTGATCGAACCCAAGCTGGTGCGGCGCGAATCCACGCGCTAGCAGCCCGTGGTAAAAGTCCCGCGGCCGCGTTGCGAGCGCCGGCAGGCCG
>JBDTMZ010000116.1:0-51069 GCA_039934035.1 Candidatus Solibacter sp. | reverse complement strand
CGCTCGCGGAATCCCTCCGGATCATCGGGCGAGGGTCGTCGAACTGGCTCGCCAACCGTCCCATCGTTGTTTCCTTTGAAGTGACCGATGCATGTACTTGCTGGTGCAAGCACTGCGATCACGGGGGCCCGCGCGATGAATCGCGCAACCTGAAGCCGGCCGACTACCGCCGCTACATGGAAGCGCTTCACCCCTGCGTGGTGCAGGTATCGGGCGGCGAACCGCTGATGCGCGATGACGTGGTAGAAATCGTGCGCAGCATCAAGCACGGCGATACCGTGCCGTACACCATCCTGGTCTCCAACTGGTCGCACATGACGCGCGAGAAGTATCTCGCTCTGCGCGATGCGGGGATCGACCAGTTTTCCGTCAGCCTGGATTTTCCCGACGACCGCCACGACGATTTCCGCGTCTACCCCGGCCTCTATCGCCACCTCGAAGACCTCATCCCGCAACTAACCAAGCTCGGCCACGACGATATCGTCTTGAATAGCTGCATCACCAGCGAGAACCTGGGGGAAATCGAAAACATCGCCGACAAGGCTCGCGAGTGGGGCGTGAATCTCTGTTACAGCGCCTACTCCGCCCGGCGCACCGGCTGTCGCGACTATCTTCCGGCGTCTTCCACACAGCTTGCCGAACTGTGCGCCCGTCTGAATCGCGTGGAACAGCGGCGCGATAACTCCAACTGGATTGTCAATTCTCCGAGTACCCTGCAGGCCACGCGCGACTATTTCACCAACGGCGGAGCGCCCGGCTGCAAGGCCGGGCTGCGCTTCCTCGTGGTCACGGCGGATGGGCAGCTACAGCCCTGCTCCATGCAGTTCCAGCGCTATGCCCTGGAAGATCGCGACCTCATGATCCGTGAATTCACAGCGAAAAATACTTGCGGTGAATGCTACGTCTCCATCCGCTCTTACCTCGACAAAAGTTTCCCCCAGCTGCTCTGGGAGAATGTGCGCGGCTTCCTGTCGGTCAAGAGTTAAGCACCTGGACCCAGGCGTTAAGACTCCAGCTTGCCCACCAATATCACCTAGCTTGAGAGCGGCGATCGGACGCGCTCCGGTGGGACAGGCCATCGTCTTTTGTGTCCTCTTTCGCTCAGTAAGTACACACTGCAAATCGGCCGACAGCGCGGTCGTCCGCTGGATGGCGGATGCGGAGTTCCCCGCCCCCGCTATTCGGGCTTGCAGGCGCCCACGTCAACCTTGAATGCGGCCAGCGAAGTCCACCGCTGGCCCTGCCTCCGCTCCAGATGGAAGCTTTTGCTGGGGCCATCGGCGCGCACACGCCAGTCGGGATTGGGCGCGGTGGGCGCCCGTTTGAGGCGGATGGACTTCACGTTGGTCTCGCGTATGTTCCAGGTCTCGCCGCCATCGTTGCTCTCGTAGAGTTCGTAACGGTCGCTGCCCGAGCCGGGGCCGCGATCGATCGCCAGCGAGCCGGTCTTTTTATCTTCGAAGAAGAACTGCTGGATCGCGCCGAAGCGGGTTTCGCTGAAGATGTCGCGCCGCCGCCATGCCTTCCCGCCATCGGTCGTCATCAGAAAAAAGGGGTCCTGCGGCAGAGGCGAGAAGGAAGTGCCGCTCACCCAACCGGACTCCACATCGGCGAATTGCACGTGGTCAAACCCGGCGCTGCGCACTCGGTCCGCCATCTCGCGCCAGGTCAGCCCGTTGTCTTCGCTGCCCAGCAGAATGCTGAAGAGCGTAGCATCTCCGGTATGGAGATTGCCCGCCGTGAACATGCGGATTCCCGTGGATTCCATAGTGGAGAGTTCCAGATAGACCGGACACGGGTCGTCTTCGGAGCAGGTCAGACCGGCCACCCGCATGTCTTCGTCCGTGCATCGAAACGGGACCAGCATCGGCTTGCCCTCGTTCGATATGACGGGATTAACAGGGGCCGGAGGAGCGGGTGCGGCGGGCGGTGCGTCCTGACCGTAAAAGGTACCGCACGCGATCAGCAATATAGCGACTTTTCGCATGGCTCCAAAGGGCTAGATCCAGGTAACTCTATCGTTCAAAAAAACTTTCGCGTCGTGCTGTAACTTCGCCAACTACAATTCCCGTCTTGTAATTAAATCCCCGTTACGACAGCGGGCGCACTCACCCCTATCACCCAAACGCGCCCGCTTTCACTCTCCTAATCGTCGAACATTCCTTCGAACAACGTCGTGCTCAGATACCGTTCCGCGGCATCGGGAAGTACGGTCACGATCGTCTTGCCGGCAAACTCCGGAAGCTTGCCGAGACGCGTTGCCACCGCCACCGCGGCGCCGCACGAAATCCCGCCCAGTATCCCTTCTTCCTTCGCCAGACGCCGCGCCATCTCGATCGACTCTTCGTTAGAGACCAACTCCAGACGGTCCACCATCGAGAGATCCAGCGTGTCCGGAATAAAGCCCGCGCCGATTCCCTGCACCTTGTGCGGTCCCGGTGCCAGCGGTTTGCCCGAGAGATGCTGGCTGATCACCGGGCTGTTCTGCGGTTCGATGCCAACCGACATGATCTTCTTGCCGCGATCTTTCTTGATGTAGCGCGACACCCCGCTGATCGTGCCGCCGGTGCCGATTCCGGACACCAGGATGTCGATCGACCCATCGGTGTCGTCCCAGATTTCCGGGCCCGTAGTCTTAAAGTGGATCTCAGGGTTGGCGGGATTCTTGAACTGCTGCAGCAGGAGATAGCGCTTGGGATCGGACGCGACCATCTGCTCGGCCCTGGAGATGGAGCCTGCCATGCCTTCCGGCCCCGGCGTGAGAACGAGGTTGGCGCCCAGCGCCTTCAGCACCTTGCGCCGCTCAATCGACATCGTCTCCGGCATGGTCAGATGAATCGGATAGCCGCGCGCCGCCGCCACAAAAGCCAGCGCGATGCCGGTGTTGCCGCTGGTCGGCTCCACCAGTTCGCGACCCGCCTTGAGGACGCCGCGCTTCTCGGCGTCCCACACCATCGACGCGCCGATACGGCACTTCACGCTATAGGCAGGGTTGCGGCCTTCGATCTTCGCCAGGATGATGGCCTTCCCGCCATCGGTGACCCGGTTGAGGCGCACCAGCGGCGTGCGCCCGATGCTCAACGAATTGTCGTCGTAGATTCGCAAGTCAAATCTCCCAATTATGGACGTACTGATTCTGTTTCTCCTGCCACGAATGGAGCAGGTCGGCAAACGTCGTGCGGTCGATTACATTACTGATGGCCAGTTCCACCTCGCTCCACATCACCGAAAACGGGGTGGGGGCGCCGTTGCGCCGGTCGCGGCTTTTGCCCTGTTGCGGACCTTCGACGTAACGGAGCACCTCGCCCACCGTCAAGGCTTCCGCGGGTCGCGCCAACAGGTACCCGCCTTCGGCGCCGCGCCGCGATTCCACAAAGCCGCCCTGCTTCAGGCTGGCCAGGATCAGCTCCAGAAATTTCTGGGGGATCTTTTGCCGCCGGGCGATGTCGGCGATCCGAATCGGCTCGCCGACCCGTTGCGAGGCCAGATCGAGAATGGCCTGAAGCGCATATTCACCTTTGACGGAGTTGTGCATCGGAATGGATGTCCGCAATCACCTGTAACTCACTAGAGATTGTAGCCGTGGAGACCCGGGTACGCAATGTTCCGCCTAAAGTTTGGCCTTTTCACCGCCGATAAGTGAAGCATGTTCGAGTGGAAAAGCGAGTACGCAACGGAAATCGGAAGCATCGACGCCCAGCACCAGACGCTGTTCGCGCTGGGGCGGGAATTGTATGCGGCCATGAGCGCAGGCCAGGGGAAAGCGGTGATGTCGAAGGTACTGGACCGTTTGGTGCAGTATACCAAGGTGCATTTCGCGCACGAGGAACGCCTGATGCTGCAGCACAAATACCCCAATCTGGCCGCTCACAAGGCCGAACACGACGCCCTGGTGAAACAGGTATTGGCCTTTCAGGTCGAGTTTGAAGCGGGCCGCGCCACCATGGCCGTACAGGTTCTGCAGTTCCTGAAAGACTGGCTTGCGAATCACATCAAGCGGTCGGATATGGCCTATACGCCGCAACTGAAGGGGGGCAAAGCCGCCTAAGCGGCAGGCAGCCCAAAAAGCGCGTGGTATTTCGGCGGCAGGTGGGTTGGCCGCATTTCCCGGGATACGAACACGTGTTTGGTGAAGCCGTTAGCCAGGCGGCGGTCGTCGTTGGCGCGGCGCATCTCGTAGCCGAAGGTCACCATGCGGGAATTGGCCCGCTCGATCGACGTCTTTACGATCACTTCATCGTCGTACCGGGCGGGGTGGCGGTACTGGCAATTGGCTTCGGCCACGGCCAGGAAAATGCCGTCGGCGATTTCCATATCGCGATAGTTAAAGCCCAGGGCTTTGCACAGTTCCACGCGGCCCACCTCCATCCAAATCAGATAGTTGGCGTAATAGACTACTCCCATTTGGTCGGTTTCGGCGTAGCGTACGCGTAGTCGGCATTCGGTTTCCGGTGGCATGGAGAAGAAATGATTGTAACCTGCCGCAACCTGAAGGCCGCCCGGAAGCGTCTGTTAGACTGAGAGTTACCTACCGACCATGCGCGCGCGAGTACTGTTTTTCGGGATGCTTCGGGATATTGTGGGGATGTCCCGGGAAGAGGCCGAATTCCCCGATGGCGCCGATCTGCACACGGTTTTTGCCGCCTATGCGGCGCGGTTCCCGCGTCTCGGCGAAGTCGCCCGCAGTATCGTTATGGCCCGCAATCAGGAATTTGCGGACCCGGCGACCAAACTCACCGACGGCGATGAAGTTGCGTTTCTCCCGCCGGTCAGCGGTGGCCTGGAACGCGATCCGCTGGAAATCCACGAGGCGGGTCATTATTTCGCCCTGACACGCCACGCCATCGACGTGCGCCGCGTTACCGCGCAGTTGATCACCGGGGCGGAAGGCGCGGTCATCACCTTCGAAGGCACGGTCCGCAACCACACCAAGGGGCGCGCTACCCGCTACCTGGATTACGAATGTTACGAGAGCATGGCGCTGAAGATGATGGCGCAGATCGGCCGGGAAATCGCCGCCGCCCATGCCGTGGAACGTGTGGCCATGATGCACCGCCTGGGCCGCCTGCTGATCGGCGAGACCAGCGTCGCCGTAATCGTCACCTCGGCCCACCGCCGCGCTGCTTTCGATGCCGCGCTGGAGGGCATCAACCGCCTCAAGAAAGTCGTTCCCATCTGGAAGAAGGAGTATTTCGTCGACGGCGAAGTGTGGGTGGAGGGAGAGTGGGATGATAACCTTCGTTCCGCCGGATAAGCGCGCCCTGCTCTACCTAATCGCTGTCCTTGGCGCCGGCGCGGTGGCCGCGCAGGAATCCGCCGTCTTTCGCAGCAACGTCAGCCTGGTGCGCGTCGTCAGCACGGTGAAGACGCAGGCCGGCGAGATTCTGGGCACGCTCAATCGCGAGGATTTCGAAGTCTACGATAACGGCGTCAAGCAGCAGGTCTCGGTGTTCGAGCATCAGACGGAGCAACCGCTCTCCGTGGTGCTGATGGTGGATACCAGCGGTTCCACGGCGAAGGAACTGCGCAACGAAGCCGATTCGGCCTCGCGCTTCTTCCGCGCACTCTTGGCCGAGGGCAATCCGGAGGACGTGGCCGCCCTGTACACCTTCAACTGGGAAGTCCGCGAGCAACAGAAATTCACCCGCGATTTGCGCGCGCTCGACACTCGCCTGAAGTTGCTGAAGGGCGAGGCCGGCACTTCGATGTACGATGCCGTCTATCTGGGCGCCCAGCGGCTGGAACCGCGTTCCGGCCGCAAGGTCATCGTGGTGATTACCGATGGCGGCGATACGGTCAGCAAGATGACCTCTCATAAGGCGCTCGAGGCGGCGCAACTGGCCGACGCCGTCATCTATTCGATTGTGGTCATGCCGATCACCAACGACGCCGGACGCAATATCGGAGGCGAACACGCGCTCGAATTCATATCGCGCGGCACCGGAGGCCGCACCTTCCAACCCACGGTGGGTCCGGAACTGGACAAGGCATTCGCGGCGATCATCACGGAACTGCGCACCCAATACCTGCTGGGGTTCTACCCTACGGGAGTGCCGCCCTCCAAAGACCGTTTTCACCGTTTGGAGGTTCGCGTCCTAAGGCCCGATTTGCGGGTATCGGCGCGCAACGGCTATTATGGGGAAGCGGAAGGCGGGAACGCCGCCCCCCCGGAAGAACGCATCACCGTGTCACCCGGCCGTCCGCCGCAGCCTACTAAAAAGCGTTAGGAGAAGCCGTTACGCCACCCCCTGGAAAGTCCGCGCGCGCCCCCGAACAAACGTTTGAAGAGGCCAGGTATCTCAAACAGCTGATCGAGCATTCGACGCCCGTCCGGGTCAAACTGGAAGATGGCGAAGAAGTGGTCGGAATCATCGAGTACTATGACCAATCCTTCATTCGCCTGACTCGAAAAGGTGACTCCAACCTTTTCATTTTCAAGCACGATATCAAGTACCTCACGGAAGAAGCCTAGGACGTGGCGTACCTGGAAACAGCGGTGGAGATCGCCCGCGAAGCCGGCGCGCTCCTGACCAATTACTTTGAGCGGCGCGTGGCGTTCGAACTCAAAGGCGATTTCGATCTGGTGACCGAAGCGGATCGCGCCAGCGAGAAACTGGTGGTGGAACGCCTGCGCTCGCACTTCCCCACCCATGGCATCGTCGCCGAGGAAGGCGGCGGGCACGAAAGCCCGTCCGAGTTCCGCTGGTTTGTGGACCCCCTGGACGGCACCACGAATTTCGCTCACAGCTTTCCCATCTTCAACGTGACGCTGGGGTTAGAGAAGGCTGGCGAGATGATCGCCGGGGTGATCTTCGATCCGACCCGGCAGGAAATGTTTGCCGCCGAACGCGGCGCCGGGGCCTACCTCAATAACCGGCGGATTCGCGTTTCCAACGCCCGGCGCCTGGAAGACAGCCTGGCCTCCACCGGCTTTCCCAGCCGCAAGCGCCATCAGAACGTCAACATTCACTTCTATCACCAGATGGCGATGGCGTCGCACGGCGTGCGCCGCACCGGGTCTGCCGCCATCGATCTCGCCTATGTCGCCAGCGGGCGCCTCGACCTGTTCTGGGAATTCGGTCTCAAGCCCTGGGACATGGCGGCCGGCACACTCCTGGTCGCCGAAGCGGGAGGCGCGGTTTCCGACATGCAGGGCGGTCCGCACAGCGTTACGAAATCGGAACACCTGCTGACAGATAACGGAGCCTTGCACGATCAGGTGCTCACCTTATTCGGCGAAGTTTTTCGCGGCGAATTCCGCCAACCCATTCCAGAGATTGACCCTAAGCGCGCCTGAGCATATCCCTCCAACCCCCGGAGATTGCACAGCGTTCACGTCCGTAACAAATCTCACTCTTATCTGCAAAGTTCTTGGGTATCATTGATGTAAGTTGATGGCGGGCGCACGCAGGATTTATCCCAAGCCCCTCCAATACTGCCTGGCTTTGGCCACCGTGGTTTTGGCGATAGGGCTGCGCCTGGAATTGACGCCGCTCCTCGGTAACCGCTCCCCGTATCTGCTGCAAATTATCACGGTGCTGGTCTGCGCCAGAATCTTCGGCTTTGGCCCCAGCCTTTTGGGCTTTTCCGTGGTGATCGCCCAGGCGCTCCGGCAGATTCTGTTGAGCCCGGCGGGTTCGTCGCGCTCCTGGTTCAGCTTCTGGCTGGTGGTCGCTTGTTGGATTGGCCTCTGTTGGCTGCTGGACCGTCACCGCCGCACCAGCCTGCTGGCGCGGGAGCGCCTGGAACAACTGGGTATCGAAGTGGCCCACCGGGAGCGGGAGGAGCAGCTTTCCGCTCAACTTCGAGCCATTGTCGAATCCAGCGACGATGCCATTGTCTCGCTGGCCTTGGATGGCCGGATCGAGAGTTGGAATCGGGGCGCGGAACAACTCTACGGGCACACCGCGGAGGAAGCAATCGGCAAGCCGGCCACACTGCTGCTGCCGCCGGAGCGCCACCGCGAGGAGCAGGATCTTCTGGAACGGATCCTCGGCGGAGCGCGCGTCAAGCATTTCGAAAGCGTGCGGCTGCACAAAAACGGGAAAGAGCTTCGGGTCTCGCTGACCGTTTCTCCCATACGGAACGCCCGAGGCAGCGTCACCGGCGCCTCCTACATCGCGCGCGACATCACGGAAAGCAAGCAGCTCGAAGAGCAGTTGCTGGCCACCCAGAAACTGGAAAGCCTCGGCGTGTTGGCCGGCGGCCTGGCGCACGATTTCAACAATCTGCTCACCAGCGTCATGGGAAATACCAGCCTGGCGCTGGATGACCTCACCCCCGCCAGTCCGGCCAGAGCCAGACTGCAGGAAGTGCTCTCGGCCAGCGAACGCGCGGCGCTGCTGGTGCGCCAGATGCTCGCCTACGCCGGCAAGGGGCGCTTTGTCGTTCGCCCGCTCGATCTGTCCACCCAAATCGCCGAAATCGTTCCCCTGATTCGCACCTCGGTGCCGCCGATGGTGAAGGTGGAGTTGAAGCTGGCGGAAGGTCTCCCCCTGGTCCAGGCCGATGCCGCTCAAATGCAGCAGCTCATCATGAACTTGGCCATCAACGCGGTGGAAGCCGTTGGGGAAGTGCCCGGCACGGTCACGTTCGCTACCTGGAAGAGAAGCGGCGAGGGGGATCCCGAGGTGGTGCTACAGGTGAAGGACAACGGCTGTGGCATGGATGAAGCCACCAACGCGCGCATCTTCGACCCCTTTTTCACCACCAAGTTTCCCGGGCGCGGCTTGGGACTGGCCGCGGCGCACGGCATTATTCGCGGTCATGGCGGCTCGGTTTCTGTGGAAAGTACTCGCGGCGCTGGCACGACGTTCACCGTGGTATTTCCGGCGTCGGACAGCAGTCGCCCGGAAGCGGGAGAGCCCGCGGGGGCCGTGGAATGCAACGGTCACGGCAACGTGCTGGTGGTGGACGATGAAGAGATGGTGCGCAACATGGCGCGCGTCATGCTGGAGCGTGCCGGCTACCAGGTGGAGACGGCGGAGGACGGCAGCCGGGCAGTGGACTGCTTCGCAGCGCGTCCCGGCGAATTCGATGCCGTGCTGCTCGATCTCACCATGCCGGTGATGAGCGGGCAGGAAGCGTTGCAGCGCATCCACGCCATCCGCCCCGGCACTCCGGTGATTCTCTCCAGCGGCTTCAGCGAAGAAGAAGCGCTCAGCCGCTTCCAGGGATACGGCCTCGCCGGCTTTCTGCAGAAACCCTACACCGCGGCCGCCCTGGCCCGCAAGGTTCGCCAGGCGACTAACGGCAGCGCCTGACCCGGGCGCGAATCCGCGGGAACATCGCCACCGCGCCGAGGCGCCGCCTGCCCATCCATCTCGAACCGCCCGAACGCAAGTTCCGCCGCGACCTGCAATGGCGCTCCCCCACCACGCGGCCGCGCCTACTCCGGCACACAAGCTCGCGCCACCACCCCCGCGCGACCTACACCGGCACCTGTTCCCGCAACCGTCGCACCACGCTCACGACGCGCTCCGCCGCGTAGTCCACTTCCTCCTGCGTCGTGAAGCGCCCCAACCCGAAGCGCGTGGCAGACTGCAGCAGTTCGGGCGGCACCCCGATGGCGCGCAGCACGTGGCTGCCGCCTCCGCCCTGCGAACTGCAGGCGCTGCCCGCGGACACCGCTACGTCCGGCACCCCCACCAGCAGCGCGTCGCCATCCACCCCCGCGAAACTGACGTTCAGATTGCCGGCCAGCCGGTGCTCCATCGACCCGTGAATGTGCAAGCCTTCCAGCCCGCTTTCCAGGTGCTGCCGCAGCCGGTCCCGCAGCCCGCGAATCCGTGGATATTCTTCCGCCATCACCCTTCCCGCAATCACGCAAGCCTCGCCGAAGCCGGCAATCGCGGGAACATTCAGCGTGCCCGACCGCATGCCGCCTTCGTGGCCTCCGCCATCCATCTGTGCGGTCAGCCGCACGCGCGGGTGCTGCCGCCGCACGTACAGCGCGCCCACACCTTTGGGTCCGTACATTTTGTGCGCGCTCACCGACATCAGGTCGATGCGGCACTCGTCCACGTTCACCGGGAGCTTGCCGAACGCCTGCACCGCATCGCAGTGGAACAGGACCTCCTTCTCCCGGCAGATCGCACCGATCTCCGCAATGGGCTGCAAGACCCCGATTTCGTTGTTGGCGTACATCACGCTCACCAGCAGCGTCTCCGGCAGGATTGCGGCGCACAGTTGGTCGAGATCGAGCAACCCGTCGGCGCGAGGCTGCAGCACGGTCACGCGGCAACCAGCCGCCTCCAGCGTCTCGGCCGTATCCAGAATCGCTTTATGCTCCGTGGCCACGGTGATCAGGTGGGGATGCGCCGCGCCGCTGGCCGCCACCACCCCCTTCAGCGCCAGATTGTTGCTTTCGGTGGCGCCGCTGGTGAACACGATCTCGCGGGGCTTGGCACCCGCCAGCTCGGCGATTCGCCTGCGGGCCGCCTCGACGGCTGCCTCCGCTTCCCAGCCGAAACGGTGAGTTCCGCTGGCTGCATTACCGAACTTCTCGCCGAAGTAGGGCAACATCACATCCAGGACAGCCGGATCCACCGGCGTGGTAGCGTGATAATCGAGATAAATCGCTTTGGTCACAGTATTTCTGACGGTTGGGAAGCTCCGCAATCCCGAGTATAATTAACCTTACCGACGAACGCACCCGGCCCCCAGATGATTCGTTTGTTCAAGGTCTTTATTCCAGTTGGCGCACTGACCCTCTTGGTCTCCGAGATATTGCTGGTGACCTCGGCGTTCATCTTTGCAACCTACACCACTCTCGGAGTCGACCCCACGGTTTTCCTGCTCGACGACGGCGGCCTTTCACGCGTCCTGCTGGTGGTCCTGAGCATTCTGGTGGGCCTGCATTTTCACGACCTATACTCCCAGACACATGTCAAATCGCGCATCGTGCTGATCCAGCAATTGTGCCTGGTGATGGGCGTAGCTTTCCTGACCCAGGGTCTGGTGGCGTACATTAACGCCAACCTGCGCATGCCCATCCGCGTAATGGTGATTGGCAGCGCGATTTCCGTGGCCGGTATTTTTTTTTGGCGCCTGCTCTTCAGCGCCTTCGCCTTTTCGATTGTTGGACGCGACCATATGCTGCTGGTGGGCGGCAGTCCGCTGCTCGAAGACATCGGGCGGTATATTCTGGAGCACCCGGAGACGGGCCTCGCCGTGGCCGGGTATGTGGACGATCGCCACGAGGTCGGCACCAGATTGCCGGGCGGTCCCGTGCTCGGCACCATCGAGTCCTTGAGCGATATCGTGCGCACCACGCAGCCCCATCGCGTAGTGGTCGGCATGTTCGAACGGCGCAACCGCATGCCGGTGGGCGAATTGCTCGAGATGCGCTTCGCCGGCAACGTCATCGAGGAAGCGGCCAATACCTACGAACGCGTGTGCGGCCGCGTCTGTCTGAAAGAGATCCGCCCTTCGCAACTGATCTTCAGCGGCGAACTGGGTCCGCGCGGCCACAACCTGTTCTACCAGCGAATCGCCAACGTTGCTGTGGCCGTGGTCGGAATCGTGGTCTCCTGTCCCATCATGCTGCTTACCGCGCTGGCCGTCCGGCTGTCTTCTCCGGGTCCTGTGCTTTACCGCCAGACCCGAGTGGGCCTCGACGGCTCGCTCTTCACGGTGTTCAAGTTCCGCTCCATGCGCGTCGATGCGGAAGTGGCCACGGGAGCGGTGTGGGCACAGAAGGACGACCCCCGCGTCACCCCCGTCGGAAGGTTCATCCGCGCCATTCGGTTCGATGAGCTGCCGCAGCTCTTCAACGTGCTGAAAGGCGAAATGTCGATTGTCGGTCCGCGCCCCGAACGCCCCGAATTCGTCAAGGCGCTGAACGAGCAGATTCCCTACTACCGGCAGCGCCACTGCGTGCGCCCCGGCATCACCGGCTGGGCTCAGGTCAATTACAAATACGGCGACACCCTGCAGGACACCATCATCAAGTTGGAGTACGACCTGTACTACATCAAGAACATGTCGATGTCGCTCGACACCTACATCATTTTCCACACCTTGAAGGCCATGCTGTTGTCGCGCGGCGCGCAATAGCGGATACTGAGGTTTTGCACGCACCGGCCCTGACCGATACCATGGCGAACCCGTCGCTGTCTCCCGAAACAGAAATCCTCGAACGCGAGCAGCTCGTCCCGCTGTTCCGAGTGGTTCTGCTGGACGACAACGACCACACCTACGATTACGTCATCGAAATGCTCCAGAAGATCTTCATCTTCACGCTCGATCAGGCCTACCGGCATGCCGAGGAAGTGGACCGTGCGGGGCGGACGGTGCTGATCACTTGCGAGTTGCGCGAAGCCGAATATGCACGCGACCAGATTCACGCCTATGGGGCAGACTGGCGCTTGCCGCGCTCCAAAGGGTCGA
Source organism: Candidatus Solibacter sp. (assembly GCA_039934035.1). Classification (GTDB taxonomy): domain Bacteria; phylum Acidobacteriota; class Terriglobia; order Bryobacterales; family Bryobacteraceae; genus Solibacter. The sequence continues at coordinate 38,679 of JBDTMZ010000116.1, read as the reverse complement.
TGAGTGCCGTGGTCGAACCGGCCTGCTAGTATCCTTTGTGCCCTTGATATCATAGGAAATATGCGTTTTTCCCGGCTTCTTTTTCCCTTCGCGGCAGCTCTGTGCCTGTGGGCGCAGACCCCCACGAACGCTCCGCCGAAGCCCAAGGCAGACGCCACCCCGGTGGCAGGCTCCACTCCCGTGACTCCGCCCGAAGCGGCGCCCGCTCCGTCCATGGCCGGCCCGGATGGCGTCACCGTTCCGTTCGAAATCGCGAAACCCGCCACGCTTCCCCCGGATCGCGTCTTGCTCCAGGTAGGCGGCGTGAAGCTCACAGCGGGCCAGATCGATCAGATTCTCGGAGCCTACCCGGAGAACCAGCGCGTCTTCGTCAACGGCCCGGGACGCCAGCAGTTCATCGATCAGTTGGTGCGCGTGCTGCTGCTCGCCGAAGAGGGGAAGAAGCGCAAGCTCACCGAAACGGAAACCTACAAGAATCAGCTTTGGTACTCCGCCGCCGGCATTCTGTCCACCCACACGGATGAGGACATCCGGAGCAAGGTGCGCGGCGACGAGGCTCTGCTGCACGCTTACTACGAGGTTCACAAGAGCGAGTCCGAACAGGTGAAGGCCTCGCACATCCTGATCCGTATGCAGGGCTCGCCCCTTAACCTGATGCCCGGCCAGAAAGATCTGACGGAGGAAGAAGCGCTGGCAAAAGTGAAAGAACTTCGCCAGAAGATTGTGGACGGCGCGGGGTTCGCCGAACTGGCGCGCGAGGAATCCAACGATCAGGCATCCAGTACCAAAGGGGGCGAGCTCGGGTTTTTACAGCGCGGGCAGACCATGCCGTCGTTCGAAGACGCCCTGTTCGCGCTTAAGGAGGGCGAACTGAGCGAACCGGTGAAGACCTCCTACGGCTATCACCTCATCAAGGTGACCGAAAGGAAGCCCATCAAGACCTTCGAAGAATCGCTCCCGGAACTGCAGAAGGCAGTGGAGTTGGAGGCCAGCCGCAAATTCCTCGCGGACTTGAAAGCCAAAGCGAAGATCGTGATCGATCCCGATTTCGCCGACACCTCCCATGCGCTGGCCGGCCCACGATGAGCCTCGCCACCCGTAAGCTCGCGCTCGCCTGTCCGCAATGCGGCTCGAGCGAGGTCTTCTATAGTTGTACGCCGAACTGCTGCTACAACCATGTTTGCGCGGAATGCGGCACCACCTTCGAACCCGCCACTACCCTGGCAGGCGGCGCGGTTGCCGGCAAAGTGCTTGCGCCAGACCCCCTGCCCGATGCCACCGACCCGACCACGGAATGCGTGAAGTGCCTGTCGAATGCGGTTTACGTCATGGAAGATGGGGGGCTGGTCTGCGGCCAGTGCGGGGTGAAATTGCAGTTGGAGATTACGGAAATCGCGCCCGGCTAAGGCACCTGTGCGGCAGCGGATCAGGGGTGTGTTGGTTCAGCCCGATGAAGAGTGGGCGCTCTCCGCTGGTGAGTATTCCGCCCTGCGGGTGGGGATTTTCAAGCCCTCGGGGTCTACCGATCCGATGTGGGTTTTTGAAGAGCGCGGAAGCGAAGTCGCCGCGCTCCGGTCATCGTCTCGAGAGCCCGCCAGTCTATCTCTCGGCACGATTGCATCGCCCGAGAGCCCGTTTCCATTTTGCCCGGGCAGAATCATCGTAGCGCCGCCGCAAACAGCGCCCCAACTTCCAGATGGCGTTATTCCGACCGGAGCACTTCAGCGATATGGCGACGACACGTCCGGGTGGATCACTTCCGCTTATCGCCGACGATCCATTCGATGCGAAAGGACGGGGAGGAGCAGCCCCGGCCAAGTTCGGCCGGGACTGCGTAGAGACGCGAGTGCACCATCACCCCTGCCAGCCTGGTGCGCAGCGGCGCAACTGGAGAGATCGACGCCGAGGTGTCCATTTCGGGTGACGGAAAGCACATCGCGTACGTCGAAGCGCCGGCCGGGCAACTCTGGATTCGTGACCTGGATCGGGAGGAGGCCCGCCCGGTCCAGGGGGCGAACGGGGTCTATCAGGTTTTCTGGTCACCGGACAATCGGTCGATCGGATATTCCGCCGGGCGCGCCTGCGGAATTCGCCCCGGCTGCGAACTGGTCCGTATCCCCGTCCAGGGAGGCGACGCGCGCCTCGTCACCAGGTTGCCGGGATCTTTCAAACGTGCCTCTTGGAGTTCCGATGGCCGCACCATCCTCTACTGTGACAGCACCGGGATGTACACGGTTCCCGCTGCGGGCGGATCAGCCACACGCATCGTCGATCACCCGCACATGGAGCACCCTTCCTTCGTGGATCTGCCCGGAGGCAGGCACGCCTATCTCTACCAGGCCCTCGATAGCGAGCATCCCGACCACGCGATCTACATTCAGGTAGCAGGCGAAAATCGCCGGCGCTTAATTCGCGTCTCCACGTCGGTCAACCCATATCCTGCCTACAGTCCGACCGGCCACATCGTCTATGTCGACGGCCGGCGCGACGAAACCGCCATCTGGGCGCTCCCCTTCTCGCTGGAAAAACTCCAGGCAACGGGTCCTCCCTTCCTCATCGCCCGGCGCGGCGCCTCCCCCGCTGTGTCCCGCGCAGGGACGCTGGTCTATAGCGACGTGCCTTCGGACCGGAAACAGTTACTACTGGTGGACCGCGCCGGCGCGACCGTGAACACCCTTGGCGAGCCCCATGAGCAGAGCGGACCGGTGCTCTCGCCCGACCACCGGCGACTGGCGGTTGCAGTGGCGGAAAACGATCCGGGCCTGTGGATCTTTGACCTGACCCGCGGTAGTCCGGCCAGGCTCACGTCCGGCGGCAAGGCTGAAATGGCGGGTGCGTGGTCGCCCCGCGGAGATCGTTTCACCTACGCTTCGGTGCGGAACGGGAACTTCGATATCTTCTCGAAGCCGGTCGCCGGCGGCCAAGAGACGCTGCTGGTGGGCACACCGCTTCCCGAAGTGAATCCGGCCTGGTCCCCGGACGAGAGATACCTGTTGTACTCGATGAGGTCTCCGGAGACCGGGTTCGACCTGCTGTTTCGCGAACGCCATGCGGACGGAAGTCTGGGCGAGCCCGCGGCATTCCTGAAGACGCCCTCTCTTGAAACGGCCGCTCAGTTCTCGCCGGACGGGCGATATGTGGTTTACGTCTCCGATGAATCGGGCCGCAACGAAATCTACGTCCGCGATTTTCCCCTTGGATCGAGGAAATGGCAGGTTTCGGCGCAGGGAGGAATTGCACCCCGTTGGAGGCGGGACGGCAAAGAAATCCTGTACATAGCGCAGACCCGGCTCATGGCAGTGGTGGTGAAAGCGGGCGCGGTTCCTTCGTTCGGGAACCCTGTGCCCTTGTTCGAAAGGCCGACTCTTCGCTCCGTCAATGCCGGAGGAGTGAACCCCAGCCCGCAGTACGACGTGTCGGCGGACGGCAGCCAGTTGGTCATTCTCGACCGGCCTGCCGGCGAGCCGCCTCTCTCCATTCACGTAATCCACAACTGGTTCGCGGAGTTTCGCAACTCGGGCCCGGAATAGGAATCTACTCCCGCTGGGAACTGGACGCTCGCATCGCGGCGAAGCCGCGGTGGCTTGTCACATACTCCTCACGCGATCGGGAGAAGCAGCTACGTCCGTACGACGCCAACCGGAACTTGGGCGGCGGCGGTCAAGTTGACGTCTAACGCATACGCGCGGAATTGCCGACCGTCTCAGTCGTATCGTCGGCAAACGGGAAGTTGGAACCCGCTGACCAACCTGGCATCCCAACTACGAGATGCTCACCGGCTGGGGGCGCCATTTTCAGCGGCTCCCACTTCGCCGCCGCGACGAATCAGGGGTGTGTTCGCTCAGCCGGATGAAGAGTGTGCGCTCTCCGCTAGTGAGTATTTCGCCCTCCGGGTGGGGATTTTCAAGCCCTCGGTCTACCGATCCAATGGGGGTTTTTGAAAAGCGCGGAAGCAAAGTCGCCGCGCTCCGTTCATCGTCTCGATGAGCCCGCCAGTCTATCTCTCGGCACGATTGCATCCCCGCAGAGCCCGTTTCCATTTTGCCCGGCAGAATCATCGTAGCGCCGCCGCAAACAGCGCCCCAACTTCCAGATGGCGTTATTCCGACCGGAGCACTTCAGCGATATGTCGCTCATGTGGTTCCGTCATTTTCCGGTAATGCCGTTTCACGGCCACAACGTCGTTTACCACTCGCGATTCGGTGGATGGGACGAAAGTGGTAGCATTTATTCGTATGGAACTGGCGATTCGGATACAGGTTGAGGAGTTGCCCGAAGGCTTATTTCTAGCGACTTCCGATGAACTCGCGGGGCTGGTGGCTCAGGGTCGGACGGTTGCCGAGGCGCTCGAAATCGCTCGGGATGTAGCGCGAAAACTAATCGAGGCGCGCCGCGAACGCGAGGGTGTTCCGAACCTGCCCACTACCAGCGAACGACGGGACTACACGATTGTAGTCGCAGCCTGAATGGGCCGCCTCGCAGGGTTCCGCTACAAGGACATTGTCCGTAAGCTGAAAGCCTCCGGCTTCGTCTTCGACCGTCAGGCTGCGGGCAGCCATGAAATCTGGTTCAACTCTACGACCAACCGTTACACAACGGTTCCAAACCACCCCGGCGACATGCCTGAGGGAACGCTACGCGCAATTCTGAGACAGGCCGATATTGGGGTTGATCAGTTCCTCCAGGCATAATCTACGATAACGTTTACCGGGAAGTGAATGGTGCCGCTGCGCTTCTCGCCTGTGCAATGCACATGAGGGGCCGGGGGTGGTCGCCGGATAAGATAAGAAATCAGGTCAAGGTCTGTCTCAATTGCGCTGCCACACCCATCCAGTACCTCCCTGGGTACCGCCCTCCTCTAGTTCGACCGTGACGCCTGTGATCCAGGGGACGTCTGGTGACTGGGGTTGCAGATGGATACTGCGCTTTGCTGGCTCACCTGTGCCAAAGGTTTCCCACTTCGCGTCGTTCTGGACATAGATTATTGATCCCTGCGACGGCAATGGTAAACTTACCTCGTTCGTTACGGCCTTCTGAGCGATGAGGATTAGCCGCGCGGGCAGGCCAAACATTCCGGGATCACCGCCCGACCAGACCAGTCGCCCTCTCAGACCGGCTACTCGCAAAAGGTCGACCTCATCGGGCGTGACGTTTGGTGCAGGTTTGTTGAGAAATGCCATCTCTGGAGAGGGCAGCGGAACAGGGTTCTGCAAGCTTGCTGGCGCAGGCTCATACTCCAGGTCGCCGGTTCCTGGAAACCAGCGCACCTTAATAACGGTCAGCGCCGTTCGATGAAACCCGAGTTCATCGGCTTTGGTGTACCACTTACGGGCTTGAGTGAGATTAGGCGGCGTGCCGCGCCCCATTTCATATACTCGACCCAGCGACCACGCTGCGACTCCGACACCCGCATCGGCGGCCTTTTCGTACCACCGCATCGCCTCGGCACTATTATGCGGCACACCTTTAAGCTCTTCGAGTGATCTGCCGAGCCAAAACATCGATACGGCTTCTCCGGCTTCAGCCGATGTACGCAGAACAGCAACGGAGCCTTGTGAGTCGCCCTTGGCGAGCAGAAGCATCGCCTTTTCCGGCATCGGGGGCCAGCCGCTGAACTGAGCCGCAGCCGACGTCGACAATATGGAGAGCAGCAAGAAGACGCGCGTCATGCCGATTATTCTGACACTGTTCCGGTCAAGTTGGATCGATCTTGGGCAGCCGAATCATCAACGTCGGAGCCGAGCGTCGTGATTGAACGCACATGGGTGGGGCACGGGCCAGGTAAGTGGCGGTATCGGAAACTTGGCCTCAACGGGAGTCGGGCATCCATTTGGTCGTATCACGCGCTACTCGCGGAATTGCCGACCGTCTCGGTCGTATCGTCGGCAAACGGGAAGTTGGAACCCGCTGACCAACCTGGCATCCCAACTACGAGATGCTCACCGGCTGGGGGCGCCATTTTCAGCGGCTCCCACTTCGCCGGGTGGCAACGAATCAGGGGTGTGTTCGTTCAGCCGGATGAAGAGTGGGCGCTCTCCGCTAGTGAGTATTCCGCCCTCCGGGTGGGGATTTTCAAGCCATCGGGGTCTACCGATCCGATGGGGGTTTTTGAAAAGCGCGGAAGCGAAGTCGCCGCGCTCCGTTCATCGTCTCGATGAGCCCGCCAGTCTATCGCTCGCCACGATTGCATCCCCGCAGCGCCCGTTTCCATTTTGCCCGGCAGAATCGTCGTAGCGCCGCCGCAAACGGCGCCCCAACTTCCAGATGGTCATCCGGCCTTTCGTTACTTCGGTATTACGGGAAGGATGATTCTTGATGGGTGTGCCGGATCATGGTAGATGGTGTTAAGCGCGATGCGACGGGAACGCTGTTCACCGAGCGGTTCGCCCGTGTTCGGGTTGACGTCAAACCGGGGAAAGTTACTGCTGGAGATATCGAGCCGGACACGGTGCCCGCGTCGAAAGACAAGGGAAGTCGGATACATCTCGATGGTGAACTCCACCGGCTGTCCCGGGACCAGCGGCTTCGCGTGTTCCAGCGATTCACGGTAACGCGCGCGAACAATGCTGTCGCCGGCGTTGAGGTCGATTCCAGCCGGGTAACCGGCGCTGGGTGGATAAACATCGATCAACTTGGCCGTAAAGTCGGTGTCGGGGCCATCGGAAGACGCCCAGAGCTTCACAATTAGGCGACCCGTTACCTCCATATCTTGCTCCAACGGCGCGGTCTGGTAAACCAGGACGTCGGATCGGGACGACAGGGGCAGAGTGTTCCTGCAAAGCCAATCGATCGACACACAGCGCTGGTCCTGCGCGCCCCTCAGCATGAGAGCACCTTCGGAGGAAATATTTCCGCCGAGAGTCGGCACCGGATCCGAGGGGTCGAAGCGATACCAGGTCGGCTTCGAATCAGCCGGCTTTGCCGTCGATAGCGAGCCGTCTCCGTGTATGTAGTAGGGCGTGTTGACAGCTCGGGCTAGCGGCCATTCCTGCTCGTCGCGCCAGCGGCCCCCGACAAACAGGCGGCCCTCGGCCGTTTGGTGCGGCTCACCGCCGCCCATTACAAACAGACGGACAGGCGCATCCTTTTCCACGCCGTTATCCATGCCCCTCAGCCAGTGGTCGTACCAGCGAAGGCGCACCCCATTCATGTCGACCGCGGCCTCCGGCCCAAATTCCGCGATGCCGGAATAGCTGTACGCCTGTCCGCCATGGGTCCACGGGCCGACCAGAAGCCGCTGGGGGCTCTTCTTCCCTTTCGTCAGTTCCACGTAATTCAGATTGGCGACTGACCCGCTCCACGAGTCGTACCACCCTGTCACGTGATAAACGGGGACATCCTTGAATTCGGCGAGGTGATCCACAACGCTAATCCCTGAATCCTTCCAGAATGAGTCGTTGTCGCCATGACGCATCGCCTCGACAAGCCACGCCTCATATTCCGGAGCAAACTTGAGGGGAGTCGTGCCCGGTCGAAGGGGGAGCATGGCTACGTAGTCCCGAATGTGAGGACCGATTTGCTCAATGGCCGCAACCGCTTCCGGAATCGATGCGGCGCGCACAGCGGCCGCATGTCCATTCGGCGTCTCCTCAGGTCCGTTAGCCGTGGCGTGTATGCCCGTCGCGTTTCCGATAGTCAGAATCCAGTTCATCCAGCGGAGTTCGAACGCCCCATTGTGCCGGACGCCGTTGCGGCCAACATTGCTCATGGCATCCACCGGCACCATGGCGGTCAGGTTTGGCGCGTTGGCAAGCGCCATCGCGTGTTGGGTGGCTCCGCCGTAGGATGTGCCCATGGTTCCGACTTTGCCGTTGGACCACGGCTGCTCACCGATCCACTTCAGCAGGGTGGCTCCGTCCGGACCATCGTCGCGGTTACCAGCCCAACGCCCCCCTGAACCGTAGCGGCCCCGGACGTCCTGTATCACTACGGCGTAACCACGACTTACGAAGTATGCAATGAGAGAGCCTGAGACGCCGTCCTTGTTGTAAGGGGTCCTCTCGACGATTGTCGGAAAGCGGCCGCTGACAGCGGAGCCAGCGCGTGCCGGCAGAAACACGTTTGTACCCAGTTTGATGCCGTCGCGCGCCGGTACCGTCACATCCCGCAATTCCTTTACCTCGTAAGGCTGGGCCGACAGGGTTCGAACTGCGAATATCACGCTGAAGGAAAGCAGCCGTGCGTTACGAAGAGACATAAGGAGAGTCTACACGTTCCACAACGGAGGGTTTACGTCATGGAAGACGGGGCTGGTCTGCGGCCGGTGCGGAGTGAAATTGCAGTTGGAGATTGCGGAGATCGCGCCCGGGTAACGCGCCGTGTGCGGCAGCAAATCAGGGGCAGTTCCCTGCCCCCGATTGCAGACATTCACTTCTTGTGCGCGGCTCGACTGCAGGCCGCTTCCGCCCCCGTGGGATCGATCGCGGTGTTGCCCTGCTCGATATAAACGATCTTGCCTTCCTTGTCGATAACGAAAGTGGAGCGGTTCGCCACGCCCGAATCCGGCAGCAATACGCCGTAATCTTTGGTCACTTGCCGTTTGGCAAAATCGCTCAAGAGCGGGAACTTCACTTCGAGCTTGGTAGCGAACTCTTTCTGGGACGGAGTGTTGTCGGTACTGATTCCGAATACTTTTGTTTCTGACGCATCAAATTTTGCGATACCAGACTGGTACGCGAGCATTTCCTTCGTTCAGCCACCGGTGAAGGCAGCCGGGAAAAAGGCCAGGACGACGAAGTTCTTGCCGCGGAATTCGCTCAGGGTGACTTTGCCGCCTGTGGTGGCGGTGAGCGTGAAATCCGGGGCCATGTCGCCTTCCTTGAGATGCGTCTTGGGCGGTTGCTGGCCTTGGGCGAATACTCCCGCCGCCAACAGCGCGCCGCAGACGATCGTGCGTAGGGTGAGCGCTCTCATTGATATTACCCTCCCAGGGTGTTCTTGCAGGCTATCAAAGGCGGCTGGCGCGCGCAACTGCGGGCGTCGTGTGTGATAGTAAGGGTGAAGGCATGTCCACCCAGTCCAAGCCGTTCTTTACGCCCGAAGAGTACCTCGAACTCGAGCGCAAGGCCGAGTACAAAAGCGAATACCTCAAGGGTGAAATCTTCGCCATGTCGGGCGGTTCCCGACAGCATGACTGGATCGCAACCCAGTTAGGGTTTCTGATCAAAAGTCACCTTCGGGGAAAAGGCTGCACCACTCATACCTCGGATATGCGGGTACTGGTCAAGCCCAGCGGCATGTACACGTATCCCGACTATTCCATCACCCGTGATCAGCCCTTGTATGAGGATGATAAGGTCGACACTCTGACCAACCCTTCGCTCATCGTGGAGATCCTCTCGCCGGCAACCGAACTTTACGATCGTGGATTGAAAGCCAAGCTCTACCGCGATTTGCCCTCTCTGCAGGAACTACTCCTGATCTCGCAGGAAAACTATGAAGTGGAGTTGTACCGGCGCGAGACCGTGGACTGGAGAATTGTCAAGGCGGTCGGCCTGGAAGCGTTTGTGGACTTGCGCTCTATCGGCTACACCCTGCAACTTCGTGAACTTTACGAAGACCTGATCGCTCACTCGCGCGGCGACAACTGATAGATGCGCGCTTCGTTCGCTCCCAACGCCGCGATCTGCGCATTCGCTCGCGGCGTCGGATCGTCCACCGTATTGCAGTTCTCGATCCACGCGCCGCAATCCAGCAGGGCGAAAAATTCCTCCGGCGTATCGTGCACCGCAATCCGCGCATGATGCGTGTGTCCGATCACCGCCGCATTCAAATGGCTGCCAAACTTTTGGTTGGCCTCCGCGCATTTGGCTCGCGCTTCCTTCAAATACAGCAGCATCGCCGCGCTCGCCACGCCTTCCACCTGCACGTTCCAGTTCTCCCCCTCGACCTCCGCATCCCGCCACCGGCCCGTCGGCGCCGGAGCTTGATTCTGAATGAAGTCGCGGAATTTCCTCCCGCCGCGGCTCTTGCGATTGACCGGACGCATTTTATCCAATGCCGCCGTGCCCGCCTGGTTGGCGTGAAATAGGAACAGCACCAGATTCTGCACTTCGTCCGGTAGTTTCTCCACCCAGTCGAAGACATCGCCGTGCAATAGCATCACCGAGGGCGCCAGCACGAAACTGCGCTGCCACGCATCGAAATTCGGGAAACGATACAGATCGTAATCGTGATTGCCCAACAGAAACTGCGTGTTCAAATCGGGGTCGCGCAGCGCCTTCAATAGACTTGCGTGATCGTTCTGTATGGCTGATGCCGCGCTCGCATTCGGGTCCAGCCCGTCCACCTGCCGCCACAGATCGAACAGATCGCCAATCTGATAGACCACCACTTCACCGCCTGGCGCCGCCGCCAGCCGGAACTCGCGCAGCCCGCGCACCACCGCTTCCAGCAGGTCCAGATGGTTCGACCCGTACTGGTAGCGGCCCTCCACCCGCCGCGCCGCGGTAATCAGGTGGATGTCGGGAATGAAAACGTGCAGTTCGCCGGCTTGCGGAAAGTTCAGCCGGTCGTCCTTCAGGCGCGCCACCAATTGCACCTGCGCCAGTTCCTGTAGTCTGCCCAGAAGATCGCCGTGCAGGCTCATGGCTTCGCCCTCTGTGTGCTACGCATCACCACCAACTGTGTGAGCCGCTGATTCTCATGATGGAACACCCAGCAATACTCGTCATCGCACACTCCGATGGGTTCGGGGACCTCCGGCGCGCGATTGCGTGCATCGATCACCTGCGTGATTGCCACGCGTTTTTGAAACAGTGGAGCCGCCGCGCAGAGCGGCGCCGCCATCGCGCAGAAGTCGGCAGTCGCCAGGTCCGAACGGACCGCCAGATTGGCCGCCACGCCCAGCGCGTCCAGCGCCTGCCTGTGCGTTTCGCCCTGCTCGTCCGGTACCGCGTTCCGGCCCAACCGGTTGCCGCCAAATTCCAGGAAATGGGACACTTCGCCGCGCGTCTCGACCGTCAGCGGCAGCGCTACCGCGGCATCGTGGCTGCGGAACTGCTCCTCCCGCACGGCGATGATTTTGGGATAGCGCACCGCGCATCCCAGCATCCCCAGTCCCAGCGCCGCCGTAAGCCACGCTTGTCTCATGACTGGGATTGTACATTAAAACTCTTGCCACTCCGCGCCGCGAGGTGTACTCTGAAATTGACGTGGAATGATTTAGGGTACGTTGAGCCCTGCTAATTGCAACCACGGAAAAAAATGCTAAAGGCGAGTCGGTCTGTTCAGAAACATTCTAGACCCTGGCGCCTTGCGGCTCCAGGGTTTTTTGTTTGCCGCAACGCAGGCCCTCATTCGCTGGATGCTGGAGGATTCATGAGCGTCTGGCCTAAGACACTGCCGGAATCTCCCTCGCTGTCGACCTGCGAGGGAGCCTTGGTTTCGGTCTCAATTCATGTGGAGCCCCAATCCCTGGAATCGCTTCTCGAAGCGCTGGCCCAGGTGAGCTTTCCCATCAACCCGCAGATTTATCACGATGCCGCCATGGTGTACCGCTATGCCGACGGGCACCGCGAAAGTCAGTCCGCCACCCTGGTGGAGTTCCCGGCCTACGAAGCGCGCCTGAACGAAGTGCGCGCCACCCTGCAAGCCTACGCCTTTCCGCCCGATTGCCTGCACGCCGTCAGCATGTTGGACGAAATCCAGGCGGACGCCCAGGAAGAACCCGCGCCCGCCGGCGCGCCCTACGTGTCGCGCTGCCGCTTGAAGCGGCGGGCTGCCGCCGTCTGATCGGGCGCTAGCGGAACCGCTCCTGCACCCACGGGTCGCCGCGCATGTGGTACCCGTTCTCTTCCCAGAAGCCCGCCTGGTCGTGCTCCAGAAATTCGGCGCCGGATACCCACTTGGCGCTCTTCCAGGCGTACAGCCTCGGCACGATCAGGCGCGCCGGTCCGCCGTGTTCCCGGCTCAGCGGTTCGCCGTCGTGAGTGATCGCCACCAGGGCGTCTTCCGCCAGAAAATCCTCCAGCGGCAGATTGGTGGCAAACCCCCCATCGTAGCCAGACACCAGAACGAACCCGGCAGCGGGACTTACTCCGCCCGCCAGCTTCACCAACTCGCGCGTCGACACGCCCTCCCAGAGATTCCCCAACCGCGACCAACGTGTAACGCAATGAAAGTCCGCGAAAACTTTGCATCGCGGTAACTGGACAAATTCTTCCCAGCACCACTCGATGGGTGTGGCAACCAGCCCCTGCATGCGGAATCGCCAGCGCCCCAGATCCACCTGCGGCGGACCGCTGGCGTCCAGCACCGGCCACTTCCGCGTGCGCGATTGCCCTGGTGGAATTCTCTGCAAACGCTGCGTATCCGGGCTGACGATCACATCCGGCGGCAGTCCTGCGCTTGCCGGAATGGCTTCCCCCTGCATCTTACCTGCATCCATGCGGTTCATCTTACGCGATTCCCTGCGTTACAGGGACCTCACTAACCAGAGTGAGCTTTTTTTATGCCCTCGATAGGATTTGATGATTACGAACGGAATAAATTTGCGCCATAATACCTGAACAGCGTTACCTTAATGTTGGACTCTGGTGATTCAGGTGCTTGCACGGGACGGTGATGGTACCCAATTGGATCTCTCGTAACAGGTTCGCAGAGGTAGTGGAAATCTTCGCGTGCGGTTGGCTGTTGAGCGGCTGCCTTTCCGCTCAGGTTCTCATGCCGGCTTCGGGGCCCGGCGGAGGTGTGCGTCTCTTCACCTCTGACGCCGCCATTCTCGAGGCCAGAGAGATTCGCAAGGACGTGCCGTGCACGGTCACACCCGTGAAGCCGGTGCTGGGTTTCGACCTCAAGTTTCACGCCGGCTACGATGTCAATATCCCGCTGAAAGAGTTGGCCGGGAGCGACAACGTGCTGACCATGGTCTTCCGCGTGGCCCCGGATCAGAAGCCCGACGACGCGATTTACTTCTCCCACCACTTCAACGTGCCTCTGATCGAATCCGACGCCGGCGGCAACGCCTTACTCTCAGGCAGCTTCGATCTCGGCGAGGGCAAGTACCACATCGATTGGCTGATGCGCGACCGCAGCGACCGTATTTGCTCCTTCAACTGGGATACCGAAGCCTCCCTGCCCGGCCGGGATAAACAGATCGCGCTCGATATCGCGCCCAGCGCCGTACAGGCGGCCGACACCGAGCCTTTCAAGCTGGAACCGGCGATTGCCTCGCGCGAAGTGGCTCCGGACGCGCTCAACGTGAAGGTGATGATCAACTTCGCGCCCCAGGATTCCCTCTCCGCGTCGCTCCAGCCCATCGACACCAGGGCGCTGCTTTCCATCCTGCGGAACATGGCCCGCGAACCCCGCATCACCCGCTTCAGCGTCGTTGCCTTTAACATGCAGGAACAGCGCGTCATCTACCGGCAGGAAGGGTCCGCGCAAATCGATTTCCCGGCGCTGGGCGAAGCGCTGCAATCCCTCCAACTGGGCACCGTCGATTTGAAGCGTCTCTCCCAGAAGCACGGCGACGCGGAGTTCCTGACCAGTTTCATCACGCAGGAGATCCTCGAGGGCAAGGACCAGCCGGATGCCGTGATCATCGCCGGCCCCAAAGTCACCTTTGAAGGCGGACTGCAGCAGGATTCGTTGAAGGAAGTCAACGACCTCAAGTTCCCCGTCTTTTACATGAACTACAACCTGAACCCGCAGGCCAACCCCTGGCGCGATGCCATCGGCGCGGCCGTGAAAACCATGAAAGGTTCGGAATTCACCATCAGCCGCCCGCGGGATCTTTTCTTCGCATGGACCGAAATCATCGGACGTATAGTAAAATCAAAGATTGGGAGGAATGCAACGGTAGCCGTTGCCCCCGCCCGATAAGTCCATGCGGGTATTGTTTACTGCGTTCGTCGCTGCTTTGACCGCGTTCCCGGCCGCCGCCCAGAAATTTGGGGCGGCGGAAAACCTTGGTCCTGCCATCCCCACCCCCCAATTCCTGGTAGAACGTATGCTCGATGCCGGCCACGTCCGGCCCGGCGAAATGCTTTACGATCTCGGCAGCGGGGATGGCCGGGTCGTGATCACAGCAGTCCAGAAGTACGGCGCCCGCGCCGTCGGCGTGGAACTGATGCCGGACCTCTGCAAGAAGGCGCGCGAACGTGTCCTCAGTCTCGGCCTCGCGGACCGAATACAGATCATCGAAGGCAGCGCCCTCCGCGTGGACCTCAGCCCGGCCGACGTGGTCACCATGTGGTTCCTCACCGATTCCAACGAACGCCTCCGCCCCAATCTCGAGAAACACCTCCGGCCCGGCGCGCGCGTGGTTTCCAACCAGTTCCCCATCCGCGGCTGGAAAGCCCTTGAAATGCTCCAGATCAAGGTAGGCAGGATGGACCACACCATCTTTGTTTACGAGATCGGCAAGCACAAGTAAGCTGGTGGGGCCGGCATTCCTGCTGGCCCCCGCCTTCAGGCGGCGCGAACTCACACCAAGGCATCGTTATTCAATCCAGTCCGCAAATGGAAAGCACGCGATAGCAGCGCACTTCGCGGAGGGTGATTGGGGCGGACCGCCCGCATAACAACAGCCAAGAGTTGCGCCCTTGAAATCGCCGGGGAGAAGCTGGCGCCAGATTACGGCGCTTCTTTGCGTCTTGGCGGCTTGGCGAGAACCCAAGAAGATGGCCTCGTGCGAGTCGTCAATGGACAGGAAGACGAAGATCGCACCAGGCCCCCACGGCTGCCTGTGGCTGGGTTGATTCCAGCGGCATCCCCGTTAAGTGATTTCGCGCGGTCTATCGCGTGCTTAATTAACTTGCTGCATAGAGACGGAAAGCAAGAAGCTGAGAGATGAATTCTAAGTTTCGGCCGTGCTGGAAACTAACCGGCGGCGCCCGCTACGCAGACTCGCAAGCTAGCCTCGCCCGATTCGCAACGCGCCCCGCCTTTACTTCCCTTTGCCGGCGTTTTCCAGAACCGTCTTCGCCAGGTAGTTCTCGATCTTCGCGCTATTGCGAGCCACTTCGTAGTACGCCGCGCGCAGCATCTGATCTTTACTATTGAGCAGCATGTCGCGAATATTCTGCTGCACCCGTGGATCGTTCAGCTCGCGCTGTCCGGCAGGCTCGCGGCTGATCACTTTCAGAATGCGGAAGCCTTCCGGCGTGGGAATGATCGGCGAAACGCCGCCCTGCGGCAGCGAGTTTACTACCTTGCGCAAATCCGGCGAGACCCGGTCCAGATCGCTCTGCCGTACGAACCCCATGTCGCCGCCATTGGGCGCCGAATTGGGATCTTCCGAGTAGTTCTGCGCCAGCAGCGTGAAATCCACACCTTGCCGCAGTTGATTCGCCAGCCCTTCGATTTTGGCGCGCGCTTCCTTTTCGTTCTGCGCTTTGCTGTTCTTCAGATTGCGCACATTGGGGTCCGGGAAGGGCGTCACAAAAATCTGCGCCATGTGCACCGTGGGTTCCGGCGGATTGAAACTCGCCTTATTCGCGCTGTAGAAAACGCCGATCTCGGAATCCGTGATGCTGATCTTGGACGTGATCTCCTTGTTGACCAGCTTATCCACCGTCAGCTTGCTGCGCACCTTCGCCTTGAGATCGTTCAGCGTCATTTTCTGCGCGGACAGTTGCTTGTCGAATTCCTCCTTGGTGTAAGGAGCCTTCATTTTAGAGATTTCCGCTTCGACGTCCGCGTCCACCGCCGCCAGGCCGAGCTTCTCGGCGCGCTGCAGCATGATCTCCTGAATGATCATACTGCTCAGCAGATCGATCTTCTGCGCCATGATCTGATCTTCACTGGCGCCTTCGCTCTGCTGGGCGTTGGATTGGTACGCCTTATCCAGTTCGGATAACGTGATGGCGTGTCCATTCACTTCGGCCGCCACGTTCGCCGGCGGCGAGTGCTTGCACGAAGCGAGAAATAGAGCGGGCAGCCCCGCTGCAAGAACCACAAGAGTGCGCTTCATTTGGCTGACCCACTATTGTAGCTTGGCAGCATGCCACTTGGCGCGCCCGGTCACTCCGCTTTGGAATAGTAATAGGTGTACTTGCTGTAAAGTTCCGAGGCCCGCGCGCCGTTCGCCACGATGCCCAGCACGTTGTTTTCGCATAGCGATTGCATCGCGCGGGTCACATTGTCGAACGTCGTGGAACCGATCTTTACCACCAGAATGGTGCCGTCCGCCATGGTGGAGAGCAGGTTGGCGTCCGCCGAGAACAACAGCGGCGGCGTATCGAATACCGCCCAGTTGAAACTCCGCGGCAATTCTTCGAACAGCAGCTTGGCTTGCCGCATATTCAAAAGTTCCAGCGGATTCTTCACCGGCGAGCCAGCCGGCAACAGGTATAAATTCATCGCCTCCACGCGGCGAATCGCCTGCGCGAAGGTGCACTGTCCCGTCAGGAAATCGCTCAAGCCCGGAGCCCGATCGATCTGAAATAGATTGTGAACGATGGGACGGCGCAAATCGAAATCGCCCAGCAGCACCGAACTTTCCGCCAGGTGCGCTTGCGCCAGCGCCAGATTGACAGCCGTAAACGTCTTGCCTTCGGCCGGCGACGGACTGGTCACCACGATGGTGTGCAGCGGCTGCAGCGATTGCAGGTGATTCAGGCGGGTACGCAGGGTGCGGAATTCCTCCGCCGGAGTTTCGTGCGAGTTGTTGAGATCCAGCAGGTGCGATTCGGGCGCCGGTGAGAACGGCACCACCTGCACTTCCGACAGCATGCTGGGGTGTATGTTCAGGCGCAGCGGACTCGTGTGAACCGCCGGAGCGGCCGCCTGATTCACCGCTGCCGCCACGGAGCCGTTTACCGGCAGCTCGGGCGGCTGGAATTCCGGCACGACAGGAGCCAGGTCCGGGTAGACGGGCGGCTCCTCGGGCGGCATCATGCCCCCCATCTCCGCCCGCTTTAATGCATCGTGAACTCTGCTCATGGATTCTCCCCCGCCCGTCCCGCTTGGTGCTTCCCGTGGGTCCCTACGTGGGGTGCCCGAAGTAGTAGTAGTATGCCGCCGCGCACATCGCGAGCGTGCCGAAAATTAGCGCGCTCGACCACGCCAGCCACAACAGTCGCCGTTTGCGACGTACCAGCAGCGCGTTTTCCAGCAGCGGAATGCTGCTCAATACCGGTAGATTGGTGTACGCACGCACGTCCTTCAGATTCTTGAGGGACGTATTCTTCATTTCCTTCGCGCCGGCCAGCACGATCCCCAGCATCAAGCCGATTCCAGCGCCCATCGCCGCGATCTGCGGCCGATTCGGTTCGCTCGGAGCCTGCGGATCGCTCGCCGGATCCAACACTTCCAGGTTCTCGCCCGCTTTGTGGTCTTCCAGATCCTTGGCGGTTTCCGAAATTTCGCTCTTGCGGTGATAATCCTCGTAGCTCTGCTTCGCCAGACCCATATCACGCGTCAGCGCAATGTACTGCCCTTCCAGTTGAGGACTGCCTTCCACGCGCGCCTGATAGTTGGCGATGCGCTTGTTCAGTTCCTCCATCTGCTTGACCTTTTCATCGATCTGAACGTTCAGACCCTGCATTTCGGTCTTCAGTACGTTATTGTGCGCCGTAATATCCTGCACGGCCCTGAAAGCCTGCTGGTTCGGCACGCGCTTGATCACCGGCGCGTTGGTGGGCACCGCCGCCTGACGTTCCATGTCCTCGTGCTCCGCCTCCTGCCGCTTCTTCTCCAGCGTCGCCAGGCTCGCCTGCGCGCGCTTGATCGTGGGATGGTTGGGCGTCAGTTGCTCCTGCAGGGCCGCAATCTCCGCCTGCATGGTCAGAATCCGCCCGTTCAGCGCGCTCAGATAATCGTTGCGAACCTGCCCCTGCGGACCCCCCATCGTCACCTGGTCTTCCAGGATTGAGTTGTAGTAGTTCAGGTTGGTGTTGTTATTCGCCAACTGCGTTTCCAGCTGCACCTTCTGCTGCTGTAGCCGGCTGATACTTTCCTGCGCCTGCGACACCATCATCTGATAGGTGTTGAGCTGCGCCACGTTCGCCTGGAACTGCTCCGGCAGGCGGCCCATGTTCTCCATCTTGAACTTGGTGAGCTTCTGCTCCAGGTCTTCCATGCGGTCTTTCGCCTGCTTCATTTCCTCGGCGAGGAACTGCGTGGTCAACATGGCCGAAGTGCGCTGCACGCTCACATTCTGTTCCGTGAACTTGGTCACCAGTTCGCGCACTACGGCCTGCGCCTTGAAGCGGTCCGGATACGAGAACGAAATCGTGAAGGCGCTGGCGCCGCCGCGTCCTATATCCACCATCTGAATGCGGATCGCCTTGTTGCGCATGTCCTGCACGATATCTTCCATGGGGTAGCGTTGCTGCTCCTTGCGGTAGAGATCGAGCGACGGACGCTTGATCAGTTCCGACAGACTGCTGCGGCTCAGAATTTCCTGCTGCATCTGCTGCAGACGCTGTTGCATCTGCATGGTGACCACGGTGGGCACCAACTGGGTGGAAATTTGCTGCGGCGTAATACGCATGACTGCGGTGGAAACGTAGGTGTCGCTCCACATGAAGGCCACTATCACCGCCACCACCAGGCCCCCGAACATCGGCCCGATCAGCCAGGAACGGTAACGGCGCAGCATATCGATGTAGTCTTCGACGTCCGGAGGACGCCGGGTAACGCTGACGAAATTTTGTGCGGCTGCCATAGCTTCAAATCTCGAATATGGCCTTTCGGGCCGGTACGGGAACGGCGCGCGGCCGTTCCTCTACTTCACAATAATAATATCCCCAGGCGTCAGAAAAATATTCTGGTCCATTTTCTTGCCCTGGATCACTTCTTTGTAATTGAATTTCATGCGCTCGCCGGTGAGGCGCATCACCACGATCTTTTTCTGGTTGGCGAAATCGCGGAAACCGCCCGCATTCACCAGCGCTTCCAACACGCGCGTGGGCACCAGCAGAGCGAATCCGCCGGTCCGCATGACTTCGCCCTGGATGTAGTATTTCTTACTATTTACCTGGTTCACCGAGACCGTAACGTCCGGATCTACTATGTATTTCTTTAATTTCTCTTTAATATTGTTGCTGAGTTCCGAGGGCGCGTATCCAGCGGCGCGGACATCGCCGAGAAACGGCATCGTGATCATGCCGTCCGGCCGGACCATGTGCGATCCGCCAAATTCCGGGCTGCCGTAAACGGCCACAGTGATCGTGTCCTCCGCACCCAAAATGAAGGGATGATCGTCCATGGGTACGGTCTGCGCCGCTTTCTCAAAACCCTTATCGCGCGGCTGCGCCATCTTCACCGGATCGATTTCCGGCTGGGCGATCACCGGTTTGCTACCCCCGGTTGCGGCATCCGCCGGAGCCTTGTTCGTGGCATCGGTGGGCGGCATCGCCGCGGGAGCCGGAGCCCCTATGCTACAGGGCGTGCTGCCGGTGGTCGCCATCGCGCCGCCGGAATCCGTCACCTGTACGGTGTACGAAAATGCGCCGTCCCCAGTGGCCGTACCGCCGATATTTCCGGTTACGGGATTCAAGGCTAGTCCCGGCGGCAGCGATCCGCCGATGACCGCAAACTGGTAAGTGCCGGTTCCACCCGAGGCGATCACCGGGGAGTTGTACGGTACCCCCAACTGGATCGTCGTGCCCGGTGCGCACAGCACCGATAAGGAAGGGTCCCCCGGCTTCTGCGTCTCGCCTGTGGGTGATTTGGGTGGATCTTGTTGAGCTCCGATCATCGAAATCGCGAGGAATAACGATAAGATCGCCGTTCTCATGAATGTACCTCTATGACATCCTCGACCGGCAATTGCGGCCAGCATTATCTTCTGCACAGCCCCTGGACACCGCCACGCGCTGCTCATTGATTATACAGTGTACAGCATCCCCGCCGGGACCCAGGACGGTTCTAGGACTGTATCTGTATGAAAACGACACGTAAGGGTTCCAAATTATTCCACCAAACGTTTCGATCCTATTAACTATTGGCAGCACGTCCAAAACCCTCTGGGCCGATTCCGCTACCTCTGAGCTAGACGAATACACTTCTGCATAGTGTATTTCTCCCAAAAAGCGGAGAGCGCGCCGAAAGCCCGTTTGTAAGTGATAGAAATGTAAAGTAGTCTAGAGAAAGAATCCGGGTTTTGCCGCGGCATCAAACGTGCTCCTGGCTTTTCGGGTTATTGTCTCTCAATACGACGAACGCCGGCAGCCCCTATGTTTCAGGAACTCAAGTTCCAGCTATCAACCGCAATCTTCACCATCCTTACGCTTGCGGCGGGCGTTGCTGCGTTTATTAACTTTGAACAACAGAACCGGTTCCGCCTGGCGGAAGACGGCGTCATCTGGGTGGACCGTCACGGGAACGTGGAAGCCCTGTATATCAAGCCCGCCAGCCCGGGCGTGAATGCGGGCATTCACAAGGGCGACCGCCTCATCGATATCAACGGCGTCCCCCTGGAGCGCGCCACCGACGTCGCCCGCATTCTGGCCCGCGTAGGAGCCTGGAGCAAAGCCAAGTACCATCTCCAGAGCCGCGGCGTGGAACTCACCGCCACGGTTTTCGTCACCGAACAGCCGCTCGATCGCGCCCTGATCTATCAGTACGCTGTCGGCACGGCGTACCTGATCATCGGTCTGTTCGTCTATTTCCGCCGCGGCAGCGCCCAAAAAGCCCGCCATTTCTACGTGCTCTGCCTGGCCAGTTTCATTTCTTTGAGTTTCCACTACACCGGCCAGTTAACCGCGCTGGACAAAGTCATCTATTTCGGCAATTTAATCGCCGGACTCCTGGCGCCCACGCTGTTCCTGCACTTTTGCCTGGTGTTTCCAGAGCCGCGCCCGTGGTTCCGCGGCCTGAAGCGCACCGTGCTGCTCTACGTGCCGGCGGCGCTGATGTTCCTCGCCTTCATCGCTTTCAGTTCGGGCTTGATGAAGATTTCGGTCCCGCTGCTCGACCTGCGCTGGCTGCTCGACCGCGCCTGGATGGTCGCCTGGACCCTGCCTTACCTGATCGGCGCGGTGGTGCTTTCCACCGAATATAACCGTACCGAGGACATGGTGGTGCGGCAGCAGTTGAAGTGGCTACGCAACGGCGCGTTCTGGGGAATTCTGCCGTTCGCCGCCTTCTACGTACTACCCTACGTGCTGGGAGCGGTGCCCAATTCTTACATGAAGATGAGCGTGCTCAGCGTCATGCTCATTCCGTTGACCCTCGCCTACGCCATCATTCGCTACCGCCTGATGGACGTGGATATTATCTTCCGCCGCGGCTATTCCTACACCCTGGCCACTCTGTGCGTGCTGGCCGCCTTTTACGGCATCGTCTTCTCCCTCGGCAGCCTCGTCAAGCAGTTCTACCAGGACCTGGGTAATTTCGGCCTGATGACCGTGATGCTGATCACGGCCTTCCTCTTCCAGCCCATCCGTAACTGGATTCAGGAGCGGCTCGACCGCCAGTTCTACCGCGACCGCTACGATTACCGCCACTCCCTGGTGGAGTTCGTGCGCCAGATGAGTTCCGAAACCGATCTGGACACCACGCTCACCATCATGGGAGAGCGCCTGCTCCAAACCCTCGGCATTAAGCACCTCGCCTTCTTTATCGCGCAGGAAGGAGATCTGGGCACCGAATTCCACCTGCGCAATGCCATGGGCCCCAACCCGCGCCTGAACCCGGCCGAAGCCGGCGACCTCGATCTCAGCTTCCTCTTCTGGAAACTGCCGGAGCCGTACCTCTTCTTCGAGCGCACCCGCCATCAACTGGACGCCGTCTCGCGCGCCTGGCCGGCCAGCGTGCGCAAAACTATCGCCGATCTCGACCTTACCTACTATCTGCCCTGCACGGTCCGCGGGCGCACCATCGCCTACATCGGCCTGAGCCGCACCACGGGCGGCGAGTACCTGTCCAGCATCGATGTCGAATTGATGATCACGCTCGCCGGCTACGTCGCCATCGCGATCGAGAACGCCACGCTCTACCGTTCCCTGCAACTCAAGGTCGAAGAGTACGAGCGCCTCAAGGAATTCAGCGAAAACATTGTCGAATCCATCAACGTCGGTATTCTGGCGGCAGACCTGGAAGATCGCGTGGAGAGCTGGAATTCGCAGATCGAGCAGCTTACCGGCATCGCCCGCGAGCAGGCAGTGGGCAAGAAACTCAGCGACCTGTTCCCGGCGACCTTGACCGACCAGTTCGACCGCGTCCGCGGCGAGACCGGCATTCACAACATCTACAAATTCGTGCTCAAGCCGGTAGCCGCCGGCGCCGCCGCCAATGGCAATGGCAACGGCCATTCCCACGGACATGTCCAGGCCGCCCGCCTCACCGAGGCCACCCTGAACATCGCCATCGCGCCTTTGGTTTCCAAAGACCAGCAACAGATCGGCCGCCTGATCATCATCGACGACGTCACCGATCGCGCCGAACTCGAACAACGCCTGGTGCAGGCCGATAAGCTCTCCAGCATCGGTCTGTTGGCCGCCGGCGTCGCGCACGAAGTCAACACGCCGCTGGCCGTGATCTCCACCTATGCCCAGATGCTCGCCAAACAGGTGGCCGAAGATTCCCAGAAATCGCTGATCCTCGAGAAGATCGCCAAGCAGACCTTCCGCGCCAGCGAGATCGTCAACAGCCTGCTGAACTTCTCGCGCACCTCCACCACTTCCTACGGCGGCGTCAGCATCAATAAGGTAGTGCAGGAGACCATCTCCCTGCTCGAACACCAGTTGACCAAGGCCGGCATCACCCTGCATCTGGATCTCGACCCCGATTTGCCGCTGGTGCACGGCAATGCCGGCAAATTGCAGCAGGTCTTCCTCAATCTCTTCCTCAACGCGCGCGACGCCATGGGCGCCGGCGGCCGGATGGAGGTGCGCTCCTGGGCCGAGGGCCTGGGTGCGCGCATCGAAGTCTCCGACACCGGGCACGGCATCGCACAAGAGAACCTGCATCGCATTTACGACCCGTTCTTCACCACCAAAGGCGCCAAGAAGGGAACCGGGCTCGGTCTTTCCGTGACCTACGGTATCATTCAAGAGCACGGCGGCTCGATCGAAGTCATCAACCGGCGCGGTGGCGGCGCCACTTTCCGGGTGGAACTTCCCCTGGCCGTCCCCGGCTCGGCAAGGAAGCCGGTAACCGCCGCCTAAATGATCGCTCCCGAAACTTTTCCGCCCGCCTCCAAAGGCAAGATCCTGGTCATCGACGATGAACTGGATATTCGCGAAGGCCTCTACGATCTGCTGACTCTCGAGGGGGGCTATTCCGTCGAGTTGGCCCACAACGGCACCGAAGGCATCCACAAGCTCGAAGGCGCAACCTACGACCTGGTGCTTTTGGACCTCATGATGCCCGATATGTCGGGCATGGACGTGCTTCGCCATGTCCGCAAGAGCGATACCGAAACGCCCGTCTTCATGATCACCGCGTACGGCTCCGTGGAAGCTGCCGTGGACGCGCTCAAACTGGGCGCCAACGATTATTTCAGCAAGCCCTGGGACAACGACAAGCTGATCATCGAAATCGATCGCATGATCGCGCGGCGCCTGCTGGAATACGAGAACACCCATCTCAAGCGCGCTCTCAAACAGCGCTACAGCTTCCCCAACATCATCGGCAAGAGCGAGCGCATGGTGCGCCTGCTCGACCTGGTTGGACAGGTCGCGCCCAGCCGCTCCACCATTCTGATCACGGGCGAAACCGGTACCGGCAAGGAACTGGTGGCCAAGGCCATCCACGCCAATTCGCCGCGCGGCGACCAGATGTTCGTCGCCGTGAATTCCGGCTCGCTGCCTCCCGATCTGCTGGAATCCACCCTCTTCGGCCACGTCAAAGGGGCGTTCACCAGCGCCATCCAGACCAAGAAGGGCTATTTCGAAGTCGCCGACCGCGGCACCATCTTCTTCGATGAAATCGGCAATCTTGGTCCCGAGACCCAGATCAAGATGCTGCGCGTCCTCCAGGAAAAGGAGTTCACTGCTCTCGGGGCCACCGAGCCCCAGAGGGTGGACGTGCGCATTCTCGCCGCGACCAACGCTGACCTGGCCCAACTCGTCAAGGAAGGCAAGTTCCGCGAGGACCTCTATTACCGCCTGAACGTCATCAACATCGCGCTGCCGCCGCTGCGCGACCGCAAGGAAGATATTCCCCCGCTGCTCACCCACTTCTTCAATTTCTACTGCAAGGAAAACGAGCGGTACCTCAACTCGCAGGGCAAGAGCGTCCTGCAATTCCAACCCGAAGCCATGCAGGTGCTGATGGAGCATAACTGGCCGGGCAACGTCCGCGAGTTGGAAAATGTGGTGGAGCGCGCCGTCGTCCTCGCCAGCGACCCACTGGTGCCCGTCGACGTGCTGCCCGACGCCCTGCTGCAGGCCAACGGAGTACGCATCAATCGAGCCGAAGGCAGTCCGCTGCCCGCCGATGCATCGCTCTTCGAAATCGTCAACGAATTCGAACGCCGCACCATCATCGAGCGTCTCGAAAAATGCGGCTGGAGCCAGACGGAAGCGGCGGAGAGCCTCCACGTCCCGCTCTCCACCTTGAATCAGAAAATCAAGCGCCTGGATATCAAGATCCGCAAGAAGTCCGACGCGTAGTTGAGGCTTCTAGAGACGACCGCAGAGACGCAGAGACGCAGAGGAAAACGCAGAGAAAACAGTTTTCCGGCGGATGCACCGCGGCGTCCGCAGCATATCCTTGAGTCCGGCTGTAAGTGCGTCGGTCTTCTCTGCGTTTATCTCTGCGCTTGCTCTGCGTCTCTGCGTTGAAAGTTCGGCAGGCCCCTGGGGCGGAGTGAGGCTGCCGCATGCTGAGGACATCATCCTGCTCCCACTTGTCTTCTCTGCGTTTTCCTCTGCGTCTTTGCGTCTCTGCGGTCGTCTCTGAATCTCGACCTTTCCCGTCTGCCTCTCCCTCTCCCTACTTAGCCGTCCAGCCGCCATCGATCAGGATATCCGTCCCCGTGATGAAGCCCGCATCTTCCGAGCACAGAAAGGCCGCCAGCGCTCCCACTTCCTCCACCTTGCCCCAGCGCCCCAGCGGGATATTGCCGATGAATTGCGCGTTCGTCTCCGGATTCTCCATCAGCGGCTTATTCATCTCCGTCCCGAACGGACCCGGACTGATGCCGTTCACCGTGATCGCCTCCGGAGCCAGTTCGAGCGCCAGGCAGCGCGTCATGCCGAGCAGCGCCGTCTTGCTGGTGGAGTACGCAATCCTCCCCGGAATCGAAACGTGGCTCATAATCGACGTCATGTTCAAAATGCGCCCGTAGCCCTGCCCCACCATCGCGGGCACAAACGACCGGCACAGCAGGAACGCCGCCGTCACGTTCGTGTCCATCACGCGATGCCACTCCTCCAGCGTGAAGTCCACTACCGGCTTGCGCACATTGATACCGGCGTTGTTAATCAGAATATTAACTTTCGGGAATACCGCGAGCACCTCCGCTTCCAGGCGGCGCACCTCTTCTTCCTTGGTGACGTCGGCCGTGAAGACGGTCGCGCGTCCCCCGGCGGCGGTCACTTCATCCGCCACCGCGGTCAACTTTTCGCGGTCGCGCGACACCAGGGCGACCCGCGCCCCTTCGGCGGCAAGTGCCAGCGCCATGGCCTTGCCGAGTCCCTTGCTGGCGCCGGTGATTACGGCAGTACGGTCTTCGAGTTTTCGTTTCATACGATTTCGCTTGCCTTCTAGTGATGCGGCTGTTGTGCCTGCTGCGAGCGGTTCAAAAGGTCTTCCGCCATGGCTTGCGGACTGTCTACGTCTTCCAGCACCAGGCGGCTGGTTTCGCCGGACGTCTCCAGCGAGAGATTCCCCACGCCGAAAATCCGCTGCCCGAAGTGCTGGTCCACGCGCACATCCTGCAGTTTGGAAAGCTGTATGGTGCGCGTCGTTTTCGAAAAGGCGCCGGTCTCAAAGCGCAAACGGTCGCCCGTTACCGTGGTCTTCGTGAACTGCCGGCGCAAAGCCCGGAAGACCGGCGAGAGCAGCACGATCGGCGCCAGGATCGGCAGCCACGTCAGCCGTTCCTCCGCCCGGTATTGCGTATACCACGCAATCTCCAGTACCAGGAACACCACCACCGCAAATACCGCGCGCATCATGATGAATTTCGCAGTCGGCCTTATCGTTAGATCACTCACTGATGGTACGCTCCTTCCAAGAAACCGATTGTACCGCGCAGTGCCATCCTCTACGATAGAAAGACCATAAGGAGGTTCCGCGTGGTAAAGAGAACTTTATTGATTGCAGGACTGATGACGGTTGCGGGCCACAGCCTGCTTGCCGATTTTACTTATCACGAGACCAGCACCATCACCGGCGGCCTCATGATGAGCATGATGAAAGTCGCCGGAGTGTTCTCCAAACAGGCGCGCGAGCCCATCCAGTCCACCGTCTCGGTGCAGGGCGACAAAATGGTGCACCGCACCGCCAATTCCGCCAGCGTGATCGACCTTGCCAACGGTACCATCACCAGCATCGACTTTCAGAAGAAGCAGTATTCCGTCATGACGTTCGACGAGATGAAACAGGCGCTCGAACAGATGTCCCAGAAAGTCCAG
The DNA here is from genome assembly GCA_039934035.1 of Candidatus Solibacter sp. Taxonomy (GTDB): domain Bacteria; phylum Acidobacteriota; class Terriglobia; order Bryobacterales; family Bryobacteraceae; genus Solibacter. The sequence continues at coordinate 12,202 of JBDTMZ010000116.1, read as the reverse complement.
AATGAGAACAAAGGCGAGGTCAAGTTCAAGATCTCCGCCAAGGCCACCGACAAGACCAAACAGGTCTCCGGCTTCGAAGCCAAGGAAATGATCCTGAAGATGGAGATGGAAGGCACCGACAAGGACAGCGGACAAAAGGGCGCCATGGTCATCACCACCGACATGTGGACCGCGTCCGGCATCCCCGGCTATCAGGAAGTGCGCGATTTCCAAAAGCGCATGGCCCAAAAGCTCAACTGGACGCCCGGCGGCAACATGTTCATGGCGAACCCTCAGGTTTCTCAAGGCATGGCCGAGGTAGCGAAGGAAATGGCCAAAATGGACGGCGTGCCGGTGCAGCAGTTTGTTTCCATGGGAGTCGCGGGAGATGCGCAGCAGGGCGGCGGCGGCGCATCCCAGCAGCAGCAGCCTCAGGCCGAACGTCCCAGCGCCGGCAGCGCGCTCGGCGGCGCGCTCGGCGGCCGTCTCGGCGGACTCGGCGGCCTCGGACGCAAGAAGAAGGAACCGGAAAAGCCAGCCGAACAGCCGGCGGCGGCGCCGGCCGGAGAAGCGGCAGCCAACTCCAACGCGGGCGCTCCCGGCTCGCTTCTGGAAATGACCACCGAGATGAGCGGCTTCTCCGCCAATCCGGCGGACCCGTCGCTCTTCACCGTGCCCGCGGGCTTCAAGAAAGTGGATTCCGATCTGAAGAAGTTAAAGTAACCAGCTTTCCCGGGAGGGCGGCGCAATCCAAATCGCGCCGCCCTTTCTTCCCTCCGGCCCCGTAACCATTCCCCTCCCCAGCGCGTACTAGAATAAATCCAAGCGAAGGAGGACCCTCTTGTCTCGACCCGTACTCGCAACCCTGTGTGCCGTGGTTTGTGCCACGGCCGGCGCCCAATCCCCCGCCCCCTTGAGTTTCGAGGTGGCTGACGTACAAATCAGCCAGCCGGGCGGCCAGCGAAACATCGAGTTTCTTCCCGGCGGCAAACTGCTCATCCAGGGACTCACCCTGCGCGATCTCGTGGCCGGGGCGTGGGATCTCGGCGATGAATATGTCTCCGGCGGCCCCCCGTTCGTCGCCACCGAGCACTATGACATCGTCGCCAAGGCGCCGGGCACGGCCCCGGAAAAAGACCTGCGCGCCATGCTGAAGACGCTGCTGCTCGAACGCTTCCAACTGCAAGTGCATACCGAGCAGAAGCCAATGCCGGTCTACGCCCTGGTCGTCAGCAAGAAAGGCCAGAAGCTCAAGCCCTCCGCCCCCGAGGGGAAGCAGGAATGTAAGCTGCAGCTACCCGCGCAGCGCACCGACGGCCTGATTCTGCGCACCTATGCTTGCAAGAACACGTCCATGGGCACGCTCGCCGAATTGCTGCCCAACGTCGCGCCGGCGTACGCCAATCTGCCCGTGATCGATTTAACCGAGTTGCCGGGCAACTACGATTTCACCCTGGAATGGACGCCGCGCGGCGGCGTGCGCGCAACCGACGGGTCCACCGTTGGCGGCGCTATCCCCACCACCAACGAACCGGACGGCAAAACCCTCTTCGATACCCTGCAGGCCAATCTCGGACTGCGCCTGGAAGCGCGCAAACTGCCTCGCGACATCTTGGTCATCAACAAAGTCCAGCGCGTGCCTACCGGGAACTAGCCGCGCCGCCTTCCAGCATCTTGCGCGCGTAGACCAGTTGTCCCAGGTGGTACGCATTGTGGTCCGCCGCCAGCAGCGCTTCGCGCAGCAGCGTCTGTCCGCTGCCGTGCGGCACCCGCCCGAACAGATCCAGCGATTCGTCGCTGATCAGCGCCTCCAACTCCTGCGCATCGCTGCGGAACTGCTCCACGCTGCGCTCCCAGGCTCCGCCGTCGGGAGGCGCTTCTGTCGGCGGCCAGTAATCGTCAGGCCACTGCATCTCTTGATATTTCGGATTGCGGCAAAAATCCAGAATGTCCCACTGCGCGATCCGCAAGTGCTCCAGCAACTGCCAGGGCGTGTGGGTCGCACCCGCCGGTTTGCGCCCGCGCAATGCAACGGGAAATCCGGCCACCGCCTCGTCTAAGGTCAGATGCGCGCCTTGCATGCGCAACAGAACCACCAGATGTGTGCGCAGTAAATCCGCAGTCTCCATGCCTTCAGTTTCGCACCCGATCTCCCCGCGATTCTGTGCGCCCGCGCACCGATCCACCCGCCCCCAAACTGCTGTCACGCATTTTGAAGAGTGCACTTGCGCGCGCCCTCCCCAGTGAGTTTGTTACGATCATTCCGCATGCCCAATTCTTCCGAACTCATCCTGGATTCCGGCGATCGCTCCCTGTTCGACGTGCGATCCAAAGCGGCCGGACCTCAGGGTTCCATCCCCATCACCCCCGAAATGCTGCTCCATCGCCCCTCCGGCGACCTCTTCGGTCTCACCCAGGACGCCGGCATGGGTTGGGACCCCGCCCTCATCGGCGGCAAGGAATTCCTCATCCTCAGCACCCACGGCGGCATACGCGCCGCCGACGGCACTCCCGTCGCCCTCGGCTATCACACCGGCCACTGGGAAGTCGCCCTGCTCATGGACGCCGCCGCCAAGGAACTCAAATCCCTCGGCGCCGTCCCCTTCGCCGCCTACTGTACCGACCCTTGCGACGGCCGCACCCAAGGCACCACCGGCATGTTCGATTCCCTGCCCTACCGCAACGACGCCGCGTCCATCTTCGGCCGCCTCATCCGCTCCCTGCCCACGCGCAGCGGTGTGCTCGGCGTCGCCACCTGCGATAAAGGTCTCCCCGCCATGATGATGGCCCTCGCCGGAGCGCGCGACCTGCCTTGCGTGCTCGTGCCCGGCGGTGTCACCCTCCTCCCCGAAGACGGTGAGGACGCCGGAAAAATCCAATCCGTGGGCGCCCGTTTCGCCCATGGCCAGATCTCCCTTGCCGACGCCGCCGAGGCCATGTGCCGCTCCTGCGCCACGCCCGGCGGAGGCTGCCAGTTCCTCGGCACCGCCGCCACCGCGCAGGTGATCGGCGAAGCCCTCGGCATGTCGCTCACCCACTCCGCGCTCGCTCCCTCCGGCCACCCCATCTGGAGCGATATGGCGCGCCGCTCCGCCCGAGCCGTCCATGCGCTCGAAGCCGCGCGCGTACCCATGCGCGACATCCTCAGCTCTGCCAGCCTGCACAATGCCATGGTCACCCACGCGGCCTTCGGCGGCTCCACCAACCTCATCCTCCACCTGCCCGCCATCGCCTTCTCCGCCGGACTCCCGCGTCCCACCGTCGACGATTGGACGCGCATCAATCGCCAAGTGCCCCGCCTTGTCGATGCCCTGCCAAACGGCCCGCGCATGCACCCCACCGTGCAGGTCTTCATGGCCGGCGGCGTGCCCGAAGTCATGCTCCACCTGCGCCGCGCCGGACTGCTCGAAACTTCCGCGCGCACCGTCTCCGGCCAGAGCATCGGCGAGGCCCTCGATTGGTGGGAACAATCCGAACGCCGCGCCACTCTGCGCCGCACCCTGCTCGAGCGCGACGGCGTCGATCCCGCCGACGTCATCATGGATCCCGCCGGAGCGCGCAGCCGCGGACTCACTTCCACCGTCACCTTCCCCAAGGGCAATCTCGCGCCCGGCGGCTCCGTCATCAAGAGCACGGCCATCGACCCCAGCGTCGTGGACGCCGACGGTGTCTACCGCAAGCGCGGACCCGCGCGCATCTTCCACACCGAAGCCGGCGTGATCGACGCCATCAAAACCGGCGGCATCGTGCCCGGCGACGTCGTCGTGCTGCGCTGCCGTGGACCGCTCGGCTCCGGCATGGAAGAGATCTACCAGATCACGGCCGCGCTCAAACACCTCACGTTCGGCAAGCAGGTTTCGGTGATTACGGATGCGCGCTTCAGCGGCGTCTCCACCGGCGCCTGCATCGGGCACATCACGCCGGAAGCGCTCGCCGGCGGTCCCATCGGCAAATTGCGCGAAGGCGACACCATCGAATTCGTGATCGACCGCAACACTCTCGAAGGCACGGTGAATCTGGTGGTGGATGGCGACGTCGAAAAGGGAACGCGGGAATTGGAAGCGCGCCAACCCGCCGCCGATCTCGCGCCCGACCCGCTCCTCCCCGACGCCACTCGTCTGTGGGCGATGCTCCAGGACGCCAGCGGAGGCACCTGGGGCGGCTGCGTCTTCGATGTCGAAGCCATCGGCCAGCGCTTAAAGAAGTGACTCCGTGGCAGCCATTCCGCAAGTGCCAGGCCCGGGGTGGGACCGACGATCGTTTTCTGTCGTCGGTCCGCCCTGCTCCGGAGCAGGCACTTACTCAGCGTTGGGAAGCGGTTGGTGGGACCGACGATCGTTTTCTGTCGTCGGTCCGCCCTGCTCCGGAGCAGGCACTTACTCAGCGTTGGGAACGGGAGGTAGGACCGACGATCGTCTTCTGTCGTCGGTCCGCACCGCTCCGGAGCAGGCAGGCAGACAGTCCAACTTCAGGCACGCTTTGCTTCGCGGCGTAGCCCTTCATGAACCAGCATCTTCAGCAAGGTCTGATAACCGATGCCCTTGCGCTCTGCGATTTCCCGAGCCTTGTCTACGTCCGCGCCAGGCAATCGCAATGCAATCTGCACGCTCGCCACCCGATTGAGCTTGTTCACCAGAGTCGAACCCTTCGCGATCCTCTTAGGCGGCGCAGCGCTGGCTTGCTTGAGAAACTCACGCCCCGGTCGGCTCGCCCACCAATCCGCTTCCCGATCTTCGTTGACGAATGCGGGCATCTCGATGGCTTTCCTCTTCATGCTTCACTCCCCCTTGATGCGACGCAAGAGATACTCCCTCTTTTGTCCGGCGTCCAATTCGTACGCTGTTACGACTCGAATCATGTCGGCCCGCTCAGTCACAATAACGGCAAGCATCCGGCCGGCATCGGTTTCCCCGTAATACGCGTACCGCAACTCGCTTCCAGCGTCCTGCTCATAGATCAGGATGGGCGCATTCGCAAGCACGTACTCGACCTCGCGCCGCCGGATCTTGTGCCTGCGAATCTTCGCCAGATTGTGCTTATCCCAATCGAACACCGCACACTCTCATTGTATATGCAATGCATACCAGCGGAAACGCTCAGGTGACCTGAGGCGCACAACCAGACGCCGCCATGCGTCGCCCCCCGCCCTACATCGCCCCATACTTCTTAAACGCCTCGATCACGCTCACGCCCGCGCGCAATTCCTCGCGCATCCCCTTCTCGCGCGCCTGAATGTCTTCCGCCGCCACCAGGACGTCCATCGTGATCTTCTGCGGCACCACCACCACTCCATCCACGTCGCCGAAAATGAAGTCGCCCGGGGCAATCACCGTGTTCCCGATCTTCACCACCACCTGCGACTCCGTAATCCCCCACCGTCCCGCCAGCGTCGCCGCGTGCCGGAATTTCGCGAACACCGGGAAGTTCATCGCGTTCACAAAATCCAGATCGCGCAACCCGCCGTCCACCACCGCGCCCGTACTCCCGCGCTGCTGCACGGCCGTCGACATGATCTCGCCCCAGTGCGCGCAGTCCATGCTCCCCCCCGTCGCCACCACCGTCACGCAGCCGGGCAGCGCCGAATCCAGCGTCTTCAGCCGGATTTCCGTATCGTCATGCGTCACATCGGCGCAAGGGTATCCCTGGACGGTGAACGCCGTCCCCGCCACCCGGTTCTTCACCGTGAACGGCGCAATCCCGGACGGCAGCAACTGATTGCGATATCCGTGCTTATCCAGAATGTCTGCAATGGCGCCCGTGTAAAGCTGCAAGAAACGCGCCGAAATCTCGCTGGCCTGACCCGCCTGCAATGTGCTCGATGCCATGAAAACTCCCGTATGAATCTGAAGATCAATCCGACCGCGAGAGTAGCATGTGGCACCTGGGAGTTCCGCCTCAAGGCCGTACCGACAAGCTCTGTCCCGTGGAAGACCTGCGCTGCGGCAACGGCACCATTCGCAGCCCCCACCCCGTGGAACTCTTTGGCGACGATTGGTACGACTGGCTGCAGGCGCACGAGGCCAAGTCGGATTCAGCCGCGCTCTAGCGCCACCGCTCCGCCCACCTTGGCCAGCGCCTTCGCCACCCTCGCCTCAACTCAGTATTACTGGCTGCGCACGAGACCGAATCGCATTCAGCCGCGCTCTAGCGCCACCGCGCCGCCCACCTTGGCCAGCGCCTTCGCCACCCTCGCCTCCAACTGATCGATCGGACCGGCAGCGCCCGCCGGCAGCCGCACTCCCCACGCTTCACTGAGCCGCATCGTCGATACCTGCGTCCGCCGACCGTCCGCCACCAGCAGCACATGCAGCGGAAAGTACACGCCCGCCGCGCGATCCAGCGCCAGCCCCGCGAACACCAGCAGCGGACAATCCACCAGCAGCACGCGCGAGCGCTGCTCCGCCGCCAATTCCAGCTCTCCCGCAATTTCCAGGTCTTGGCCCGCCAATGCCGTCCGCACCCGCTTCACCGCCCGGTCGAACGGAGCCTCCACCGTCAACTTCATGTCCGCCAGCCCTGCCATTTTCGCTTCGTCCAATCCAGACTGCGCCGCGCCCAAGGGAAATCCTCCGCCAGTAGCATCAGTCCCCCCGCCATGATCAGGATCCCCGGCCCCGGAATCAGCGGCAGCGCCATCACAAACCCCAGCGCCAGCATCAGGAAACCTGCACAGATCCGTAGATACCGTCGAGCCGCTGCCATGCGCGATCACACCCCCAGCAGCGCCCGCATCGCGATGCGTTCAATCGCCTGCGCGACTTGCGCACGCAAGGGGCCGATCTCCGCCAGCCCTTCTCGTGCGCCTTCCGCAGCCGGCACGCGCATGATGTGGATCTCCGCGTGTGCGCCGCGCTCGGAAATCACCACGTGCAGCGGCGTGAACGCAGCCCCCGTCCGCAATGGAGCCGCCGGACCCACGAACAGCACCTGGCACGGAGCGGTATGCACACGCAGCCGTCGCTGCAGCCGCTCCGACATATTCAATTCGCCGGTAATTCTCAAACCGGATTCAACCAGCGTGCGCCGCACGGATTGAACTGCCTCTTCGAAGCTCTCGGGAATGTAGTACGTGGTAGTAGCGGATTCCTCGGCCATCGAACCCGACAGTTGCACGTACCTAGCCAATCGCCAAACCCGCCCGTTGCCTCGGCCGCGCACCGTGCGGCTGTCCCCTTTGGGAAGGTGACCGCTCCTCCCCTGTACGCTTTCCGCCACGAGACCGCCCGCGCTGTGCGATTCCCCTGTGGGGCAGCCATTCCTGGCTGCCGCCGCCTTTAGGCGGCGCGAGGTTCCCCGGCGGGACGCCTTTTTACCCGTCGAGTGTAATGCCGGCGCTATCCAGACGATCATCTTTCGTCGTCCGTCCGCACGGCTTTCGAAGCACGAACAGGACTGAGTGGGATAAGGCTCCGCCTTGTCCATCCGAGCGACGCTCGGACGCTTTCCCAGGTGGGATGGGCCATCGTTTTTCGTGGCCCGTCCTCAAAGCCTCGAAGCGCGAGCAGGTGAGTGGGCTCTGCCTTGTCCATCCCGATACCACCCTCAAGGAACTCTCTCTGCAGACTCTTCCCCGCTCCCCTTTTGGAACCCGAACTTCTCCATACGATAAATCAGCGTCCGCCGGCTCAAATCCAGAAACGCCGCCGCCTTCGTCTGATTCCAGTCGAACTTCTTCAGCGCCTGCAGAATCAACTCCCGCTCCAGCGCCTCCAGACTGATCCCCTGCGGCGGCAGTTCGAAATGCGTGGCCTCCGCCGGCGGCTTCTCCTTGCGCAGGAAATCCGGCAGGTCGCTCAGCCGGATTTCGTCGCCCACCGAAAGCACGGTCAGCCGCTCGATGATATTCTCCAGCTCGCGCACATTTCCCGGCCACCGGTAGCCGCTGAAATACGGTACTAACTGCGTCGACAGCCGCAAATTCGGCAGCCCGTGCTTCTGCTTCGCCTTCACGAACAGCGACTGCACCAGTTCCGGAATATCGCCCGTCCGGTCGCGCAGCGGCGGCAATTCCAGCGGAATCACCGCCAGCCGGTAATACAAATCCTCCCGAAATGTGCCGTCTTCAATCAGATTCTGCAGATTGCGATGCGTCGCCGCAATCGTCCGCACGTCCACCTTCACCGGAGCCGCCACGCCCACCTTTTCCATCTCGCCCTGCTGAATCAACCGCAGCAGTTTCACCTGCAACTCCACCGGCATTTCGCCGATTTCGTCCAGAAAAAGCGTCCCGCCATCGGCGCTCTCTACCTTCCCGGTCTTGGGCGCAACCGCACCCGTGAAACTGCCCTTGGCATGCCCGAACAGTTCCGATTCCATCAGGTCCTTGGGAATCGCCCCGCAGTTGATCGTCACAAACGGCCGGTCCTTCCGCCGACTGTTCTGGTGGATGGCGTGCGCCAGCAATTCCTTGCCCGTGCCCGTCTCGCCGCGAATCAATACCGTGGAATCGCGCTGCGCCACCCGCGCCGCCATCTCCAGCACGTGCAACAGCTCTTTGGATTGCCCGATGATGCTTTCGAACCCGTACTTCTGATCCAGGCTCGTGCGCAGCGTGCGCACCTCTTCCACCAGTTGCTGATGCTCCACAGCCCGCTGCACCACCAGCAGCAATTCCTCGTAATCGATGGGCTTGGTGATGTAGTCGTACGCGCCCGCCTTCATGGCCGCCACCGCCGTCTGCACGGTGCCGAACGCCGTCACCAGCACCACCGCGGTCTGCGGATGATTCGCCCGCACTGCCTTCAGCAGTTCCAGCCCGCTCATGCCTGGCATCTTCAAATCCGTGATCACCAGCGCGGGCCCGCCTTCTTCCACCAGCCGCAGCCCCTCATCGCCGCTCGACGCCGTGGTCACCGGGTAGCCGGCATCTTCCAGTTGCATCTGCGTGATGCGCCGCAAACTCTCATCGTCATCCACCACCAGGATGCTCTTATGTCTCATATCGTCTTCTCCCGCCGCGCCGGCGCCGTAACTCCACACCTTCCCGTCCGAGACCAACCCCATCTCTCATATCGCCTTCTCGCGCCGCGCCGGCAGGAGCACCGAAAAAGTCGTGCCCCGGTCCGGATTCGCTTCGGCGCTCAAAATCCCGCCATGCTGTTCCACAATCTGGTGCGCTACCGACAGCCCCAACCCCGTGCCCGTCTCTTTCGTGGTGAAGAACGGGTCGAAAATACGGTCGCGATCCTGCGCCCCGATCCCGCCTCCCTGGTCCCGCACCTGCATCAGGACCCGCCCCCCGCGCGGCTTCGCCACCAGCACCACTTCCCCGCCCTCCGGCATCGCCTGTATCGCGTTAATCACCAGATTCAGCAGGACTTGTGTGAGCAGCTCCGGGTCGCCGTCGAAGCCTCCCACCGCGGCGTCCACCTCCTGCCGCAGCACCACGCCGGACCGCTCGCCCACCGCGTGCATCGCCAGTTGCAGCACCGAATCGAACAGCGCCGCGACCTCGATCTCCTGGAATTTGGGCGCCCGGGGGCGCGCGAAGCTCAGGAAATGCGTCACCAGGTCGTTCAATCGCCCGCTCTCCTTGGCGATGATCTCCGCGCATTCCAGATCCCGCTTCTCCAGTCGCGGACTGCGCTGCAAGAGCCCCGCCGCCCCCGCGATGCTGGCCAGCGGATTTCGTACCTCATGGGCCAGTCCGGCCGAAAGCTGTCCCAAAGCGAACAGTCGCTCCGCCCGTTTCATGGTCTCGAAGTTGTTCTGCAGTTCCTGGTAGACCTCGCTCAGCCGCTTCGTCGTCCGCTCCAGTTCCGCCCGCTGCCTGCGCCCCTGCTCCGCCAGCACGCCCGTCAACCCGCCCGCCGCGCAAAACAGCGGAATTTCCCACAACTGATCCACCGCGTAATTCGGCGAACTGGTCCACGTCGCCCAGTTGTGCGGCGCATTCGAAAGCGCCGCCAACAGCGCCGCCCCTACCCCGCCCAACCACCCGAAACTCAAGCCCGCAAACACAATCGGCAGGTAATAAAGGTGTTGCAGGGCGTTGTGCCAGTGCAGTTCGGCCACCGGCGTCAGCGCGTGCAGCGCGCTGATCATCGCCAGCGCCGCCACCACTGCCGCCACCCGCCACGCTGCCGGAGCTTCCTGCCTGATCACAGCACCAGTCTACCCGTTGCTCTTTGGCACGTCACGTGCACATCAGGTTCCTTTCATGAATGCTCCGTTGTTTCCTATCGCCGAATATTGGTGGATGTACCTCGGCTTTACCGGGCTGGTCATTGTCCTGCTCACGTTGGACCTGCTCCTCCACCGCAACGACCGCCCCATCTCCTTTCGCAGCGCCGCCGCCTGGACCGCCGTCTGGATCAGCCTGGCCTTTGCCTTCAGCTACGGGCTCCACCTGTTCGCCGAAGCCCGCTTCGGCGTCGCCGTCGGACGTCAGATCAGCCTCGAGTTCCTGGCCGGCTACGTCGTGGAGGAATCGCTCTCCATCGACAACATGTTCGTCTTCGCCCTAATCTTCCGCTACTTCGCCGTGCCCATGCGCTACCAGCACAAAGTGCTGTTTTACGGCGTGCTCGGCGCCATGATATTTCGCGGCATCTTCATCGCGGCCGGCGCCGCGCTGGTGCGCTTTGAAGCCGTGATGATGTTATTCGGCCTGTTCCTGATCTTCACCGGAGTCCGCATGGCCATGTCGAAGGACGAACAGGTCAACCCCGGCGATAGCTTCATCATCCGCTGGGTGCGCCGCGTCCTCCCGGTCACCAACGATTACCATGGCTCGCGCTTCCTGGTTCACATCGATGGCGTCCGCCACATCACGCCGCTCATGGTCGTGCTGCTCTTCCTCGAAACCACCGACGTGCTCTTCGCGGTGGATTCCGTCCCCGCCGTCTTCGGCGTCACCCGCGAACCCTTCGTCGTCTTCACGTCCAACGTCTTCGCGATCCTCGGCCTGCGCTCGCTCTTCTTCCTGCTCGCCGGTGCCATGGACCGCTTCCACGCGCTCAAGCACGGACTTTCGCTGGTGCTGATCTTCGTCGGACTCAAGATGGTGTGGCTCGATCACGCCTTCGGCGGCAAGTTCCCCATCGGCATCTCGCTCGCCATCATCAGCGGCTTGCTCGGCGCATCGATTCTCTATTCGCTGGCCGTTCCCAAAGACGCGCCCTCGCCGCTGGCCGGCGCCTTCCGCCTTCTGCGTCCCGTGGCCGCTGCCGTGTTTCTTCTGCTGGCCGTCCTGGGCTTCCTCTATGCCACCGGCCCGGGCCACGAAATGCTACCCCTGCCCGCGCTGAAGAATCTCAGCGACGTCGCCCTCTTCTGGGCGGCCGGTTGCAATCTGCTCTGCGGCGTCCTGCTCCTGATTCGGAAGCCCGTGCTGTAACGCCTCGCGAGCAAATTCGCTTCTGGGCGGCCGACTGCAATCTGCATGCCCACACACGTCCTGAATGGTTTCTAATGTGGCGTCGCCTTGCCCGGTGGTACGCAATTTGCGTATAGTAGAGGAACATGGCGGATGCGCCGATGACCGTTGTCGAGACCGCGCGCTTCCTGAAGGACGTGAAGCCGATGATGGCGGACTCGGAGCGCGAAGAACTCGTGGCGTTCGTCGGCGCAAACCCGGACACCGGTGACATCATTCCGGAGACCGGCGGCGTTCGAAAGATGCGTTGGTCACTATCCGGCCGCGGGAAGCGCGGCGGCGCGCGAATCATCTACTATTACCACGACGAGCGCCTGCCCGTATTCCTGCTGGCAGCGTATGGGAAGAACGAGAAAGCGAACCTCACCATGGCCGAGCGCAACGCGATGAAACGTATTATCCCAGTCCTTGTGGCGAACTACCCGCCCAAAGATAGGAGGGCACGATGAACACGAAAACGAAATCCAAGCGGGCGGCAAAGACACCCCGGCGTACACCGAAGAAACAGCCAGCGGTCGGTGCGCGAATCATCGAAGGGCTGGAGCAGGCAATCGCGTGGACGCGCGGCCAGAACGACGAGGTGCGCATCACACTGGTCCATGTGCCCGAGGTGGATGTGCGCGAAGTCCGTACGAAGATGGGGCTCAGCCAGGCGCAGTTCGCCACCAAGTTCGGTTTCCCGCCGGCTACGTTACGCAACTGGGAGCAGGGCCGCTCGCGCCCGGACACGCCAACTCGCGTCCTGCTGGCGGTCATCGCCAAGCACCCCGAGGCTGTAGAGGACGTGCTGCGAAGGGTGCACGTCAGATTTATGAGTTGACGTCACGCGGCAGCCTCGACGGAAGT
>JBDTMZ010000115.1:0-24181 GCA_039934035.1 Candidatus Solibacter sp. | reverse complement strand
GGACCTTGAGCGCGAATTACGCCGGCCAAAGGTGCGCGAGGCCCTTGACGGTGTATCGGCAGACGAAGCATTCGCGCAGATTCAGGCACGCCGGATGGCGACGCCCACACCCGACAAGTCCGTCAAACAGGCGGAACTGGAGACGCTCGCCGCATCAAAGGATGAGATCGGATCGGACCAGCCGGAAGGCGGATTCTATGCCCGCTGCCTGCCCAAGATAATCTGGGACCGACCATGGATGAAGCCGATTGAACGGATAGTCTTGGTCCATCGGTTGCGAGAGGTGGGTGCGCAGGTCGGCTTCACACGGTTCGAGTCCGCGGCGCCGGATATTGAGGGTGAGCTGGATCTTGGAGTCAAGCGTGCGGTGTTGGCTCGTGAGATGACCTGGCTGCCGGCTTACGAAAACAAGGGCGAAGGGGTTTTCCTCCAATTCAGCACAGCGTACTTGAATGATTGGGTAAAGAAACCGAAAGTCATTAAGCATGGAATCCGGCTGAAACAGGGCTTCGATGCCTGGAAGGCCGAGCGCCAAAACAGTTCGCGCCTCTTTCCCGGATTGCCCTACATTGCCCTGCATGGCTTCTCTCATCTGTTGCTCACGGCGGTCGCCCTGGAGTGCGGCTATCCGGCGAGTTCCATCCGGGAGCGCATTTACGCTATCCCGAGCGTGGGCTACGGCGTGCTCCTTTACACGGGGAGCTCGGACGCCGAAGGGACGCTCGGCGGACTGATCCAGGTAGGCAGACGCATCCACAATTCGGTGCGGAACGCTCTGGAACTTGGCCTCCTGTGCTCGAATGATCCAGTCTGCGCGCAGCACGATCCGGAAAACAAGCAAGAGCACCGCCACCTCCACGGGGCGGCTTGTCACGGCTGCGTTCTGACGGCCGAGACCAGTTGCGAGCAGCAAAATGACTTCCTCGATCGCGCACTGGTCGTGAAGACGGTTGAAGAATTGGGCGCTGAGTTGTTCAGCGACGCCGGGTGGTGATGAACGGACTGCTTGCGCTCTCGTCGTCTGACCTCGCCGCCTTGAAGGAGGCTCTGCGAACCGGCCGCCTTCCCGCGCCATATCTGCCGACCCTAATCGAGAGAATCGTCCCGGGCGCGATATCGGGCGATGTTGCAGCCGCACTACAAGGGATGGCGGCCACTGGCGCAAACCGAGAGGGTCTCGTCGCCGCACTGGGTTTGCTGGCGACCGCGCGCTCCCAACAACCGTCGTTAGACGAATTGGTCGAGCTCGTCACAACCGGCCCCGAAACGGCTGCGGTGACGTGCCGTGACACTCAGGTTGTCGTTCAAGATTTATTCCGGAATGCCGAGCACAGCGTGCTCGTCGCCGGTTATGAGTTGTACCAGGCCGAGCCGGTGTTTCGGACCTTGGCTGCCCGAATTGCCGACGAACCCCGGCCCAGCGTCCGGATGTTCCTGAACGTTAAACGGCCGATCGGAGACACCAGTACGGACGGCCAGCTCATCGCAGCGTTCGCACATCGATTTCGAACCAATCACTGGCCGCCGGATCGGGCGTTGCCAGAGATCTACTACGATCCACGGTCATTGTCGCTGGATTCAAAGCGGAAGGCGGTTCTTCACGCCAAGTGCATCGTCGTGGACGGACGAACGGCATTCGTATCGTCGGCAAATTTCACAGAAGCCGCGCAGGAACGGAATATCGAAGTTGGGGTCCTGGTGCGGTCACAGATTGTCGCTGAACGTCTCACGACTTTCTTTGCGGCATTGATCTCCACGGGTGCAGTGAGACGGGCGGTTTAGCTCCAGCGAGTGGACGCCTTTTTGAAGGGGCACTAACCCTTAGTGACCGAGACGGTCCTCTGAAGGTTCCAGTCCAGCCAAACCACAGCATCATCGGAATTCACGACCCTTTGGCAGTTCAACAGATTCCGAGAATTTTGGCCTCCGGGCATCGATGTCGCCGGTGCCACGCTAGGTCTGCCCCCCACCTAAGCGAGAGGTAAGCAATCTCGGAATTCCCAGCACCGCAATAGCACGCCCCTCTTGGTCTGCGCAGCCTCCAAGAGGAAGATGGGCGAAACATCCCGCTGCCCGGTGGCCTTGCGTGACCTGAGTCACTGACCCGCTCAGTCTTTGACGCCAAGATCAATGAGAAGGGCAAATAAGGAGATCCGATGACGACTACCATGACGTTGGCCGACCTGGCCGCTACCTCATTGAGCGCAATCCGCGTTCTGGAGAACCACGGCTTGGACTACTGTTGCGGCGGGAAGCAGCCATTTGACGAGGCTTGTCTCGCGAAAGGCGTCAAGCCGGAAGCCATTATCCGGGAGATCGAGGAAGCCAAGATTGCCACCGTGGCCGGTAGAGACTGGCAAACGGCGCCGCTGGATGAGCTGGTGAAGCACATCGTCGGAACTCACCACGAGTACCTGAAGCTGGATCTCCCTGTATTGGGCCACCGCCTGGACAAAGTGGTTTCTGTCCACGGGGCTCGCGATCCGGAAGTCCTTCCCCGTATGGCAGAAGTGTTCTCCGCTTTGCGCGCCGAGATGGAATTGCACATGCACAAGGAAGAAGCGATCCTGTTCCCATTCATCGAGCAGTATGGCCGCGCGGAGGTCCAAAACCGGCCGATGCCTCCGGTCCCGTTTGGAACAATCGCCAACCCGATCGCGATGATGGAGCGCGAGCACGTGAGCGCCGGGGATGCCCTTGGCGAAATCCGCACGTTGACCAAAGATTTCGAACTGCCTCCCTACGCGTGCAGCACGGTTCGAGCACTGTATGAAGGCCTGCAGGTGCTGGAAGCGGATCTCCACGTGCATATCCATCTGGAAAACAACATCCTGTTTCCGCGCGCCATCGCGCTTGAGAAACGGTAGCGGCCGATGCCTGGCGGCGGATCCCCGCCGCGATGAGAGCCTACTACCATGGTGACGACAACCCCGGCTGAAACGGAGATTGCTTTACAGCGGATGGTGACCATCTATGTGGTCACCGGTCTGCTTTTTCTGCTGCTGCCAGGGACCTTCCTGGGTGTATGGAATCTGGTCTCGATCAGCGGCCGGCACTCCCTGGCAGGACTCTCCCCGGCTTGGCTGCAGGCACACGGACATGCCCAAATATTCGGTTGGATCGGCACGTTCATCATCGGGATTGGATACTACTCGCTCTCGAAAATGGGTGGGCTGATGCCCGTCGCCGTGAGCCGGGCGTGGACCAGTTGGGTCCTCTGGACTGCCGGCGTCAGCCTGCGATGGGCGGCTAATGTCACCGAGTTTGAATGGCGCGTTCTTTTGCCGCTATCGGCGGCGCTCCAGTTGATCGCGTTTCTGATCTTCTTCGCGACCGTGAGCCGCCATAAGTCGCGGCCCGCCTCAACCAAACGGCCACCCATTGAAACGTGGATGAAGCTCGTCATCGCCGCGACCGTCGCGTTCTTATTGGCGCTGCTGGTAAACCAGGTGGAGACCCTGGTGCTGGCCTCGACAGCAGCACATCCGGAAATCCCACATTGGCTGGACCAACGCTACCTGTTTCTCGCAGCTTGGGGATTCCCAGTTTTGGCGGTGTGGGGATTCAATGCCAGGTGGCTGCCTGTCTTTCTCGGACTTCATGAACCATCCAGCGGCGTCCTGATGGCAGCCCTGGCGGCTTCCGTAAGCGGCCTAACCGCGGCGGCCTTTGGCCAATTCCAAATCGCGACCTTGCTTCTGCTTGCCGCCAGTATTCTTTCGACTATCGGTCTGAGTGTATTCCGGCGCCCCTTGAAGCCGGCCAAGACACTGGGAGTCTCCCCGTCGTTTCCGGCTTTCGTTCGCGGCGCTTACGTCTGGCTGCTGGTTGCCGCAGCTCTTGGCGTTTATGCCGCACGAGCGGATATTCACGGCGGCGCTTGGGGCGCTTCGCGCCACGCTCTCACCGTCGGGTTCCTCTCCACGATGGTCTTCGCAATCGGCCAGAGGGTACTGCCAGCATTCTGCGGAATGCGCCTGCTATATAGCAAGCGGCTGATGTGGGCTTCCCTGGCGATTCTGAATCTCGGCTGCCTGCTGCGTGTGGCTTCTGAAGTGCCCGCATATGAAGCAAATCTGCGGGTAGCGTGGCGGATCTTGCCGGTATCGGCGGTTACTGAACTGACCGCCGTGACTCTCTTTGCGCTCAATCTGGGGATCACTCTGATACTGCCGCCGCCGGTCCCCGCCGTGACAAGGAAAGGAAAATCATGACCCTTACCCACAAATGGATGCCCGTCATCGATGAAGACAAGTGCACCGGGTGCGCACTCTGCGTCAACGCCTGCGGGCCGGCCTGCCTGGAAATGCGGGACGCTCTCGCAGTCCTAGCCCTTCCCGAGGCGTGCGGGAGTGAGGAGCATTGTATCGGCCTGTGCGCGGACGATGCGATCCAGATGGCGTGGATTCCCTGGATCGGCGATACGGCGCGAGGGAAGTGGCGTGACGGAAGTCACTGAACCGGAGGCCGGCATCTTTTATTCTCAGGCTGAGGGCTAACGATGAGCGAATTGATCGACAACCGGGCGCAACGGGTGCGGACACTGAAGGGAATCATCCAGCGCCTGCACGCCGGCGACGCGCCGGACGAGGTGCGGGCCAGCCTGAAAGAGTTGGTCTGCCAGACCGACTACTCGGAAGTCATGGCCATGGAGCAGGAACTCATCGCCGATGGCATGCCGGTAGAGGAGATTCAGGGCATGTGCGACTTGCACTCGCAAGTCACTCGGGAAGTGCTGGTGCAACTGGCGCCTGCGCCTGTGCCACCCGGCCACCCCGTGGACACACTTCGCCGGGAGAATGAGGCATTGCGTGAGGTGATTTCGCGCATTCAGCAGGCCATGAACCGGGTGCTGGACAGCGCGGACGACGGCGACGTCACCGCGCCCCTGCTCGACTGGCGGCAGGCGCTCAACGAACTGCAGGACGTCGATAAGCACTACCAGCGCAAGGAGCACCTGCTGTTCACCTGCCTGGAGCGCCACGGGATCACTGGCCCGTCGAAAGTGATGTGGGGAAAAGACGACCAGAATCGGGAACTCCTCAAGGATCTCAGCGCTGCGCTCCGCGAGCCCGAAACGTCGGTTGCCGAATGGAAGCTTCTGGCGGCCACGACAGGCGCCGTTGCGGTGAGTTCGGTCCACGAGATGATCTACAAAGAGGAGCAGATTCTGCTGCCCCTCTGCCTGGAGAGGTTCACGGCGGACGAGTGGGCCGAGATCTGGGCGTCTTCACCGCGTTACGGTTGGTGCCTGGTGGAGCCGCGCGAAGGTTACAAGCCGGTGGATCTGCAGGGAACCGACAAGGTGTCAACTCCCGATGGCGTTTCCCTTCCGACGGGGACCCTGGCCCTTGAACAGCTCATTGCCATCTTTTCGACACTTCCGGTGGACTTGACATTTGTGGACGCCGACGACCGTGTCGCGTTTTTCTCGGAAGGTCCAAACCGCGTTTTCGCCCGCAGCCGTGCCATCGTCGGCAGGATGGTGCAGAACTGTCATTCCCCCGCGGAGCGTCGAGGTGGTCGAGCGGATCCTGAGCGACTTTAAGGCAGGAAGGCAGAACGTGGCGGAGTTCTGGATTCAGTTCACGGGCCGGTTCGTTCACATCCGCTATTTCGCCGTCAGGAGTGAGGACGGCCGCTACCTGGGCACGCTCGAGGTCACTCAGGACGTCGGCCAAATCCGTGCGCTCGAAGGTGAGCGGCGGCTGCCGGCGTACGACCAACCGGCGGCAGCAGGTGTCCAATGAGCCTGGCGATCAATCCGGAGACTACTGTCGGAGCGCTCCTGGAAGCCTATCCGGAAGTCGAAAGCGTGTTCCTGGAGATGGCGCCGGCGTTTGCGAAACTGCGTAATCCCGTAGTGCGGCAGACGGTAGGCAAAGTGGCGACGCTGGAGCAGGCGGCCAAGCTCGGTGGAGTGAGCCTGCAGGCGATGGTCCGCAAACTCCGCGATGTCACAGGACAAGCGGAACCGGACTTCCCTGTGCTCCAACCGACTCCGGATGCGGTCGGTGACTCAAGCTGGTTGACGAACTGCCGAGTGGTAGAAGAAGTCGATGCCGATGCGATGCTGGAACGCGGAGTGCATCCCATAGGGAAGATCCGAGAAGCGGTGGGTGCCCTGGGCCCAGGGGAAGTGGTGGTGCTGCGCAGTTCGTTTCGGCCGCAGCCGCTCATTGAGACCTTGCGGCGCGCGGGAGCGGTTGTCTACAGTTCGGTGCAGGGCAGTACGCATCTCACCTGGTTCGGAAAATAAGCCTCGTCAGAACCGAGCGTCTTCTCGAGGTCTCCAAGATTCTAGGATCGAGTAGTAGCTATCCTGCGAAAGACCACTTCCACCACTCCATCGCACCGCGATAGGTGAAATGGAAAGGCTTGGGCGGTGGCGATACTCGCTCGTTGCTGGAGGTCCTTTCGCAAGAGGGATCTGGCCCGATGAAGTCTGGTCTTGACAGCCTCTGCCCCGATATCTAAACACCCCGCTGTCTCTGTCACGGACAGGCCCTCGATTGAGCGCAACGTGAAGACCAGCCGGTAAATCTCAGGCAGCGAATCGATCGCACGTTCCAGGACCAACCTGAGTTCATGGTCGTACGCCTGCTGTTCGGGATCCCGTGTGTCTGATGTCATTCTGGCCATAACGTGCTTATCCGAGTCCAAAACTGAATCGAGGTCCGACGTCCGCCCCCGGCGGCGGACACGCGCGAGGGCTTCATATACGGCGATCTTCGTCAGCCAGGTCGAGAATTTCGCCTCGCCGGCAAACTGGTTGAGATGCTCATAGGCACGGACATAAGCATCTTGCATGACGTCTTCGGCTTCCGCATCATTCCGCAGAATCGACCGCGCTACATGATAGAGCCGCTGGTTGTAGCGGCGCATGAGGATCTCGTAAAGGCCTGTATCGCCGGCGAGAACGCGCTTCACCACATCTTCGTCTGGAATGCCTTCCCAGGTTGCAAGGTTCGCTCGCGGTATCGCTGTCGTTGACGGAATCATTGAGAACCTCTCGTCCCGTACAACAGTCTAAGCGAAGAGGACCCAACCGCATTTTTCAGCTTGTACCCTCTAATACCCGCTGCTCCTGTGATTCACCAGCGCCAGAAACTCATCCCGAGTTTCCTTGCGGTCGCGGAAGGCTCCCAGCATGGCGCTGGTCATCGCCTCGGAATGCTGCTTCTCCACCCCGCGCATCATCATGCAAAAGTGCCTGGCTTCACATATCACGCCGACCCCCAGAGGGTCGACTACCTCCTGAATGGTCTGCGCCAATTCCTGCGTCATCCGCTCCTGTATCTGCAGGCGCCGCGCGAACATGTCCACGATGCGCGGAATCTTGCTCAGGCCGATCACCTTCTTCCGCGGCAGGTAGGCCACGTGCACTTTGCCGAAGAACGGCAGCATATGGTGTTCACAGAGGCTAAAAAACACGATGTCCTTCACCACTACCATGGCGTCGTACTCTACGTCGAACAGCGCACCATTGATGAGTTGGCGGACATCCATCTGGTAGCCGCTGGTAAGAAACCGGAGAGCCTGGTCCACTCGCTCGGGTGTCCGGACCAGCCCATCGCGCTGCGAATCCTCACCTAACCGGCCCAGGAGTTCCTGGACCAATGGAGCAATCGACTGCTCCTCAAACTGCGGGCCTATCACCCGTACGGCCGCCTTGGACGATGCCATGAGTATCCACCCTCACCAGGTACAGAGCGAGTTGTGAGCAAAAGGTTACACAGAATCTTCCGGGGCCGGTTGCAACGGTTGCGCTGCAAGCCGCGGCCATCGTCCTGCACGGTCACCGCCAACCACGAATCGGTCGCGCGCGCGGTGATTTCAACGGTATTGGCGTTGGCGTGCTCCTGCACGTTATGGAGCGCTTCCTGCACGATGCGGAAGACGCAGGTCTTGTGCTCTTCGGGCAGATGGGGCGGCAAATCGTCAGAATGCGAAGGTCGGTGGGACGGGCGAGTTCCCGCGGCAGCCAGCCGAGGGCGGCCGCGAGCGAACTCTCTAACAGTTCGCGGACGGCGTCGACGCGCTCGCGGAAGTGCGCATCATGGGGGTGCAGCGCCACGGCGAGACCGTGCAGTTCGAATTGCACGGCGGACATCGATTGTCCGACGGCATCGTGCAGGTCGCGCGAGATGCTCTTGCGCTCATTCTCCTGAGTGGCCACCCAGCCCCCTCCGGTCATTATATCGTGTTACGATATGTTTATGGACCGAGCAGATTTATCTGGTGACCAATATCGCGATCTGGCCGAGTTCCGCAGACAGATTCGGCAGTTCGTTCATTTCAGCGAGGCCACCGCAAAAGAACACGGGGTGGAGCCGCAGCAACATCAACTACTCTTGCTGATCCACGGCCTTCCGGAGGGCGTCAGACCCACCATTGGAGAGCTTGCGTCTCGGCTCTTCATTCAACATCACAGTGCCGTGGAACTAGTCAACCGGCTGGAGAGCGTGGGGATGATCGCCAGACAAGCCGGCATTCCGGACCGGCGCGAGGTATGGGTCCGGTTAACCCCGGCTGGCAGGGCAATCCTGCGGAAACTCGCGCTCACTCATCGGGACGAGTTGGAGCGAACCGGCCCGGAACTGGCACGAGCACTCGAATCCGTACTGCAGCATCGCTCCGCGGCGGTGATCTCTTGAGCCACAAACACAAACAGTCCTCGCCCGACCTGGGGGACTTCACGACAACCGCACGGGTGATCCCGATTTCGTTGCTGGCGATTGTTATCGGAGTCATAAGCACATACGTCGCGTGGGCGTTGCTTCGGCTCATCGCGTTTTTTACCAATGCCTTTTATTACGGCCGGGTGAGCACGGTATTGGTGTCCCCGGCCGGAAATCATCTTGGATTATATGCGGTGCTAATTCCGGTCGCCGGCGGGCTGGTCATCGGGCTGATGGCGCGGTACGGTTCGGAGCGCATTCGCGGTCACGGCATCCCGGAGGCGCTGGAAGCGATCCTGATTAACGGAAGCAAAGTCCAGCCGCGGCTCGCTGTCCTGAAACCCTTGTCGGCAGCGATATCTATCGGGTCCGGAGGCCCATTCGGCGCTGAGGGACCCATCATCATGACCGGCGGCGCAATCGGATCGGTCATCTCACAGGTCTTTCACCTTACCGCTGCCGAGCGGAAGACTCTACTGGTGGCGGGCGCCGCTGCCGGGATGTCAGCGACGTTCGCGACGCCGGTTGCAGCCGTCCTGCTCGCAGTCGAATTGCTCCTGTTTGAATGGAAGCCGCGGAGCGCGATCCCCGTGGCCCTGGCAAGTGCGACAGCCGGGGCGGCGCGACGATATGTCCTCGGGCTGGGTCCGCTGTTCCCGGTGCCGCACCACGCGATTTTCATCGGTCCGCAAGGCCTGATGGGATGTGTGATCGCTGGCCTGCTGGCGGGCGGCCTCTCCTCACTCCTGACGCTTGGCGTTTATGCCGCGGAAGACTCCTTCATGAAGTTGCCCATGCATTGGAAGTGGTGGCCGGCCATAGGAGGGCTGGCGGTGGGATTGGGCGGCCTTATTTTCCCGCAGGCTCTTGGCGTAGGCTACGACACGATCCAATCGCTCTTGCAAGGAGATGTGCCGCGCGCGGTGATTGCCGGTGTGCTGCTGGTGAAATCGACAATCTGGATCATCTCACTTGGTTCGGGAACATCGGGCGGCGTACTGGCGCCATTACTGATGATGGGCGCGGCTTTGGGCGGAGTGGAAGCGACGTTTCTGCCGCACGAAGGCGCGGGGTTCTGGCCTCTGGTTAGCATGGGTGCCATTCTCGGGGGCACTATGCGCGCGCCATTTACGGCGATTCTCTTCGCGCTGGAACTCACCCACGACATGAATATGTTGCTCCCGTTGTTGGTTGCGGTAATTCTGGCGCATGGCACTACCGTGCTGCTGCTGAAGCGTTCCATCCTCACCGAAAAGGTGGCCAGACGAGGATTCCACCTTTCGCGCGAGTACGCAACGGACCCGCTGGAGATCCTTTTCGTACGCGAAGTGATGCGCACGAAATGCGCCGCCCTTCCGGCAGACGCTACGCTGGACGATTTGCGCCACACACTGGTTCGGGAGCCTGTCCAGCGCGGACAACACCTCTATCCGGTAGTGGATGGCGAACGCCGGGTCAAAGCTGTGATCACCCGCAAGCAATTGCGGGAGCTGATGGAATCGCCGTCGCGCGGCGCCCGTCTGGCGGACGTGCTGAAAGAGCCGGTGGTAGCAGGGCCTGACGAGCCCCTGCGCATCGTCGTGTCGCGCATGGCTGAGACCGGTCTCACGAGACTTCCAGTGGTCGACGGCGAGAGGAAGCTGGTGGGAATGATTTCGCTACATGATCTTCTTCTCGCCCGCGTGCGAAACCACAATGAAGAACGGCATTGCGAAAGAGTATTGCGACTCCGTTTGCCGTTCCCCAGGCGTTCTGCCGCGTTGAAGAAGTAGGGCCCGGTCCTACGGGTGAGCAAATTCGTTCGCGCGTGGGATCAGCTCGAAATACAGCTGGCTGGGAATGTCCGTGCGCCATGGGCCGCCCCATCGTGCGTATCCGTGAACGCCGAGAAAGATGGTCACGCTGGCCACGGCGATCATACCGGTACGCGACGTCGCCCCGGAGCGACCATTGCCAACGCGCCGGCTGCGGGACACGCCGCCAAGCCTTTCAGACAGCTGGCGCATTCCGCAGACCGGATGTCGATCGATTGGGCCGCCGACAAGCTCGACGGGCAAGCTTCGGTGAATTCCACTGGAGTCAATGACGATGACATCCGGCCCGAGGAGTTAGCCGGTTACCGATCTCGTTTCGACAAATCGCCGGGATGCCATCTCCTTTCCGATCGCCTGGCGGTCGGAAGCGGTGAGGGCCGCCGCTGCAGCCGGGAATACCTCGTTGTCTTCCGTCGCGATGTGATGGCGATATAAGTCCCGCAGTTGAACCAGCACCGCCAGGAGCCGCGACGCCTGCTCCCGCGGCAACCCGTCGTTCCTCAGCCACAACCTGCCCAGACTGTCCACTTCACCGTGGCTTCTGTCGGCGCACACGTGCTCTTCTTCCAGGGACTCAATGCGTGCCAACAAGGTCCGCACGCCCGGCTCCTCGATCCGGCGCAGCCGGGGGAACAGGCTTTCTTCCTCATCGGCGGTATGCTTCGGCGCCGCTTCCCGGAAATACCGGAGCGCAGTCTCCAGCGCGCCACGCTGCTCTTGACTCAACGCGCCACCGTGCGCCTGTTCGGCCACGCGCACCAGCACGTTGAGAAACATCTCGATGCGGCGATGGCAATCGCCCAGCATCCCGATTGGGTCCGTAAAATCGCTCTCCCGCTTCGCTCCGATGACGATGGGCATGATTTCAGCTCCTTTAGGATCGCGTGGCCGTCGGCTCGCCGGGATGAGGATAGGCGTCGGGTTCCTCACCGTCCCGTGGCCGGGTGAGACAGCGGAAGTCCTTTTCAATCGAAATGGCGAGCGCCCCAGATTGCGCATAGACACCGACTTCGTCAGAACCTGCCCACGCTTGAGCCGCGTCGATAGGGACTGAGACGGTAAGAGTCCCCTCGCGGAATCCTGCTTGCACGGGACCCGGCTCTTTCCGGCTGTGCAGCCCGTAGGCCAGAGTCTCACCTCCGCCGAAATCCACCGATTCTTCCACAATTCCAGTGTCGCGAAATCGCTCAACCTCAGACCGTGTCAGACGCAACCGGACCGAATTGCCTTGCAATCGAAGTTTCATAAACGTCCGTTCCAAGCCTATACTACGCCTCTCCGCCGAAGGATCCAGTGACTTCGGTCACGCGGCGGCCGCAATCTGGTCTCCAACGCGCTCGTCAGCCCTTGCGGACTTCCGAATCTATTCGATCCACGAAAAGGTAAAACCCGAGGCACGCCAGAAAGAGAATCCCGGAGATGATGGCGCCCGGCACGGCCGCCTCGCGGTAGCCGGCCAGGTAGGACTCAAGAGTCGCGGAGAGCAGCCAGATCTGCACGATCAGCAGGATCACGATCAGAACCATGGCGCCATCTATGGCGGTCAGCCCCCGCTTTTGAGGTGCGTTGGTATTCATGCGGTCTCTCCTTCCATCCGCACCGCTAGAAGTTGCCCATCTTTCATTTCAAGTGCCACGCGCGGAAGAGCTCGTTGCGGCGGCCCCTGCAAAACTGCGCCGTCGGTAATAGAGAAGAAGCCCTGGTGGCAGGGACATTCGAGCCGGTTTTCCTCCTTCTCGTAGTAGACCGCACAGGAGAGATGCGTGCATTTCTGGCTGTATGCCACGTAGGATTCGTTGCCGGTACGCACCAGGATGCACGGGTCGTCGGTAGTTGGATACGCGAATGTCTTCACGCCACCCACGGCGATCTCATCCACCGATGCAACAGCCATTTGGGGGTAAACTGGCGCGCGATGGAATGCCGCCCGCGCCAGAATCCACAAGTTTCCGACTAGCATGCCGAAACTCGTCAGCGTCAGGAACTTGGTGAACTGCCGGCGGTTCACGTAGCGCTCGTCCGCGGTATGCACCGAGAACTCATCGCGCCAGAGCGGCGTACCAGATGGCTTACGGAACCAACTCATCTTTCTCCCTCCCAGGTATAGTCGGCAACGTCGATCGCGATCTCTCCTGCGTCGGCCGGAGCCATCATGTAGACCTTGGTCGTAATTTTCTGGCTTCCGAACCAAAATATGTTGACGGGCTTTTCCCGCCTGGTTGCCGCAATCGCTTCCGGCGTCACATAGGTCAGGGCCTGGCTCGGGCAGACCGTGGCGCACATGGGCTTTTTCCCAACGGACGTGCGGTCGTAGCACATGTCGCACTTCATCATCTGCTCGTATTGCGGCACTAGCTTCGGAATCCCGAACGGGCAGGCCAAAACGCAGTTGGAGCAGCCGATACAGCGTGGCTTGAGTGACGAGCCAACGATGCCGTCCTCGTACTTCTTAATCGCATCCGCGGGGCAAACCTGCGCGCAGGTGGGATCGTCGCAGTGCCAGCAAACGTACGCCGCTGTTGCGATGGTCTCCTTGCGGTCTACAAAGTCAAAGTTAATCATCGATATGCCACGGTGGGTGTCGCATTCTTCGCAGGCCTTCAGGCAGGCCTGACACCCGATGCACCGCGAAGGGTCGACATAGAACTCCATCCCGAACATTACGAGCGCCCTCCGGGGCCTTCCGCCTTGGCGATGCGACACGCCGACACTTTGTATTCGGGAATCTTGCTGCGCGGATCCAACGTCCGATGCGTCAGCCGGTTCGCGCTTCGCCCGCCGGGCCAGTGGTATGGAATGAAGACTGTGTCCGGGCGAATCGTCCGCACCACCATGGCTTGCAAGGTAATCGCGCTTCTGCGGGAAGTTATCGTAACCCAATCCCCGGTATTGATACCGTGTTGTTCTGCTAAGTGTGGATGGAGCTCCAATTTCGGCTCCGGATATTGATCGACCAACGCTCCGATGCGGCGTGTCTGAGTGCCGGACAGGTATTGGCTGACGACACGGCCGGTCGTCAGATAAATGGAGAATTCGGCGTCCACTGGGTCGCCGCTATCGCGCCACGCGAGGCTCATGAAGTGCGCCTTACCATCCGCATGGAAGAATCGCCCATCCTCAAAAAGGCGCGGCGTGCCGGGATGGTCCAAAGTGGGGCAGGGCCAGAAGACACCTTTCTGCTGGTCGATCTTCTCGTAGGTGATGCCGTAGTAGTCGGCAAGCCCTCCCTGGGAAGCTCTCCGCAACTCTTCAAAAATCTCGCGAGGCTCAGTAAACGGGAAGTACTTGCCCTTGCCCAACCTGTGCGCCAAGTCGCAGATAATCGACGAGTCCGTGCGCGCGTTACCAGGTGGGTCCACAGCCTTTTGAATATGGATCACGCGAGCTTCCACGTTGGCCGTGACGCCCTCTTCTTCCTCTTGCAGACTGCCCGCCAGCACGACATCCGCATGTGCCGCCGTCTCCGAGAGAAAGAAATCGATGACGCCGAAAAACTCCAACTTCTCCAGCGCCTCGCGTGTGAAATTCGCGTCGGGCAGGGAGACCAGCGGATTGAAACATATAGAAAGCAGTCCTTTGATCTCGCCGCTATGAATCGCGTTCATGATCTCGACCGCCGTGTAGCCGGGCGCCGGTAACTCGTCCGGCGAGATGTCCCACACTTTCGCGACATGCTCCCGCGCCGCTGGATCGGTGAGGGTCCGCTGACCGGGCAACTGATCGCATTTCTGTCCGTGCTCGCGCCCGCCCTGCCCGTTGCCCTGGCCGGTAATCATGATCGGCCCGGCGCCTTCGCGTCCGATATTGCCGGTGGCTAAAGCGATGGCGACGACCGCTTCGCAGTTTTCAACGCCCTTGGATTGGTGTTCCAGCCCGCGCGCATGCATCAGCATGGCGCGGCGCG
The DNA here is from genome assembly GCA_039934035.1 of Candidatus Solibacter sp. Classification (GTDB taxonomy): domain Bacteria; phylum Acidobacteriota; class Terriglobia; order Bryobacterales; family Bryobacteraceae; genus Solibacter. The sequence goes on along the minus strand of JBDTMZ010000115.1, from coordinate 9,782 downwards.
ATTCGCCGACTAGATGGGCGGCCTTCTCGATCGCCTCGGGTGCCACGCCGCTCACCTCGGCAGCGCGCCGCGGATTCCACGGCGCCACAGATTCCGCAGTCTTTTCGAAGCCCGTCGTATGCGCTTCGATGAATTGCGGGTCCGTGAGTCCATCGCGGATGATGACGTGAAGCATCCCCATCAACAACGCGAGATCTGTTCCCGGCCTCACTGGCAGATACAGATCGGCGTTGCGCGCAATCGGAGTGAAGCGTGGATCGGCGATGATCAGTTTTGCGCCCTTGTCGCGAGCCCGCCAGATGTAGTCCGTAGTGATAGGCGCACACTCGCCGACATTGGCGCCGATGACAAACAGGATTTCGGCTTCCGTAATATCGTTCCAGGGATTGGGCGCGCGATCCACTCCTAGCGCCGCCTTATAGGCCGTACCGGCCGACACCATGCACAGGCGGCCGTTGTAATCGATGTGCCGGGTTCCCAGGCCCACCCGAGCAAACTTGCCCATCAAATACGATTTCTCGGTAGTGAGAGACGCGCCTCCGTAAACGGCAACCGAGTCTTTGCCGTATTTCTCCTGCAATTCACGAAGGCGCCGGGCGGTGAAATCGAGAGCTTCATCCCAGGTTGCCGCGCGAAAACCATCGGCAGTTCTCAACAGCGGATCCAGGAGCCGGTCGGGATGGCTGCCTTGTAAGTAGCGCTTCACCCCTTTCGGGCACAGCATGCCGCGGTTGAACGGAAACTCTTCCCACGGCTCAAACCCCGTCACGCGGTTGTTGCTGACTTTGAGTTGGATGCCGCACTGCTGGCCGCAGAAGCAGCAATGGGTCTTGACCAGCTTCTCGGGATATTTGCCCGAGTCCCCCTGCCAGCCCCCGGGAGGGTTGTAATTCAAGTGCGGGCCGAAGCGACTGCTGAGTTCGTCCTGCGAAAGCGGCGCTTTAGCCACGAGATTCCTCCTTGATCCTCATTTGGGCCATCGAAAGCGACTTGCGTTTGCAGGCGGGACAGAGCGACTGCCAGTGTCCGGCGGGGCCCGGAGTCGCATAGTCGAAACCCACCTTCGGTAGAATCGCGCGCAGATCATTGATGTGCATTTGCGACGCGAACCTCTCGCCACATCGGGCGCATGCGGCGCCCGGATCCTTTTCGCCGGCTTCCTGGTAGAGCTTGACGCCAAGTTGGGCTGGGCGCTGGAAGATGTGGAAGAACTTGCCGAACGGTAGGAACAAGAGGGCGGCGATCACCGTGATGGCGTGCAATATCGCAAGGAAGCTGTAGGCCGAGCCGCGCAGCCATTCCTGGGAGACGGTCAGGGCTAGGCCGGTAACTGAAATTGCGAAGAGCATGATGATGGGCAGGAAGTCCATGCCGAACTGTTGTAGCGTACGCGCGCCCTTGTCAGTCATGCGGCGCCACAGTGAGAGCGCGATGCCGGCGAGCACGAGCACCGCGGAAATGTCCAGGCCGTGAAATAGGAGCCAGGCCGTGACCGTGTGCAGTCGGAAACTCCCCGCAGGGAAGCCGAACATGTACGTAACGTAAGTCAACTGGTCGCCAGGAAGGGTGCGGAAGTGGATCCACCCGAAGACCAGCGGGAAGGTGATGGCGACCGCCAGAATACAGCCCCAAAACAGGCACTGATGCATCCACCAACGCATCCGGGATCGATGGGCGATGAAGCGCTGCCCAGCCAGGTGGGTGGCGCCGAGTGAAACCACGTGGCCCATGCTGCGGAATATGCCCCGACGCCGGTATAGCTCCCAACCGCGATCCCAGAATAGTCGCGTAGGGGGCTTCTCCAGCCAGACGTTATAGTGGTAGACAACGCCCCAGGCGGCGAATACTACCGCGAAGGTGTAGATCACCAGCGCCGGATCGAAGTTCTGCAGATTACGGGATCCGACCACGATCGCGGCCACCAGGAGCGTCGTCCAAAGTGTGGCCCATGAGCCGGCACGCACCCGGTCGGCTGTGCGGCGCAGTTCCGCCGGTAGCGCAACATCGATAGCCTGCTGTCGCGGTACAAAAACCTTGTGATTGGCCCACCACAACAGCACCGCGGTGGCGGAGAGTAACAGGAAGCCGGGCCAGATAGCGCCGGTGTGACTGCGAAAGAACGCCAGCAATAGCGGCGGGAAAAAACCGCCCAGGCCGCCCATGGCTCCCACCAGGCCTGTGACGGTGCCAGTCTGGGCGGGGAAGTATTGCGGCACTAACTTAAAGACTGCGCCATTGCCGAGCCCGAGCAAGGCTGCACAGCCGAGCGCGCCCACTGTGAACGGGATCATGGATGACCACGCCATCAGCATGGCGAATGGAACCACCCCAAGGAAGACGGCAGATAGAACACGCGCGCCTCCGATGCGATCGGAGAGCAAGCCGCCAACCGGTCGCAGTAGAGTGGCTAGGACCACGAAGCCGGCGGTGCGGAATCCGGCGTCGGCCGGCGTAAGGTGGAATTCGTCTTTCAGTAAGGTGGGCAGGTAAATAGAGAAGGCGACAAAGCCTCCAAACGTTAGGAAGTAGAATGCCGATAGGAGCCACGAGAGCTTCTCCCGGGTCAGGACCTCGAACATGACGCCCAACCCCTTGCGTTGCGCGGTGGCCGGCGCAGGAGCATTGCGAGCCAGGAATCCAAATGCGATCGCCCAGGCGACCAACAACACCGCCACGCCGTGGTATACCGACGCCATTCCGACACGCGCCGCGATTACGGGCCCCAAGAATACAGCGGCCGATTGTCCGATGTTCCCCAGGCCGTAAATGCCGAGTGCGCTACCTTGCCGCTCCGCGGGCGTCCACCGTGAGACGTACCCCACGCCGATCGCAAAGGACGAGCCGGCAAGCCCAAGCAGAAACGCAACGATCAGCAATCCGGCGTAGGTCGCCTGCTGCGGCACCATCCAGACGGGAACTGCCACCACCGCCATCAGAATGCAGAAGATCGCGCGGCCGCCGTAGCGGTCGGTGAAAATTCCCATCGGCAAGCGCGCGAGCGACCCCAGGAGCACGGGAATCGCCACCAGCAGTGCCGTTTCTGACGCCGTCAGGTGAAAGGCGACTCGGAACTGGGGGGCGAAAGCGCCGATAAGGCCCCATGCCGCAAAGCAGACCATGAACGAAATTGTGCCGAGTGCGACGTGGCGGCGGTTGGTCATTTACCTCTTGTGCTCCTGTGGTAAGTCTACCTGTTTGCGGGATTTGGCTGGCGTGACCGAAGTCACTGCTGCCATCACGGCGGCGGCAGTAATCTGGGCTCAGGGCGGAATTCGCAAATGAAGAACTTCGATGATGCGCCGTTTTTGGTGATCTGGGAATTGACCCAGGCTTGCGATCTGGCATGCGTACATTGCCGTGCTTGCGCGATCGAGAGCCGAAGCCCGCTCGAACTGACCACAGGGGAGGGATTCCGATTGCTAGAAGAGGTCCGCTCTTTCGGAGATCCGCTCATGGTCTTCACTGGCGGCGACCCATTGAAGCGGCCGGACCTGTTTTCCTTGCTTGAAAAGAGCGTGCAGTTCGGCCTACGCACTACCGTGACTCCCAGCGCAACTCCGCTGCTGACCGAGAGCGCCATCGAACAGTTCCAGAACTGTGGAGTGGCCCGGATGGCGATCAGCCTGGACGGCCCAGACGCGGAGAGTCACGATGGTTTCCGCCGCGTCAGCGGTTCCTTCGATCGCACGATCCGCGCATTGGAACATGCACAGCAAATTGGTCTGCAAACGCAGGTAAACACTACCGTCACCAGGCACAATATCCACCGCCTCGGCGAGATCGCAAAACTGGTCGAGCGCGCGGGTGCGAAGCTGTGGAGTGTATTTTTTCTGGTCGCGACTGGGCGCGCATCGGTATCCCAGGACCTGACTGCGGAAGAGTACGAAGAGGTCTTCGCTTTCCTCTACAGTCTATCGAAGAGCGTCCCGTTCGACATCAAGACTACGGAAGCCCAGCACTATCGCCGATACGTCGCGCAACGCCGAAAGGCGGAAGGCGGAACGGCGCGCCAGACTGGCCCCGAGATCATTCAAAGGCAGGCCGGCATCAATGACGGCAAGGGCTTTGTATTTGTATCCCACACAGGAGAAATCTATCCCAGCGGCTTCCTCCCCCTCGCTGCCGGGAACATACGCCGCGACAAGCTTACAACCGTATACCGGGAGTCGCCCCTGTTTAGAACGCTTCGCAACGCCGACAACCTGGGAGGGAAGTGCGGCGAATGTGAGTATCGCAATCTGTGCGGCGGTTCCCGGTCACGCTCGTATGCGCTGACCGGCGATTTCCTGGCTGAAGAGGCGCGGTGTGTGTATGAGCCCAGGGTACTCCATGATGGCCGCCGGAACACGAACAGAACAAGCCTTCCCCTGCCAGGCGCATTGCCGCTGGTCCAACTGCGCACGGCTCGCGTCTAAAGACGCAAAGAATAGTGTCGTCGAAATCGCTGAAGATCTCCGGCCGAGACCCACAGAAGCAATCATTAGAAGACCGCGTGGCAAGCGCTTGTTCCTTGGGCGTATTACGATGGATGTTTGCCACCGAAAACCGCGGCTCTATCAGAAATCACTTTGTTCGCAGCCCTCAGCGAGAGCGAACTCGAGGGACTTGCCCAACGGGCAGTGGAGAAGCGATACGCCGCCGACGAAATGCTTTTCTGGGAAGGAGAGGAATGCGCCGGGATCTTCCTCATCATTCAAGGAAGCGTAAAAATCTTTCGAACGTCGCCTAATGGGCGCGAGGTCATGTTGTCGATTGAGGCCGCGCCCGCGAGCGTAGCTGAATTGCCTTTGTTCGATGGCGGGTCATACCCGGCGTCCGTTCGGGTAGTGGAACCGGTAGTCTCTCTATTCATAAACAAGAGCGACTTCCAACAGGTCTGCCGCCAATACCCAGAGGTCGCCTTGAAGGTTCTGGCCGTTGTGGGACGCCGGCTAAGGCACTTGGTGGGACTGGTCGAAGCCATGACTTTCGGAAGCGTCACCCAGCGACTGGCGCGCCTGTTGTTGGATGCCTCAAAAGGTGCGGGCGCCGAGACCTTCGATCTCCCGGTGACCCACCAGGAACTTGCGTCGCGCCTGGGGACGGTTCGAGAGGTAGTTTCCCGGAATCTGGCCCGCTTTCGTGCCCAGGGGCTCATTAAGATCCAGGACCGACAGGTTGAGATTGTGAACCGCCCAGGACTCGAACAAGAAGCCGAGTCTCAGGGCTAAAGCCGGTCCCAAGGGTTTCAAATCCATCGGATTGGCCTGCGGACAGGCCGCGGAGAGAACCTGCCCGCCGAGCGCGGCGACGGCGAATGTGGTGTCGCCCGGGACGCGCAGCCATCCGTGGTTCCGGTTCCTCATCCCTATAGGCAGGACGTCGCTGAGACAGACCTGCGGCATAGGGGAGTGGACATCGGCGTCATCGCTGGGCACGGTCAACCCACTTGGGACTGCAGATTGAGTAGGGAGTTGAGTCGTTCTTCCGGGATCCCGGACTTCTCGCGCGCCACTTCGCGAATCGTGCGCCCGGTGGCATGGGCTTCCTTCACGAGCACCGCAGCCTCCTCGTAGCCCATCTCGCCAGTCAGCGCTGTTCCCAGTGCGAGCGACTGTTCGACAAAACCCTCGGCACGTGGACGGTCGGCATCTAATCCGTGTACGAGTTTTTCCGCGAAGTTCCTGGTACCGGCGGCAAGCAGTTCGATGGAATCGAGCAGGTCATATGCCATCACGGGCATCATTACGTTGAGCTCGAAATTGCCCGCCGCGCAGCACCAAGCGATCGTGGCGTCATAGCCGATCACCTGTGCGCAGACCATCAGCAGGCTCTCTGCGATCACCGGGTTGACCTTACCGGGCATAATACTCGATCCGGGCTGGACTGCTGGCAGCTTCAATTCTCCCAATCCACAGCGCGGCCCGGAGCCAAGCCAGCGGATGTCGTTCGCAATCTTGGTCAGTGAAACTGCATAGGTGCGCAGGGCGCCGCTCAGGAAGCAGGCTGCGTCGCGCGCGGCCTGCGCTTCGAAGTGGTTGCGAGCTTCGACGAATGGCAGTCCGGTGCGCCGTGCGATCTCCGCAATGGCGCCCTGTGCGAACCCAGGCGGCGCATTCAAGCCGGTGCCCACGGCCGTTCCCCCCAGAGGCAGTTCATAAATGCCAGGTAGCGCGGCTTCGATGCGTTCACGCGCCGCTTCAACCTGACGGGCGTAGCCACTGAATTCCTGACCCATGCGGATGGGTACCGCATCCTGTAAATGAGTCCGCCCGATCTTGATGATGTCGTGGAATTCCGAAGCCTTACGTTCCAACGACATGCCGAGTTGTCGAATGGCCGGCAGCAACCGTGCAACCAGAGATTCTGCGACGGCGATATGCATGGCGGTGGGAAAAACATCGTTGCTCGACTGCCCTCGATTCACGTGATCGTTAGGGTGGGCGCCGGCGAGATGGCCGATTACCTCATTGGCGTTCATGTTCGTGGAAGTGCCGCTGCCAGTCTGGAAGATGTCGATCGGGAACTCATCGTCGTATCGTGCTTCCACGACCTGGTCCGCCGCGGCTTCGATGGACGCCGCCAGAGCGGGCGGCAGGTGACCCATGCGGCCGTTCATGGTTGCGGTGGCGCTTTTGATAATCCCCAACGCACGGATGAACGAGCGCGGAAAGCGCTTACCGCTGATCGGGAAATTGTGGACCGCTCGCGCTGTCTGCGGCCCGTAGAGTGCCGAGGTAGGCACCTGCATTTCCCCCATAGTGTCACGCTCGATTCGAAAAGAGTCCTTCATGATTCCATTGTGAGGCCTTGCAGAAGTTTCGCGAGCGCTCGAGCCGGTATGCCGGATTGGCGACACCGATTGACAGTACACAGATCGGCCGTATTGTGCCTGACTCACGAGCTCGAAGTAGTCGACCACCATAACGGACGTTCTGTGTCGCATGACAAACAGACCATTGCGGATCCCCGCCGGAAGGTTCAGCCTGGAAGGTGGAGGGGGCAACTATGTCTACCGCGGTAAACTCGCCCGGATACATATTGAAACTGAATAGCCGGCGTGAGGTTGCGGAACGCACGATGGCTTTCGAATTCGAGAAACCGTCTGGGTTTGTGTTTAAGGCCGGACAGTTTGCGGAAATTGCCTGGGTCGATCCGGCGGAGACTGACGCCGAAGGAAACAAACGTGCATTTTCCATAGCGAGTGCTCCACACGAGGAACACTTGTTGTTTACCACCCGCCTGCGGGACACAGCTTTCAAGCGGGTGCTGCAGAAGACGCCGATTGGGACCCTCGTGAAATTGGAAGGGCCCTTCGGCGATCTGACGCTTCACAACAACGGTAGCCGCCCCGCCATCCTGATGGCGGGGGGGATTGGAATCACTCCGTTTCGCAGCATCGTCCGACGCGCTGCGCATGAAAAGCTACCCCATAAAGTCTTCCTCTTCTATGCCAACAGACGGCCAGAAGACGCTCCATTTCTGGAGGAATTGAGAGCCAGCGAGAAGGAGAATGTCAATTTTACCTTTGTGCCGACGATGACGGCGGTAAGCCGCCTGGAGCGGGCATGGACTGGAGAGACCGGGCAGTTTGCTCCGGAAATGCTCACACGGCACATGAAAAACATCGCTTCCGGTAGTGCCCGAGCCACGAGTCCCATCTACTATGTTGCCGGGCCACCCGCGATGGTGAAGGGCGTTCAAGCGATGCTCAACGACGCAGGTATCGATGATGACGATATCCGTACAGAGGAGTTTGGGGGCTATTAGTGAGATGCCTCCCGAACGTTGGCGCCGATGTTCGGCTTCGGCGTACCTCTTCTGCGTTGGCGTGGGGAGGTCTGCGACGAAATTGGAGCGCTCCGTGACTGTAGTCACCGATGCGGCCCAGGAGTAGGCAGATCATTAATTCAGAAGGAAGGAAAGGTCAATGACAACAACCACAACTCTGGCCGATGTGGCCGCCACCTCGCTCAGCGCCGTGCGCACACTGGAGCGTCACGGCCTGGATTACTGCTGCGGCGGAAAACAGACGTTGGACGAGGCGTGTGCCGCCAAAGGCGTCAAACCGGAATCCGTGATGAAGGAGATCGAGGAGGCGCAAGGGGCCGCCGAGTCGGAACGAGACTGGCAGACTGCGCCACTCGATGAAATCGTGAAGCACATCGTGGGCACGCACCATGAATATCTCAAGCTCGAACTGCCGGCGCTGAGCAGCCGCATGAACACGGTGCTCTCGGTCCACGGCCCCAAAGACCAGCAGACCCTCAATCGCCTGGCGGAAGTATTCGGCGCGTTGCGCGCCGAGATGGAAGCGCACATGCAAAAGGAAGAGTTGATGCTTTTTCCCGTCATCACGCAGTACGGCCGCGCAGAAACCTTGGGCCAACCTCTGCCGCCGGTTCCCTTCGGCACCGTCGCGAACCCAATCGGGGTGATGGAGCGTGAGCATGAAGGCGCCGGAGGGGCGCTGAAGGACATCCGCGAGCTCACCCACGGCTTTGAGTATCCGTCATACGCCTGCAGCACGGTCCGCGCTCTTTTCGATGGTCTGAAGGCGCTGGAGGCGGACCTGCATGTGCACATCCACCTGGAGAACAACATCCTGTTTCCGCGCGCCATCGCCCTGGAGCGAAGATAGGAACGGCTGGTTTCCATGACGGATGGCAGCCCGGCGAAGATTGAGGTCGCACTACAGCGATTGGTGACGGTTGACATCATCACGAGCCTGCTGTTTCTGTTGCTGCCGAAAACCTTCCTGGGAGTCTGGAATCTGGTCTCGATTAGCGGCCGCCACTCCCTGGCCGACCTTTCAGCATCTTGGCTGCAAGCTCACGGGCATGCCCAGATTTTTGGCTGGATTGGCACCTTCATCATCGGCATCGGCTACTACTCCTTGTCGAAGATGGGACGGCTCGTGCCCTTGCCGCCCGCCGTGGCTGGGTATGCTGGGCTCTTTGGACCAGCGGAGTCACTCTGCGCTGGGTGGCTAACGTCACCAAGTGGAATTGGCGCGTGCTGTTGCCGGCCTCGGCGGCGCTGCAATTCGCGGGTTTCCTGATTTTCTTTGCGACCGTGAGCCGCCACCAGTCCAGACCCGCTTCCGCGCCGCCGACTACGCTCGAGACGTGGATGAAGCTGGTTATGGCTTCCACCGGAGGGGGCGGCCTGATGGCCGCGCTGAGCGCTTGCGGCTGCGGCATCGTGGCGGCGCTTCTGGGGCAGTTCCGTCTAGCGACTGCGCTGCTGCTGACTTCCTGCATCCTCGCCTGCGTCTCCCTGAGAGTATTCCAGCGGTCACACAAGCCGGCGAAGACTCTTGGGGTCTCCTCTTCTTTCCCTTATTTCGTGCGCGGCGCCTACGCCTGGCTTCTTGTTGCGGCCTCCCTCGGTGTGTACGCGGCTCAATCCGATGCGCACGGCGGAATCTGGGGAGCCTCGCGCCACGCTCTTACCGTCGGGTTCCTGGCCACCGTGGTCTTTGCTATCGGCCAGAGACTACTGCCAGCGTTCTGCGGAATGCGCCTCCTCTACAGCAAGAAGCTGATGTTCACTTCGTTGGCCATTTTGAATCTCGGCTGCCTCCTTCGCGTGGCCTCGGAGATCCCAGCCTATGAGGCCAATCTGTATGCAGCGTGGACAATTCTGCCGATTTCGGCGTTTACCGAATTGACGGCAGTGACCCTGTTCGCCCTCAATCTCGGTATCACGTTGGTGCTGCCTCCCCCATACCCGGCTGTTTTGACGCCGAGTCCCGGCTGATCGGCAGACGCGTTCGACCACCTGGGTAAACCGGCCGCAGT
>JBDTMZ010000114.1:0-20739 GCA_039934035.1 Candidatus Solibacter sp. | reverse complement strand
CAGCACGGGTCTGTGCGGGGGGCAGCGGGTAACCGCTGTCCCTACCGCGACTCCCCACCCCCAAGAATGCCGCTCAGGCGCGGCGCAGGACGTAGTATGGCTGGCCGGCCAGATCCTGCGGGAAGCCGGGATGCAGCCACGCGGTCTCAGGCGATTGCCGCAGTTCGAAGTAATACTCGATCGGATACTCGCCGGTGGTGTAGCTGGCCGGAATCGACGCACGGTACAGGTTCCCCGACGCCGTCATTTCGGCTACCTCGTAACGCTCCTCATGGGTGACGTGGCGATAGTAGAGGCGGACGGACGCGACCTTGGCGCCGGGCGCGATTTCCAGCGCGATGGGTTGATTGCGTTTGTAGTTCGCGAGCGGCGAATGTTTCGCGGTCGACGCGGCACGGCGCGGACTGGCCAGCGCCGCCTTGATGGCCGCGGCCACCCGGTCGCGCGGCATACCTTCTTTTGCTTCCGGCAGTTTCGCCGCCACCGCGGTGATGTCCACGTCTATGGCCGGTAGACGATCCATCCAATGACCGCGCAACTGACGCGTCTCGCCCACAGTGATGTCGGACACGTAGACCTTGCCGCGGCTGGCAACGTCCGCAAAGGCGTCGCGCGCCGCGCGATACTGCTTGAGACTTTCTTCGAGCGCCGCCTTGTCGCCGGTCTTTTCGAAAATGCGGTAGAGCACGCCGCTGCGGAATCGCGCGGCGAAGAACTTGCCAATGCCCGCCTGCATGGCGATGTCGATCGTCCAGCGGCGATATTCCACGCCATCCTTGCCGGTGGCGCTCTTCGCGGCATTGTCCAGATGCTTGGTGGCCTCGGCGGCGTAATCCTCAAGCCACTGCGCCACTTCGATGGGCGAATACTTGCCGTCGCACTCGCCGCTCAGCAGGTTGTCGGCATGATCGTTGATGCGGCTGAAAAGTTGCGGGTCCATCGGACTGACGTTGCCGAAGACGCGCGGCTGCGGCGTATCGGAATACGGCCCGGGATGCGCGCCATCGATCATCGACTGGTTCAGATAGACCTCGGGCCAATAGGTATTGTTGCCCGCGGAGGTGCCGTGCCCCACGGTGATGGTGGGCAGAATGCGGCTGGCATTGGCCAGCGCCTGTTCCATGGGCGCACCGCCGGGCCCGAACTGCGTGGTGAGATAGCGGCGCCACGTGTCGGGCGAGGCCTTCGGGTTGTAGAGCAGACGGCCCCAGACGCGATGGCCGTAGACATACTTCTCCCAATCCCAGCGCGGCGTCAGCGATTTGTCGGCGTAGCCGGTACGATTGCCGGCGATGCCGGAGCCGCGGCGCCCCTTGAAGCCGAGAGGCTCCATGATCTCCGCACCATCGCTGCCGCAGAAACTGAAGGCACGAGAATGGGCCGCAGCCGTGACCGGGTCGCCCCACAGCAACAGGCGCTGCGTGCCCGGCCAGATGCGGTGCAGGACGCCCCACTTGCGATCTTCGCGCATCAGATCGCCATATCCGTAGCGCAGGAAACTTCGGGAACCCGCGCTGAATTTCATCAGGCCGGAGGCGCGCACGTTGGGTTTGGGCCGCTCCAATTCGCGGATGTCGGCCTGGTGATAGGGCATGCCGAGATGCTCCGCCCAATACTTCGGCGAGATCTTCACGGGCATTTTGGTGTTCACCGCCAGATCCATCATGGTCTGGTCCATGCCTTTGGCATGCATGTCAATTTCTACCGGACGCCCGCAGGTGGCCACGCCGTCGAAAACGGTCTTCCAGAAATCGTAACTGCCCTCTTCCACGCCGCTCTCGCCATGCACGCGGAAGGTGACGCCGCTGATCTGCGGCACAGCCTTCAGCAGCGTGCGCACGGCGTCGCGGCAGTAAGGGCCATGGTTATCCTTGTTGAGCCCTTCGATGGTGTAATTCGCCTTCGGGCTATCGATCCACTCGTAGCCGTGCATCCAGATGCCGAGTTGGAATTGCATGCCGCGCTGGACAGTCTGCTCGGCGATGAACTTCAATTGCGCCAGATTGCGATCGCGTTCCGCATCGGGCAGTTGCGGCACGCGCACGTTGTAGCCCGGAATATCGAGCAAGAAGGGATAGGCAAACTCGAAGTAGGCGTCGCTGACGTTGCGGATGAAATCGTACCCGATGCCAAGTGCGAGGTTGAAGCGGTTGAAGCGCTGACCGGCCAGCATGGTGAGGTAGGGCGGCCACATCTCGCGATCGTTGTACCAGGCTTTGTCTTCGACATCGCTGCAGAACATGCGGGTGACGCTGCGGGTAGTATTGGCGGGCTGTTCCACGACCGCAGCGTTGAAGGCCAGCGCAGCAGCGGAGTCGCTGGCGTGGGTTACGCGGTCGGCGAGTTCCAGCAGGGCGTACACCAGGCCAGGGGCATCGCGGCCGGCGGCCAGCAGCACCTGCCGGTTGTTCGCCTTGCCGGGCGCGATGGCGAGAGCTTCGCTCGCGGCCGGCAGCGGCGACGCTTTCAGAATGTCGCGAGCCAGCGCGGAGGCGGCGCCGGATGCCGCAATACAGAATTCTCCGGCGGCTGCTTCGCTGACCTGCGCGCAGCGGCGCACGGCCGCGCCTTTGGCTTCCAGCGCGCGCTGCAATTCGCCGGCGGCCCATTTGGCGGGGGCCGAGGATGCGGTGGGGTCGGCGGGGTCCAGGGCGATGGCGAACGCCGGCGCGGCAGCAAAGGCCAAGGAGGGGCTCGCAGGGAGGCTGAGAACGGCGGTCCCGAGAAAATGCCGCCGGTTGATCGAAGCAAAATTCATTTCAGATCTCCAATCCGTGGTTGCACTTTATCATGATGTCGCGGGGCCGGCGGAACGCGGTCGAAAACAGACCGACCTGTCCGATACGGTGGGAGCGCGCGAATCCCGGGGAGTGCGTTACGTACACGCTCGGCGTGCCCGTTCACGTTGCCATCCGCGGCGCTGGCACGCAGGGGCAGATGGAAGACAAGATCCGCGCCGTGCAGACGTTCAAACCCCTGAGCCCGGCGGATCTGGCGGAGGTTCGCCGGCGCGCCGTGGCCGGGCAGGGCGTATGCAGCGGCACGACGATGGAGTAAGGGAAGCGGGCACGTAAAGGCGAGAGGCTATCATGGGGAAGCTATCATGGGGAAGAATGAATCGATTCATCTTCCCGGCGGCAATTCTCCTGGCCGCCGCAGCTATTTTCCAGGCACAGACCCCGCGGAAGGCCGCGGTCCAGACCGTCGCGGAGCGGCTTGCCAAATGGCGTCCGGTGCAGATGCCGTTCGATGGAAAAGCGCTCTCGGACCGCGAGCGGCGCATGGTGGAAAAGCTGGTGGAAGCGTGCCAGTTGCTGGACCGCGCCTACTGGCAGCAGAGCGATATCGAAGGGCTGCGCCTCTATCGGAGCGCATCCGCGACGCCCACCAGAAGCCTGCTCGGCGTGATGGGCGGACGCTGGGACCTGCTGGACGAAAACCGCCCATTCGCAAACAATGCGCCCATGCCGCCGGGCCGCGAATGGTATCCGCACGACCTGACGCGTGAGGAGATCGACCGCTATCTCGCGAAGCATCCGGAGGACCGCGCCGCGATCTACGATCCGTTCACCGTCGTCCGCCGCCAGGGAGATCGTCTGATCGGCGTGAAATATCACGAAGCCTACCGCGAGTTCGTCCAACCGATGGCGCAGGCGCTACGCGACGCGGCCGCTCTCAGCGACGACGCGGCCTTCGCGAGCTTCCTCTGTTTGCGCGCCGACGCGCTGCTGACCGACGACTATTTCAAAAGCGACATCGCGTGGATCGATCTGAAGCAGCCCAAGTTCGATGTGATCTTCGCTCCGTACGAGACCTACATGGATGAACTGCTGGGCGTGAAGACGTCGTACGGCGCGTCCATTCTGATTCGCAACGATGCCGAGACGCGCAAGCTCGAAGCGTTTGAAAAGTATGTACCTGAAATTCAGGATGCGCTACCGCTGGACGCCGCGGACCGGCCTTCCAAGCGCGGCCACCTGACGCCTATGGAAGTGATGGACGCGCCCTATCGCGCGGGCGACCTGCTGCACGGCTATCAGGCCGTGGCCGACAATCTGCCCAACGATCCCAAGGTGCATCAGGAGAAGGGCTCGAAGAAGATTTTCTTCAAGAATTTCGGCGACGCTCGCGTGGACTACGTGATTCTGCCCGTGGCCCGCAAGTTGATGGCGCTGGAGCAGGCCGCAAAGGTGTCGGGCGAGGGGTATCTGGCAGGCTCGATGATGCACGAGATCGCGCACGATCTGGGTCCGGCGTACTCACGGCAGAACGGCAAGCAGGTGGAGATCAATGCGGCGATCGGTCCGGTGTACTCGGGACTGGAAGAGGCCAAGGCGGACACGGTCGGCATGTTCGGCATGAAGTGGCTGGTAGAGCACGGCGCGATGAACGCGGCGCAACTCGAGGAAGGCTACGCGTCGTACGTCGGCGGCCTGTTCCGCACGCTGCGTTTCGGCACGGCGGAGGCGCACGGCAAGGCGGAGATGATGGAGTTCAATTACCTGGTGGAGAATGGCGCGATCCGGCATGCCGGCGGGCGCTACACGATCGATTACGCGCGCATGCCGGCCGCGATCGCCGCGCTCGCGCGCGAACTCCTGCTGATGGAAGCGACGGGCGATCGCCCTCGTGCGGAGGCATGGTTCCTGAAGTACAACGCGATGCCGGCGGAATTGAAATCGGCGCTCACGGCGGCGGCGTCGGTGCCGGTGGATGTGCGGCCGATCTACTCCTTCCCGGAAAAGTTGCGGTAGTGTTACCGCGGTAGGGAAACAATCGCGAGGGTCATATTGTCGCCAGCTTGAGGAGGGTACCACTCCAGCAGCCCCGCCACCGGCCCGTCACGCCGCCAGACGACTGGCTGCTGCGACAACATCGCAAGGTAAGCCTGGTATCTGGCCTGTAATTCCTCCGGCCAGGAACCCTGCCATTTGGGATTCACATCCCACGTGCCTTTTGTAAACAGAGTAAGATAGCGTCCGGGCGGCAAACCGTGAAGCTTGGCCTCGTAATCGTTGGCGTTGATGTAGACCGGATGCAGGCCGGCCAGGATAAATGCTCGTATGTCGAGATACGCGTGCTGATCGATCAAAACGGTTTTCGAGAAATCAGGACTGGCGGCGGACTTCACCAGTTCGAGCGTGGCGGCATTGCGGCTGAGTCCGGTGTCGAGGTGAAACGTCGGGTCGAGACGTTCCCAGATCGCGGCATCGGTCTGCCTGATGTGGTCGAATCGCGCGTAGATCACTGGCACGGAAGAGACGATGGCGAGACATGCGAGAACGAACCGCGTGCGGGCATGGTTCATGTTGGCCAGTGCAATACAGTGGCCGCATCCGGTACCAGCCAGAAGCACACCCCAGCCATTCAGGAAGTATCTCGGGTAAAGGTCGGCACTCGTGCGGACCGGCACTGCCCACAGCGCACCCATTGAGGCCAGGACCAATGCCGCGCATCCGACCCGCTGCGATCTCGACAAACCATGTCCGCCCAGCGCCGGAAGCACGGCAATCAGCACCAGCAAGGTCACGACACCCGCAATTACGAGGTGTGAGCCCACCGGCTCACCGCCAGGAGTAAGGGAGAGACTCATGCCCAGGAAATGCCATAGCTTCGCCAAGTTCAGGGGGAGGTTCACGGCGCCCTGACGTTCCGCGAGAAACGTGTACTGCATGGCGAACTCACGCAACGGTGAGGTCAGCAGATATGGTTGGGTGGCGAGTAGTACGGTGGAGAAGCACAGCACCATACGCCCCGCGAGCGGGAGGAACTTCGGCGGCACGGCGCACGGCGACCACTTCATCTGAACTGCCGCAATCGCTATCGGTTTGGCCAGCATCAGAAAGTCCATCTTATGGTTCATTCCAACGGCGAGAAGGGCGGCGGCCCCATAGAGCAGGCTGGTCCGGCAGCGGCATATGGCGGTCTGACAGAGGATGAAGATCAAGAATGCCAGTAAGGTACAGATCGCGTTTGGCAGCGCATAACCGGAGGCTTCTTTCACTTCGGAAGCAGTCAGGCAGAGCGCCAGCGCCAGATAGATCGGAAAGGGGCAGCGGCCGTAGAATCTCGCCCGCGATCAGAATCCCGGCCGCCAGTAAGTACAAGACCGCGAGGTTGATCTCCCTGGCGATCAGAATTGGCCGGTGATCCGGCACGCCGCGAAAGTAGTTAAACTCGATGCCCGAGAAATCCGTCCAGTTACGTTGATGCAAGTCGAAATCCGGACGCCAGGATGGCGGCGCGTTATTCGAGTAGGACTTGAGATGGCTGGTCTTCCCTACGGGATCCGACCGGTCGTAGTGCCACCGCGCAAGCACCATTTTTGCGAAGTCCAGCGTACCGTAGATATACGTTCGCCACTTGACCGGATCTCTGACGACGGCGGCGTTATTGTATGTCGCAACTTCGTCCCACGATTCGTACGGGGCTCCGTTCAGCAAGGCAATGCGATCGTAGCGATAGGAGGCTGCCAGGAAGAGGAAGGCCGCGGCAAGTGCCCACCCAGGCGGGCGAGCGCACCATTGTCTTCAGGCTGGCCCGCGGTTGCTTGACGATCCGTCGTAGGGTCATGTGCGCGGCATGGCATGGACTGCTGTTCGTCCGAACTCATCACCGCCATAAGACGGTGCCACCCGGGGCGCTTCCAGGGAGCAACGAAATCCAATGGCTGCCCAGCGGCCAGTGCCGGATCCGTACCCGGTAGGTATCTGGGGTAAGACGATGGTATCACGCTCCCTGGGCCTACTCTGGTAGTTAGGAAAGACCTATCGCCAGCAATTGCGGTCGAGCGCTACCACGCGACCATCGCGCCTTCAAACAGGCGCGCCAACTCCTCCGTGCCCGCCGGCCGCGGAGAGAGCTTCGTGACGCGGTGCTGCGGCAACGTGCCTTCCACCAGGGCCGGAATATCGCTGCTCGTGTAGCCGATGGCGCGCAGCCCGTTCGGCATCCCCAGGCGCTGCATCATCGCCGTAATGCAGTCCGCAAGGACCTTGCCCGCGTCCTGAGCGGCAACTCCCGCGACCGTCGCGCCCAGCGCTTCCGCAGCCTCCAGGTGGCGCTGTGGGCAAGCCTCGGCGGTGTAGCGGAAGACCGCGGGCGCGTTCAAAATCACGGACATCCCATGCGGGACGATCGGATGATCGACCTGATATCCGGCCGGCTGAAACCCGCGCACCATTCCTGAGACGGGATAAGACATTCCGTGTGGCAGATGCACTCCGGAATTGCCGAAGCCCACTCCGGCATAGGCAGCCGCCAGCAGCATTTTCGCCCTGGCCTCGCCGTCCCCCGGGTCCGCGACCGCTCGCGGTAAATACTGGGCCACCATGCGCAGCGCCTGCAGCGACCACACGTCGCTGATCGGGTTGGAGCCCTGATACGCCGGACGCAGGAGGGGACGGTCGGGTTGGGGACGGTCGGTATACGGCATTGCCGTATAGGATTCGATGGCATGACTGAGCACGTCCAGCCCCGCGCAGGCCGCCACCGCGGGCGGGAGGGTGGCGGTGTTCTCCGGGTCCAAAATCCCAAGCGTCGGCTTCAAACGCCGGTGCGCGACGCCGGTCTTGGCGTGCAGTTTCTGGTAGTCGAAAATGGCGACCCCGGTGGTCTCACTGCCCGTGCCCGCAGTGGTGGGCAGCGCGATCAGGGGCTTAAGAGCGCCGGGAGGCGGCACGCCGCGGCCGATGGGCGGATTGACGTAGTCCAGGAAGTCGGCGGGCGGATAGGTTGAGTACAGGTTCGCCATCTTCGCGGTGTCGATGGACGATCCGCCGCCGATGGCGACGAAGGCGTCGAACTCGCCCTCACTGGCGAAACGCGCGGCATCCATGCAGGATTCGTCGGTGGGTTCCACGCGCGCGCGATCGTAGAGGCGGAAATCGATTCCGTTGGTTTCGAGCGATTCCAGCACCGTGGCCACCGGCGGCAGCGTGCGCACCAGCGGATCGGTGACCACCATGACGCGGCGCACCTTCCATTCCGCCAGGTCCATGCCGACTTCGCGCGACGCGCCCCAGCCGAAGCGAATGCTGGACGTTGCCATTTCGAATGCGTATTCGTTGCCCACGTGTTCCCTCCCGAGGTCGCTCAACTATTAAAGCAGACTGGCCGGATCACGGGGCGATGTCGGGGGAAGGTCGCTGGAAATGCTGCAGGCGGAGAGGAAGGGGGAAGTTGTTTCCGATTCAGTGGTGCGCCCAGACCGATTCGAACGGCCGACCTTCTGGTTCGTAGCCGATTTCAGGTGCGATTTGAGGTGATTCTAGGAGTCCAACTCATTGATTTTAAACAATCTGTACCTGCGGTAAATCCCCTCCCTTCGCCTGAGTTCTGACACACTTTCTGACACACCAAGATCTCATAGAGTACCTTGGAGTCTCGCATGCGCTTGTTCGGTCGGTCGGAGTCGAATGCGGCTAATCGACGTTCGACCTTGTGCGCACCTTGTGATGGATGGCTGCGCAATACCGCCGTGAAATCCCCGTCGCGCGAATTTCGCGGACGTGGTGGAAATGGGAGGCGGACGAAGGAGGCCGTCACCCTGGAAGAGCAAACTCGCCGCCAGAGGGCAGGTCGGGCTCAGACCCTCATGCTGCCCGGAGTCGACCAATCCAAAGACGCAGTGCTCAACAGCCTTGGTTCATTCCAGTCCGTGAGCGTCACCTCAGCATTCGGGCGACTTACTTCCTTAACGGAACGAGTAACCGACGATGTAGTCGAATTAAGCGATCCGCAGATTCGCTGAAAAATGTGGCTGGTGGCAATGCCCCTGAAAGAACCGGTAAACCTGCGAGAATTTCGGAGGCGCTACAGGACCACGAACCGCCCACTGACAAACCCGCAGGCGCCACGCGCCTGCCGGGGCCTTGCTACGTGGCCTTGCCCTGGTTTGGTTCACGATTGCGATTGCACTCGCGAGCATCCCCGCATATGCTCTAGTCAGGCAAAAAACCCATGAGACGCTACTTCTTAACTTCGATCTTCTGTTCTGTTGCGATGCTAGTTCCGGCCTTTGGTCAGCGCATCATTTTCACCGTCGCGGGAAGCGACTGGGTTTTCACGGATAGGGGCAAGCCCGCGACGCAAGCCAGAATCTCAAGTCCAGGCCGCATGGCATCGGACGCGCAGGGCAATATTTACTTCCCAGACGCAGATAACGCCCTGGTCTTCAAGGTCGACCGGCTGGGGATACTTACGGTGGTGGCCGGAAACGGAATCGCCGGCTATTCCGGCGATAACGGCACGGCGACCAGCGCATCGCTCAATAACCCTCTGGGTGTGGCGGTGGATAGAGCCGGTAATCTCTACATCGCCGACAACAATAATAACCGCATACGCAAAGTAACTGACGGCGTGATCACAACCTTCGCGGGAAATGGCTTGAAGTCCGACGATCCCTCCGCCGAAAAGCGGGAAGGCATCGCAGCCACCGCGGCCGCGATCTCACCGCTGGTTCTGTTCGTCGACGGTGCGGACGCAATTTACGAATCGGACGTGCGCGTGCACCAGGTGAGGAAGATCAGTAGGGATGTCATTACGACGGTGGCCGGAAACGGAAAAAGTGGATACGACGGCGACAACGAGTCGGCTGTTAACGCCTCGCTAAATTTCCCACGGGATATTGCAGTCGACCCCGAAGGGAACCTGTTCATCGCGGATATGAATAATCACCGCATTCGGAGGGTGGACAGCGGCGGCACGATCACGACCGTCGCGGGTACGGGGAACGAGGGGCGTTCGGCGGACGGCACCCGGGCACAGGACGCACTCATCAAATCGCCGGCTGGACTGGCGATCGACGCCGCCGGCAACCTGTTTTTCAGCGATTCCGCCAACCACATAGTGCAGATGATTTCGGCGGGAACCACCAGCACGGTGGCGGGGACGGGGACGCCAGGGTTTTCCGGCGACGGCGGTCCCGCGAAGGCCGCGCAGTTCAGTTCCCCGGGATCGATGGCGTTCGACGGGGATGGCAACCTGCTCGTCAGCGATGGCAACAACGGCCGAATCCGGCGGATCAAGGGCACCACGATCGATACGATGGCTGGGAACGGATTGTTCCGGGCGTTCGATGAAGGGAGCCTGGCCACGCAGGCTTTTCTTTTTCAGCCGCAAGGAATGGCGTTCGACAGCCAAGGCAATCTCTATGTAGCCGACACGAATAACCAGAAGGTCCGTAAGATCACACCGGACGGTAAGATCAGCACCGCTGCGGGAAATGGAGCCTTTGACTATTCCGGCGATGGAGGTCCGGCAACCCTGGCGGCAATGGCCTATCCAAGGGATGTTGCAGTGGATTCCGCAGGCGATCTATACATTGCCGATGCGCATTCCCGGCGAATTCGAAAAGTCTCCAACGGAATTATTCAGTCGATTGCCTGCGGTGATATCCCGACGCCCTGCGGTGCCGCGGAACATGGGGACCTGCTGGTGGAGCCGAGCGGTGTCGCGGTCGCCGCGGATGGTACCGTATATGTGGCCGACGGAGCCGGGAACGCAGTCCGGGCCATCCGCAAAGATGGGAGGGTCGAGAGGTTTGCGGGCGACAGCCTGGGCAAGCCCGACTGTCCGGGTGAGGGCGTACCCGCCGCGCAGGCATGCGTCTCCAATACGCGAGGAGTAGCTATCGACCGATCGGGAGCCGTCTACATTGCCGACACCAATCACAACTCGATTCGTTTGGTCAGGCAAGGAATCATAAGCACCATCGCCGGGAACGGGCAGGCCGGCTATACGGGCGATGGCAAGCCGGCATTGCTAGCATCGCTGAACAAGCCGGAAAAGATCGCGGTGGATGCCGAGGGAAACCTGTATATCGCCGATACCGGCAACCACGTGGTGCGTGTGGTGTCGACGGACGGCACGATCAGCACGGTGGCCGGTATCGGGAGTCCCGGTTTTAGCGGTGACGGAAGCATCGCGACAAACGCCCGGATGAACTCGCCCACGGGCGTGGCGAGCGACTCGGCCGGCAACGTCTACATCGCGGATACGCTGAACGACCGCGTGCGCGCCGTTCCCAAGGCTGCGCCCCAGGTTGGGACGCAAGGGGCAGGCGGCGTCTTCCAGTTCACCGGAAGCTCGGGCGGTCCTCCCGCTCCCGCACAGACCCTGAACGTCTCCATCTCTACCAACAGACTGGCAGTCACCCTGCCGTTCCTCGCGATACCTCTGGTGTTTCCCGGGGACTCAAACTGGCTTCGGGTGAACCCGGCAAATGGAGTCACTCCGGCCGCCGTGCAGATCACCGCGGATCCCGGGAGTCTCGCGCCCGGGACGTATTCCGGCCTGGTGCTTATCTGGGGTCAGACGCTTAGCGAGCAGGGGCCGGATATTCGACTGGTGCAGTTTACCGTAACCGCGCCACTTCCTAGGGATATCCAACTGGACCCGCCGGCAATCACGCTCTCCCTTACGCAGCAGTTTCCGAGCGCAGTTGCGCGTATTGCGGTGAGGAACACGGGCGGCGGCGGCGACCTTTCGATCTCGGTAGCATCCCCGGCGGAAAGCTGGGTCCGCGCCACCGTCTCCAGAGCGGTGGTTCACCCCGGCTTGCCGGCGCAGATCGAGATCAGCGCGGATGCCTCGAAACAGAGTCCGGGGTCCTACAAGATCCCGCTAGCGGTTCGTTCCAGCGACGGCCGAACCCTGCCCCTTTCGGTCACAATCGTGGTGACCTCATCGCGGCCGGTGCTGGCTTTGTCGCGCATGGCGGTTGCATTCCGGGCGGTAGAGGGCGGCGGAACCGCATTACCACCGATGACGCTCTTTGCGCTGAACCGCGGCGGGGGCACGTTGAAACCGGTGCCTGCACTGTCCGACGGTTCCGGCGGACCGGCCCCAACGTGGCTTTCGTTGCAGGTTTCAACGGATGATAAGTTAGCCGGCGGCGGCGGGCGCCTGGACCTGGTTGCCAATCCCACCGGGCTGCCCGCGGGAATCTACCAGGCGCTGTTGCAGGTTACCGCCATGGGCGCCGACAACCCACTGCAACAGGCCTCAATTCTGCTGGAAGTGATGCCACCCGGATCGGATCCCGGACCCGCGGTGACGCCGCCCACACTGCTGTACACGACGCGGCGAGGCGGCGCCAACGCCGGTTCCCAGTTGATCAGCGCCTACAATCTGGGGGCGTCCTCGCTCGATTTCACGGTCTTCGGCGGCACCCTGGATGGTAAGAACTGGCTGACGTACAGAATTCCCAAGCCGCCTTTGGCGCCCGGGCAGACGCTGCAAGTGACGGTTCAAACCGACGCCACCGGCCTGTCGGAGGGTGTCTACAAGGGAGCGCTAACCTTCCTGTTCGCGGACCCTGTGCGGAACACCGGGAGCATTCGCAACGTTGCGATCACACTATTTGTCGGCCCCCCTGTGACCTCCTCCCGTGCCGCGGAGCGGACCGGGTTCCAACCCGCCGCCGGAAACTGCACGCCGGACCAAACGGTTCAGCCGGTAATCACGGTGCTGGGGACGGGAACGCGTGTTCCCGCGGGGGTGCCCGCTGTAATCGACGCGGTGGTCACCGACCGTTCAGGGTGTGCGTTGACGACAGGCTCGGTTGTGGCAGGCTTTACGGATGCGAGCGCCGGGGTTTCGGCGGCGCTCACGAGCCTGGGGAATGGCACCTGGGAAGGTATTTGGGTACCTCCGGGCCCGGGAACATCGAGCGCTACGGTCACCGCCGCGGATCCCGATCTGAAGATCAGCGGGAACTCGGATTCGGTGTCCATCGATATCGATCCTCCCCTGGACGGTCTACTCTCGACCGCAAATGTGGCCAGCCGCGCGAGCGTCCGCAGCGGTTCGGTAGCTCCGGGAAGCCTGATCTCCATCTTCGGTTCGAATCTCGGTCCGCGCCAGAGCGCTTCTCGCGCGCTGCCGTGGGATACGCAGCTATCCGGGGTGGCGGTTCGCCTGGGAGGCGAACTACTGCCGCTTTCGTACGTAAGCGCAACTCAGTTGGACGCCATGATCCCGTTTACCGCGGGAACGGGCGGCGTTCCGCAGCTTGTGGTCACGTACAGGACATTCATGTCGCTGCTGCCGTTGCCCCTGGCGCTGACCGATTCTCAGCCGGCGGTGTTCACACAGGATGGCTCCGGGACCGGGCTTGGAAGCATCTCCAACGCGAACGGCCTGATCTCGAGCGCCAATCCGGCGCGCGCCGGCGATACCATCACGATTCGATGTTCGGGCCTGGGTAAAGTGGACCCGGCCTGGGATGCGGGCGTGGCGGTTCCGAATTCGGGGAATTACCAGGTGCTCCAGACCGTTACGGTGAAGATCGGGACGGTTTCCGCCGATCTCGTCTCCGCTACCCTCGTGCCGGCCCGCGCCGGAGAGTACAGCGTGGTGGTGGGTGTGCCCACGCTGAGCGCTGGAACGTACGACCTGACGGTTGCGGCGGGGACTTCCACGAGTCCGCCGGTCCAAATCATCGTACAGTAAGGTCTCAGAAACCGAAGTGCGCGCCGAATTGGATGGAACGCGGAAGCGTCAGGGTTTCGGGTGCGTAACCGAAGCCAGGCGCGCCGAGGATTCGAACCGGGATGCCGAAGTTCGCCCGGTTGAAGGCGTTGAAGGATTCCGCGCGCAGCGTCAGCTTCGCTTTCTCCGATAACCGGAACCGCAAGGAGAGCGCCAGATCGGCGTTGTACCACGGCCGCGCAGTGAACGAGTTGCGGCCTAAGGCGCCGTCGGTACCCGGAGCCGGCAAAAGGGCGACGGGATCTCCGGTGTAACTCAAGGCCTGACGGCGG
The DNA here is from genome assembly GCA_039934035.1 of Candidatus Solibacter sp. Classification (GTDB taxonomy): domain Bacteria; phylum Acidobacteriota; class Terriglobia; order Bryobacterales; family Bryobacteraceae; genus Solibacter. The sequence goes on along the minus strand of JBDTMZ010000114.1, from coordinate 6,973 downwards.
TCGGCCCCTCGGGAGTCGATGGTGCTGTTCAGGCGGTCGGTCAGGTTGCCGTCCCGGTTGACGTCAATCGGTGTGCTCACGGTGAAAGGCTGGCCGGTCTGCGCGGCCAGAACGCCGCTGAACTGCCAGGCTTCGAACGGGCGGCGCCGAATGGCGTGTTCCCAAAGGAAATAGCCGGTGGCGCGGAGGCGGGCATCGAAAGACGACGAACCGCGCTCGGAGCGGTGCAGACTGTTCTGGGGCAAGGCAAAACTCCCGGCGGAATCGAAGAAATCTGAGGCGTCATCAATAGCATGGGCCCAGGTGAAGGCGGTGCCAAAGCTGAGTTTGCCGCCCTGCCGCCAGCGGGTCTGCAACTGGAGGGAGTGATAAGCCGAATTGGCGGTGCCTTCGTACAATTCGCGCGCCAGCGAAAACGGGGCGCCGGGTGTGCCTTGCGCCGCCACCTGCAACGGCTGATCGAGGGGGAAGGGGAGCAGGCTCTGCGGATCGGGAGCACCCACGGGCAAGAGCGCGGCGCGGAGGAAGCCCTGCTCGGTCGTGGAAACGCGCAGCAGATGCCGGCCCAGCGATCCGACGTAGCCCGCCGAAACGGTGAGCCGCGCTCCGAAGGACCGCTCCAGCAGGAGGGCTTGTTGGAAGGAGTAGGGCGAACGGATTCCGGCGGCGGGTTGCACCAGATCGAGCCCGGCGTTTTCCAGCTTGAGAACCAGCAAGTTTAACGGATTCAAGGCGCTGTTCTGCCCGTTGATGTACCGGTCCACGAGATTCAGAGTGTGAGGCTGCAGAATTCCGTAACTGGTCACCGGGAATTGGGGCTGGCGGCTTTTATTGTAGCTGTCGTTGCCGAGGTTCGTCAGGTATTCCGGGTTATAGCCGGCCAGATTGACAGGCAGGAAATCGGGGAACGAACTCTGCGATTCAGTAATGATGATTGCCGGAAACTGGCCGCTGTACCGTCCAAAGCCGCCGCGCAAAATCGCCTGGTGGGGCAATTTCAGCGCGAAACCGGTCCGCAGGTCCAAGCGGCGTGAATCGGCGCCGAAGGTGTCACGGAAATTCTGAGGGAATTCGGAAGAGAAGATCGCCGGCAGATCTCCGCAGCGACGAAGGGCGCAGAGGTTGGTGCCCGCGGTATCGCCGGCAAGTTGGAGCAGCGCGGCGCGGTCGAAGGCGCGGAGAATGCGGTCATCGGCCTCCGTCGGAAGTTGTGCGATGGCCAAGCGGACGCCGGCGGTAATGGAAAGCCAGTTCCTGGGGCGCCATTCATCCTGAAGAAAGAAATCCAGCTGCTTGCTACGCAGTCGCAGCGGGAAATTGGGATTGCGGCCGAAAGCGAGTGTCTCCGCCTCTTTCATGGGCGGCACTCCGTAGGCGAGCGTCTGGAAGATTCCGGACGGTACACCGGCAGCGGCGAGGGATAGCGGGGTGTAGGCCTGCGGGGTAATGCGGGTGGTGCGCACCACGTCGGGCGTGCGCAGCCCGCCGAAGACGATGGTAGGCCGGGCGTTTCGTTGGGCGGAGCTATCCAGATCCAGGAAACGGGCATCGAAACCGGCGGACCACACGTGCCGCTTGCGTACCACGGTCAGCACATCGGCTGCCTGCCAGGTGCCGTTTGCACGGGTTTGGGGGAAACGAAACACGTCCACTCCGGCCGGGCTGAAGCCCGGGATGGCGAGTTGTCCAAGGAAACCCGTGATGGGTTCGGTATCGCCATCCGACGTGTACCGGCGCGGTCCGTTTCCGCCGGTATCGCGCAGCAGCGGCGCGTTGAGCAGAAACGCCGCTCCGGGAACGGCGGCAGAGGGCAGCATGGAACCGGACGGAGCGGCCCCTATCACGGTTCGTGTCGTGCCGTAGGACCCGCGAAAGCTATGGGTGAGATTCGGGGTCAATGTCGAGGTCAGGAACAGCGCGACGTTCTGGTTCCACAGGCCGGGTTGAATGGAAGAGAAAAGCGCGCCGCCGGTAGCCGGCAAAGTGCTCGATTCCGCCGCGCGGCTGTAGCGTAGGCTAAGCGCATTGCCGGCGGTGAGATTGCGATCGATTTTAACGGAATAGAGATTCGACGACCCGCGATCCGGCAGTTCGGCGGTGTAGGTGTTCGCTCCATAGGGGCCGCCCGGATTGTTCGGAAAGGGGAGGAGGCTGAAGATCGCCTCGCCCGCAGGCGCGAAGCGCTGGCCCGGCGACAGCCCGAGGGAGACGGATTGCGAGGGGTCCACTTGTCTTTCCGAGGCGGCGGGGGTGGCGAAGTGCACCTGTCGCGTGGCATTGAGGCTTTGCCGCTCGAAAGCACCCACCAGGAACATGGGCTCATTGCGGAACTCAATCGCGCCGCCCGCCACGGCTCCCGCAATCAGTTTGGTATCGGGCTCCTTCGAATGGGACGGTGAAAATCCGCCGAGCGCGTGTCCGTCCACCTGAACGGCCGCCGGCGCCGGAACCGGGGACGCGACATCGAAGTAGTTGCGCGCGTTCGATCGAGCGTCCGATGCGAGACCGTACGCGTCGGCGTGAAACTCGCGGGCGGCCGACCGCGAGAGCGCGGTTACCTGGCCGCCGATGCTCCTGCCGTAACGGGCATCCGAGATGGACGTGATCACCTGCAATTCAGAGACCGTTCCCAGCGATTGCGGCGCGGGCGAAATGAAACCCAAGCGGCGAATGCCGAGTTGCTCGTCATTGGCGTCCGAGCCGTCGAGGATGTAGTTGTTATCCCGGCCCCTGGCGCCATTGATCGACAACTCGCCCGCAGTGCCGACGGTGGGACTCAGGCTGGGCCCGCGGCGCGCGAAGGTCTGGGCGGCGGGAAAAACTCCGGGCATGAGAAGCGAGTACTCGTCGAAACTGCGAAAACCGGCCAGGGGCAGCGCATACAGCAAGTCCCCGACAAAGACATAGCGGAGCATCGGCTCCATCTCGATGACCGGGTCGGCCGCGACATTGTCAACCGGGTTGAGCACGATCGGTTCGAGTTCCGCTCCGCCGGCGGGAACGCTGAAAATGCTGGTCTGGTATCCGGGTTTCTGCACGGACAAAAGATAGCTTTGGAACTCCGGACCCGTGGGCGAAACGACGCGGTAGGCTCCGCCGGCCGCTGCATCGCCGGAGCGCAACTCCACGTTGTCGCCGCCGGCTGTTTTGACGCCGAGCCAGCTCACGTGGATGCCCTCCAAGGGCCGCCCATCGGCCAACTTCACTACTCCTGACACGGTGGCTTCAGGTTGCGGCACGGGTCCATAACGCGCCAGAAACACGCGAGAATTCACCGGGCCGGGCAGGTACGCGGATTTCGGTTTCACCGCGGCTACCGGGCATTTGCGCATCCTAATCGTCCATTGATTGTCGCTGGTACTGCTGGCCGCTGTTTTTTTCGTGGGGTTTGGATCGGCACAGAAGTCGAAGATCGTGGCTGTGATATTCCACGGCCCCACCTTCAGAGTGGTCGCGAAATTCGGATTGGCCGTCTTCTCAGACTTGCCGTACTCGCCCGTAAATTTTACATTGACCTCGTCAATCCGCGGATCTTTCGGTTCGAAGAGCAGCGTGCCGTTCACCAGTCCTACGGGTTGTTGAGCCGATGTCGCCCAGACCGTCAGAAGACACAGGGCCGTCCGCACGCACGATCTGGTCACAGCGGGGGAATACACGAGGGACTCTCTTTCACTTTTGGCGGCGATGGGGATACGCACCAGGACTCGTAGACAGCCTCGCTGTCTTGATCCCGTTGCAGCAGTCCGATGTTGCCATAGCGAAAGCTCGAGTTACGATCGCGGAATGGCTCCACCTCGATCCGCTTGCCGGCCGTGGGACTGTCGTCGGCCTCCCGGGTGAGTTCGACGCTGAAATCGAATTGGGGACCACGGGCTCTCGCATAGACGGTGAAGACGTCGCCGGGCTTACAGCATTCGCCGAGGCCGATTGCCGGACGGTTCCAGCCAGGAGTCGTCTTCACACCGTGGGCGGACTGGATGGATGCGTCGAGGTAGAGCCGATTGCCCCGGCTGACCAGTTCGAAGACATAGCCGCTTCCGTCCGGTTGCGTCCGGAAAGCCCAGGCTGCATTGTTTCCTTTTAGGAATCGAACCCGGAACATGGCGTCGAAATCGCGGTACCTGCGCCAGCCGAGATCGGCACGCGTGCCTGGCTTAGTGCCCGAAACTACGAGCGCGCCATCGTCAGGAGCCAGGCCGTCTCCCTTGATAATCCGCCAACTCGAGGGCACGGTCCATAGACCGGATTGCGCCCAATGCTCGTACGAAGCGCGAGCGTTGCCGAGATCCTGGGGGAGAATCTGGAACTCGTCGGACCACGGCTCCTGAAACGGCAACGGCAGCTTGTTGTATGCCAGGAAGGCGGCGACGGCGACAACCGGTATCGCCGCCAGGCCGATCCACTTTCGAAGCGATTTGCGCTGGAGCGCCTCCTCCCAGCCAATCTCGGGAAATTGGAGTCGCAGGGTCTCGGCTAGGCGCACACGGGCGCCGCGGCTGTCCATCAACATGAGCAGGCGGACGGCGTTGTCGTGCACGCTCCGATGCGCTTCATAACGATGGCCAAGACCGAAGGATTGGAATAGCGATGCAAAAGACTGAGCGTCGAAGACGGCCGCCATCAAGGCGCCAGCCCGGGCTTCGGCCGGGGTGCGGGGCTGAATATCCGGCGACGACTCTCTCCCTGGCAGCAGGTTGTGGACGCCGACGAGGACCTCGGTGGCGAGGCCAGCCGGAGTATCAAACCAGCCAGCCGTGTTATCACGCTTCAGGTCTTCGCGGAAGGCCAAAAAGCGGGGATCGTCGGAAGGCTGTTCGGGCCGGCGGATGAAGATCAGGCATGGCTTCCCGTGCTCCTTCGCTGCCCGGTATTCCAACTCCGTAACGGACTGGTTGGTGGATTCATCGACGAAGCCATACCGGTCTCCGATCACCCCGATGTAGATGTCGCTGTTGCGAACTTCCCGGAGAGATTCCTGCACCGGAGGATTTGCGCGGGCGCCCCAGTCCTCCATGCCGGCGAACTCGACGCCGCCCATCTTGGAGAGGGCGGCTCGCAGTGCGCCGCGCTCCTCGGCCATATCGATGGACGTGGAACTCACGAAGACGCGGGTTTTTCCCCCGCGAGGAGACGCCTGCAAACTATCGGCCGGTGACATGGCTATCTCTCGATCTCAAAACAGTATACTCGTGAGTTGTGTCGGTTTAAAGGTGCGACGTCCAAAAGAAAAGCGCCGATCTTGTCCGAACCCCTGCTGCCCGGCCTTAGCCGCTGCGACGGAGGCTCGCCGGCCCTGGCGCTTTTTCGGAGATCAGTCGTAACACAAGACCTTAGCGCTCACTGGAGCAGGGGCCTGTTTGGCCAATGCAACGTTTGATGCCATCCCTGCGGAGCGCGCAGCAAAGAGCGCATACGCATCTCAGGTACACCCGCATCACTTCTTTTGCGAGCGCCTTGGCGAGCCGCGCGCTAGAATTTGCTGCCATCGATCCACAGGTCCAGGTCTTTGATATCGAGGAAGACGCGCCGGTCAGCTTTCACCGTAGGCAGTTTGCCGGCGGCAATCATGTGCTGCAGCGCTTCCTTGGTGCGACCCAAATAGTGGGCTGCCTCCTCCACAGTCAACAATCTTTTCTTCATCTTGGAGCCTTCCCGGCCCGGTCCTGACAGGCGCTGGCTGAGCTTGTCGACGATCAATTCCGAAAAAACATCTAAAAGAGTGCTAAAATCCACGTGAGGGGTCATTACAAAGCTCCGTCGAGGAAAAGGTCCTCACCTTTTGCTAGTATAAGAGCGCCTCGCCACTGGGTTTCCATCCACTTACAATTGGGCTTCTCAATCGCTCTGCGGACCCAAGCAGCATGCCACCGGGAATCGCCTGAAGACATGGTTGCCATAATGCGTATTACCCGCACCCGGCCGGCGCGGGCGTTAGTTGCCAACCAAGACCCCCATCTAAGTTAAGTAAGCATAGGAGTTCTGGTATTTGGAGTGGTCGAAAAGTTCGAAATATGAGTGTGAATTCAACGAGTTGTACTTAACAGGGCCGATCCCCACGCGCGAATTGAGCGTTGAGCGCGCGTCGAGAGCCTCCCTCTATTTTAGGATTCTGGCCACTTACGGAGCGAAAGGATCTCTTCGATCTGCCGGTTCGGCTCGCCGATATCGATCACCAGGGAGGACGAGTTCCGGACGCGGTCGGCGATCTCGTTGATCACCAGGCTCTCACCGACACCCAGATTGTTGATGTACTCCGTGGCTGCCGCGAGTGCCTGGCCGGTGGCGGTATCTTTGTCGGTCTGTGTAGCGCCGGGAGAAAGCGTTAGAGTCGTAGCCATCGTGATACCCACCAGGTCTGGATTGACGGCGATCCCCGTGAGGGGGTAGGCCGTGTGCTTATTCAGCACCTCCTGGACCATGGCGATAAGGGATGCCGAGGCTACCGGCGTGATGCCGTACACATAGCGGGTATAGGTTCCGGCGGCTCTGTCCAACACAACGTCCTGAATACCAGACACCTGAAGCAACTCAAAGCGGAGAGTGGGCTCGTTGGGAATCGAGTGGCCGATCAGCTTCAGATGAATGCGCGTCCGATAGCTGTCGTCATCCTCGTCATCCCTGCCGCCTACCATTCCGAAGTTGTTGGTGACCAGCAGGCTGCCGAACCGGCTCTCGGCGTAGTTGGTGAAGTTGTGTCGGTTGAAAAAGGGGCCGGGAAAACCTTGCAGTCCGCCGGCGAAGAGGCGCAGGTATCGTCGAAAATGCCTCAAAGTCCCGGTCGCCCCTGAAAATCGGTTGACAGTTCCTTTTGGCTATGTTTCCCTATAAATAGTGAAACACAAAGAGGCTCTTCGCCATCGAGAAAAACTGGCCGCAGACCTCCCTCCTGCCGGCGAGATTCTGCGCGGCTCTTTATTGAGGCTCGTCAGAAGAAATCGTGGGTGGACTCGGGCTCGGGTAGCTTGCCAAGTGA
>JBDTMZ010000113.1:0-15396 GCA_039934035.1 Candidatus Solibacter sp. | reverse complement strand
AGTGAAGAAGGACCCAACGCCGATCTGGACTATGGGTTCGATTGGTCAGCCTGGCCACGGACATGATCACCGAAAGCACCTGGGCGGTTCCCTCGGCCAGCGGGCTCACGACACACAGCCCCTCGATCTCGCCGGAGGGCAAGGTTACCGCGGTGTGGCTGAAGGCGGGCATTGTCTCCACCTTGGTGAATTCAGTTTCCAATCACATCAAAACGGCCGCGGGACGCGAAGACGAGCGATCGCTGCGCGTGACGATTGTGAATCGTTAGGCGATCAGTAACGACTCGCGAGCGACCAACTCACGTCTGAGCTCAGTCGGAGCACAATCCGAAACTTGAAAGCCTACTGCGCCCGACTTGAGCAGTCAAACCTTCATCAGAGCGTTATACGGCTGCAACCCTTGATGAGCGATGCTGCATGCTAGATGCGGGTTGCTCTCCTCCTCGGTCTTTCCAGCGTGGTTGCCGCCCAACAAACATCGCCGGCGGAACGACTGATCGCGACAGGGCACTGGAAACGCGCCCGGACACTGGTGGAGAAGCAGTTGCGGGACAACCCGGAGGACCCTCTAGCCAACTTTTTGCTCTCGCAAATTCGCGCGGCGTTCGGTGACCGGACGTCGCCCCTTCCTCTCGCAGAGAAGGCAGTAGCGCTCGATGGCCGGACCGCGAAGTACCGCAGGCAACTCGCGGAGGTACTCGGACTCACCGCGCAACATGCAGGACCCTTTCAATTGGTCGGGCTGGGCCGGCGATTCCGAAGGGAGCTCAATGCCGCCCTAGCGCTCGACGCCAAGGACGTGCAGGCGCTCCGCGACCTGGTGGAGTTCTACCTAATTGCGCCCGGACTGATCGGCGGCAGCGTGCGCGACGCGATTGCCACCGCTACGCGCATCGAAGAGATCGACCCGGCCGAAGGAGCTTTGGCACGCGCCCGAGTCGCCGCCTACCAGAAAGATTCCACCCGTGAAAAGACGTTTCTCCGCAAGGCGGTAGCCCTTTCCCCGTCGGCCTACAAACCGCAGATCGCGCTGGCGCAATTCTATCTGGAGGTCAGCCACCAGGATTTGAAGGACGCGGAGGAGGAGGCCCAGGAGGGTGTGCGGATCGATCCAACCCGCGTGGATGCGCACGCCATCCTGGCCGCCGTTTACGCCACAAAAAAAGCGTGGGCCTCGCTCGATGCCACGCTGGCAGCCGCGCAGAGTGCCGTACCGGACGGTGCAACGCCTTTCTATCGGGCGGCCGAAAAACTCATCGCAGACGCTAGCGACATTGCACGCGCCGAACGGTATTTGCGGATCTACATTGCGGCCGAACCGGAAGGGAACCAGCCCGCACTTGAGGATGCGCGGCGCCTTTTGGCGCAATCCCTGGGTACACCAGCGGCCACGCCACGCCGCGCCAGCCCCGTGGGGCAGTTGTGAAGCCGAAGATCCATCTGATCTACATCGACTCCGGCGGGGGACACCGCGCGGCCGCCACCGCGCTTTCGGCCGTGATTCAGGAGCAGGAACGGCCCTGGGAAGTCGAAATGATTTCGATTCAGGACCTGCTAGATCCCATCGATTACATTCGCAAGTATACCGGGGTGCAATTCCAGGACGTCTACAACATCATGTTGCGGCGAGGGTGGACGGCGGGCACCGCGCAACTGATCCCCGTGATGCATGGGTTGATTCGCCTTTCGCACAACAGGCAAGTGGAAACCCTCGTCCGGTACTGGACTCAGCATCGGCCGGACATGGTTGTTTCATTGATTCCACACTACAACCGGGCGCTGAAAGATGGGCTCGAAATGGCGTGGCCGGGAACTCCGTTCGTCACCGTGCTCACGGATATCGCCGACTACCCGCCGCACTTCTGGATTGAGCGGCAGGAGCAGCACGTCATCTGTGGATCGGACATGGCGGTACGGCAGGCGATCGGCCAGGGCATTCCGCCGGAACGAGTATTGCGCACCTCAGGCATGATTCTGCACCCGCGATTCTACGACCGGCTGCGCATCGACCGGCGGCTCGAAAGAATGCGGCGCGGCCTGCGCGCGGATCGCCCCACCGCGCTCGTGCTCTTCGGAGGCGAAGGCTCGCGAGAGATGATCCGCGTGGCGCGCGCCCTGAACCGGGAGGATAGCGGCGTGCAGTTGATTTTCCTCTGCGGGAAAAATGAGGCTCTGGCGGGAGATCTCCGCGCGATGCCACAGCGCACACCGATGTTCGTTCAGGGATTCACACGGGACGTTCCGTTGTACATGGGGATTTCCGATTTCTTTATTGGAAAGCCCGGACCCGGCAGTATCAGCGAAGCCCTGAGTGCCGGACTTCCGGTAATCGTGCAGCGCAACGCCTGGACTATGGCGCACGAACGGTACAACGCGGATTGGGTCGAGGAAATTGGCGTGGGCCTGGTGGTGCGCGACTTCGCCAAGGAACTTCCGGGTGCGATTGCGAGCCTGCTTGCGCCAGGCAATCTGGAGGCGATTCGCTCCCGTGTTGCGGCGATCGAAAACCGTGCCGTTTACGAAATCCCCGGACTGTTGGCCGGCATCCTCAATCAGGCCTCAGAATCCTCCCCCTCCGGCATGCAATTGCCGCTCGCAATGCCTCCCAGGTAGTGGGCGCTTGGCTTGACGTTACGCTTCTGCGTCTGGCGATCTACCGCTATCAGTCCGAATTTCGGGCGGTAACCCATAATCCATTCGAAATTGTCCAGAAGAGACCAGTGGATGTACCCGCGCACATCGATGCCGTCCTTCACGCAGCGGAGCAGCCCGGATAGCGCACGCCGGGTGTACTCGACACGCCGCGTATCGTCTTCGGTGCTGACGCCGTTCTCGGTGACGTAGATTGGGACCGATACGCGCCCGGCGGCGTACCGGATGCTTACCTCCAACGCTTCCGGCCAGAATTCATATCCCATTTGGGTCAACTCGACGCCGACTTCGGGGCCGAGATCGCCGTTCTTGCCGACCCGGGAACGCGTGTAGGACTGCACGCCGAGGAAATCGCTCGCCGAGGCTGCGGCCAGCCATGGCTCGTAAACCTCGGCGCACTTCTTGTCGCGCTTGCTTTTCGGACCCACCGCCTGTTCATCCTGAATCGAGACGTTGACACCCACGGGGTAGCCGCCGGGGCACGACTTCAGTGCCGCACGGGCACGGTGATGCGCCTGAATCATGGCGTCCTGCAGCTTGAAGGCATCACCCAGGAAGAAACATCCGAAAGTGCCGGAGCCGATCGCTTTCGCCGCCTGGCGGCCCATGCGAAACACGGTAGTCAGCGAGATATCGGTATTCGATATCCACCGCAGCTGCATCGGCAGATTGGGTTCATTGAACGTCGTGGCCAGGCCGATGAGGTCGCCCAAATGCTTTCCGGCACGCTCACAGTAGCGAACGAACAGGTCGCCGTTCGATGGCTTCTCCCAGCCTCCCGCAGCGGCGAACCAACGGGGCGAGCTGAAGTGATAAAGGGTCACCATGGGGGTTATCCCACATTCGTGACACGCCGCCAGCATGCGGCGATAGTGATCGAGTTCGGCGATGGAGAAGTGATGACGCTCCGGCTCGATGCGAGCCCACTCGATGGAAAAGCGGTAGGTATTGAAGCCTAGATCAGCGAGCAGCCGGATATCTTCGCGGAAGCGATGGTAATGATCGCAGGCGTCCAACGAAGGTTCGGCGAAGACCGTCGGCTGTACATGTTCGAGCACCCATAGGTCGCTGTTGAGGTTGTTGCCCTCGACCTGGTGCGCGGCTGTGGCGGCGCCCCAGAGGAATCCGGGCGGAAATGATTGCATGTTGAGGGAGTCTCCGTTTCATTCGAACACGGCCCGGCAGCGATTCCGCCGTAACGCCACGATCAGGACGAGATAAACCACCAGGCCGGATGGCACGGCAGTGACAGACCAGCCCGCAAGCGCCTGCGCCGTGAAGTTGCCGGCGCGGGAGAGTAGTGCTCCTGAGTCATGTACCGGCACGCCAAGAATGGCCGCGCCGATGCGGGCGAAGGGAACGAGCAGGGCGAACTGCAAAGGCGCCGAGAGCTGGTTGATGGCGTGAAGCGCCGGTGCGTTGAGCCGGAAGCAGGCCACTGCCAGTAAGCACAGCGCCGTGGGGCAGCCATAAACAGGGAACGTGCCCAGCACCAGGCCGAGTGTCAGAATGCCAATGGCCGACTCCGGGGAAAGATCTCGAATCGGGCCGGTGGCCCTGGCGAGTGCTCTCCTCAAGGCAGCATTCCTTCCCGGTTCGACAAGAGAAACCGCACCGCCGGCCGGAGGCCGGGGTTGGTGCAGAGTTGAAGTATGGCGGTTATGGGCTTCACGAACCAGGGCACGCGACTGCGCCAAAGCTCCGATAGAGACCTGGTGGCGCCATCGTCTCCGCGGTAGAACACGCGATCTGTCCAGAGAGCGCGGCTTTCATGATCCGGATAGGGCCGCAAGATGTCCCATGCTGCTTCCAGAATTCGCAGCGCCATTGGCTCCCGGTAGTGCTCCAGGAAGATGACGGTGCTTGTGCCGGAGCGAATTTCAGAGACGAACTCACCAAAGGATGTCGTATGGGTGAGATTCAGGCACGCCGCCGGCTCGCCCGCATGGCGGTCGCCACCGGAAATCACGGGGCGCGACCACGCGCGGGCCAGTTCGATTGTCGCGGCGTTCTCGTCCCAGGTTCGCGTCCCGTTCAATTCGAAGGCATGCAGGAATTCGGCGCAGGCGGTCAGCAGGTGGTCGAGTGCCGGAGCCCGATCCCGCTCCGAGACGCCCTCTTCAAGCCAGAACGGATGATTCAACACCACCAGGATTTGGTCGTTCGTAGCCAGCTCCTGCAGAATCGCTGGAAGAACGGTTTCGTCGGGCGCTGCCGTATACTCCTCCATCGCGTTCATCCACGCGCGTGCAGCGTCCGCAGGCAAATTGTGGATACCGAGATGGAATACGGCTCGCCGGTAAGGAACCGTCCATTCGACCGAGATGGGGACGTCGGGCTCACCGGTAAGATGCAGCGCAATGGGCGCATCGATCGTATCGTGGTCTGTCAAAGAAACCATCGGATGCAGGCCGAGAGACTGGATCTGCCGGATCTCCAGGCGCAGCGCTGCCGCCGGCGTGAGGGGCGGAGTCCAATAAGCACGGGCAAACTGGATCCCGCGGCACTGGTAACGGCGCACGATCGCCGACGCCACGGGGACAGAGTTCAAATGCGTCGGCAGGAAGTCGAGGCATTCCTTCGAGTGCAGTGTGTGGCCGTGCAGGCAGACTGCCGATTTGAATCCCTCCGGAGCGGCGCGATCCTGCCACAAGAAAACGACGGGGTTTTGATTCACGCGTTCTCCTCCTGCCGCCAATGTATAACGGAAGGCATTACAGCTCCTTTGCAGTCCTGTGGTGGTTTGGCGAAACATTTCGCCTTCTGTTTGTTTCGCAAATGGAGAACGCGGTCCAGTTCACGATCGGGAAGCGTTACATGTGACGAGTGGGTTTGATGCAGGCCCGTATCGGGCCTGCATTCCTCCGAGTGGGAGAGAGAAAGGCGGCGCATGATGGCGCCGGTAGGAAAGCGGCCACCCCGTTTAGGCTGACTTCGTTCGGCTAAATGGCAGAAAACGCCAAGCCGGCCAAATCACCAGCCAAGCCATCAGGAAAAGCGCGGTGAACAGCGCATCGACGGCAGTGGAAAAGGCGGACGCCAATGTATGACGCATGTGCACCTCTCAAGACTCCGCACATATGCTCTGCTTTTTGTTTTAATTCCCGGTGACAGTACCGAAAAGAATCTATTGCCAACTGCGGGCCGGTAAAGCGAGTGTGTCCCTCCCGGGCAGCGCCATGCCCAGAGCTTCAGCCTTTTGGGCCGCGTGTCTTTCGCAGTACGCCGTTATCGCGCCCGTCTCGTCTGAGGCTATGAACAGGTAGACCGCAGGCGCTTCGCAATTGCCTGCTTCACAGCGAACGGACCAGTCACGAAACTTCTTGATTTCCGTCATGTAGGCCCAACCGGATTTTAGCAGCCAGCGCTGGGCCTTGTCGGCTGTCAGACGCGAGGGACGGCCCGGATTGGCGCCTTCGGTATTACACCCAGCGGGGGCGCAGCAAGTGCTGAGTGCAATTTCACCGGCAACTCGGTGTATTGGTCGGGATTGATCGGCGTCGAGAAAGCGGTCCGGCACAAGTTGCAGATGCAGGGGGCGGTGTTTGATTCCATTGGTGTCTTCCGATTCAAGATTACGCTCCCCATGACGAAGCATTACTGACAATCCGGTAAATGTTCGGTAACCGCCGAGGCGTCACGAGATCGATGCACCGGATTCATCCCGTTTACATGCGGGTTTCGGACAATCGCCAGTATGGCCTCAGAACAGCCTCGCAAACAATCGAATCAAGCCGGTTTTGGAGGGACGAACCGGCGCGGCAAACAGCGATTCCTGCTCTCCCTGCCGATGAAATACCGTGATGCAGCCATGGGCTGGAAAGACGCATGGAAGCCCGGCATCGTGCACGACATGAGTGCCACCGGCATTCGGATTGAAGGCTCAGCACCGCTTCGTCAGGGCATCCACCTGGAGATCAAGATGGACTGGCCCGGCATCTATCACGGAACGAACAAGGCGGAACTCCTCCTGCTGGGTACAGTTTGCCGCAGCCAAGCGGAGTCTAGTGCCCTGCAGATCGCTCATAGCCGGTTTCGGGTCGAACAGGCGGAATCGACGGCCCCACGCCGGCACCCGCCCATGAGACGTCCCCGCGTGAAGAGCCGGGAGGAGAAGGCGGCGTTCGCAGCGTGAGCGGGGCCCCGGGAGACTCGATTACCAAAGCTGGGTTGTCATGCGAATCATCACTCAAATCCTCTTACTGATCACTCTTTGTGCTGAGGCACAGGCTCAGAAAGCCAAGAATGTCATCCTTTTCCTGGCCGATGCGGCGGGCGTGCCGACGGTCAACGCGGCAAGCCTGCACGGGCATGGCGAGCCACAGAAGCTGTTTGTGCAGTCGTGGCCGCACCTGGCGCTGAGCGATACATCGACCGCATCCGCGTGGGTTACGGATTCCGCGGCGGGGATGACGGCGATTGTTACGGGCCGGAAGACCCAGAACGGAGTGCTGAGCCTCGATGCGTCCACCGTGCGCGGCGCGAAGGATGGCGCGGTGTTGAAGACCATCCTCGAATACGCCGAAGAGCGGCGGCTATCGACCGGCGTGATGACTAACGTGAATATTGCGGACGCGACGCCGGCGGCGTGCTACTCGCACGTGAACGAACGGAGCAAGTTCGGAGAGATCTTCCTCCAACTGTTCTCGCCGTGGTTCGGCGACGGAGTGGATGTTCTCGCGGGAGTCGGGCGGAAGGCGATCACGGATTCGATGAAGAAGCTAGGGCAGGACCTCGACATGGTTTCGAAGGCGAAGGGACGGCCCGTATACAAGACGCTGGCGGATGTCCCGGCCGGCGAGATGCGCCCTCTTGTCGTACAGGATTCGCCCATCGACCTGCCTGCGGCGGCGGATATGGCGCTCAACCGGCTATCGAAGAATCCGCGGGGGTACTTCCTCATGATCGAGTGGGACGCTCACACCGATAACGTAAAGAAGGGGCTGGACAATGTCGTGGCATTCGACAAGCTCATCCGCAGCGTCGCGCAAAAGGTGAACCTCAAGGAAACGCTGCTGCTATTCACCGCGGACCACTCTTTCGATCTGAGCCTGTATGGAGGGAAGAGGGGCGAACCGCTCTTGAACGGGCTGGACGAGTGGACCAAGGCCAACGCCGGGAAGAAGCCGGAGTACACGAAACTGCCCTCTCTGCGCGTCTTCGACGATCACACCGGCGAAGAGGTGATTGCCACGGCTATGGGACCCGGCTCAGAGCGGGTCAACGGGTTCATGCCGAATACGCAACTGTTCCGCATCATGATGCAGGCGCTGGGATGGCAGGAAACTGCATCAGCGGTTCGCAGCACGCGGTAGATCGAAGATGAACAGACGGCTGGCGCCGTCTTCGGGAAGGAGCCAGAGCTGATTACCGAAGACGGTCATACCCTCGCGCGTGAGAGGTTGCCCGCGGTCGGTATTGCCAGGCGTATGGCGAGCCACAAGCTTACCGGCAATGTCGAGCCAGTCCACGGCGGCCTTTGCGCCGGTCAGCGTGCCGGAGGCGACGATGAGCCCATCGCGATACTTAATGTCCTGGTACGAATTGCCGGTTTGATTCGCGATCTTGCGAATGAGCTTGCCGGCGTGATCCCAAAAATACAAGTCACGGCTGTCCCAGTTGCCCCCGATGATGAACTCGGGCGTCACGGCTACGCAACCGATGTGATCGTCCACCATAAACTGCGCTTCCAGTGCAAGGGTGCGGAGGTTGCGGCGTTGGATGACGGCGGTGCTGTTGGCACGGTACTCGGCAATGGGAATCCAGATGGAGGTCTCGTCGATGGCGATGCCGCCCGGGTGAAAGCGGCCGTGGTCCTGCAGTTCGATGGTGCGCAGCAGACGGCCACCGGACACCGTGAACTCCTGGAGAAAGCCCTTTCGGGAACCACGGTCAACGGAGGTGACCCACAGCTTGGCGCCATCGGTATCGATGCCTTGCACGTGGGCAGTGGTGGTCTGGAGAGCGAGCGTCTTCAGGGGAGTTTGCGCTAAGGAAAGCGTGGCTAAGGCAAGGAGTAGAGGTGTGCGGCGCATGGCTTTGTGAGTGGGAGGGATGGTTGGTTCAGAGTGAGGCGGGCGTCATGCGCCGCCTCACTCTGAATCGCTTAGAACGAGTAACGAACTGCGAGTTGTACCTGCCGCGCGTCCCCGGCGCTGGTGATGCTGCCGAAAGTGGAACTGCCGAAGCTGGTGTTGGGGTTCGAGAAGTTCACCGTGTTGAACGCGTTGAACGCCTCAAAGCGGAGGTCCACCGCGGAGCGCTCAGTGACGCTGAGACGCTTGACCAGGCTTAGATTCAAGGTGAAGTTTTTCGGCCCCAGTGCTACGTTGCGCTGCGCGTTGCCGGGCGTATTGATCGCCTGCACGGCGAAGGCATTGCCGTCGAGGAAGTGGAGCCGGTCGGACTTCGGATCGATTCCCGAGTTCGCTTCACCCGCGCGATTGGGCCGCAAGCCGCCGCCGTTCCGGCTCAAGAAGGTGTAGTTCTTGTTGGTTACCGGATCCACGCCGGTGCTGGCCAGAGTGACGTTGATGGGCAGCCCCGTGCGGGTGCTCAGGATGTTGGAGATCTGCCAGCCTCCCAGGATGGCATCGGTCAAGCGATTCCACTGGCGGCCCACCAGCCGCCCGCGGCCGATCGGGAGTTGGTAGACGTTGGTCCAGGTGAATCGCTGCCGGGCCGTCTGGCTCTGGGGTCCGCGTTCGGCGGAAAGGTTGTCGAGATACTGTGGCTGCGTTCCCGCATCATACGCGCCGGCCTCGTCGATCGCGCTGGCGTAGGTGTAGGACGCGAGCGTGTAAAGACCCTGCGACATCTGGCGTTCGAACTTCAGCTGCAGGGAGTTGTACCAGGAGTGGGCGCGAGTGGCTCCCATGGTGATCTGCGACCACTGCGGATAGGGGCGGTTGGCCGCTACGCTGCCGTCCACACCGAACGGAGTCTGGTTCAGGGCGTAGGTGAACTGCAGATTCTTGCCGCGATTGCCGACGTAGGCCGCCTCGAAGGTCGAGTTGGGCGCCACCAGGTACTGCAGCGCGGTGTTGAACTGCTGCACGCGCGCAGTGTGGAAGTCCTTTTCCCGGGCACGCAAGGAAATGATGCTGGTGTTGTAGTTGCTGAAAATGTCGTTCGGAACGGGCTCGGAGAGTTTGAACGGCGGCGGCCCGCTGCCCACTTGCGTCAGCGTGATGGGGATCAGCTGCGGCGGGTTGAGGGGGAGGTTGATGTCGGAACCGAAGATGTCTTCACCGGAAAAGAAGATGCCGTAGCCGCCGCGGAATACAAGCTTTTGCGGCACGATCTGATACGCCGCGCCGATGCGGGGTCCGATGTTGCTGTGATCGGCGTTGAGCAGGTAGTCGGTGGAACTGGAAGGGTACACCAGTTTGCCCTGGGCCGGATCGAAGTTGACGTTCTGAATCGGCTTCTTGCCATAGAACGGAGTGGTGTACTCGTAACGCAGGCCGAGGTTCAGGGTCAGAGAAGGAGACACTTTCCAATCATCCTGGATATAGCCGGCGTATGCCTTTTGAAGCTGTTCCACGTTGGTCTGCGTGTTGGCATCGAACGTCTGGAGATAGCCCACGAGCAGGTCGGCCATTGACAAGCCGGTGAAGCGTCCCCCGAACGAGTAGTTCGGTACCGTGCGAGTGAGGTCCTGGAAAAGGTTGTTCTTCTGCCGGGTCTCGAAGCCGACACGAACCGTGTGCCGGCCGCGAACCACCGATAGGGAATCGATGAACTGGAAGAGTTCGGGCGACTGGAATTGCGGGCGGAAGTTTCGGGTGCCCAGTGAATTGTAGTTGCTCACCGTGATTTGCGGTATGCCTCCGTTGCCCTTGGCGATGGCATCAGTAGGGATGTTCTTGAAGCCGAAGGCGGCGGCGCCGGGGCCGTTGATGCCCGGGTTGGTGAAGGTAGCGTAGGTGCGGTTGTAGCCGAAGCGCAGAACGTTGACCAGCGAAGGGGTGAAACTGCCCGTCCACGTGCCGCCGAAGGAGTGATTGCTGTTGAACTGGCCGCCCTGGTTGTTGGCGCCGTCCGCGGGACCATCGAAAAGGGCGTCGCGGTAGATGTCCTGCCGGAAGTAGCTCCAGCGGGCGGAGAAAATGTCCTTAGAGAAGAAGTTGTAATCGCCTTTCACGTCGGCCTTGTGGGTGTCCTCCGTGCCGGGGCGCGTCACGCCGTAGTTGTTGGCGGTCTGGCCGCTGGAGGCGAGGGAGCCGGGCTGATTGGCCTTCGGGTAAAGATCGATCAACTTCTTCCCAAGGGGATCCCACGCGGTTTGAGGAATGGTGTTGTTGGGATAGGGCGCCTTGGTGTCGGGGTCGGTGACGGCACGGTAGAATACGCCTGACTTCTCGGCCTCGGAGGGAACGGAGACCAGGAAGGCATCTGCAAAACTGCGGCGGAAGCCTTCGTAATCGCCGAAGTAGAATAGCTTGTTCTTGACGACGGGGCCGCCAAGGGTGCCGCCGAACTGGTGCCACTTGAGGTCCGGCTTGCCGGCGCCAATCAGGTTATTCGACCAGGGCGTGGCCGCCAGGGTGGCGTCGCGATTGTAATACCAGGCCGAGCCGTGATTCTGATTGGTGCCGCTTTTGATGACAACGTTGATGGCGGCTCCGGCGGAGCGGCCGAATTCGGCGGAATAGCTGTTGGTTTGGACTTTGAACTCGCTGATGGCGTCCGGCGAGGGTTGCACGACTTGCGCCGACAGCGACTGCGCGTTGGTGGTGCCCTGGTTGTTATCAACTCCGTCGATGATGAAGTTGTTCTGGGCTTGATAATTGCCGTTGACGACGAACCAGCCCGGTCCACGGGTGGTGACCAGCACGGTGCTCTCGGTGGCGCCGGGCACGAGTAAGGCCAGGTCGGTGTACCGGCGGGCGGCGAGAGGAAGCTCCACTGCGACGCTGCCGCGGATCACTTGGCCCAGGGATGCCTGCTCGGACTGGACGATGTCAGCCGCCGCGGATACTTCGATGGTTTCGGTGACGGACGCGGGCGGCAAGGTGACGCGAACCATCCTGCGGTCGTCGACCTCGAGCTGGATGTCTTTAACCCGGGTGGATTGAAACCCCGGTTTTGCGACATCGGCTGTGTAATCGCCGCGAACGATAGGCGAGAACATGGCATAGCCTTCTTCGCCGGTTTCGCGGGCCACCACGACTCCAGTTGCCACGTTGGTCAACTTGACGAGTGCGCCTGCGATCGGAGCTGTGCTCGAATCGGACACGAGCACGCGAATGCTGCCTGAATCCGTCTGGGCGAACGCCGCGACGGAGAGGAGCGCGGAAAGTAGAAGAATGAGTGATCGTTTCATTTGAGTTTGGTAAGCGTTTTGGCTAGTTGTTCAAATTGGTCGGTTGCGATGAGATTGACTCCGGCTTCCGCGGCAGCTATCCAGCGAATCTCAGCGGCCTCGCGGGAACCGAAGTTGTAGCCATCGCCCCAGCCACGGTCGTCGGCTGGAGCGAAACCATCGATGGTGTAAAAGCGGATCCAAAAGCCCTGCCGGTGGGCGTGGTCAACCAGAGAGCGAAGGCGCGCGGCGTCAGCAGGGGTCCAAGCCCCGGCCTTCGCCTGCCCGCCCTCCTCGACCTCGAACCACGAGTTGTTCCACCAACGGCGATAGTTGGTGGGCGTCTCCGTCAGCAGCTTTTCGGGCGGCGTGGTTGCAGCCAGGTGCACGCGCTCTTCGCGCGAGGAGGCCGCGACTTCGGCAGTGCGGGCAGACCCAAAGATCCGCAGCTTCGCACCCACCGGCAGCGAGGTGAAGTAGCGCTGCTCCTGAGCGTCGTTGTCCTCGGTGAGGACCAGCAGAGGCCGCACATCGAGCCGGGCAAGAACGTTGGGGTCCTGCAATTTGGGCGCGGTGGTCAACCAGGATTCGTATTGGCCCAGCAGTTCCCAAACGGCGTCATGAAGTTCGCGGCGATTGTCCTTGAAGTCGAAGTGAAGAACGATCAGAGGCCAGGCGCCCCGGTTGTTCTCCCGCAGAGCTGGTTCCACAATAGGGCGCACATGCTCGAAGAAATAGTCACGTAAGCTGGGTTCGTCGCCCGTTGCTTTTGCGTTGTGGGAAACCACCGGCCGGCCTTCCCCACTGGTTTTGTCGATTCCCCAGGCAAGATCCTGTTCGATGCCGACGGGAAATCCGGTACTCAAGGCGCGATCCAGCCGATCGTTCCATTTGCCTTCGTACGGGTAACAGTTATGCGCGTCCAGGACAGGCTTATTACCATTTAGTAACTCAAGCGGGGGCGTCTGGGCGCACAAAGCACCCAAGGTTAGTAATGCGAGCGAGGCCATTTTCATTGGGTTGCCACAGCATAGCGGCCTAAGATGAGAAGGTGATGACTAGTTGCTCACAATCCGGTAGCGAAGAGGAACTCTGAGGTGAAACTTTCCGGCCATGCCTGTGTCGGCGGACCGGTGCCACCGTTCACGGCGGGAACGCGGAAATGTGTCGCGGATCAAACGGCATGACCTCGACTGCGATCCGGCGCTACTGTACGTAGCCGAGGCTCTTCAGTCTTTGCAGGTCTTCCGGAGATAGGGTGTGGGATTCACTGGACTGTTGTGGCATCGCCTTGATCCAGCCGGACAGCCGGCCGCTCAGTTCCGCGGCTCGTTCCGGTTGCCGGACATAGAGATTGCTCGCCTCCGCGGGGTCGCTGTCCAGGTCGAACAACTCGCGGCGGCCGTTGCTGGTGGTGATGAACTTGTAGGGCCAGGAGAAGATGGCGCGCGCCGTGCAGCCGTTCGGACAATCGGGAGAGTGTGCAACGGGGCAGGGGAAGGTTTCGCTGTAGATTTCGCGATTCGCAGTTCGGGTCAGGCTACTTCCTTGCATCGAAGCGGGCACTGCGATGTTTGCTGCTTCCAGGATTGTCGGTGCAACACCGGTGAGACTGACGGGGCGGCTTTCGATTCCGCGGCGCTCCTGGTGTGGATACTTCACCAAGAGAGCGACATGCAGCAGGTTCTGGTATGGCGAGTTCGCGTGTCCGACCCTCTGGCGCTCGCCGAAGGATTCTCCATGATCCGAAGTCACGATGATCATGGTGTTGTCGTACGAGCCACGCCGCTTCAACCATGCGGTGACCTGCCCGATCTGCCAATCCAGGTAGGCGATTCCGCCATCGTATTGCGATACGGCATGCAAGCGGTAGCCTGGAACATCGCTCTTGCCGGTGACCAGCGCGTGCTGCTGCAATTCCAGATCGTCCTGAGTTGTCCGCGGTTTGCGCCCGGGAAAGCGCGCGTCGTACGGCGACGGCGGCAGATAAGGAAAATGCGCGTCCATGTAGTTGATGAACGTGAACGCGGGCCGGGCGGGGCCCGCCTCCGCGCCGCCGCTCACCACCAGGGCAGTGATGTCCTGCCCCGTCGCGTAGAGCCGATCGAACTGCGCGGTATCGAAGACAAAGCTCAAAAGCCTCCGAAATCCGTGGCGGAGCATGAACCCGTTCTCAGCGGCGAGAATGGGAACGGGACGGGGAATGCGAAATTCATCGAAGCCACGCTCCAAACCGAAATCCGCGCGCAGGTAGAGGTTCGCGGCCACACCTCTAGTGTGGTACCCACCGCCGTGCAGGAGTTCCGAGACTATCGGATAGCGTTCCGAAATGGCCCGTCCGTAGGCGGCATTGCGAGGATCGCAATAGGCCCCATGCCAACTCGGGTACATGCCCGTGAACAACGAGGCGTGTGAGCTCAGGGTGATGTCCGAAGCGGAGATCGCGTTCGTGTACACGGTGGAATCCGCGGCGAGGGCCTTGAGATTCGGCGTGGTATTGCGTTCGTATCCGTACTCCGAGAGATGGTCCGCTCGCACCGTGTCCATCACGATCAAGATGATGTCGGGCCGGTTGGTCTGTTTAATTGCGGGCGAAGCGGCTTCCACGCTTGGTGCGGCAGGGCGGCCTAGAGCAAAGCTTGCGAGCGTCAGGATGCCTGCGCCGCCGATCGCGGCGAAACGTAGCGCTGTGACCGGCAGGCGCAGGTTCCTTCCGGCGAGAACTGCCGCGGAGGCAGTCCCGCCAAGTATCACCCAGAGCGCCAGCGAGGCGAGGCCTAGGCGCGCACCCAACTGGCTGGCAACCCCCATGCCTTGAAGCGCCAGCACCTGGCCGAGGCCCAGCAGCAAGCCCGACACGATCCAGTAGTTGGTTAGCCACCCAGTGCCCGTCCGCCAAGCTGGGATCACCAGCAGTCCCCCCAGAATCAGCGTTACCAGCATGAGCCATGGCGAGTTCGATTGAAAGTTGAACACCAGATGCAATCCGAATGCGGCCAGCAGGGATAAAGTTGCCGCGACTTCGACTTCTACGAGCGCTCTCGAGCGCACCAGCCATCCGGCAACGGCGCCCGCGGCGCCGCAAAGAGCGCCGGCAACCACGTAGCCGAGCAGCAGGCCCGCCGTCAGAGCCCAATGCCACGAACTGAACGTGGCATGCGGGCGGGTCAGACGAAACACAACGGAAGAGAACAGAAATTCCACGAGCGCATAGGCAGACCAGACCGCTGTTCCGGTCCACGCTCCGGACGCCACACTCCTGACCAGATCTTTAGGCATTTTCGAAAGTCCAATTGCCAACCTACGCCCGAATTGTGACGTCGGGATTACCGTACCGCAACAGTTTGTGCGAAGCCGCATGAACGGTCTTTGCGCAAGCGTGCGCGACCATGGCCTGGAAAGCGATGTCGTCGAAGCGTTTGCCTGCACGATTCGCG
>JBDTMZ010000112.1:0-40302 GCA_039934035.1 Candidatus Solibacter sp. | reverse complement strand
GAATTTTCTCACGCGAAAGCCGAAAATGAGCTTTAAGTGCGAAAGTCGGGCTAGCCGGGAGGGCATGCCACTCACGGCACGAACGAGGCCGGTTGCGGCGGAGAACCGGCCCGCGGCCAAGCTGGCCGGAGGCGCGGCCCATTCCGCCTGAGGGACGCCGCGCCAGGACTATTTCTCCGGCGCGTCCGGCTTCTTCTGTTCGCTTTCGCCGAGCAGCGGCATGGAACCCCCCGTCGAGGGACCCAGCAGGCCGGTCTTCATGTACAGCATCAGCTTGTCGCGAGTGTCTGTGATATCGAGATGCCGCATGGTGAGTTGGCCGATGCGGTCCTGGGGGGAGAACACAGACTCGCCCTTCTCCATGGTCAGGCGTTCGGGCTTATAAGTGAGGTTAGGGCTACTGGTGTCCACGATGGAGTAATCGTTACCCCTGCGGAGCTCCAGAGTAACTTCCCCACTTACGGCTTTGGCGACCCAGCGCTGCGCCGTCTCGCGCAACATCATCGCCTGCGAGTCGAACCAGCGGCCCTGATACAGCAGGCGGCCGAGCTTCAGCCCGTTGATGCGATACTGCTCGATTGTGTCTTCATTGTGGATGCCGGTGAGCAGGCGTTCGTAGCCGATGAAGAGCAGCGCCAGCCCGGGCGCTTCGTAAATGCCGCGGCTCTTGGCCTCGATGATGCGGTTCTCAATCTGGTCCGACATGCCGAGCCCGTGCCGCCCGCCGATCGCATTGGCTTCCAGCACGAGTTGTACCGGATCGTCGAACGTCACGCCATTGAGCGCCACCGGCATGCCTTCTACGAAGCGGATCGCTACCGTCTCCGTTTTGATGACGGTGTCCTCGCGCCAGAACGGCACTCCCATGATGGGCTCGACAATCTTCACGCCCTTATCGAGGTGCTCCAGGTCTTTGGCTTCGTGGGTCGCGCCCCAGATGTTGGAATCCGTGGAGTACGCCTTTTCCACGCTCATCTTGTAGGTGAGTCCGTGGGCCACCATGTATTCGGACATTTCCTTACGGCCGCCCAGTTCGTCGATGAAGGTCTGGTCGAGCCACGGCTTGTAAATGCGCAAAGCCGGGTTGGCCAGCAAGCCGTAACGATAGAAACGCTCGATATCGTTGCCCTTGAACGTGCTGCCGTCGCCCCAGATATGGACGTCGTCCTCTTTCATAGCGATCACCAGCATGGTGCCGGTGACGGCGCGCCCGATCGGCGTGGTGTTGAAGTAGTGGACCCCGGCGGTAGAGATGTGGAAGGCGCCGGCCTGCAGGGCGGCAATTCCCTCGGCCACAAGCTGCTTCCGGCAATCGATCAGACGGGCCTTTTCGGCGCCGTAGAGGGTGGCGCGGCGGGGGATATCGTCGTAATCGGGCTCGTCGGGCTGGCCAAGATTGGCGGTGTAGGAATAAGGGATCGCGCCTTTGGCGCGCATCCAGTGGATGGCGGCGCTGGTATCGAGTCCGCCGGAGAAAGCGAGGCCGACTTTCTCACCGGCGGGGAGGTTCTGCAGAATATTTCCCATGTGGATCTTTAAGGATAGCGTGAGTCGAAGGGCCGTTGCAGGCGCGTTGCGCAGCGCGTGTGGGTGCGTTGCGGCGCTCGCGAAGCTGCGGGTGGAGGCGCGGCTGGAGGCAGTGTTGCGAGGGCTGGACGGCGGCGCGCAAAAGCTCGGACCGGGCAGCGTTCAGCTGCCCTTCACGTGAGCGATTCGCAGTTTAGCGAATGAACTCGAGTTCGACTTTTTTCGAGATCAGGCCCGCTTCGTAGCCCATGTCGAGCAACTTCTGCGCGGCCCGGGGAATGATTTCGCCGGCGTCAACCGTGTAGTGATTGACGTACATACCGACAAATTTCTGCGCCAGGTGCGGTTCCATATCGCGTGCGAACTGCATGGCATATTGCAGCGCTTCGTCGTGGTTGTCGATGGCGTACTGAATGCTCTCGCGCATCATGCGGCAGCACTCGCTCTTCACGTCGGCATCGAGCGAGCGCAGCAGAACATTGCCGCCGAGAGGCAGCGGCAAATCATACGTGGTCTTGAACCAGCGGCCGAGATCCACAATGCGGTGGAAGCCTTCGCGGTCGTAGGTGAGCTGCGCTTCGTGAATGATCAGGCCGGCATCCACCGTGCGCTCGCGCACGGCGTCGGTGATTTTGTCGAAGGGCGTGATGACGGCTTCGAAATCGGGCTGATACAACTTACAGGCCAGGTACGCCGTGGTCATCGTGCCGGGAATCGCGATGCGCTTGCCCTTGATCTCTTCGGGCTCCATGGGTCGGTTGGCGATGATCATCGGGCCGTAGCCATCGCCGATGGACGAACCACTGGCCATCATCACGTACTTGTCGGCAACGTAGGGATAGGCGTGATAGGAAATGGCGCTCAGGTCGTACACGCCCTCCATCGCTTTGCGATTCAGGGTCTCGATGTCGGAGAGGACGTGACGGAAGGTCACTCGCTGCGAGCGCACCTTTTTTGTCGCCAGGGCATAGAACATGAAGGCGTCGTCGGAATCGGGACTATGGGCGCTGGAAATTTCCAGGGGAGCAACCGTGGTCATAAGAGGAACTTTCAGTTTACACCACCGGAGGATACGGCCTGCAAAAAGGGAAGGTTACGAAGGGGAGAAATTTGAAGGGAATGGGAAAGGGCGGCCACCCGACTGGAAAGCGCTCTAGGAAGCAACTGTTGGCGATCATCCATTTGCGCATACGACGCATGGCCCTGAATTCAAGGGCATTGGATTCCGACCGTTCAATGCTTCCGACTGCCTGCTCGCTCTCCGCGGATGAGGCCGCCCTCATTCTGGTCCGGTTCTATATGTCACCTCCCGCCAACCCGGGGCGGGTCGGCTAAGAAAGACGGCTTTGTCTCGGAACCAATACTGCCTGATTCCACCTTCAATATGCGCCTCCCGGGCTGGAAAGTCAACTCCTTCTGAAGTACTATTCGTTAGGTGAACGTGCCTCAAATACAAAGCAAATGTGGCGTAACTTTTTCACGAAAAAGCCTCTGCCGCTGACCGGCGCCCCCGGTGTCCGGCGTCTCAAAACCTACTCCGCGCAGAGTGGGTATGTCTATCAGTATTTCTATGAAGGACAGCGCCCCTGGCAGAAGGCGGACGAGCGGGGCACGGAATTCGTATTCTCCGTCAGCGCAGACCGGAAGACGTCCCATGCCCTGAGCGTAGTGGTGCCAGAGGCCTCGCTGCACGCCTGGCAGCAGGCGCATGCGCAAACACTGACTTCCACTGAGCGCTATGCGATTGCCAAGATGGCGCTGTTCCAGGCCTTCGACGAACGGCCCACTCCCCTGCAGATGGAGCAGGAGGTGTGCGTGCGCGCGGCCGATGTCAGCGCGATCCTGGAGACGCTGGGACTGTAGCACGACGCCTGGCAGCGGGCTTCGCGGCGCGGCGGACGCTCTCGGTTCCCGCATCGGACGCGGCGGCTCCGGCGATGGCAATCAGGGATTGCGCCGTATAGCCGTCCGAACCCACAATCTCCAGATAATTATCGCCGGGCGTCACGCCGGTGGCAGGCACGGTCAAATTGATCTGGTAGAGTCCGGCCAGTTGCGGCGCCAAACCAGCGTACGTCACAGTCGCCGTAGCGGCGCCGATATACGCGTTGATCGTGGAGACGGTCTGTGACAGGGGCGAGGTGGGGCCGGGCGCGCCATCGCTGATCGCGGGATTGACCGCGCCCAGTCCGGTGAGAAAGACCAGCAGCGTCTCACCGGGTTGCGCGGGATTCTTGGAGTTCATCAGCGAGCCGTCGAGGTGAACCACGTCGCCATACCCCAGGCCGTTCTGCTGCTGCGTGAGTACGCCAGGAGCAGTCTTGGCGAGCAGCGCGGAAATGGTGTTCGACGCGACGCCATCGTTGGTCACCTGTACATTGGCGACGGTCCCGGTGACTCCGTAGGGCACGATGGCCGAGAGTTGGGTGGGCGTCACGTAATAGAGCGGTGCGGCGATTCCGTTGATGGTGACTTGCGTCTTGCCGAGAGTGGAAGGGAACGGCACCGAAGCAGCCACCTCCGTCGTGGATGCCATATTGGCGCCGAAGACGGTGAGCAGTTCTCCGGGGGCCAGGGCGGCCGTGAACGGCGCAAAACTCCCGGCGTTCACCACTCCTTGCGGATTCAGGAAGACGCCGCTGGGACTGAGCGCAGCGGCGTCCATCGAGGGCGCCTGCAGTGCCACGCCGATACCCAGGTAGGGGCCAATGCCGCTTCTGATCCGTATGCCTGACGCCACCACGTAGTTCGCATAGCCGGTGGAGTAGGCGCCGTTTGCCGGCACGGTGTACGGCTCGCTGTAGGTGTAGTTGTTGGGCGTCTGATTGAAGACGTTGAAAATCCGCTGATGACCGACGATCGTGCCCGCGTTGGCGCTCATTGAACCGTAATAGCCGTCGAGATCCGCATACCCGAGCGAGAGGGTGGATTCGTCCTGGTCGATTCCCGCCTCCAGATACAGGCCCCCCAGGCTCGGCGTGCCGGTGCCTGTGCGAACCCCGATGAACAGATCGAAGCCGACGGGCGATCCGCCGAAGACGAAGTTGCCGTCAGGCGAGAAGTACAGATAATATTGCCCGGTGATGACGGCGGTAGTGGAATTGGGGAAGGTCACTACCGCCGCACCGTTGCTGAAAATGTAAGAAACATTGGTGTACGACTGTGTACCCTTGGCGGAGCCGGATTGCCCCTGATAAGCAGAGAGGGTCGCGGCCCCCACTTTTCCCGCCCCGTCTGGAGTCATTTGGAGTATGCCCCCGATGGTATATAGCGGGTTCTTGGAGGACAAATCCATGTAGGCCAGCGAATAGGAGCCTTTGAAGGTGGCGGTGGTGGGCACGGGAGGAGCTAGGGGGGTGGCAATGAAGAGGTCGTTGAAGCCGCTTTGGTTTTCGGTGCTGCTGCCGGCGAAGATACCCTGGGCATTCACCATTCCGTAGATGGAATCGCCGCTGGAGAGTGGGTTGGAAAGAAAGCCCTGTCCCGAGGAGGCAATGGAATAGGTGCCGTTCAAAGTGCCGCGTTGCAGGTTGGGGGCCAGGCCATCGGCCAGGGTCGCCGACATCGAATAGGTGCCGGCGCCATTGAAGGTGACACTGCCATAGAGCGCCAGGGCGTCGTAGAGTTGGCCGGTGCCGGCGCTGGAGAGCACGTAGGTGACATGACGGAAATAGTAGGTTCCGTTGAGCATTTTGTTGCCGGATGTGTCCCATGTGGCGGTTTGGGCCCAGGCGCCTACGCACATCGCACCGAGCAACAGCACTCTCAAGCTTCTCATGCACGCTCCTATATAAATGAATACACGACTTCAACGAGTAGACGTCCGCCTGGGACGCCGGATGTACAATAAAAATCCACTCAATAGGAGAACACGAACGCGGGGGGGAAGTTGGCGGGAGCGGAAAGAAACTACAAAATAGAAATCGGGGCGCCGAGGCGCCCCGATTTCACTACGGAGGAACTAGGGTTAGCGCGCAAGCTTCTTGCGGCCCCTGATGCCGAGGCCGGCCAGAGCCGAACCGAGCAGTAGCATGGAAGCGGGTTCAGGAGTGCCGGTACGCGGAGTGTTGGTGATTTCCAGGAGGCCGATCGTGACGTCCTGAGCCTGGGGACCGTCGAGGCGAATCTGGACCTTCGAGATCGCGTCGAAGTTCACCGAACCCGAGTTGGTGAAACTGGCGAACGCCTGGTTGATGACGCTGATTCCGGGGCCAAGCAGCGAGGTGAAGGTCGCGACGTTGTTGCCGGCGTCGGTGAACGTCGCCGTAAAGATGAGGTTTTGATCGCTAAACTTAATATCGGCCTGGAAGAAGGTGTTGCCGGTATTCGCGCCTCCACCCAAGATCGAGAGAAGGTTGCCGCCCGCGCCCAAACCGGCGCCGTTGGCGTCGTAGGTCAAGGTTGAAAAGCCGTTGTCGCCCGAACCGATGCTCATGCTGAAATCGGCGTTGCCGGGGTTGACTTGCAGGCTGTCTATCTTACTGCCGCTAGTGATGGTCAACAGCATGGCGCGATAGCCGCCGATGACGTCTGGGGAGAACGGACCCTGTGTCAGCGTGTTGGTTCCGACTCCGACCTGGATAACGTTGGTGTTCCCAGGTGATGGTTTAGTGAAATTGTCGATGACGATCTGGCCGGCCGAAGCGGTGGTGACGGCCAAACATCCGAGAACGCCTACTAGAAATACTGATCGTAAAACTTTCATTTTTCCTCCGTACAAGAGAGAACTGCGAATTCTTTAACCCTTTGGATATGGGAATATTTTCCTCTGGGATTAGTGAAAGAATACCATAGAAGAGTTGTAATCAAGACACCGGTAGCCCAAAAGGAGTGGTAGTCCTAAACAGATAGTACTGGATCTCGCTGGCTGCCGGTTAACAACATAATACGAAGGCCCATTTTTTTGACTCCGGGTATTCCCATAAACCAATCATTTTGCGCTGCTTAGTGCATCCAGCGCTGCGGACGGTCCGTGGCGAAATCACACCGCCCTCCCCCCGCCACCCCCCCCCGGAGTACTAGATCTCTGCGGCAGGCCGGCAGATCGCGACCCCAGGTGAAGGCCTGAGAACCGGCCTAGTGTAAGGGCGTAAACGTTGGAAAAAAAGGCCGTCTCCTTTATTGCGCCAAATATTACGACAAACCGAATTGTCTATGAAAACGTAGCGCGATAATGCTAAGAACGGCCAGAAATCTTCGCCGTTAATTCGCTGGGAATGGGTTCCGGATCACAGGATTAAATGCCGTCGCCGCCGGTCAGCGGTCCTTCAGCGTAGCCCAGGCGCCCCACCGCGTCCATGGCTTCGGCGACGCCGGCAGCGCGAACCAGCAGGCCCGCGGGCACCGCATCGGAAAGCGTGTCCCAATCCGGCGGCCCGTCGGGCACGACGATGGCGATCAGGCTGGCTTCCAGGGTAGTGCGGACGGCCTGCCGGAGGTTCTCCGGCTGGTGGACGACGTGCACGCTGTAGCCGTGGTCGAACATCCGCCGTTCCAGGTTCCAGGCCAGGTCGGTGGCGCCTGCCGGCAGACAGATCGCCAGCGGGCCATGCCCGCGGTGGGCGCGGCGCTCGGTGTCGGTCACGCGTCCGGCGGAGCCCTGCAACTCCTTCGCCTGCAGAATCATGCCGGCGCCCATGGTCTCGTTGGTGATGGGGTCGATCAGGATGAAACTGCCGGTAAAGCGATTCTTGCGATAGGGATCGAACAAGAGGGGGCGCTGGGCTTCGATGCTGACCACGCCAATGCCGTTGAGCTCCAAGGTGCTGGCCGGCTGCTGCTCCAGGGTATTGACGTCCACCCGGTGTCGGATTTCGCGCACGCGAGCCTGGGTCACCTGGGTAGTCTGCTTGATCAGGTATGAGCGGTTGGGCTCCAGCGGTTTCTGGTTCATCCAGACCACAGTGGCTTCGAAACGCCGCGCCGCGTGGGGCAGATTTTCGGGCAGGTCCAGCATGTCGCCACGCCTGACGTCGATTTCGTCTTCCAGGCAAACCGTGACCGACAGTGTCAGCTTACGATCGGATCGCGCCGGTGCAGTAGGTGCAGCCCAGGGAACGCATGCGGCTCATCACCATTTGCGGCGCTTCCCCCGGCAGCAGCGGCATATTGTGCTCGGTGGAATCAGCGTGTTGCCGCGCACCACCATGGGACGCGGCTTGGCATAGTACAACGGCACAATCAGAATGTTCTCCTGATGGATGTAATGCCAGACGTCGAGTTCGGTCCAGTTGGGAGCAGAAAAACGCGGATGCTTTCGCCCTTGTCCAGGCGTGAATTGAATAGGAGAACACGAACGCGGGTGGGAAGTTGGCGGAAAGCAGGGCGAGAGGCAAGATTGCCGTGTAAATGACAAATGGCCGAGGTGCTTGCGCACCTCGGCCGGAGGAAAGCTTAATCCTATGAATTAGGCGTTGCGCTTGCGGCGCAGCAGGCCCAGACCAACCAGGGCGCCGCCCAGCAGGACCATCGAACCGGGTTCCGGAGCGAGGGTGAAGCCCGCAGGCGTCTGAATCGTTCCAGCGCCGCTGATCGACTGTCCAGGACCGCCAGCCTGCGTGAAGTTGAAGATCATTGACGCGCTGGCCGAATTATAAATGCCCAACGAATCAGCAAAAATGCCAGTCGCGAAGAGGGTCAGAGTGTCCGCATCGACGCTCGATGAGGCCGAACTCGACACGGAGAAGCTGTAGCGTGTGGCACCCGGGACCGTACCATCGCCCCACACGATGAAATTCGCGTAGGCGCCCAGCGGCACCGAGAACGTACTCGGAGCGGTCAGTGTCGCACTGCCGTTCGGAGTACAATCCGGGTCAGGGCAGAGGAACGGGGTTCCGGTCTGGGAGAGCGTGACGCCAGCGCCGCCAGAGCCAAGCGTGATGGACGTGGCTGCTGAGAGTGTGGCACCCGTATAGGACGCAACACTGTCCGCGAAAGAGATACTGCCGTTCGCAACCAAGGCGGCCGAGGCGGTCGTGACAGCCAGACACCCGAGAACTGCTGTGAGCATTACAGATCGAAGAACTTTCATTTTTCCTCCGTACAAGAGAGACTGCGAATGTATCGCCTAAGGTTAGTAATACTGCCCTACCCAAGGATAGTGAAAGCATACCACGGGGGTATCTCAAGTCAAGGTTCCGGTAGCCCAAAATAGTAATAGACCGAACGTGGCAGTTCCAAGGTCGGCCGGCAGATAGTTAACGATCAGACAAAAGCTATCTCAACTCAAGATTTGGCGTTAAGCCCATCAAACTGTGCTACTTAGGTAACCAGGAGCGGACAAACGGTGCCGGATTACACCCGGGGCTTGCGATCCGCGAACCGGCGGCAGGGGACTAGTACTGCGGAGTTATGAAGGGGGGCTTGGGATGAAGGAACGCCGGGAACGAACGGATGCCGTCCCCGGTTTGAAGGTGCGCAGCAGAAACGTTAGCCCCTGGTGCGCTTGCGGCCAATCAGTCCTAAACCCACCAACGCGCAACCCAACACGGTCATGGAATCAGGAGTCGGCGTATCGAATATGGTGGGCTGGGGTTCCGAGTAGAAAGGGCCTACCGCGGAAGCCAGAAATGTAGTTCCCTGCAACGGCTTGCTCAAAGTGGTGACGGTCGGATTCACTACAAAACTCGTGGAGAGGCCGGAGAACGCCCACGAACCGGTTTGGACGAAAACCCCGGCGAAGCTCAGAAAATCCGAACTCATCAGAATCGCCGTCGGATTCGTTGGGGTCTCCGAACTAAGGAAAGAACCTCCGGTCCCATTGATGTTGTTGGCGAAGGTGCCACCCGAGTTGAACGGGGTCGCATTGACGCCGGAGGTGCCGGAAAGCAGGTTCATCCCGGCAGAAATTCCACAGGGAACCGTGTAGGAGAAGCTTCCGACATAGCCCTGTTGGGTATATCCGTCGCCGCTGGGGCAACCGGCGGTTGGGCAGCTGCCCTGCTCTGATGAGGTTGCGTTCAGGTTGAAGTTCGCGGTCACAGGGCCAACGAACGGCATGCCTGGAATTACGAAGGTGAAGGAATCCTGACCGCTAACGCTGGGTGTGATGGTGCTGCCGGAGTTCATCACCGAGAACTGCGGGGTGCTAGTTATTTGGCCGGTCTGTGCGAGCGTAGTGGGGTTTGCCAGCGCGCTATTTGGCGCGAATGCCACCCCCGCAACAATGGTGCATATTGCGATTGGTAGGGCTCTCATTCTATGAAATCCTCCGAGGTCATGAGTCGTGTCGCCCGTTAGTTCATTGGGCGTATGGCAATGGTAGCCATCGGGAGGAGTGACTTCAATGCCGCGGGAGTGCTCACCTGTAAGAGCGTAAACATTGGAAACAAAAGGCTGTTCCCTTTAATACTGCAGACAGATTTGTGCACGAAGCCGGAGCGCGTTAAGGTACGGAACGGCGGAAGTGCTTCGCCTTTCATTCGCTTGGAACTGGTGCGGGATTACAGGGGTTTAGATGCCGTCGCCACCCGTCAGAGGTCCTTCGGCATAGCCCAGGCGCCCCACCGCGTCCATGGCTTCGGCGACGCCGGCAACGCGAACCAGCAGGCCTGTGGGCACCGCGTCGGTAAGCGTATCCCAATCCGGCGGCCCGTCGGGCACGACGATGGCGATCAGGCCCGCTTCCAGGGTAGTGCGGACGGCCTGCCGGAGGCTCTCCGGCTGGTGGACGACGTGCACGCTGTAGCCGTGGTCGAACATTCGCCGTTCCAGGTTCCAGGCCAGGTCGGTGGCGCCTGCCGGCAGACAGATCGCCAGCGGGCCATGCCCGCGGTGGGCGCGGCGCTCGGTGTCGGTCACGCGTCCGGCGGAGCCCTGCAACTCCTTCGCCTGCAGAATCATGCCGGCGCCCATGGTCTCGTTGGTGATGGGGTCGATCAGGATGAAACTGCCGGTAAAGCGATTCTTGCGATAGGGATCGAACAAGAGGGGGCGCTGGGCTTCGATGCTGACCACGCCAATGCCGTTGAGCTCCAAGGTGCTGGCCGGCTGCTGCTCCAGGGTATTGACGTCCACCCGGTGTCGGATTTCGCGCACGCGAGCCTGGGTCACCTGGGTAGTCTGCTTGATCAGGTATGAGCGGTTGGGCTCCAGCGGTTTCTGGTTCATCCAGACCACAGTGGCTTCGAAACGCCGCGCCACATGGGGCAGATTTTCGGGCAGGGCCAGCATGTCGCCGCGGCTGACGTCGATTTCGTCTTCCAGGCAAACCGTGACCGACATGGGGGCGAAAGCCTCTTCCAATTCGCCATCCCAGGTCACGATGGATTTGACGCGACTGGTGCGGCCGGAGGGCAGCACCGTGACTTCGTCGCCTTTGTGGATCACACCGGAAGCCAACTGGCCGGCAAAGCCGCGGAAATCCAGGTTCGGACGGATCACATACTGCACCGGGAAACGCAGGTCGGTCAGGTTGATATCGCGCGCGATCGGCACGGTTTCCAGGTGTTCGAGCAGGGCCGGGCCCTGGTACCAGGGCGTGCGCTGGCTGCGATTGACGACGTTATCGCCATCCAGAGCGCTGATCGGAATATAAACTATGTCGCCGGCATCCACCTGTTTGGCGAAGGCACGGAACTCATCGCAAATGGCATGGAAAACGTCTTCGCGGAATTCCATGAGGTCCATCTTGTTGACGGCAACCACCAGGTGCGGAATCCCCAAAAGCGCCGCTAGAAAGGCATGCCGTCGCGATTGTTGCAGCACGCCGTAGCGCGCGTCGATCAGAATGATGGCGAGATTGGCGGTGGAAGCGCCCGTGGCCATGTTGCGGGTGTACTGCTCGTGGCCAGGCGTATCGGCAATGATGAACTTGCGGCGCGGCGTCGAAAAATAGCGATACGCCACGTCGATGGTGATGCCCTGTTCGCGCTCGGCGCGCAAACCGTCGGTCAGCAGCGAAAGGTCCAGGCCGTTGGTGGACAGGTTGCGGGTGGCCTTGCGCACGCTGGCCAGCTGATCTTCGTAGACGCCTTTGGAATCATAGAGCAGACGGCCGATCAGGGTGCTCTTGCCGTCGTCCACGCTGCCCGCGGTGCTGAAGCGCAGCAACTCCGTCTGGGCAGTGGATTCCAACCACTCCGTGGTCTCGCGACTGAAATGCTCCGCCGTCATTAGAAGTAGCCCTCGCGCTTCTTGATTTCCATGGAGCCTTCCTGGTCGTGATCGATCACGCGATTTTCCCGCTCGCTGCGGCGGAACTGAATCATTTCTTCGATGATCTTGGGCAAAGTGTCGGCTTCCGATCGGATCGCGCCGGTGCAGTAGGTGCAGCCCAGGGAACGCATGCGGCTCATCACCATTTGCGGCGCTTCCCCCGGCAGCAGCGGCATATTGTGCTCGGTGGGGATCAGCGTGCTGCCGCGCACCACCATGGGACGCGGCTTGGCATAGTACAGCGGCACAATCGGAATGTTCTCCTGATGGATGTAATGCCAGACGTCGAGTTCGGTCCAGTTGGAGAGCGGAAAAACGCGGATGCTTTCCCCCTTGTCCAGGCGCGAATTGTAGAGATTCCAGAGCTCGGGCCGCTGATTCTTGGGGTCCCACTGGACGAAGGCGTCCCGGAAACTGTAGACGCGCTCCTTGGCGCGCGACTTCTCTTCGTCGCGCCGCGCGCCGCCGAAAGCGGCATCGAAATTTCCGGCGTTCAGGGCATCCAGCAGGGCGCGGGTTTTCAGCAGTCCGCAGCACTTCTGGGTGCCTAATTTGAACGGGCTGGCGCCATCCGCGATGGCCTGTTGGTTGGTATGCACAATCAGTTTGACCCCGATGTCGGCGCAGAACTGGTCGCGAAACTCGATCATTTCCTGGAACTTGTAGGTGGTGTCGATGTGCAGCAGCGGGAAGGGGATGGGCCCGGGATAAAACGCTTTCTGGGCAAGGCGGACCATCACCGAGGAATCTTTGCCGATGGAATAGAGCATCACGGGACGCTCGAATTCCGCAGCCACCTCACGAAGGATGTGGATGCTTTCCGCTTCCAGGGCACGCAAATGGCTAAGGGTCCGTTCTGGCATGGAGAAGGAGGTACCTGACTGTCAGCCTTCAGAATACCAGATCAATCATGCCAAAATCTATCGGGTTAAAGGTGATTGGTTGGGGCGGGCGTCCGCCGCACAGATCGTCAAAGGCGCGCTCGAGGAGTACCGGGAGCACCTTCGGGAGCTGTGATACGGTGACTTTAGGACAACCAAAAAACCTCGTTATGCGAATGATCATTGGTCTGATCGCACTTACTCTTTCGCCGTTGACCGCTCAGGATTCCGGAATTTCGGCGGAGCGGATCCGGGAGCACACGCGCTTTCTTGCGAGCGACCTGTTGGAAGGCCGCGGACCGGGAACGCGCGGCGGCGAGCTGGCAACCGAATACATCGCCACCCAGCTTGCGCTTGCGGGCGCAAAGCCGGCGGGGGAGAACGGCAGTTATTACCAGAAGGTCCCATTGGTGGGCATCGAGACGGAGGCGGGAGCGGCGTTGAGCGGTGCCGTCTGGGGCAAGGGAGTCGAGCTCAAGTGGGGCGACGAATTCGTCGGGTACAGCATGACGCAGACCCCCGACACGCGCTTCGAAGGCGAGGCGGTGTTTGTGGGCCACGGCATTACGGCGCCCGAATTCAAATGGGATGACTTCAAAGGCGTGGATGTCACCGGGAAGGTGCTGATCCTGTTCACGAACGAGCCTACCTCGACGGATGCGAAGTTCTTCGACGGGCGCGCCCTCACGTTTTACGGGCGCTGGGTCTACAAGTATGAGGAAGCTCTGCGGCGCGGCGCCAAGGGCTGCATCATCATCCACACGACGCCCACGGCGAGCTATGGCTGGGATGTGGTGCGCAACTCCTGGGGACGGGAGTCGCAATTTGTGAAACTGGCGGAGGGCGGCAAAGCGCTCTCCTTCGCGGGATGGATGTCCCGCGAGGCAGGGGAGCGCTTTCTGGCGCTGGCGGGCAAGAATCTCGACGAGTTGCTGAAGGCCAGCGACCGCGCCGATTTCCAGCCGGTCGCACTGGGCATTCAGGTTCGCGGGCATA
The DNA here is from genome assembly GCA_039934035.1 of Candidatus Solibacter sp. GTDB lineage: Bacteria > Acidobacteriota > Terriglobia > Bryobacterales > Bryobacteraceae > Solibacter. The sequence continues at coordinate 26,743 of JBDTMZ010000112.1, read as the reverse complement.
TGCCGTCGAAGGTTCGCACGCTGGAAACGCGCAATGTGGCGGCCGTGATTCCAGGCAGCGATCCCAAGCTGAAGGATGAGTACATCATTTACAGCGCGCACTGGGACCACTTGGGAATCGGTCCGCCGGTGAACGGAGACGGCATCTATAACGGTGCCATCGATAATGCCACGGGCTGCGCAATTCTGCTCGAACTGGCGCGTGTCTGGGGCTCGCTGGCGCAGAAGCCGAAGCGGAGCGTGATGTTCCTTTCGGTGACGGCGGAGGAAGGCGGCTTGCGCGGCTCGGAATATTATGCGACGCATCCCCTGGTGCCCGCCGCCAAGACCGCGGTAAATTTGAATTACGACGCCATCGCGCCTTGGGGACGGGTTTCCAACGTGGTGATTACGGGCGCCGAGCGCACCAACATCTTCCCGCTCGCCCAGCAGATGGCCAAACGCCTCGATCTGACGGTAGCGCCGGATGCACAGCCGGAGGCGGGGCACTACTTCCGAAGCGACCATTTTCCTATGGCGCACGCCGGCATTCCGGCCTTCAGTATCGGGGCCGGGCCCGATTATCAGGGCAAGCCCGCGGGCTACGGCGAGCAGCAATATCAGGAGTACAACAGCAAGCACTACCATCAGCCGTCGGATGAATTCCAGGACGATTGGGATTTCACGCCGCTGCGTCAGTTGGCGGAGTATGGATTCCTGCTGGCGAAAGACATCGCCAACCAGGACAAGCTGCCCGACTGGCGGCCCGGCGACGCCTTCCACCGTTAGAAGGCCCGGGTATTCACCGCGTGAGATGGCGCGGGATGAGGGCTTGCGCCAGCGGGTTCCGGCCGGCGACTGGTGTCGTGCTTCTCATTGCGCGAATCGGATGCGATTGGCGCGGTCGGCGCCTGTGATACATTTGCAAATCAGAGGGACACATGAAACGCAAGATTCTCGTAGTAGCAATCGCGGCCTTCGCCGGTATGGCTATGCTGGCGCAGGACAAGAAGGACGCACCCAAGAAAGCCCCCGCCGCGGCGGGAGGGATTCTGCATCCGGAAATGAAAGTCGAAACCGGCACGTACGAGACGCCGGCGGCCACGATCGGCGCCAAGCCGGATCAACCGTGGTCCACCACTTCGGTGGCAGCGGGGGTGGACAGCAAACCGCAAGCCGGGTCGGCGACCACGCAGGTGGGCGAAATTGTGGATTTCTCGTGCTACATCCAACTCGGCAAGCACGGTGAGAAGCATCGCGCCTGCGGCCAGAAGTGCGTCACCAACGGACAGCCGATCGGCCTGCTGACCAAGAGCGGCGCGCTTTATATGCTGATGCCGGAAGAGCATGATCCGCGGCGCGATGGCGGCGTGGACGCGAAGGCTTCGGGGGCGGAGCACATGGGCCACATCGTGACGGTCCACGGCACGGCTGCCAAGGTCAACGGATATAGCGCGATCTTCGTGCAGGGTCTCACCAAGTAAGCATGAAGCTGAAAAATGTCGTGGCCGGAGCGCTTGCGCTGCCGGCCCTTTCCCTATGTGTGTTCGCGCAGACAGCGCCTGCTCCACCCAAGGTGCCGCTGGGACTGCCGGCGTTCTCGTGGCCGAAAGATAATCCGTATTCGCCGGCCAAGGTCGAGTTGGGCCGCGTGTTGTATTTCGACCGCCGGCTCTCGGCGGACGAATCGACGAGTTGTGCGACCTGTCATGCGCCGGAGCACGCGTACACGGATGGCGCTTCGGTTTCCACGGGAATCAAATCGCAAAAGGGCGGACGCAGCGCACCGACGGTGATCAATCGGGCGTACTCCCTGGCGCAATTCTGGGATGGGCGCGCGGCCACGCTGGAAGATCAGGCGAAAGGGCCGATCGCAAACCCGATTGAAATGGGGATGACGCACGACATGGCGGTGGAGCGGCTGCGCGGAATCGCCGGCTATCGCGCCATGTTCGCCAAATCGTTCGGCAGCGAAGAGATCGATATCGACCGTGTCGCCAAGGCTATTGCGACGTTCGAACGCACGGTGCTGAGCGGCAATGCCCCTTACGACCGCTACAAACGCGGCCAGAAGAGTGCGATGAATGCCTCGCAGGTTCGCGGCATGGACGTGTTCTTCAATAAGGCGAAGTGCGACCGCTGTCACGAGGGCTCGAACTTCACGCTCAACGCGTACGCCAATCTGGGAGTGGGGTCGGATAAGCCGGAGCCGGACGAGGGAAGGTATGTGGTGACCAAAGATCCGCGCGATTGGGGAACGTTCAAAACCCCGACGCTGCGCGAGATCGAGCATACCGGGCCCTACATGCACGATGGCAGTCTGAAGACGCTGGAAGAAGTGGTGGACCTGTACGATAAGGGCGGGACAGCGAACCGGAACCTCGACGCCAATGTCAAGAAGTTGAACCTCACTGCGCAGGAGAAGCAGGATCTGGTGGCCTTCATGAAGGCGCTGAGCGGTGAGGGCTGGCAGCATCTGAAGCCGCCGGCGGCGTTCCCGCAGTAGGCGGGGTTGAGGGAACAAAGGGGAGTTGTGCCCCGGAGCACAAATCCCCCACTGGCTTACGGAATCCGCACAACCGCGAAGTTCTTGAGCGCCACGCTATCGCTGGACTGCACCGTGCGCGCCTGAAAATCTACCACGATGCCTGCGGTGAAATCGTCGCTCGACCGGCCGGCGCCTGCGGCGAAGGCGAGCGAACTGCCCCACGACTGATGGCTGAGTTGAGCGCCGGAGGCGGTGAGTGCGGCGTCGGCGCGTCCGCTCACCAGATCGTCCACCGCGCTGCCATTGCGGCTGAGCACCGTCGCGGCGCCCCAGTGGACTTCGAAAGTGAAACCGCCCGCGCTGCCCGTGTGTTCCACGTCGAAGCGGATCTCCACACGATCGCCGGCGGCGAGAAATCCCGCGGGAATATTGCAGAGGCCGACGCTTTGCAGCGTGGCGGCGTTGCTGGTCCCGCCGAGTCCGCTGCAGAGGACTTGCGGATTCGGATAGAGCCGCGGGGCATCGTCGATGCCGCCGGCGAGGCGGAAACTGGCCAGCAGGGTATCGCCGGGTTGCGGCGCCGCGGCCGCGACGAAGCTCAGTTGATTGCCGGATAGGGTGAAGTCCAGGCCGGCCTTTTGCAGAATGCCGTTGCGGTAGACGGTGAGGCTGCCCGCCGGGCCGGGCGCACCGGATAGCGTGAAGCCGGTGTTGGCGCCATCCACGACGCCGCCGGGAGCCTCGCTATCGACGAAGCTCGGCTGGGTTCCGCCGCAGGGACCGGAGGAGCCATCCACGCGGACGCAGTCCGTGGGCGTGCCGGTGATGGTTTCGATGGCGCCCGTGGAGTTGACGAACGCCACGCGGCCGACTGCGTATCCGGGCCCTTTGAGCGGGCGCGCGCCCAGATCGCTGATCAAGCCGATGACGTCGGACTGCTCCACGGTAGTGGCGATGGTGTCCGCGCTGGCGATGCCATTGAAGATGCGTACGTCACGGATGCGCAGCGACTGAACGCTGGAAGGCACGGCCCAGGTCTCCTGGAACTGGACGCGGCCGTCACTGTTGTAGGTGACCGCGTAGTACGCTGTGGGCGTCGCGGTGGTGGTGGGCACCAGCGCCACCAGCAGGTTGCCGTTCACGACGGTAACGGTCTTGCTTTGTTGAGCGATGGCCGAGCGATCGATAGCTTCGAAACTGCTCCAGCTGATCGTGACGGTGCCATTGAAACGAGTGCCGTCCGCCTTGAAGAGGACGTCCTGAATGGTGGTGAGGGGCGGGGCGGCGAAGAGCGGCATCGCCAGGCAGGCCGCCGCGAAAATGGAACGGGAAATCATTCTACCTCCGGAAAATACGAAACCCGCGCCGGGAGCGGCGCGGGCCAGTCTGGTGAGGAACTCTCCTACCGGCTTCAGTTTATCTGTCCGCTGGCTGCCGGCGGCCGGCCGGAGTTTCGCGACGAGGCGGCTAAACCATTAAGGCCAAAGCGCTTTGCGCTTCGTATAGATTTTTCAATTCGCGTGTGACTGGCTGATCTTGCGATACAATAAAGGCTAGCGAATGCTGAAGCGATTCATACTGTGGGACTTCCCGCGTGCCAGCTGGCAGTACGATGTCATCGTCGCCCTCATCCTTGCCTTTATCTTCCTGACACCGCGCGATCTTTTCCGCGATGGACCGCGCATTCCGCATGCCAGCGGCATCTCCATGCTCCCCTCGGAGAACGGCAATTCCGTGTTCTTTGTCGATACCCAGTTATTGGCTGGGACGGCAGAGGGCCAGCGTGTGGCCCAACTCACAACCGCGCTGCAAAGCCGCATGAGCAACCGTAAGCTTTCCGTCACTCGTGTCGAGCCGATTCTCGATTCGGAAGGCGAACTGCTCGGCTATATGGCGTTCGCGCGTCAGTGACGTACTCCGCGCCACACCGGCTCACGTCTTCGAATGAGAGGAAACTGATGCGAGGCAAAACGTCCCTGTTCTGGTTACGAAACACAGTCGCCGTAGGTGTTGTCGCGTTCGCTTTGGCAAGTGCCGCGCCCGCGGCGGACCCGTCGTTGGACTCTGTGTTGTCGCATATGGATCAAGCCGCCGCAGGTTTTAGGGGCTTGACGGCGGATATCCGGAAGGTGGCGCATACCGACGTGGTGAACGTGGACGATGCCCAATTGGGCTCCATCGTGGTGAAGCGTTTCAAGCCGGGAGATACGCGAATTCGCATCGATTTCACCAGCCCGGGGAAGCAGAGCGTGGCCATCGGCGGCGGCAGGGCAGTTTTGTACAATCCGCAATCCAACGAAGCGCAGGAAGTGGATCTGGGCAAGAGCCGCGGCCTGGTAGACCAGTTCATGCTGCTCGGATTCGGCAGTAACGCCGCGGAACTGAGAAGCGCCTATTCGGTGGCGATGGGGGGGATGGACACCATCAATGGCGAAAAGACCACGCGACTGGTGTTGGTGCCGAAGGCCCAGGAAGTGCTGGCCCGCATCAAGCAGTGCGAACTTTGGGTTTCCGATAAGGGCATCACGCTGCAGCAGAAGTTCCACCAGACCGGGGGCGATTATGTGCTGTCGTCTTATACGCACATGAACCTTAACCCGGCGATTGCGGATAAGGATGTTAGGTTGGACCTGCCGAAGGGCGTGAAGGCGACCAAGCTGAAGTAAATGCTACAGGGTAAGACCAGCGCGTATCGTCTTGAGTACCTGGACTGGGTGCGCGGCGTCGGCGCCGTCATCATGCTTCAGGGGCATGTTTTCCACTCTTATTTACGGCCCGAACTCAAGAACACGGGCGCTTACACGCTGTCGCAATTTGTCGGCGGAATGCCCCCCGCGCTCTTCCTGTTTTTAACGGGCGTCACGCTGGCATTCCTGATGGACAGCATCGAACGCAAGGGCATGGCGCCGCGCGACCGCGTCCTGCTGTCGATGCGGCGCGCCGGCTACCTGTTCTTTCTGGCCTTCGCGTTCCGTCTGCAATTGTGGGTGTTCAGCGGGTTTCCCGCGCCCTGGCAAGGCATTTTCAAAGTTGACGTGCTGAATTGCATGGGCATGTCGATTGTGGTGCTTTCGGTGATGGCGATTTTCAAGACCGTCGAACGGATTCGCCTGTGCGCGGTTATTGGTTTTGCGATCGCCATGCTGTCGCCGGTGGTGAGCGCTATGGATTGGTCGGGCGTGCCGTGGCTGGTTCGCAACTACCTGATTCCGGATTACAATTCTTTCGGCATTTTCCCGTGGGGCGCCTATCTGGCATTCGGCGTCAGCGCAGGCAGCATCATTCGCGCCATTCCGCGCGACGCTACCGAGCGCTGCATGCAGTGGGCGGTACTGGTCGGCGGCACGCTGATTCTGCTCTGCCAGTACATGGCCAACTCCTCGTTTACGATTTATACGAAAGCGGAGTACTGGCTGAATAGTCCGGCGCAGATTCTCACCAAAGTGGGCGTGCTCTACCTGATGGTGGCGTTTGCTTTCCTTTGGACGCGCTATGGCGCGGGCGAAGGCTGGAGTTGGGTCCGGCAGTTCGGCGTCACTTCGCTGCTGGTGTATTGGGTACACATCGAACTGGTCTACGGCCACGCTTCCTGGATGTTCAAGGATCAGTTGGACGTGCCCCACACCGCGATTGCGGCCCTGATTATGATTCTGCTCATGCTCGCGATTTCCACCATGAAGACGCACCGCGAGAAATGGCAGGGGGTGCTCAGCAACCTGGGTTGGAACTTCACGCCGCGGCAGGATTCCGCGGCCGGCGATTAGCGTCTTGACGCCTTTTTCCTACCGGTCGAACGGTCCCGGTCGCATCGTGTGCCTTACCGAAGAGACTACCGAGACGCTGTATCTGCTGGGCGAAGACGAGCGCATTGTGGGCATCTCCGGCTTCACCTGCCGGCCCAGGGAAGCGCGCCTCAAGCCCAAAGTCCCGGCTTTCACGTCGGCCAAAATCGACCGGATTCTGGCGTTGAAGCCCGATCTGGTAATCGGCTTCTCAGACCTCCAGGCCGTCATCGCACAGGATCTGATCAAGGCAGGCGTGAACGTGATGGTATTCAATCAACGCTCTGTCGCCGAGATCTTCGAAATGATCCTGACGCTGGCGCGCCTGGTGGGCGCGGAGTCCAAGGGGATTGCACTGGCCACGCGCCTGGACGACGAGTTGCGTCAGATCGCCGCGGCAGCGACCGTGTTCCGGTTTCGCCCAAGGGTCTTCTTCGAGGAATGGAACGACCCGCTGATTAGCGGGATCCGCTGGGTGGACGAACTGATTGAAATCGCCGGCGGCACACCGGTGTTCCCCCGCCTGCGCGAGCAGCAATCGGCAACGGGCAGGATCGTCACCGCGGCGCAGGTGGCGGCGGCAGACCCGGAAGTGATCGTCGCATCCTGGTGCGGGCGCAAGGTCAACAAAGCGGAGATCGCCAGGCGCACGCCCGAGGTGGCGGCAGTGCGCAACGGCCACATCTACGAGATCAAATCGACGTACATACTGCAGCCGGGTCCGGCATCGCTGACGGAAGGTGTCCGTCAATTGCATACGATTCTGGCGCGAGTGGGGGGCGCTACGCCCGCGCCGGGGCTTCCGCCGCTCGAGAAGCTCGATCCGGCCCTGCGAGTTTGATTCAGGCGGGGCGGGTGCCTGGAACGGCCGGGCAGGAACGCGGTCTTCAGGTCTTGCCGGCGTCCCGCATTACGTCGACAATCTGCCGAAATAGCCGCGACTTGACTTCGTAGCGCTGGGGGCCGCGCGTGATGTAGCGGACTTGCACTTCGAGTCCGCCGGAGACCGGCCGCAGATCCACCGCGGGGCGGGCGGAGAATTGCTGCGTGCCGTACTGCCGGGTGATCCGCCCCCAATCCTGCTCTGCCAGTTGGGCATCGTCCTCCGTTTCTTTCTCAACGGCGGCGCGAATCTGTTCGGCAATCGCGTAGGGATCGCCGCCCTTGGGCACCGTCACCTGCAACTCATCCCACAGCCACTGTCCCGCAGTGGAGAAGTTGAAGTAGGCGCTTTCGATGGCGTACCCGTTCATGAACGAGACGCGGCGTCCCGTGGGATGGCCGGTGTTCGTCCAGTTGCCCATTTCGAGCAGCATGGTCTTGAACAGTCCCACTTCGATCACTTCGCCGCCCACGCCCTTGATTTCCACCCAATCGCCCACACGGACTCCATTGCGTCCCATCAGGACGAACCATCCGAGGAAGGCCACGAGGAAATCTTTCAGCGCCACGGTAAGTCCCGCCGTGGCGAGGCCGATGATAGTGGGCGTCTGGTTCGGGGTTCCGAAGACGAGCAGCAGGATCACCACGACTGCCGCGCCGCGCACCGCGAGTTTGGCGAGAAACCGCTGTTGATGGGCGCGCCGGCGGTCTTTGGGATCGTGAAAGGCCCGGCGCACGGCCGCCTCCACGATAACTGCCACCAGCAGGATGCCGAGCACCCAGGCGAGCGACCACAGCAGGGAGTGGATGACGGAGCGGCGGCGCAGGTCCAGCAGACCGGTCCATTGTTGATAGGTGGCCACGATCTGACCGCAGTCCTGGATTCTGCGGTCGAGCTCCATGAGCGTTTTGCGCTGGTCGGAGAGGCCGTGCAGGCGGGCGAGCATGGCGTCTCGTTCCACTTCCGGAGCCGCGTCGGCGGCGGTGTCCACCGTGGGCGCGGGTTTCTGCGCCAGCATGTCCTCGAGCATTTTGTGCTCCCACTCGACGGACGTCTTGCGGTCGGCGGCTTTCTGCATGGCGGCAGCCACCTGCTCGCGCCGGCGGCTGAGGGTCCACCACGCAAGCACCTGTTCGCCCAGCGTCCCGGTGGAGAGGGGGGCGGGCCGCGCGGCCAGCGCCGGCTCTTTTTGTGCGTCGGCATGTTCGCGCGCCGCCTGCTCCAAACGCGAGCGCTCGTCGCCACCCTGGCGCGCGACGTCGAGGCGTGCGTCTTCCAATTCGTCCTCGTCGAGCGCCAGTTGGGCGCGCGCCAGTTCCAGTTGACTGGCGATAGCGTCACTGGCCTCGGCCGATTTCTGGAGCGCCGCGATGCGTTCCTGCCGGTCCGCCACCCTTTTGGCGGCGTCGGCGATTTTGGCAGTCAGTTGCTCCAGCGCGCCCCCCCGGGCCGGTTTGGAGTCGGCCGCCTCGCGGACCGCGGTGGCGAAAGCCTGATCGAGTTCGTGATCCGCCAGGCGAATCGCCTGCCGCGCCAATTCGAGTTCCGGCGGGGTCTCGGCAACGGCGGTTGCCAGGCGTGCGGCGTCCAGCAATTTGCGATCGACCACGCTGAACGGCGCCGGCGCGCGCAGCGGCGCGGAATCGCGAGTCAGCCAGGCCGCCGCGAGGCACGCCAGCAGAAGAGCGCCGAAAAACACCGCCGTGATTTTCGCCATCCGTGTCATAGCAACGATTCTCTCAGGTAGTACACTCGCAGTCATCGATGAAACGTCTCGCTCTCATTCTCGGCAGGCTGTTCGGAAAAAAGAAGCAACAGCAATGATGCTACATTCGAAATGTGGCGTTTTCGCGCGTAATTTGGATAGTCCTGGATAGCGTAGGCATCGGCGAAATGCCCGATGCGGCACAGTACGGCGATTCCGGCAGCAACACGCTCGGCAACATCGCGCGCTTGCGCGGCATACGGTTGCCGAACATGGCGCGACTCGGCCTGGGCAACATCGCGCCGCTCCAGGGAATCGAGCCAGCCGCCGCTCCCGGCGCCGCTTATGGGAAATGCACGCTGGCATCGCCCGGCAAGGACACCACGACGGGACACTGGGAAATGGTGGGCATTCATCTGGAGAAACCGTTTCCGCTCTATCCCAACGGGTTCCCTCCGGATGTGATGCAGGAATTCGAGCGCCGCACCGGGCGCCGGTCGCTGGGTAACAAGGCGGCTTCGGGCACGGAGATTATCAAGGAATTGGGCGAAGAGCATATGCGGACGGGCTCGCCCATCGTTTACACCTCGGCGGACAGCGTGTTTCAGATCGCCGCGCACGAGGAAGTGATTCCGATTCCGGAACTCTACCGCATGTGCGATACGGCGCGCGACATTCTGCGCGGGCCGAACGAAGTGGGCCGCGTGATCGCGCGCCCCTTCACCGGCAGCCCCGGCAAGTTCATGCGGACTTCCAACCGGCACGATTATGCGGTGCCGCCGCCCGCCGGCATGCTGCTCGATCAACTTCACGATCGCGGCGTGCTGATTCACAGTGTGGGCAAGATTTTTGACGTGTTTCTGGGCCGCGGCATTCTCGATTCAACCAAGACCAAGAACAACACCGAGGGAATGGCGAAAACGCTCGAAGCCATGGCGGAAATGGATCGCGGCATGATCTTCGTAAACCTGGTGGATTTTGACCAGCAATACGGTCATCGCAACGACGTGGAAGGCTACGGAGAAGCCTTGGAAGAGTTCGACGCATGGGTGCCCGAGCTGCAGAGCCGGCTGGGCGATGGAGATCTGGCGATTTTCACCGCGGACCACGGCTGCGACCCCACTACGCCTTCGACCGACCATAGCCGCGAGTACGTTCCGCTGCTGGTCTCCGGGCCGAGAGTGCGGCCGGGTGTAGACCTTGGCGTGCGCGGTTCGTTAAGCGATATCGGTCAGACGGTCGCCGAAAATTTCGGCGCGCGGCTCACTAAGGGCGAGAGCTTTCTGGCACAAATTTTATGAGAACACCTGTCATGTCGGGCAATTGGAAGATGTACAAGACGCCCGCCGAAACCACTGCATTCTTCGAGAAGTTCCGGCCGCTGGTCGAGAAGTCCTCGCACTGTGAGATCGTGATCTGTCCTCCCTTCACGAATCTCGCCGCGGCCGTCGACGCCGTTAAGGGGTCGAATATTCGCGTGGGTTCACAGAATATCGGCTGGGCGAAAGAAGGCGCGTTCACGGGCGAGATTTCGGGCCCGATGTTGAACGCCGTGGGCGTCAGCCACGCCATCATCGGGCACAGCGAACGCCGGCAGTATTTCGCCGAGACGGACGAGACGGTGCTGAAGCGCACGCTGGCCGCGCTGGAATACGGCCTGACTCCCATCGTGTGCGTCGGCGAACTGCTGGCGGACCGCGAGAGCGGCAACACGGAAACGGTGCTCGCCGGGCAGTTCGCAAAAGGCATCGCGGGGCTCACGGAACAGCAATTCGCGAAGATCGTGATCGCGTACGAGCCGGTCTGGGCCATCGGCACCGGGAAGACCGCCACGCCGGACATCGCCGCCGACACCCATCGCGCCATCCGCACGCAGGTGCGCAATAAATTCGGCAAGGACGCGGCTGACGCGATGCGCATTCTCTACGGCGGCAGCGTGAAGCCGGACAATGCGAAATCGCTCATGGCGCAGCCGGAGATCGATGGCGTGCTGGTAGGGGGCGCGGCCCTCGATGCCGGTGGCTTTGCTTCCATCGTGAATTTCTAGCTGACAGGCGGGACGGGCCGCGGATGTCGTGGCCCGTCTCGCGCATCGACCCACTGCTCGCATTGCGCCACGAGTAGGTGCGCCGGTTCGCCTTTTCACGCCTGCGCCGCGTCTTATCTCACGAGATACTACGAATATGCGCAAGTACTTCGCCGCGTTTGCCCTGCTTTCCGCTCTCCACGCCCAGGAGGTCCGCCCCAAAGACGTTCGGGAAATCGGCAAAGGCGGCAGTTCCGCGATTCCGCAATTGACAGAATTCCTCAAGGACCCCAAGACCGACGTGCGTGTCGAAGCGGTCAAACAATTGACTGCCGCGCGCGCGCTGGACGCGCTGATTCAAGCCACGCACGACAACACCTCGGACGTGCAGATCGAAGCCACCGACGGCATCGTGGATTTCTATTTGCCCGGCTATGTCCAGACCGGAATCGGCGGCTCGCTAAAGCGGGGAGTGTCCAGCATTAAGGGCCGCTTCACGGATACCAACGATCAGGTGATCGATTCCTACGTGGTGGCTCGGGCGGATGCGGTGGCCGCGCTGGGTTCGCTGGCGCGGGGCGGAGGCAGCATGCCGGCGCGGGCCAACGCGGCTCGTGCGCTGGGAATTCTGCGCGGAAAGAGCGCGGTACCCGACCTGATCGAAGCGCTGCGCACCAAAGATACCGATGTGCTGTACGAATCGCTGGTGGCGCTGCAGAAGATTCGCGACGAAGCGTCCGGTCCGAAGATCACGTTTCTGCTTAACGATTTGAACTCCAAGGTGCAGATCGCGGCGATCGAGACTACCGGTGTCCTGCGGACTCGCGAGGCCGCGCCGGACCTGATGGGCGTGCTGAAACGGACTAAGGATGCCAAGGTCCGCCGCGCCGCGCTGGGTTCATTGGCGATGCTGGCGGACCCCGCCGCGCGCCCCGTATTTCAGCAGTACATGAGCGATAAGGATGAACGGCTGAGGGCCGCCGCCGCCGAGGGTTTCGCGCGCTTACGCACTCCGTCGGACGGTGCCATGCTGGAGCAGGCGTGGAAGGAAGAGGGCAAGCCCGCGACGCGTGTGTCGCTGGCGTTTGCCCTGGTGATGTTGGGGCGCACGGAAATCAGCGAGTTCAGCCCGCTGCAATTTCTGATCAATAATCTCAATTCCAGCGCCTATAAAGGCTCAGCCGTGCCGTTCCTGACCGAAGCCGCACGCGACAAGAGCACACGCAACGCGTTGTATGCGCCGCTAGCCGGAGGAACGAAGGACGAAAAGATTGGTCTGGCGCGGGTGCTGGCGGTGAGTGGAGACAGCGAGAGTGTGGCGCACCTGGAGAAGGTGAGCAGGGACCCTGATCCGGAAGTGGCTCAGGAAGGTTTGCGGGCGTTGAAGAACCTGCAGGCGAGAATGTAGCGGGGATTTGCCTCGCGCGGCGAAGCGGGAATACCGCCTCGCCGCACGCGAACGAACCTGGAACTACTTCTTCTTCTGCTGCTTCTGCTGACCGACGCGAACCTTGGTGTGCAAGGATTTAGAATCGGTGAACGCTTTGTGATCGTGGCGCGATACCGCTTCCGCCAGGTACTGATCGACATTGGCGCTTTGCGGCAGAACTGCCATCAGCGTGTAGCTATCATTGCAGACCGGGCAGAAGGGCCGGAAACGCTTTACATTCGGAATTGCCATAACTTTTACAGTCTAACACGGCTGCTACCCGGCCATCTCCGCCGGACTGGTGGTGGCCATCTCGATCCAGCCCTGCTGGGGCACGGCGTCCACCGGCAGCCCGCCCTGCCAGAGCGAAAGCTGGAAGCGCAGTCCGCGGCCATCGTTCGCCTGCGCCGCGACAAGCGGGAAGCGCAGTTCCAGAATGCGCAAAAACGCACATTGGATGTCATCGCTCGTGAACGCCGCGCCGGCGGCGAGCCGGATCGTGACATGCTGCGCCGGCGCCCTATCCAGCGACTGCACCACTATTCGGGCTTCCATGCCCGCCACGACGGGTTCGGTGCCGGGCCGAAAATCCACGCGCACAAAAAGATGGTCCCCGTCGCTGCCGAAGAAGACTTCCTGGATCAGGAATTTCTTCCCGTGCATTGAGCCGGAGCGTTCGTCCACGCGATACTGCCCGGCGCCCAGCCACTCGAAATAGGAACTCACTTCGCCGTCGATGCGCGGGGAAATCGCGCCGGTGGGCGCCACCCGCACGTCGGGCGTGGCAATCCGCAAAATGGGCCGCGAAAGTTCCTCGGGCGGGGCCAGATTCAGGAAGCGATAGACGTTGGCAAGGTGACTGCGGTAGAGCTGATCGAATTCCAGGGCGTTATCGGTGTGGTGCTCGGGTCCGTACCACCAGCACCAGTCGCTGCCCTCGGCGATCAGCAGTTCCTCGTAGGCCAGGCGGCGGCGCTCTTCCGGCACACCACTGGTGGCGTCGTAGGTGGCGCGGGCGCGCAACAACTGCGTCCACGCCTGGTTGTCCTCTTCGGCGCCGATCCAGATATCGAAATTGGCGTTGATCCACGAGCCCGGGAAAATATGGTCCAACGGCTCCGGCGCCATCATGCGGAATGCCTCGCTGGCGGTCACCGCGCACATGCCGTGCTCCTCGCTGATTCTGCGGTACAACTCGCGCAGGAAGGGACGGCCGTTGCGGTGATAGTATTCCCACGCGTTCTCGCCATCCAGGATGATCGGCACCAATGCATCGCGTCCGCTGGCCAGAATCCCGGCGCAATTCTGCCGCATGCGATCGATGAAATCCGAGGCCGCCTGGGCCGCGTCCATTTTGGAATAGACGAAACCGATCAGGTCGCTCATGAAATGATCGCGGAAGATCAGGCGCATGGTGCGGCCGTTCTGCCGCCATTCATAAGGGCGGTAGAGTCCCTCCACGCCGACCGCCTGCTGCCGGGTGCGGTCGAGCACGCCGCTATCGGTGGCCGCCCACTCGAAGCCCAACTCGCTGGCCAGCGCGAAGACTTCGTCCGAAACCGAGCCTTCGGAAGGCCATAGTCCGACGGGCGCGACTCCAAAGTGCTGCTCGACATAGTCGCGCGCCATCTGCAACTGACGGCGCGCATCGTCCGGGTAGCGGAAGCGCGGCGGCAGCGGCACGTTGTGGTGCGCCACCGCCGCGATATTGGAATCGCAGAGGAGGGGAAGGATCGGGTGGTAGAAAGGCGTGGTCGAAATCTCAACCTGTCCGCACTCCGCCAAGCGCCGGTAGGCAGGCAGTACCTGGCCAATAATTTCGCGCTGTTTTTCGCCCATGCGGCGTTGATCGTCGAGCGTGAAATTGCGGCCTTTTTCGATCCAGGCGCGTACTTCCGGATCGTGCTCCTGGAACTCTTCGTCGAACCAGGCCAACTGGCTCCACATTTGTACGTCGCGCAATTCCTGGGGGCTGAACATATCGCGCGCGCCCGAAGTGACCTGCGCGTTGCGCGCATCGAACAACTCGCCATACCGCGGGTAGCGGTAGATCATGTGGCCCGGGTCGGAATAGAACGAGTGTTGCAGCAGGTGGTGGCGCTCTTCCGCCGTCAGGCTTTCCGCCGGCTTGAGCGCCAGATCCAGGAACGGATCGCGCGCTTCGCCCGACGCGTATTCTTCCACTTGCGCCATCATGCTCGGCACCAGGTTGAACGTCTGCTTCACCAGCGGGAATTCTTCCAGAATGCGCACCATGCCGTAGTAGTCCTTGAGCGCGTGCATACGCGTCCACGGCAGCTTGTACTCGCCGGAAGCGAGGTCTTTATAGAACGGCTGGTGCATGTGCCACAGAAAGCACAGATTGATTTGAGGCATGCGTTTTTCGACTGGGGGGCCATAGCCCCGATCTCTATCGTCCTACGTCCCGCTAGCGGGCGAAAATGCTGCGCATCGGAGGTGGCGGCGCTTCCTTGCGGATCGCCCGCCACAGGATGGCGTTCAGTTCGTCATCGTCGTTTTCATCGGCCTCTTCGAAGCGCATCAGCGCTGCGCGGGGTGCCGTCGGGGCCGCCGCAGGGTTTCTTTCTTCCAGCGAAATACGCGGCTTCTCCGCGGCGTACGGAGCCGGATCGGGCCGGTTCTGGAAGGCGGACGTCATGGGCCGCGCCCCCGCATCGAAGTGCGTCATGGGCCGCAAGCCCAGTAGAAATTCCATGGTGCGCAACATCGATGTCGTGTTGTACATGCTGCTATCCACGGCGTGGCGCTTCACCCAGGGGGAAATCACGAAGGCCGGCGAGCGGTGCGAATCCACGTGGTCAGGACCATTCTGCGCGTCGTCCTCCAGGACGAAGATCGCGGTGCTGCCCCAGAATTTCGATTTCGAGACGCCTTCCACCAGTTGTCCCAGAGCGTAATCGTTGTCGGCGGCGGCAGAGAGCGGCGCGATCTTGCCCGCCGAAATTCCCGAAGTGTGATCATTGCCCAGGCGCATCAGGATCAGGCGCGGCATGGTGCCGGTTCTCTCGTACTCCGCGAATTCGGCCAAAAAGACCTTCACGCGTTCGACGTCGGGATGATCGAGATCGAAGCCGCGATACATACGGTTGGTCACCTTGGCGAGCACCGGGTCGCGCACGCTGGTGATCTGCTCTGTTGCTGGCGCGGCGTTGGCCTTGTTATTCACCATGTAGCCGAAATTACGCAGCGAAATTCCGGCCGCGGCCGCATTGGTCCACAGATATCCGGCAGGGGGCAGGGAAGTGGGATCTTCCTCTTCGAAATCGTATACGCCGCGCCGCCCGGCATACTGGCTGGGCCACAGCTTCTGCACGTAATCGGGCGAGATGGCCGCGGTGGACCAGTTGTGCCCGTCCGCCGACACATCGCTATTCACGTAGAAATTGTCGAGCAGCACGAACTCACGCGCCAGTTTGTGGTGGTTGGGCGTCACGTTCTCG
The DNA here is from genome assembly GCA_039934035.1 of Candidatus Solibacter sp. GTDB lineage: Bacteria > Acidobacteriota > Terriglobia > Bryobacterales > Bryobacteraceae > Solibacter. The sequence continues at coordinate 10,991 of JBDTMZ010000112.1, read as the reverse complement.
CCGAACAGCACCAGGGACGCGTCGCCGTTGCCTTCCTTCATGTCGCCGAGCACCTGATCGTAGGCGCGATTCTCCTTCACGATGTAGATCACATGCTCGATCTTGGGCAGGGGGCTCTGCTCGTCGAGCTTGGAATCGCGATAGGGCGAGTTGGCCAGGGTCTTGGCGGTCCATTCCGATAGTTGACGGACGGTGAAGGGCTCAATCCACGATGCCGTGCCAGTCTGCATCCGTCCGACAAACTGCAGCGCGCGCCGCGCCGTTTCGCCCGCATGGACCAGAACTTCCGACTTGGTGGGATTCGGGCCGCTCTGCGCGTTGGGGTAGGATCGCAGTCCGCGGCCGTTCAACACCACCATGGTTCCGTTGGCGAGCCCACGCACCGCGGTGGGATACCAGCCCGTGGGAATGAAGCCGGCCACGCGGCTGCGCGCTTCCGCCACGTCCACCACGGCCACTGCATTGGCATCCGAGCAGGTAACGTACAGGCGATTCCCGTCCGCGCTCAAGCCGAGGCCCGAAGGCGTCATGCCCATCGGTTGGCGCGGCGTCATGGCGATATTGACGGTCTCAATGATGTTGACTTCTTTGCCGGCCGTTACGCCCAGGCTGAACACGTTATTGGTATTCGCCGCCGCTACGAAGATGCGGCCGGTATACTGCGGGGCTTCGTCGCTTGCCGTCTCAGTTGCGCCCGAGCGCCATACCAGGTCGCTGGCGTGAGCGCCGACGCGAACCGCCGAGCCCATGGCGCTGTTGCTGGCCACGTCGTACTGGCCCACCGTGCCGTCCGCCCAGTGGCTGACGAAGAAGCTCTTGCCATCGGGGTGGAAGAGAATGCGGTACGGGCGGCGTCCCGTCTTGACCTGTCCGATTACCAGGCCGGACTGCGGATTCAGCACGGCGATAGAGTCGCGATAAAGGTTGGCCGCGTAGAGCAGTCTGCCGTCCGGCGAGAAGGCTACGTCGCCCACGAAATCGGCCTTGCTGCGCTGCGCTTCGGGCACCACCGTCAGGGTGCGCGCCGCTCTCAGGGCGCCGTTCGCCAAGGTGAATTCAAAGATCGCCGCCTTCGACCCGCCGCTCACGTACACCATGTCCCCCTTCGGGGAAATGGCGAGTCCCAGCCATCCGTCGGCCACCGGGACGGAGCCGGTGACCGTGCCGCTTGCCGTATCGATCACCGAGATCGAAGGCGGCTTGTACCCGCCGTTCAACACCAGAAGGTACTTGCCGTCCGGGGTGAGAGCGGAGGCCATGGGCAGCGTGTCCAGGGGAATCTGGCGGCCCTCGGGATCGATAACCCAGCCGGAATTCAACAGGAACGCGCCGCCTGGCAGCGGTCCCACCTGTTCACGCGGCGCGGGCTGCGAACTCAGAGCGGCGGCCAGCAAAAGAATGCTGATGGCCGGAACGATACGCAAGGCTAGAGTCATGACGTCTCTTCATAGTGGCACAGGACTTTTACCCGTGCAGACCGGGCACGGTTTTGCGTTCCGGACAAGGAGGCATGTCCCTCGCATACGCCAAGAGGACCGCCAACGGCTGACAAGGATGGTCTACCTACGCCGCGGGTTGGCGGAACGAAGCCAATTTGGGAGGAAGTGATTTGGGGACATAGAGTTAGGGGCGGAACAGGGACGGTTCCCGCAGGTTGAGCGGCAGGGATGGTGCGGGTGCGGTTCCAGCGGCAATTTGCGCGCGTTCCGGCGGTTTGCCGCGATCTGTTTCTGGGAATAAGCCGTCGATCCACCCAAGCTCGAAATCACCGCACTCGCGTGCGCCAGTTTACGAACAGATACGGCGGATCGCTGGGAATAGGATGGCGCCCGAGCGGCCCGGTCACTCCCTACAGCCGACGGCGCTTGTGAATGAGTTGTACCTGAGGCTGATAGCCCGCCTGGTTTCATGTCGCATTTGTGTGGGATCTCCGCCAGGGCCGTCAGGCCGCATTCCTGGAAGCCATTGGAGTTCTGGGCCGGCGTTCCGAGTGCAGTAAACCTTCATTTCCAATGCGCTTTCGCCGCCCTCACTTCTTGCTCAATTCCGACGCCCAGTTGGCCACCAAGGTCAGGGACCTGAAAGCGGCCTTCGGAGAGACCGCCACCAGGAAGCGCCCGTCGGCACCGACGTCAAATGCGCGGTTCGGGCTGAGTTTGAACGGCGGCTGGAAAAGCCTCCGGCTCTTGCCGATGACTAATTCCTCGCCCCGCACGAGTACCGGCGTCTCCGCCACCGCCGCATCGAGCGTCTCGTAATAGATCGTCCGCCCGTCAAAACTCCACACGGGGAACGTCCCCCCTCCGGAGGAGATCTGCCACCTCCGGGTGGCACCCTGCAACGCCACTGCGTAAACCTCCCAGCCCCCCGTGTCGTCGGAATCGAATGTCAGCCATTTTCCATCAGACGAGAATCGTGCGCGAGCATCCGTAAAAGGCGTATTCAGCAGGATTCGGGCATTGCCCTCTCCCGACGCAGGAGCTAACCAAATATGATAGTTGTTGGAGCGCGAATTGAATTCCGCGAATGCGACGGTGTGTCCATCAGGAGACCAGTCGGCGAATCCCAATACTTTCGATCCGGTGAGCACCCGTTGCGGAACGTCGGTTCCGTAGACGGATTTCTTGAAAACCCCCATGGAGCCCTGGACCTCGCCGGTATACAGGAAGCTTTTCGAATCCGGAGACCAGGCCAACGGCGAATCCTGCACGCGCGATACCGCTGGAGTCCTCCCACCCCTCTCGACATCGATGGTCCATAGCTCAGGCGTACCCTGCGCCGAATAGGCAATCGCCAGGACCTTCTTCTCATCGGGAGAGATGCGAAATGCACTGTACTGCTCCCCGGACCGCAACTGGCCGATCTCCTTGCCACTCGCGTCGAACCAAGTGAGCTCGCCACCGGACCATCCGCCTCCCGCTTCGAACACCAAAGTTTTCTCAGAAACGGAAAAGGACGCCGCGGAGAACCAGGCCAGGAAATTCACCGAATCCGCCAAGCGTACGGCTTCTCCCGACAACTTGCCGCCGACCGCATCAAAAGGTTGCGCGAATAGCGAGCCCATCTTGAAATAAACCAGCCGCCCCGCTGCGAAGGTGGCGTTAGAACTCCATTTTCCCTTCATCACGGGACGGTCTTCCTTACCATCCAGGGAAGCAAACCGAATCTCGTTCAATATATGTGCCGCTCCGGTTGGTGAGCTGTGGTATAAAAAGTGCTTGCCGTCTGGCAGGAACGACGGCCACCGGTGGCTGGTCACAAGTTCCTGGAGGCGCGTTACCTGAATGGGATCGCCACCCGAAGCGGAGACACGATAAATCGCGCTCCTCCGGCTGTTGGCAAAAATGATGTCGCCATTAGCGCCCCAGGAACCTCCCCTGGCATCCTGAACTGCACAAATCGTTTCGAGAGAGCCTCCCGCCACTTGGATCCGCCGCAACGATCCGTTCTCGAAAAAACCGATATTCAAGCTGTCAGGGGACCAGAAGGGAAAGTAGCCGCCCTCCGTCTTGGGTAGCTCGCGGCTTTGCGAATCGTGCAGCGATCGCACCCACAACGACGAGCGGCCTTCGACCGTAGCCACGAACGCGATGCTATTACCGTCGGGCGACACGGCCGCCGGACCGTTCTTCCCCTCAAGGTTGAAGGCTCCCTTGTCGGGCGGGAGAATTGCGGAGCGGACTACGGTCTCCCGGTTCGGTGCCTTACTGAAGTACCCTGCGCTAGCTATTGCAGCGATACACGTTAGCCCGGCCATGGCCGGCCACATCCATGTCGGCGCGTTTTTTGCGCGCACGCCCGCGGGCGCCGGATTGCCGGGCAACTCGCGCTTCAGGTCGCTCGCCGTCTGCCAGCGGTCGTCTGGATTTGCAGTCCACTCCAGTTCCGCCTTCAGATCGCGAGCCGATTGCCAACGATTGTCCGGATCGTCATCGAGGCAACGGCGCACCACGTGAGCGAATTGAGGCGGAAGCCCTTCCAATCCCAAATTCTTGTTTTGCCCGATGGGTAGCCGTTTGCCGGCGGCCATTTCGTATAGCACAAGACCCAAGGCGAAAATGTCCGTCCTGATGTCGCTGGGCTTGCCTTCCATTTGCTCCGGCGCCATATATGCCGGCGTGCCAATGATGGCGTGAGTGGCTGTCAGGCCATCGTCGGAAGCGATTTGTTTCGCTAAGCCGAAGTCCAGAACCTTGATGCCAGACTTAGTCACCATGATGTTGCCCGGTTTGAGATCGCGGTGGACAATTCCCCTGGCATGCGCTGACGCCAGGGCCCCAGCGATCTGAGCGCCGTAGCGCAGGACTACTTCCAGGGCGAGGCGGCCCTTTCCTTGCCTTGACTCAAGACTCTCCCCCTCCACCAACTCCATCACGAGATAGTTCGGACCCACATCGTAAAGTGTGCAGATATGGGGGTGGTTTAATGCGGCGATCGATCGAGCCTCACGCTCGAACCGGTTGCTGAATCGCTGGTTCGACACTTTGATCGCCACGGGCCGATCCAGGCGTGTATCGCGGGCTTTGTAGACCTGGCCCATCCCGCCAGCGCCGAGCAGCCCCTCGATAAGGTATGGACCTAACTTCGTCCCGGCAGGAAGCTGCTCCCCAGAGGCAGTCTCCGTCAGGCTCGCGGCGCCATTCCAGGCCAGAAGGTCCAGAGATCCGGTCCCGGAGCCCTTGGCGATCAGCGACTCAACTTCGCGTAGGAGTTCTTCATCCCCGTCCGCCTGTTCGGCTAAGAATGCGATACGCTGTTTGGCGTCCTTCTCAAGGGCCGCATGGTACAACCCCTCGACCTTCTGCCATCGCTCTGGACTCATCGCCACCGTCCGAGTGGATTTTTAAGACTACTACATCCCTGACCGGGGTGGCACGATACGAGCGCCACTCCGGTGATCGCAGCTTACCGCGTACGGGCTTCCAGGGAACGGCGCAACTTCGCGGCGGCCCCCGCGTGCATCAGTTCGACGTCGTCCTGATGGAAAGCGAGCTCGTCCCTCCCCATTTGGGCGAAGTCAGTCTTTTCCCAAGCGGTTTTCATGACGCCCTTCTCAGAGTGGTAGTCTATGCCCTCGAGTACGTGGCCGATCTCATGACTGAGCACGTAGCCGAGGCGAATACCGCATTCAATGGCACAGGGAGATCGCAGCACACGCGCCAGGAATACTCGAATCTGCGTGCTGCCGTCCTGGAACGGCAACGCGTAAGCGAGGGAATGGGCAAGGTTGCCGGCCGGTTCCTTCGCGGTGAACTCCACCTGGATCGGAATGCATTTGCTGCGCTTCAGTTCGACCTTAGAGGATGTAAAGACAATTCGAAACCCCGCGCGCTTGAAAATGCGCTGTGTGGTTTGCCGGCTGGAGAGGAGAACCCCAGCAGGAATCGTGTAGTCGCCGCTGGTGTGTATGATCACGCATTCGGTTGCAGCGGTGCGGTCCTGAGCGGTCATCACCGCCGCAAGTAGGAAAGTAGCTGCCACTGGAGCGGTTCGGATCGTCATAGCGTTTGTTTCGCCTCCACCCCCTTAAGCGAATTCAGGCAGCCGAATCCGCCACGCGCGGCGGGAAATTTTTCGAACTGCCGCCACCGGTGGTCTGATAAGATTCGTCAGGTAGTTATGGATGAAGGGTGCTTGCCGCCGATTACGAAACTGCTTCGGGCGTGGAGCGCAGGTGACAAACGAGCTCTGGATGAATTGGCGCCTGCCGTTTATGCGGAATTACGGCGGATCGCGCGGAAGCGGATGGCGCTCGAGCGGCCCGGTCACTCCCTACAGCCGACGGCGCTTGTCAACGAGTTGTACCTGAGGCTGATAGACGCAGCCGGGGTGAGTTTCGAGGACCGGAGCCAGTTCTTCGCCCTGGCGGCCCAGATGATGCGGCGAATTTTGGTGGATGCGGCGCGCGCGCGGGGAGCAGCAAAGCGGGGCGGAGGCTCGGATAAGGTTGTTCTCGATGAGGGGCTGGTCGTCGTCCCTGAGAAGGATCGCGGCTTGGTGGCGCTGGATGATGCGCTCGAGGCCTTGGCAAAACACGACCCCCGGAAAGCGAAGGTGGTGGAACTCCGCGTGTTCTGTGGTTTGAGCATAGAGGAGACTGGAGAAGCGCTCGGCGTATCCGTGCAGACGGTCAGACGCGATTGGAGCTTCGCAAAGGCATGGCTGGAGCACGAAATGAAGAGTTCGCCGCTAGGGGCGCAAAGGAACACCCCCTGATGTTGGGCTTGGCGCGAGGTTGTACGGGCTTAAGGGCTGAGGGTGCCTTTTCACGCGGACAGGCTGGCGGAGGGCTCCCCGGGACGACGATTGCCGGGGCTGTCGTATGTCAGGTTCACGCCGCCTGAAAGGCGGACCCAGAGGGTACCCAGGCACGAATGCCTGTCCCGCAACGCACTGATATCCCCGCGTGCCACCTTCCACCCTGATGCAGGCGGCTCTACGTATCGTTCAACGGTTCGCGCCTACCGAGATCACGGTGGACGCGGCGCTGACGCCGCCGACCGATACTTCGAACGGCAGTTCGCCCGCCGGGACATCGGGAATCAGAATGTTCATCTGCATCAGCCCGACGAAGCCAGGAGCGAGGCCGGCGAATTGCAGTGTCGCGAGCTTGCCGCCGATCTTGACCTGGACCGCGGCCACCGGCAGGGATAGTGGATCGGATGGCGCGACATCTCCGGTGGGCGCGGCAGGGTTAACGGCGCCCTGTCCTGTCAGGTAAGCCGTTACATATTGCCCCACTTTGGCTGGCGATTGCGCGCTGTTCAACGTCGCATCCGCCAGATTCAAGGCCAGCACATGATTGCTCTGCAGGGGCGAGAATACGCCCGGACCGGTGGCCGCTACCTGGATGTCCACCGGGGCGCTGTTCCCGCTGCCCGCCTGGACCGCCAGTTTCACCGTGCCCGGTTTCGTCTCGTAAGGCACCTGCGCGTTGACCTGCCCGGAGCTCACGAACAACAGCGGAATTTTGGCGCCATCGATGGTTACCGACGTGCCGTCCAGTGTGGTGGGCAGCGGCGTCTTATCGGCCTGCGCCAGACCGCCGGCCAGATTCGTGCCATAGATCGCAATCAGCGCGCCGGGTGCGATGGCCGGCAGCGAACTCGCGGCGTTCACCACTCCCGCGCTGGTCGTAGCCGGAGGAGCAGGCACAATCGAGAACACCAGCGCACCCGACGCGCCGTTTTCGCTGGTGACCGAGACGTTCGCCGTGCCCGCCGCCGCGACCAGCGATGCCGTCACGCTGGCAGTCAACTGCGCCGCGTTAACGAACTTGCTGGGGATGGTCGTGCCGTTCCACTGCACGGTGGTATTCGACGTGAACCCCGCGCCGTTGACGGTTAATGTGAAAGGCTGTGCGCCCGGCATGGTCGAACTCGGTGACAGGCTGGAAAGCGACGGCACCAGCGTCGACGCGATCGGCAGAGGCAGTTCGTTCGAGAACGCCGTCCCATCGTTCGAGACCGTGATCTTAGCGGTGCCCGCCGTGGCAATCAGCGTGGCCGGTACCTGCGCCGTCAATTGGGTCGTGGTGCCGCTGGTGGTGGCCAGTACATCTCCATTCCAGTACACCTTCGCCGCCGGCACGAAACTGCTGCCGGTGAGGGTGAGCGTGAATGCCGGACCGCCCGCAATCGCGGTGGAGGGATTCAACCCTGTGATCGACGGCGCCACCGTGGTGACTGTGAAGATGGGAGCCTGCGGTGAGAGCACCGGACCGGGATTCTGCACGCGGAGCGGGTATTGCCCGGGATTGACAATGGCGCTGGCCGGGACATTGACTTTCAATTGATTCAGACTGACGTACGTCGTGGTGGCGCCCGCCAGTCCCGTGACTTGTGATGCCAGAACGAAGCCATCGCCGTTCACCGTCAGAGTGAAGGCGGGTCCGCCCGCCACGGCGCTGGCCGGACTGATCCCATCGCCCCTGTTGGAAATCGTGGGGGAGACTCTTACCACGGGAAAGCTGAGCGAATTGGAATTCGCCAGTCCTGGCGTCACAATCGTGATGGGAGCGACGCCTTCTATCGCCACCAGGTCCACGGGCACGGTGAACGTCAACTGAGTGCTGCTGACGAAGGTGGTGGGCAGTGGCGTGCGGACCCAATTCGCGATGGAGCTTGGTACGAAGCGTTCGCCGGTCGCCGTCACCGTCACACTGGGACCGCCGGCGACTGCGTGGTCTGGGCTCAACGAAATGAGTTGCGTGCCGAAGGGGTTGGGGTCGATCACGAGCTTGATGCTGTTGGTTGGCGCGGTGCCGGGATTTTTCACCTGAATCCCAATCCCGCCGGGCACTTCATCGTGCACCAGGGCGGCGGGCACGGTGGCGGAGAGAATGTTGGCCGAACCGTACTTCGTCACCAGGGTGGAGCCCTGGAACAATACGACTGCGCCTGGCACGAAATTGCTCCCGCCCACCAGCAGCGTGAAGGTGTCAATTCCAGCCTGAATGCGGTTTGGCGAAATTGCGGTGACCGACGCAAAGGTTAGGGTAATGGCAAGCGTCTGCGAGACCGCGCCCGTCGTGGGGTCGGTGACGAAAAGGGAGGCAGTCGGAAACACTCCATCCAGCGCGCTGGCCGGCACAAATGCGGTGAGCGTGGTGGTGGACCCTGTGTACCCCGTCTGGAGATTGGTGGTCTTGCCGGAGGCGATTAGCGTCAGATAGACGTTCGATGAGAAGCCCAAGCCGACGGCAGTCATTCCGGCGCCATTGGTGCCTGCGGCCACAATGTTGGGAGAAATGGAGGTCAGCACCGGTTTCACGATATACGGGAAACTGCCGGTTGCCGTGGTCGACTGTGGGCTCGTGACCGTCAGCAGGTATTTTCCGCAGATCGCGGTGAGGTTGGCCGGCACCGTCGCGCTCAACGTGGTGTCGTTCACATATGTGGTGGTCAGGGCGATTCCAGCCCAGCGCACCACTGCGCCCGGAATGAACGCACTGACATTGACGGTGAGCGTGAAAGGCTCTCCCCCTGCGTCAACCGTGGCGGGGGTGGCGCCGGTGATGGAGGGCGCGGAGGACTGGGCGTATGCGACGGAAGTCAGACACACGAGGGCGAAGAAGAGTCGCATCTTCATTCATTGTAATAGGATCGGACGGCGCGGTACCGCGCGATGGGGGGCAGAGAAGGTGCGGAGGCGCACGGCGGCTCAGCGAGTACGCCGCAATGCCGCTGCCCATGCGGCGGCCGGCAGCAGCATTACCAGCCCCATGCCTACGGCAAAGCTGCGCGGCGCCACGCCCCAATCGATGGCCACTCCAGCCAGGTAGCTGCTGGCCGAGATGCCCAGCATGCAAATACCGAAATCGGCGCTGAAGACGCGCCCGCGGAAACGGTCTTCCGTGTAAACCTGCAGGAGCGTGCTCGAAAAGACCCAGTTGGTGGAACTCCCCGCATGCGCTACCGTGACCGCGCAGAGGGCGACAGCCAGCGACGTTGAGCCGCCCAGGCACACGTATCCCGCGGCCGAGAGCAGGAAGCCCCCGAGAATTCCCAGGCGCAGACGATGCTGGCTTTCGCCACTCCACAGGCCGGCGATCAGCGGGCCGAGCAGCGAACCCAGGCCGCGGGCACCCATCAACATACTCATCCCCAGCATGGCGGCGCGGTTGTGATCCAGGCCTTCCAGCTTTACGGGGAAGACGCGCTCGCCGAGAATCGGCAGCAGGACGTTGTTAGCGCCCAGCAGTCCGATACCGCCCTTCACAAATAGCGTGGCGAAGAGCCGCGGATCGCGCCGCAGGTAGCGCACGCCTTCCAGCACTGGCGTGAACTCCACCAGTTCGGAAGCGCGGAACGGCGGCCGGTTGGCCATGTGCGGCTCCGTGAAGTTCATGCGGCGGATCAGCCACGCGGAAAGCAAAAACGAAGAAGCGTTGAGCACGAAAACCATGTCGCGCCCGAACCACACAGCGGCGAGTCCACCTAATGCCGAGCCCGCGGCTAGATTGAAACTCCAGGTAATCGAGGCGAGCGTGTTGGCGGCAAGGACTTCTTTTTCCTCCACGATGTTGGGTATCACGGAGCTGTGCGCGGGTTCGAAAAACGCCGCGCCCAGCGTTTCCACCAGCAGCAGCGGATAAACCAGCCACACCATGCCAGGCGTGCGCACCAGCAGCATGCCCAGTACGATGAAGAAGCGCCCAATATCGGCGCCGATCATGATGCGCTTGCGGCTGATGCGGTCGTTGAGCACTCCCGCAGTCGGCGCGGCGAACGTGCTGGGTAAAACCTGCAGCACCACGGCGAGTCCGACAGCCTGAGCCTTATTGCCGGTCAGTTCCAGCAGCAGGCTGTAAACGGCCAGGGCGTAAAACCAGTCGCCCATTTCGCTGACAATCTGGGCGAACCACAGCAGCCGGTAGTTGCGATTCCGGCGGAGTAGCTGGAAATAGCCGGCCAGCATGCCGGCCTACGTGTAGAGGCCCATGCGTTCTTTTACGGTGCGAACGGTCGCGTTGGCGATGGGGGCGACGCGCTCCGCACCTTCGCGCAGAACGCCGGCGAGATACGCGGGATCGGCGGTGATCTCACGGTAACGCTTCTGGAACGGTTCAAGATGGGACACCACCATTTCGGCCACAGTCTTTTTAAGATCGCCATACCGCATGCCGGTGAACTTCGCTTTCACGGCGTCGTCCGCCTCGCCAGAGAATGCCCGGTAGATCGAGATCAGGTTCAACACTCCAGGGCCCGCGGTCTCGAAATCCACCGCCGGATTGCTGTCGGTGGTGGCGCGCATGATGGTCTTTTTGATCTTCGCCGGTTCATCCAGCAGGGCCACGGCGTGGCCCATTCCAGTGGACGATTTACTCATCTTCTGGGTGGGGTCGTCGAGGCCCATGACGCGCGCGCCCACTGTCGGAAGGCTGGTGTTGGGCACTACGAAGGTATCGCCGTAAAGGGGGTATAGGGAGTTGAAGCGCTGCGCGATGTCGCGCGTGAGTTCCAGATGCTGCGCCTGGTCGTCGCCCACCG
>JBDTMZ010000111.1:0-24124 GCA_039934035.1 Candidatus Solibacter sp. | reverse complement strand
ACATTCTAGGCCAGAAATGGGTTTTTGCGACACTTATTTTCTAACAATTACTAAGAATGAAACCTTGGTTGCCACCATGACGCTGGAACCTGCCAAAAAGCGCGTCTACGGCCTGCAGGGCTTCGTCCGCGGACCCTTCACGAAAATCGGCAACGTGCCCGACGACACGGTCTACGCGTGGCCCAATCTGCTGCTCGCCGAACTGTTCGTGTTCGTGCTGACCGTCTCCATCATCCTCACTGTCTCCCTGTTCTTCAACGCACCGCTGGAAGAGCCGGTAAACATCATGCATCCACCGAATCCCGCCAAGGCGCCGTGGTACTTCCTCGGCCTGCAGGAGATGGTGAGCTACTCGGCATTCTGGGGCGGTATCGGCATCCCGGGCGCAATGGCGGCGCTGCTGCTGATTGTGCCCTATATCGACCGCGGCAAGCAGGGCGTAGGCCGCTGGTTCGCCAAAGAGCGCCTGATGGCCAATACCCTCTTCCTTACCCTGGTGGTGCTCAACGTGATTTTTATCATCATCGGGACCTTCTTCCGGGGACCGAACTGGAGTTTCGTCTCTCCCTTCTGAGGACTGATGCGTATGCGACTGGCACTGGCAATTGCGAGCTTTGTGGTACTGATCGTTCACGGCGTCGTCTTCTACGATCAGTTCTTTCACCGCTGGGAGCGGCACCAGACTGCGTACTTCGAACAGGCGCGGTCCCTCACCAGGAATGAAGCGGACCGCGCGGAATTCGAAGCGCGGTCGCCCAAAATCGAACAGACCATCGTCACCAGCTTCGGCGATACGCGCGTGGACCGCTGCACCACCTGCCACATCGCCGCCGACGATCCACGCTTTGCGGGGCATGCCCAACCGCTGAAGACGCATCCATACTCCGCGGCGATGGGCGATGTGCAGCGCAACGGCACGTGGGAGCGCCGTCACAAGTTCGCCGATTTCGGCTGCACCGTCTGCCACGACGGCCAGGGTCGCGGCCTCGAAACCAAGTACAGCCACGGCGAGGACGAATTCTGGCCCGATCCCCTCTCCGGCTACGTGACCCAGGCGAACTGGCGCAAAGATCTTGCTCCGAAACTCAAGGGCAAGGAGTACATGGAGGCCAGTTGCGCGCAGTGCCACACCGGCGAGGATTTTGCCGGCACGCCCGCCGTCAATCGCGGCCGCAAACTGTTCTACGCCATGAACTGCTATGGCTGTCACAAGATCGACGGCATGAGCGAAGGCACGCTTGGCCCCGATCTCACCGAGGCCGGCCATAAGTTCAAAGTCGACTATCTGTGGGAATCCATCGTGGAGCCGCGCGCCAACCTGGTCTCCAGCTTCATGCCGAAGTTTAATCTGCCCGAGGCCGACGTGCGCGCCCTGGTGGTGTTCCTGAAGAGCCGCCGCGGCGTGAACTTCGCCGAAACGTCGCTCGACCGCTACAAGGCCCACGTCGCCAACATCGCGGTAGTGATTCCGCCCGGGACCGCCGGCGAGAAGGCTGGCGAGCAGTTGATTACCGACCGCGCCTGCACCGCCTGCCACAAACTGGGGCAGCACGATGGCGGCATCGCTCCCGACCTCAGCTACGAAGGTCTGATCCGCGACAACGCCTGGCTCATGGATCACTTCACGAATCCGCGCTCGCGCATTCCCGATTCCATCATGCCGAGCTTCCGCTTCCCCGCCGAGGACTTCGACCACATCTCGGCCTACCTCGGCTCCCTGAAGACTCCGCCGCCCGCTATGCCGCCCGCCGAGACCTACAAAGCGCTCTGCGAACGCTGCCACGGCGAAAATGGCGATGGCGAAGGCAAAGTGGCGTGGTATCTCGATCCCTCGCCGCGCGACTTCACCAAGACCGCCTTCATGAACTCCAAGCCGCGCGCCCGCTTCGTCAACTCGATTGAGGAAGGCGTGGCCGGCACGTCGATGCCTTCGTGGAAGAACATCCTCAAGCCCGAGCAGACCGGCGCGGTCCTGAGCTATGTGCTCACCACTTTCACCAAAGAGCCGGCGCGCGAGTTGAAGCCGCGCAATCTGCCCGATGTCAATCCGGCTGCCTCCAGCCCTGCATCTATTCATCACGGGGAGCAGATCTTCCTCGATCGCTGCAGCGGCTGCCACGGACGCAAAGCGGACGGCAAGGGGCCGAACTCACTCGACATCAATCCGAAACCGCGCAACCTGCGCAATACAGCCTTTGTAGCCAGCGTGAACGACAGACGCCTCTTCGAATCCATCCTCTATGGCGTGCAGGGTACGGCCATGCCGAGTTGGATCGATTACGGCCTCAGCAAGAACGACGTGGGGGACATTGTGAACTTCATCCATAGCATCAATCCGAAGAAATGGGTAACGCAGAATGCCGCAAGATAACACCACCGCCGCAATCGGCGTGCAAAGCGCCGGATCGGGGGCCGTCGCGCATCCCGACACGACGGCGAAATGGTTCCTGATCAGCGCCATCAGCTACTTCTTCATCGTCGGGATTATCGCCATCACGATCGCCGCTAAGTTCTGCTGGCCGGAACTGCTCGGTACAGTGCCGTACCTTTCCTACGGGCGGCTGCGCCCGCTACATGTCAACGGGATGCTGTTCGGATGGCTTCTGGCCGCCGATATGGGGCTGGCTTACTACATCGTGCCGCGGCTGTGCGGCGTGAAGTTGTGGAGTGAAAAGCTGGGCATCGCCACCGCGGCGCTGTGGAACGTGATCATCCTGAGCGCGGTGTTCTGCCTGCTGGCCGGATACAACCAGGGCCTGGAGTACGCGGAGCTGCCGCTGCCGCTGGACGTCCTCGTGGTCATCGCCTGGATCATGTTCGGCGTGAATATTTTCGGCACCATCGCCACCCGCAAGTACACGCAAATGTACGTCTCGCTGTGGTACATCATGGGCACCATTCTGTGGACCGCTTTCGTGTACCTCACTGGCAACTTCGCCACCGAATTCGCCACCGGCGTCAACCAGGCGAACCTCAACTGGATGTACGTCCACAACGCGGTGGGCCTGATCTTCACGCCCATCGGCCTGGCCATCGCCTACTACTTCATTCCGAAATCGTCAGAGACGCCGCTCTATAGCCACCGCTTGAGCATGATCGGGTTTTGGGCGCTGAGCTTCGTCTACGTCTGGACCGGCGCGCACCACATGATTCACGGGCCTATCTCGCAGTGGCTGCAAACCATCGCCATCGCCTTCAGCCTGATGCTGCTGATTCCGGTGTGGGCCGTGGTCTACAACTTCTTCGCCACGATGAAGGGTCAGTGGCATCAGTTGCGCGACAACGTGCCGCTGAAGTTCCTCATGTCGGGCACGGTCTTCTACCTGCTGACCTGCTTCCAGGGCCCGATGCACAGCCTGCGCAGCGTCAGCGCCATCGTCTCCAAGACGGATTGGATTCCGGGACACGCGCATATGGCGGTGCTGGGCTGCTTCAGCTTCTTCGCCGTCGCGGGCACCTATTACATCGTGCCGCGCATGTGGCGCACCAAACTCTATAGCGACACGCTTGCCAACTGGAGTTTCTGGTTCATGATCATGGGCGGCCTCGGCTTCTTTGTGACGCTGTGGCTGGGCGGCTTCTGGCAGGGCTGGCAATGGAACAACCCCGCGATCCCGTTCATCGACACCGTGAAGGCGCTGCAGCCCATCTGGCTGGTGCGCTTCTTCTCGGGCGTGATGATCTTCCTCGGCATCGTGATGTTCTCGTACAACATTATGGCGACCATCGTCGGAAAGAAGGAAGAATATGTTCAGTAAAGCCGATAACAGCGCCGGCTGGGCCGTAGCCGGCGCGCTGGTTATGTTCTTCATCGGCGGACTGCTGACCACTGTGGTGCCGCCGCTGGTGGACAAGAGTTGGGGACGTCCCGCGCCCGGGCTCAAGCCGTACACAGAACTCCAGCTCAAAGGCCGCGCCATCTACGTGCGCGAAGGCTGCTGGTATTGCCACACGCAGCAGACGCGCACGCTGGTAGCGGACACGAAGCGCTCGGGCTGGCGCGGCGTCGATTCGCCCATCTCCACGCCCGACGAATTCGTCTACGACAAGCCTCACATGTTCGGCACCAAGCGCACCGGTCCCGATCTTTCGCGCGTCGGCGGCAAGTACGACACGCAGTGGCACCGCACCCATTTTCGTAATCCACGGGACCTGGTGCCAGGCTCCGTCATGCCGCCCTTCCCTTGGATCGTCAACAATCCCGAGGAATTCAACGCCATGGTGGCGTACCTCCAGACTCTCGGCCGCGCCAAAGACTGGCGTCCGGATCAGGATTACGAAAAATGAGGGACTACACCTGGCCCAGCATTTATTTCGCGTATCTGTTCTTCGCACTTTCCGCGGCGCTCGCGGTGTTCTTCTTCGTGCGCTCCTGGAAGGACGGGTATTGGGACAAGGAAAGTGAAGCCATCAAGATGCAAGTGTTCGAAGAGGGTGTGAAACATGGAACCGACAAAGCCCGAAATTAAGGAATATGCCGGCGGTTGGATTACGGAGCGGGCCGGCACCGAAGTCCCCGGCTTCCTCAAACTGGCCTACATCGTGATTGCCGGCGGCGCCGCGGCCTACTTCCTCATGTATATGAACGGCGAGGTCTCGCACTCTGACCGAGGCCATCTGGTGCGCGCCATGAACGCCGCCACCGAGGCCTCGGCCGGATTGATGTACGCCATCGCCGCGCTGATTGTGATTTTTGGAGTCATCGTGGTGGCGTTTGCGTTCGGCAAAGCCCACGACTAGCGGCATGTCACATTTAGTTGCCAACTCGACGCGGCGCGGCGCTGTGGGGCAGCCATTCCCGGCTGCGTACACGCTCTCCAGGGTATCCCGGCGCCTGGATGCCGGCCGCGAACTCTTATGCCGAACGGGAGCCTAGGACACGCTATGCAGAACGGGTTCTACGAGGTCCGTGTACCGGACGCCACCGATTATTGGACGGAGATGGTGAAGTGCCGGCATGCCTGCCCGGTGCACACCGACGCCTGCGGGTACGTCACCTCCATCGCGGAAGGCCGCTATGAAGACGCCTACCGTATCGCCCGCGCGCACAATCCCTTCGCCTCGATCTGCGGACGCGTCTGCGGCGCTCCCTGCGAAGCCGCCTGCCGCCGCGGCGACGTCGATGCGCCGGTCAGCATCCGTCCGTTGAAGCGCTTCGTCACCGGCAGGTTCGGGCCGGAGACGGGTGACTACCAGATCCATCGCGAAGCCAACAACGACGAAATGCTGCCCCCCGGACGCGGCGGACCCGAAGGGTACCCCGAACGCATCGCTATAGTGGGCGCGGGGGTCAGCGGTCTCACCGCGGCGCACGACCTGGTGCGCGTGGGCTACAAGGTCACCGTGTTCGAGAGCCAGAGCGAACCCGGCGGCATGTTGACGGCGGGAGTCCCTGTCTTCCGCCTGCCTCGCGACCTGGTGCGGCACGAAATTCAGGCCATCCTCTCTCTGGGCGTGGACCTTCGGTGCGACATGCAGTTGGGCCGCGATTTCACCATCGCCAGCCTGCGACAGGAAGGCTATGCCGCCATCTTCCTCGGCATCGGACTTCCCAAAGGCCGCAAGCTTCCCATGCCGGGGTCGGACAACGAAAACGTCATCGACGGCATGGATTTCCTGCGCGCCTTCAACGCGGGCACTCCGCTGCCGCTCGGCAAACGCGTCATCGTGATCGGAGGCGGCAATGTCGCCTACGACGTGGCACGCAGCGCCGTCCGTCCCCACGACGATCATGTCGCCTACGATGTCGCGCGTTCCGCGCTGCGTTTGTCCGGCGATAAGGAAGTCCACGTGGTCTGCCTGGAAGGCCGCGACGAAATGCCGGCCGACGACATCGAAGTGCACGAGGGCTCCGAGGAGGGCATCCACCTGCACAATCAGCGCGGCCCGCGCCAGGTACTGGTGGAAGACGGAAGGCTAACGGGGCTCCGCACTGTGCGCTGCACCGCCGTCTTCGATGCCGGCGGCCGCTTCAACCCGAGTTTCGACGAGGCGCAAGTGGAGGACATTCCAGCCGACAGCATCATCTTCGCCATCGGCCAGACCTCCGACCTCTCGTTCCTCGATCCCGCGGACGGCGTGGAAAGCGATCGTGGCCTGATCAAGGTTAATCGCGAGACTTACCAGACCACGGCGCCCGACGTCTTCGCCTGCGGCGATATCGCGCACGGCGCGCGCCTCTTCATCGACGCCATTGCCAGCGCCCAGATCGCCGCACGCTCGATGCACGATTACCTGCGCGGCACTCGTACCGACATCACCGTGCGCAAGCAGTGGTCGCCCGCCACCTATACGATGGCCGAAAGCTGGAATGTGCTCGAGCGGTGCAATCCGCTGGCTCTCGAGAGCGATAAGCGCGCCGCCTCGCTCGAAATCGTGGAGATCGATTTTTCGGAAGAGGAGGCACGGCGTCAGGGGTCGCGGTGTCTCCGCTGTAACGTCAATACGGTTTTCGATACCGTAAAATGCGTCGCCTGCAATGGCTGCGTGGACGTGTGCCCGGAGAATCTGATTCGCCTGGTGGGGCTGGGTCAACTGGTGCAGGACGCCACGTGGATGGAACGCGCCGCGGAGACCTTCGGCGATCTCAGCGCCTGCACTCCGCAACAGCTCGACGAAATGGGCGGCGTGATGATGAAGGACGAGATCTCATGCATCCGCTGCGCCCTGTGCGCATCGCGCTGTCCCACGCACGCCATTCTGATGAAGCATTTCGATTTTCACCGCGTGTGCGTCAGCGTGCAGACGCGCAATCCCAAGGTGAAGTATGCGTAGCAGGGGAGGACAGGCCTCCCGGCCTGTCCCTGTCGCCTCTCGACGGCGGACGTCTTCATCAGCCACGAGGCGGACAGGCCGGGAGGCCTGTCCTACCTTCCCAGGTGCCCCATGCCGCTAGAACTCGGCCTGGTTTTCCTGCTCGGCCTGATGAGCAGTCTGCATTGCGTCCAGATGTGCGGCCCCATCGTCCTGGCCTTTAGCCTCCCCCTGCCCCGCACTGCCGTTGTGCGCGCGCAGTTGGGATACAACGCGGGACGGATCCTCACCTACACCCTGCTGGGCGCGTTCGCCGGCGCTATCGGAAGCGGCATCGGCATGCTGGGACGCCTGGCCGGTGTCGCGTCGGGCGCCCGGATCTTCGCCGGAGCCGCCATGATCCTGGCGGGCATCCTCATGATCGGCCTGCTGCCTTCCAGCGGCCTGATCTCGATCCAGGGAAACGGCATCCAGGGACGCTTCGCGCGCAGGGTGGGCCGGCGGCTGCTCGCGCCCAACAAATTCACCCTCGGCATCACTCTCGGTTTCCTTCCCTGCGGTCTGGTCTACGCCGCGCTGCTCAAGGCCGTCGACACGGGCTCGGCCCTCCACGGCGCGCTCACCATGCTGGCCTTCGGCGCGGGCACCGCGATCGCCCTGTTCATCTTGGGCTCGGCCTCGTCTTTCGTCCGCCTGCCGCGCTGGAGCAATCGCGTCGCGGCCTGCTGCATGCTGCTGGCCGGCGCCATTCTCATCTGGCGCGGACTCACTACCCAGGTCTGCCATGGCTAACTGGCACAAACTTCGCAAGCGCATCCACTTGCTCTGCTTCCTGGCGTTCCTTGCGCTGCCCTTCCTCAACATAGTGCGCTTTGACATTCCCAAACAGCGCTTCTACTTTGCCGGCTACGAACTCTGGATCAACGAATTCGCGATCATCTTTTTCGCCATGATGTTCCTGATGTTCCTGGTGGTGGCCTCCAGCGTCTTCTACGGGCGCGTGTACTGCGGTTACATGTGCCCGCAGATGATCTTCAGCGAAGCCTCCATGGCCATCGAAACCTGGCTGCGCAAGCGAGTCACGAAACAGTTCCCCACCTGGCCCGCGCCGCGAAGAGATCGCGTCTCCCGCGCGCTCTTCTTTGGCGTGCTGGCAGTCGCCAGCGTCTTTCTCGCCTTCATCTTCATCGCCTACTTCGTCGAACCGCGCGACCTCTTGCGCAGCCTCGCCTCGCTCGACATACACACCGCCGCAGGCGTCTCTGGCGCCGCGGTCACCATTATCACCTTCCTCGATTTCACCCTCGTGCGGCAAAAGTTCTGTACCTCCATCTGTCCTTACGGCTACCTTCAGGGATTGTTGGGCGACGGCAACACACTGCTCGTGCACTACCGCGACGAACAGCACGCCTGCATCGAATGCAAGAAGTGCGTGCGCGTCTGCCCGATGGAAATCGACATTCGCCAGTCGCCCTTCCAAATCGAGTGCATCCACTGCGCGGAGTGCGTCGATGCCTGCGGTGAAATCATGGCGCGCCTTAAAAAGCCCAACCTGATCCACTACGCGTGGGGCGAAAAAGGCGAACTGCTCGATGACCCGTCGCCCCGCCCCTGGTATCGCCGCGTGGGCTTGCGCGACGCCAAGCGCGTCGTCGTTCTCGGGGTGCTGCTCTGTTACGCCTCCGGTCTGTTCGTGGCGCTCGGCATGCGCCGCGCCGTGCTCGTCCAGGTCGCGCCGGTGCGCGCCACGCTCTACCGCATCGGTCCCGATCGCCGAATCTACAACCAGTTCCGCTATCTGATCGCCAATCGCGGCAGCAAGGCGGGCGAAGTCGTCTTTTCCCTGGAGCAACTGCCCGGCGCGTCTCTCGACATGCCGGTCAATCCCGTGCGTGTGAAACCCGGGGAAACCGTTCGGGGCGATTTCGAAATCTCCCGGCCCGGGGGAGCGCGCGGCGAAATGGTAAGCCACTTCAACATCCTCACCAACACCGTGCCGGACCAGGAGTCCGGTGCCATCCCCATGACTTTTCTGGCGCCTGCGGAGGGCAAATGAAACAACGCGGCATACCGGTGCTGATTCCGGTCCTGATCCTGATTTCGATGCTGTTTATCGGCCTCCTGATCTTCACCTACGTGGAAACCAAACGGGCCAATCCGCAGATGATTCACGTAGACAGCGCGGCATCCCCAAAGCAAGGAAGTGGCGTGGAGGTACCCCCGGAAGGCGCGGCGGTCTGCACGGCACTCTCACCGATACACTCCGCATGAATTGCCGCCTTTGCGCGCTGGATTCCGGGCAGTCCACGTTCTGTTGCGCGGGTTGCGAGAACGTCCACGCCATTCTGGTGGAGAGCGGCGTCGTCGGGACCGGGCAGGAACTCCGCGATACCGAACTCTTCCAGCGGAGCCTGAAACTCGGACTGATCGCTCAGGGCAACGCGCAGTCCTCGGAGCGGGCCATCCCTGAAGATGCCGATACCAGGGAAACAGTCTTCCAACTCGGCGGCATGTGGTGCACTTCGTGCGGCTGGCTGATCGAGCACGCTCTGACCGGCGTGCCCGGCATCGCCGCCGCTGAAGTCGCCTTCACCAGCGATCTTCTCAAAGTCCGCTATTGCCCCCAATACGTTCCCCGCGACCGCATCGTGGAACGCGTCGCCTCCCTCGGCTACCGCGCCGCCGAATACACCGGCGACAGCGCTCCCGCCGACGGCGAACGCAAGAATCTACTGCTGCGCACCGGCATCGCCGCCTTCCTCTCCATGAACGTGATGATGTTCAGCCTCGTGGTGTACGCCAGCTACTTCGAACCCATCACCGGCGCGGGACTCTACATTCCGTACCTGTTGATGGCGCTGGCCACGCCCAGCGTGTTCTACTGCGCGGCGCCCGTGCTGCGCATCGCCTGGGCGGGAGCGCGCGCCGCAACCCTGCGCATGGAATCGCTGCTCGCCATGGGCATTCTCCTGGCCTATGGCTACAGCGTGGCGCAGACCGTCCGCGGGGACCATCGCGTGTACTTCGACACCGCCTGCGCCATCGTAACGCTGGTGCTCACAGGCAAGGTGATCGAGCGCGGAGCCAAGGAGCGTGCCCGCCGCGCGCTCACCCTGCTGCACCGCCTCATGCCCGCCAAAGCCCGCGTGGTTCACGATGGTTCCGCACGTTTTGTCTCGGTGGATGCGCTGCACTCTGGCAGCGTCTTTCGCGTCAAGGCCGGCGAGCGCATGCCCGCCGACGGCGTGGTAATTGAAGGCCGCTCCCATGTGGACGAAAGCGTGCTGACCGGGGAATCCGCGCCGATTGCCAAGACGGCCGGCGATTCCGTGGTCTGCGGTAGCATCAATACCGGCGGCGTGCTGGAGGTCCGCGCCACCCGCGTCGGGGCCGACAGCACGCTGGCACAAATCGTCCGCCGTGTGGAACAGTCGGCCGCCGGCCGGACCCGCATGGAGCACGCGGTCGATCGCGTGGCCCGCTTCTTCATCCCCGCCGTCCTTGCCCTTGCCATTCTCACCTTCGCGGTCTGGCAGGCGCGCACCGGCGATTGGGGCGCCGCCTTCATGCACGCCATTGCCGTGCTCGTCATCGCCTGCCCGTGCGCCCTCGGCATCGCCACTCCCCTGGCGCTCACCGCCGCTGTGACGGCCGCCGGACGCCGCGGCATTCTGGTGAATGACACCCGCGTGCTGGAAACCATTCGCGGCGTTCAAGTGGTGATCCTTGATAAGACCGGCACCGCGACCGCCGGCGAATTTGCGTTGCGCGAGAGCGCCGGCGACACTTCGCGCATGGCCGAACTGGCCGCCGTGGAGGCGTGGAGCGAACACCCCATCGCCAAGGCCCTGGTGGAACGCTACGGCGGGCGCGCCGAAGCCCGCGACGTCCGCGTGCGCCCCGGCCGCGGCATCACGGGCGTCGTGGCGGGCACGGAATACTTCCTCGGCAATCGGGCCATGGTAGAGGAATTCGGCGGCAAACTTGCCACGCTGCCCTCCGTCGAGGGCAGCGTGGTTTACTTCGGCTGGGAAGGCGCGGTTCGCGGCGTGCTCGCCTTTGGCGACCAGGTGCGTCCCGCGGCCGCCGTTCTGTGTGCCGACCTGCGGCAGCGCGGCATCAGGACCATGCTGCTGTCCGGCGACACTCGCAACGCCACCGCCGCCGCGGCCAGCCAGATTGGCGCCGACGAATGGATCGCCGAGGCCCTGCCAGAGCGCAAAGTCGCGGTCATTCGCGAGCTGCAGCAGCAGGGTATGCGCGTGGCCATGATTGGCGATGGCGTCAATGACGCTCCCAGCCTGGCGCAGGCGGACCTCGGGATCGCCCTGGGCACCGGCGCGGACATCGCCATCCACGCCGCGCCCCTCGTGCTCATGAACGGCTCCCTGGCTTCGGTCAGCGAGACTCTCGATCTTGCCGGCAAGGCCTTCCGCATCGTCCGGCAAAATCTCTTCTGGGCATTCGCATATAACGTGGTGGGCATTTCCCTGGCCGTCGCCGGCGTGCTCAATCCCATTCTGGCCGCCGCGGCCATGGTGCTCTCCAGTCTCTCGGTCATCGGCAATTCCCGTAGACTGTGTCTCGGGGAGCCCGGCCTCAAGGCTTAGGAGCAGCAGCATCGCCAATATAATGGCGAGGCTGGAGTTCCCCGCAGTGGCGTAGAGACGCAGAGAACACCGGCAGCGGTCTTGATGCCCGCCTTGCCCCGGGACTGCTCTGCGCCAGTGCCGGATCGGAAACGTTCCGTTCCCGAACGCACTTCCTCACTGAGTGCCGCTCCCGGGGCTGTCGTTCCGGGGGCTTGCGTATGGCCACCGGAAGGCGCACAATATCCTCGGTCTAATTCGGGCACACATGTCTTAATTTGGGTGCCCGCGTCGGGAGGTTGCAGTGAAACTCTGTACCTGGAGTGTAGCGATTGCGCTACTGGCCGGCCCGGTTGTTGCCGTGGCCGGCGATCTGGAAGATTCAGTCCAGAGTATGAGGGACGCCGTCACCAAGAAGGACGTGCCGGAGGTCAAGAAACTCGCGGCCGCCATCCACGAACTGGCGTGCGAAGCGATTGAGGAGCCTGCGCCCGCGGCTCCGGAAGAGAAGCAGAACTGGCAGGAGCGCGTAGCCTACGCCAAAAGTGTCCAGACCTACGCGGAGGGCGCCCTGGTCTCGACTGCGCTGCAACAGCCGCCCGCCGTGCTCATCGATATGATGTCCAGCCTGGAGGCGCGCAATCCGAAAAGCAAGTACCTCGATGAAGCGTACGGCGCCTACTTGCTGGCGCTCAACAAAACGGGAGCCACTGCTAAAATACCAGCCCTCGCCGAGAAAGCCCTGGTGAATTTTCCGGAAAACGAAGACCTCCTGCTGCTGTTGACCGACAACGCCGTGAGCCGCAAACAGAGCGACCGCGCACTAATTCTGGCCAACCGCCTGGTGGCCTCGCTCACCAGGCACCCCAGGCCCGAAGGCATGGCCGCAGCCGATTGGGACCGCAAACGGAATGCCGGCCTGACGCACGGCTACTACGCCGCGGGCCTGATCTCCGCCGAGAAGGGTCAGTGGATAGCCGCCGATAAGAACCTGCGCTCCGCCCTGCCGCTGGTGCGAGGCACGCCATCGATGGCCGGACCCGCGCTCTTCTACCTCGGCATGGCGAACTACGAGTTAGGCAAGATGACGCTAAGTAAAGCGCGCGTCCTGGAGGCGGCCAAATTCAGCGAGCAGGCGCAGTCCCTCGATAGTCCTTTCCAGGAACAGGCGCGCCACAACGCCCTGGTGATGAAGAACGAAGCGGCGAAAATGCGGTAAGAGTTTTTGTTTTGTGGGGCAGCGATTCGTCGCTGCCGCCGCCTTCAGGCGGCGCGGCGCTTGAGCGATGCGTCGCAATGGTCCAGGTAAGCTCAGCTCCCCGTGCGGGCTTCGCCGACGGGCGCCAGCGCGGCGGATCGCGAGCCTTCCTTGAAGCGGGGCGTAAACGGACGCGCCGCCTGAAGGCGGCGACAGCGAGGATCGCTGCCCCACAAAATCCAGGGGGACAGGCCAGGAGGCCTGTCCTACCCTACTTCCCGATGCAGAACGTAGCGAAGATGCGATTCAAGATATCGTCCGCCGTCGTCGCTCCCGTGATCGCATCGATCGGACGCAGCGCGCCGTACAAATCAAGCAGCAGCATTTCGTGCGGGATGCCCGCGAGCGCCGCGCCGCGCGCCTTCTCCAGATACTCCACACTCTCGCCTAGCAAGTGCTCGTGCCGCAGACTGGTGATGAAACCCGTCTCCTGCTCGAATACGCCCTTCGGCGCTACTGCTTCCAGAATCGCCTCGCGCAACTCAACCACGCCTGCGCCCGAGAGCGCTGACACCTCGACGCACTGCGGCCTGTTGCCTGCCCCGCGCGCCAGATCGGCCTTATTGCCCACCACCAGCACCCGCGCTCCCGCGCGCGCGATCAACCGCTCGTCCTCTTCCGTCACCGGCGCCGAGAGATCGACCACTACCAGCGTGAGATCGGCATCCGCCATCGCCTGATAGCTACGCTCGATGCCCAGGGATTCCACCCGCTCCCAGGTCTCGCGAATGCCCGCCGTGTCGTACAGCTTCACCGGGATGCCGCCAATCGACGCTGTCTCGCTCACCAGATCGCGTGTAGTGCCGGCAATCTCCGTGACAATGGCGCGCTCCTGCTGCAGCAGGCGATTGAACAGGCTGCTCTTCCCCACGTTCGGCCGCCCCACAATCGCCAGCGTCAGGCCCTGCCGCACCAGGCCGCCGTACTGAAAGCTCGCCGCCAGTTGGCGCGTGCCTTCGAGGATGGGGTCGAGCCGGCGCACGATCTCGGCGGCGGGCGCGACGCTGACATCGTCATCGGCGAAATCGATGCCCGCTTCCAATAGCGAGATCAGTTCCACCAGCGGCTCTTTCAGCGGAGCCAGGCGCCGCGATACCGAGCCATCCACCTGCTGGGCCGCGACTCGCGCCTGATACAGCGTAGTCGCGTCGATCAGGTCGCGGACGGCTTCGGCCTGCGGCAAATCGATCCGGCCGTTGAGAAACGCCCGCAAGGTGAATTCGCCGGGCTCCGCCAGGCGCGCGCCGGCCTCCAGCGCCCGTTGCACCGCGTGCCGCAGCACGACCGGTGACCCGTGGCACGCCACCTCCACCAGGTCTTCCGCCGTGTAAGACTTGGGATGCTCGAAGAAGGTGGCCACCACCTGATCGACGGTTTGCCCCTGTGCGTCCAGTAAGTGCGCCAGGTGGGCCCGCCAGGGATGCCAGTCCACTGGACTGAGAAATCGCGATGCCACCGCGCGCGCTTCCGTACCCGAGATGCGAACGATACCGATCCCGGCGCGCCCCGGCGCAGTGGAAATCGCAACGATGGTGTCGGCGAGTCGCACGAAATTCAGGTTGGATCGGCCGGCCCGCCTGCCCGCGAACGCCTACCTTCTGGGACCGCGCGGGCCGCCGCGATCGCGCCCGCCGCCGCCGCCGCGTCCACCACCGCCACCGCCGCGTCCACCGCCACCGCCGCCACGACGATCACCGCCACGGCCGCCGCGATCGCTAGATTCCATCGGGGGACGAGGTCCGTCAAACATCGACCGGCGTGGAGCCACCGGAGCGCTCGGCGGTTCGGGCAAGCTTGCCATCCCAGCCGGATACACCACCACATGACGTCCCGGACCGGCGCCCGCGCTCTCGCTGCGGACCGCAGGCTCGTTGCGCAGCGCCAGGTGGATCACGCGGCGTTCGCGGCTGTTCATCGGATTGAAGCGGAAATGCTCGCCCGCGCGCTTCACGCGCTCCGCCGCCGTAATCGCGCTCACGCGCAACTCTTCGATGCGCAGCATGCGGTAATCGTTGGCGTCGAAGGAAATGCGCGAGTGATCTTCACTCGGCATGCGCAGCATTTCCATCGTGACGTGCTCCAGAGCCAGCAGCAACTCGGCACGATTGGAAAGCAACAGGTCCACATCGGGACCACTGAACTTCACGGTGACGTCCGGCGTCTCGAAATCGTCGGTGGACGGCGCGGCATCCTGAATCTCGTAGGTTAGCTCGAGCCCACCGTTTTGCAGGGTGGTATCCAGGAACCCGTCGATGCGGAGGCCAATCGAGGCCACGGAGTACTTTCGCTCAGTCAAAGGTTATTTCCTGCCGTTCTTTTTTAAGGGTGCGAGCACTTCCACCGCCAGGTTCGCCGTGGAGGTCTTATTGAAGAACAATTGCTGTCCCATACTTACAAGATTGCTGGTCAAGTAGTATAACACCAGGCCGCTGGGGAAATTGTAGAACATGAAACCGAAGATCAACGGCATGAACATCATCATCTTCTGCTGTGCCGGATCTCCGCCCGCTTGCGGCGTCATCTTCTGCATCAGGAACTGGCTGGCAATCATCACCAGCGGCAGAATTTTGATTTCCCAATGCTCCGGCTGCGAAAGATCGGTCACCCACAGCCAGGGCGCGCCGCGCATTTCCACACTCACCGTGAACACCTTGTAGAACGCGAAGAAGAACGGCATTTGCAGCAGCAGCGGCAGACATCCGCCCATCGGATTGACGCCATGCTTCTTGTACAGCGCCATCACTTCTTCGTTCTGCTCGCCCTTCTTGGGGTCGCGGATGCCGACGTTCTTGTAGCGCGCGTTGATCCCGTCGATCTGCGGTTTCAGCGCCTGCATCTTGCGCATCGACTTCATGTTGCTGAGCTTCAGAGGGAACAGAATAAAGTTGATCGCGACGGTCACCAACACAATCGCCCAACCGAAGTTGTGCACCATGGTGTCGTTGACATAATTCACGATTAAGAAGAGCGGCTTGGCCAGGAACGCCAGCCAGCCGAAATCCACCACCTGCTCCAGCTTCGGATTGATCCGCTTCAGCAGGTCGATATCCTTGGGGCCGACGAACACTTCGAACTGATTGGTGGCGCCCTCGCCGATGGCCACGCCGCTGAGCGGCACCGCGGTCTCCGCGTGGGGAGTTTTCACCGTGTCATCGAACGTCACTTCCTGCATGGCTCCGCTCTTGCCGCCGGGCAGGAACACCGCGGCAAAATAGGTGTCGGCGATGCCGGCGAAGCTATGATTGCCGCCGGTGGGCAGCGAGCCCTTCGAAGCCGATTTGGGAGCCTGCTCCACCAGCTTGTTCGCCGCCACGTCGAAATACAGCGTGCGCTGGTTGGCCGCGGCGTTGGACACCGTCAGGTCGCCGAAGCCTCCGCGCCACTGCAACAGGTGCGGAACCGGCTTGCCGTCCGCCGTGACTTCGGTGGACACGTTCGTCAGGTAGCTTGCCTTCTGGAAGCGAAACACCTTGCGAACATTGACGTGACCGTCGGAAAACTCGTAGGTGACGCCGAGTCCGTCGGGATCGGGGGTCTGCCGGTACCAGCTCCAATTCACGTTGGTGGCGGGCTTGTCCTTGGGGAAATATATCGAGAAGGGAAATTCCAGGCCGCTGACAGTGTTCACCAGATCCAGCGTCTTCTTGTCGTTCCCGGTGGTCTTCTTCAACTGCCAGCTGCGCACGGTCGCGCCCTGATTGCTGAACGCCACCTTGTACAGGTCGGTTTCCACCACGAATGCCGGCTCGGGCTTGGGCGCCGTCGCGCCCGCAACGGGAGCCGCGGGTTGAGCGATGGGCTCTTCCGCGGTGGTCTGGGGCAACGGCTTGCCGTCCCCGCCGGTGGGTGGAGTCGCCGTGGTTTGGGCGGCGGTGTCCTTCTTCCCCGGAGGCGGAGTCTGCGTCTTGAAGAGGTAGGGCGTCAGGAACATCACCGCGCCCATCAGAAGAAATGCGATCAGCAATCGCACTTCCATCGACATTTCCTTCGGCGGTTTCGCCGGAGTGTTACCGCCATTTACCGAATCGGCCATTGCGAAGAGGTTCCGTTAGAAAGACGTTTACCGGACAGGATCGTAGCCGCCCGAGTGAAAGGGATGGCAGCGCGCCAGACGGCGCAGCCCCATCCAAAGGCCCTTTCCCGCGCCATGCAGTTCCACGGCTTCACGCATGTATTCCGAACAGGTCGGATAAAAGCGGCATGCGGACGGAAGAAAGGGAGAAATTGCGAGCTTGTAGACATGAAGCAACCGCATCAGGAACCACTGCATCGCTGAAAGAGACGTTGAACTTCGCGCAGAAGTTCCGCCGCCGGAGCGTCGAAGGCCTTGCGGCGAGGATTGATGACAATGGACCACTGTGGGCTCAACTGATCGAGTTGGAGGCGCACGGCCTCTCGTACCCGTCGCTTGATGCGGTTTCGCACCACGGCTTTGCCGAGGGCGCGGGGGCAGGTAAAACCAATGTGAGGCCCGTCCGGCTGCTCCTCGCGGACACAGAATGCCGCGAATAGGGGCCCCGCAAACCGGGATCCCTGGTCATAGACTCTTCGGAAATCTTTGGAGCGCAGCAGGCGGACACGTTTCGGAAAACCAGCGATGGAGGACTACCTCTCGGAGCTTACGGTCAGTTTCTTGCGCCCGCGAGCGCGGCGCCTGGCCAGAACGGCACGCCCGTTCTTGGTCTCCATGCGGGTTAGGAACCCGTGCGTCTTGGCGCGGTGACGGTTATTCGGTTGAAAAGTACGTTTCGGCATGTTAGTTCAATCATTTAGTATAGATCAAGTGCGGGGCGGGCGGCAAATGCGCCTCCCGTGCTGGCCCGGCCTGGGCCCGCCTATTTGAGCGCGTCCAGGGTCTCCCGTGACATGGAAATCAAACTCGCGCGGAACGGCGTCCCCACATATTCCGCCTTGGTGGTCACCAGGCGCAGGCGTTGGATCCGGCGTTCGGCCACGTTCCAGTCCATGTACCCGTCCAATTCCGAATCCGCAAAGTCCTCGCTCTTCCCCCCAGGGTAGAACGAGTGCATCAGGTGCACCTTCCCCGTGATGCGCGCTCGGGCCAACCCGTTCTCCAGCGTTACCAGTGTCATGCCCAGGTCCACCAGGTCCACCCGGCTGCGATTCGCTCCGGTCTTTTCTTCGTTCTGCGGGTAGACCCACTCCACCAGCTTGACCGCCACCGGCTTGGGAACCTGCCACACGGCACCGCGCGCCGGCGTCGCCTGCGGCAGCAGTTGGCCGGATTCCGCCTTGCTCAGCACGATCCAGTTCTCCGACGGGAACTCGTGCCACGACCCGCCAGCCAGGCTGCGCGATACCAGGTGCAGTACCAGGGAATCGGCCGGCGATTGCGGCGGCACCGATGTGGGATGCGGCTTGATGGGCGGCGGGCCCGGCGCCACGTGCTGGTCCAGCGCCGTTTTGGTCAGGAACGCCATCATCTTTTCAGTATTGGTGGCGCTGCTGATGTCCATGCCGCCGATGCCTTTGCCGTCCGGCGCCACGACGTAGACGTGCACGTCTCCGATGCCCAGCTTGTTGCCGTAGAAATAAAGGTAAATACGTTTGCGC
Organism: Candidatus Solibacter sp.; assembly: GCA_039934035.1. Classification (GTDB taxonomy): domain Bacteria; phylum Acidobacteriota; class Terriglobia; order Bryobacterales; family Bryobacteraceae; genus Solibacter. The sequence goes on along the minus strand of JBDTMZ010000111.1, from coordinate 5,950 downwards.
TCTGCCTTCTCCGCGGGCGGTCCCGGACTGTTGTCCTCCGCCACCAGTTCATTCTGGCTAGTCACGGGAACATAGTATTTATTCAGCAGTTCGATGACTTTGGGATTGGAGAGCGGACCCGCCCTCAGGGCAAATGCCCCCCCTCAACACCGGCCGGTATCGATGTTTCCGTTATAGGTGAAGAGGAACAGCGGGCGATTGGTCTTCTGCGAGATGGCGCGCGCTTCCACAATGCTCGAGGCCCAGCCAATCTCGTCGAAGCGCTTTTCCTCGCGCGTGGGCTGAATCTCCCGCACCTTTTTCTGGATGGCTTCCACCAGCCTGTCGTCCTTCAGCCAGTTCTCGGCGGCAATGGCGCCGGCGGCCAATACGAGACAGGCAGGCAAGAATCGAAGCGAGCGCATGAAATCCCTCCGGGTGGTGCTTCCCTCATGATATACCGCGATCGGCCGCCGTACTGGACGCTAGGGCACACTGGGGCAGCTTCCGACCACACGCATCTCGGTCCGAAAGGACAGGCCGCCATCGGAGGCATGGCCGCGCAGGAGTTCGTTCGAATCGCGCCCCAGTGCACCTGAAATGGACCGAGGTGGAACAGGCCATCGTTGTGTGTGGCCTGTTCGCTTCTTGACGCTGCGGTGGAACAGGCCATCGTTGTGTGTGGCCTGTTAGCTTTTCAGGCGTGGCTGAGAACGTCTTTCACTGTACCGCTCTGTTCGGCGATCTTGTTCTGCAGCATCATCAATGCGTAGATCAACTGCTCGGGACGTGGCGGGCAGCCCGGGACATACACGTCCACCGGGATCACCTGGTTTACCGGGATGATTGCGTAGTTGTTGAAGACACCGGTCGACGTCGCGCAGGCGCCCATCGAGATGGCCCACTTGGGCTCCGGCATCTGCTGGTAGAGGTGGCGGATTACCGGAGCCATCTTCTGCGACACGCGGCCCGCAATAATCATCAGGTCGCTCTGCCGCGGACTGCCGCGAAACACTTCCGCGCCGAAACGCGCGATATCGAACCGCGAAGCCGACATCGACATCATCTCGATGGCGCAGCAGGCCAGCCCGAAGGTCATCGGCCAGATCGAATTCTTACGTGCCCAGTTGACGGCGGCATCCAGCGTCGTCATGATGATGCCTTCGTTGGCGGCCGCGGCTGCGTTATCGACCTGGTAATTGTCGATGCGCGAAAACAGTTCCACCGGACCACTAGCCAGGGGATTATCCATGCTTTTAGTTTCGCATGCCGGGCGGCTCGCCCGAAATGCCTGTAAAATCAAAATACCCTCTTGATGCCTTCCGACTCCTTTGATCAGCTACTAGACCGCGCCGCTTCCTGGTATGGAATTGACGGTGGTTTCTGGGACATTTTCGGCCAGTACCACACGACGACGGCGCAGGCCAAGCAATCGATTCTGGGCGCGCTCGGCGTGCCCGCGAATAGTGGCGGAGAGTTGGAAGACGCGCTCGCCCGCCTGGCGCGCGAGGAGTGGGTGCACGTGCTGCCTCCCGCCATCGTGGCCGTGGCCGGGGTGGAAGTGGAAGTCCCCCTGCAACTGCCCGCAGACGGCCTGGGCTCGCGCGCGCATTTCACCGTGCAGCACGAAAGCGGCGAAGTGGGCCGCTTCGACTGCAACCTCTGGGAACTGCCGCAGGTGGCCTCCGCCGAGATGAACGGCCAGACCTGGGTGCGCGTCATGGCCACGCTGCCTGTGACGCTGCCCTTGGGATATCACGAAATCCGCGTGACGGCCGCCGGGAGCGAAGGCAGCGCGCGCTACATCGTCACGCCGGAGCGCGCCTACACCAGCCCGCATCTGGGGCGCGGCGGACGCGCCGCCGGCATCGCCGTCAGCCTTTACGGCGTGCGCTCCGGGCGCAACTGGGGATGCGGCGATTTCGGCGACCTGCGCAGCGTGGTCGACTGGGTGGCCGAAGAACTGGGCGCCAGTTTCATCGCCCTCAATCCGCTGCATGCCATCCACAATCGCCGCCCGTTTAATACCAGCCCGTACCTGCCGAATTGCATCTTCTATCAGAACTTCCTCTATCTCGACGTGGAGGGCATGGAAGATTTCGCCGCCTGCCGGCGTGCCCGCTCCCTGCGTGAATCGCCAGAGGTGGTGCGAGAGATCGAAGACCTGCGCGCCTCGCCTTTCGTGGAATACGAGCGCGTGAGCACGCTCAAATTGCGTTTCCTCAAACTGGCTTTTTGTTCCTTTCTGCGCGAGTGGCGCGCCGGATCGCGGCGCGGGCGCGCGTTCGATACCTTCCGGGAGCGCGAAGGCGAACTCCTCGAAAACTTCGCCACTTACTGCGCGCTCGACGAAGAAATCCACCGCAATGACCCCAACATCTGGTTGTGGACCGATTGGCCCGCGCCCTATCAAGACCCGGATTCGCCCGAGACCCGCGCTTTCCGCAAGAAGCGCTGGCGGCGCATTCTGTTCTATCAGTTCCTGCAATGGCAAATCGACCTGCAGTTGGGAGGCGCGCAGGAATGGGCGCGTGCGCGTCATCTTTCCATCGGGCTGTATCACGATCTGGCCCTGGCGACCGACCGTTTCGGGAGCGACCTGTGGGCGCACCGTCCGTTCTATGTCGCGGGCTGCCGCGTCGGGTCGCCGCCCGATGATTTTTCGCCAAAGGGACAGGACTGGGCCTTCCCCCCGCCCAATTCCAGGCAGCATCGCGAGGATGGCTATCGCCTCTTCGCCGAATCGATCCGCAAGAACTGCCGCCATGGCGGCGCCTTGCGAATCGACCACGTGATGCGCCTCTTCCGCCTGTTCTGGATTCCCGATGGCATGGATGCCACGCAAGGCGCCTACGTGCGCGAACCGAATCTCGATTTCGTACGTATTCTGGCGCTGGAAAGCGTGCGCAACCGCGTAGTGGTAGTGGGTGAGGACCTCGGCACGGTGGAGCCGGCGATTCGCGAAACCCTGGCTCGTTTCGGCATCCTGAGCTACCGCCTCTTTTACTTCGAGAAGAACGAGGGCGGCGAATTCCGCGGCATTGAAGAGTATCCCATGCAGTCGCTGGTCTCTTCCACGACCCACGACCTGCCCACGCTGGCGGGCTTCTGGACCGGCGCCGATATCGACGCGCGCCGCGGTGCGCAAATCATCGACGACGAAGTGCAGCGGCAGCAGATGGCGCAGCGCCAGAACGAGAAGCAGAAAATGCTCGACGTACTGTTCCGGCTGGAACTGGTGAATCCGGAACTGCCGCGCATCGCCGCCGATTATCCCGAACTCACCGGCGAATTGCACAACGCCATTGTCGGCTTTCTCGCCATGACGCCCTCGCAGTTACTGGCGATCAATCAGGAAGATTTGACCAAGGAAAAGCATCAGCAGAATCTGCCGGGCAGCACGTGGCAGTATCCCAACTGGGGACGCAAGATGCGCTTCACCATCGACCAACTGCGCCACGACGAAGAAACGCGCGGCTACACCCTGATGTTTCACGATTGGATCGAGCGCTCCGGCCGCCGCAATCAGCGCGCCTGAAAGTCCGGTGGGACGGGCCATCGTTGTTAGTGGCCCGTCCGTTCGGGCGAAAATGCAGAGTCTCAGGTTCAGTCACCAGCCCAATGTCGGAACGCCAGTGGTGCGCTGTACCAGGCGGTGTCATTCGGCGAGGCATCGCGCAAGCAACGCGCCGCCTGGCGAGGGCGACCTTTCGGTCGCCTTAAACAGACCACGCTGCGCGATGGTCTGTTCCACCGGCCGCGGTGGGACGGGCCATCGCTGTTTGTGGCCCGTCCTGGCCAGCGACAAGGAGATTCTCAAGCTCAGTTACCAGGCGCCCGATGTCCAGAGTCCAGGGGTGCGCTCGCTGCCCAGGGTGCCACGCATCAGAAGCTGTAGCCTACAGTGACCATCGGCGTGAACTGGTGCAGGATGCCCTTGTGGGTGGCACCGTTGGCCAGCGAGAACAGGCGCTCCGGGAATAACGAGAGGTAATCGCGGAACTCGCCACTCACCACCACGTGACTGGCGACGCGCAATTTGACGCCGCCGCCGAAATCGAACACCGGCTTCCACTGGCTCTGGATGGTCTGCGATGCAATGTTGCGCAAGGGCTGCGGGCTGGGCAGACTGCCCGTCGTATCGTAATACTTCGCGCCCACCCCGCCGGCCAGGAAGGGGCGGATTCTCTCGGCGCGCGGCCTGACGTGAAACAGCACGTCATAGACGAAGGTGTGCGATTGCGCAGGCACCTCTCCCTTGACCGAGTCCGATTGCAGGTAACTGGCTCCGCTGTGATAGATGTAGCGGAACTCTCCGGAGAAGTGCTCGAAGAGATCTTCGGAAGCCGTCGTAGTGAATACCGCCGTATTGCGGAAACCCGCATCCGCCGTGCCGGCGGACGACGTGATGGTTGCGTTCTTATAAGCACCGTACCCCACGCCGGCGCCGATTACCCAATTCTGGGCGAAGCACGCGCCTGTCAGGAAGAGTCCCACGAAGATTGTATTCAGGGTCACTCTTGCAGTAAACAACACCGGCGGGCGGGGCGCAAGATAGCCGCCGGTTAATAGGGTTCCGGGTGCACGGTCACATCCGCCTGCGGAACAATCTCCTGGATGACGCCCTCGATGGTCTCGGTCAGGGCGTGCGCCGCGAACAGGGTCTGGTTGCCATCTACCAGCACGTGCAGGTCGATAAACAAGGTGGGACCGGAGTGGCGGATGCGCACGTTGTGACAGTTCCTGACCCCGGAGACCGCGGTGACGGCCGCCAGAATTTGATCTTCCATGCCGGCCGGAGCCGAATCCACCAGCGCGTCGATGGTCCGTTTGCCGAGTTGCGCGCATACCCAAATCACCAGCGCGGAGACGCCGAGGGCGGCCACCGCGTCGGCCTCGCGCAGCCATTCCAGCGCCGGCACCCACTCGCCGAGTTTCACGCACGCCAGGCCGAGGATCACCACCGACGAACTCCACACGTCGGTCTCGAAGTGCAGCGCATCGGCCTCCAGCGCCTGGCTGTGGTACTTTTTGGCGGCGCGCGCCAGCATGCGCGAACGGGAGATATCGATCGCAATCGAAATCCCCATGACGGCGAAGCTCCAGAATGTGACTTCAACCACCACCTTGTGGAAGAACAGGCGATGCACCGCCTCCCAAATGATCCAGCCGCAGGTCACAAAGAGCAGCAGCGTCTCCACCATGGCGGAGAGATTCTCCACTTTGCCGTGTCCGTAGAGATGGGTACTGTCGGCGGGCCGGCCCGAAATGCGCACCGCGATGTAAGTCAGGAGCGCGGCCACCAGATCGAGCGCGGAGTGGGCGGCCTCGGCGAGGATGCCGAGACTGCCGGTGAGCAGGCCCACCACGGTCTTCATCGCGGTGAGGCCAATTGCGGCCAGCAGAGAATTCAGCGCGGCCGCGCTCTTTTCGCGCAGCTCGAGATCGCTCTTCGGAGTCACTACTCCGAATCTAACACCGATCCGGAAGCCCGCGGCCTTTCATCCGCTAAGACTCTCGAAAGCAGCGACTGCGCTTCGGTCTGGATGGCACGCAGGTGGTCTTCCCCGGCGAAGCTCTCCGCGTACAGCTTGTACACGTCCTCCGTGCCGGAAGGCCGCGCGGCAAACCAGCCGCGCGCCGTTGAAACTTTGAGTCCCCCGAGAGCCGCTCCGTTGCCGGGCGCGGTGGTCTGCATGGCGGTAATCGGGTCGCCCGCCAGTTCGCTGGCGCTCACCTGCTCGGGAGAAAGCTTGGCCAGCACCGCCTTCTGCTGCGCGCTAGCCGGCGCGTCGATGCGCTGGTAGACCGGTGCGCCAAACTGTTGCGTGAGTCCCTGATAGACCGCGCCGGGATCTTTGCCGGTGCGCGCCATCATCTCAGCCGCGAGTAGTCCCATAATGATGCCATCCTTATCCGTGGTCCAGACGGTGCCGTCGCGGCGCAGGAAGCTGGCGCCCGCGCTCTCTTC
>JBDTMZ010000110.1:0-6155 GCA_039934035.1 Candidatus Solibacter sp. | reverse complement strand
GAAATTTCCCGGAATTACCCTCTGCCCGGCAGATAGCGTACTGCAAACTCCGGCCCCCGAATGATCCCTATTGTATTCGCCCGCGAACTTTGATAACTTCCTTCGCGCACCCTCTCGGGGCCGACATGAAGAAACTACAGAAGCCGCCGGACCCGCGCGAAAGCCACCGCGCGCAGTTACTGGAGAAACGCAGCACCGTCCTGGCCGGGTTGGGCGCCAAGGTGGAAAGCGTGGCCCGCATGGGCCGGGTCGCCGAAGACGACCAGGCGCAGATCTCCCACGACGAGTTCGTGTCGTCGCGAATGAACGGGCTGGATTACAGCCAGTTGCGACTCGTGGAAGAAGCCCTCGACCGTCTGGACGCGGGCGATTACGGCGTATGCCTCTCGTGCGACGAGCCGATTGCCGAGAAGCGTTTGAAGGCCTTGCCGTGGGCGCGATACTGCGTGGTTTGTCAGGAACTGGCGGGCATGGAAATGGAAATCGCCGCTTCCGATTAAATACAAAACGGGACCGCCGCAGCGGTCCCGTTTTGCCGAAAGATCGGGGCAGTTCTTAGAGGTGAGCGTCCAGCATTTTCTGGACTTCGCTCTTGCCGATGGCGCCGACGCGCTGCTCCACCACCTGGCCGCCCTTAAAGAGCAACAGGGTGGGGATGCCGCGAACGTTGTAGCGCATCGCGGTGCCGCCGTTGGAATCGACGTCGAGCTTGCCAATTTTGGCCTTACCGGCATATTCTCCGGCTACCGTATCGATCGTCGGACCCATCTGCCGGCACGGTCCGCACCATTCGGCCCAAAAATCGACCAGAACGGGGACATCCGAGCGCAGCACGTCCTGATCGAACGTCGCATCGGAAAAAGTCAGTGTATTCTCGCTTGCCATTTCACCTCCTGCTTTCTATCTATTAGAGTTCCGCGAGGGCGAAAAGATTCATCGCCCCAATAGCCGCCGGTAAAGCGCTGAGTAGGCGGCCGCCGACGCTTTCCAGGAATAATCCTTGCCCATACCGCGCCGCATCATCCGCTGCCAACCGGCGGGGTCGGCATAAGCGCGTACGGCCTGCCTAACCGCGGCCAGGAAGGCCTGGCCGGTATACTCAGAGAACTTAAATCCGGTCTCTCGATCAATGGTATCATCCAGGCCGCCGGTGGCGCGAACCACCGGCACGGTCCCATAGTGCAGGCTGTAAATCTGGTTCAGGCCGCACGGTTCGTAATGGCTGGGCATCAGGAAGAGATCGGCGCCGGCCTCGATCCGGTGGGCCAGTCCGTTATCGAACCCGACGCGGACGGCGATGCGGCCCGGGTGATCTAGCGGCATCTGGCGGAAGGAGTTCTCGTATTCGAGGTCGCCGGTGCCGAGCGCCACCAGGTACACGTCGTCCTCCAGGATCTCGGCCGCGATCTCGACCAGAATGTCGGTGCCCTTCTGACGCGCGAAGCGGGACACGATGCCGAGCAGGGGGCGGGACATAGCCTCGGGCGGCAGGCCGAATTCGGCGAGCAGTTGACGCTTGCACTCGGCCTTCCCGCTCAGGTCGGCAGCCGTGTAGTGGGCGGGCAGGTGGGGGTCGGTGTGGGGATTCCACTCGCTATAGTCCACGCCGTTGAGGATGCCGGTCAGCTCGCCGGCGCGATCGCGCAGACAGCCATCGAGCCCGAAGCCGTACTCGGGCGTCTGGATTTCGCGGGCATAGGTGGGGCTGACCGTGCTCAACGCGTCGGCAAACTGGATGCCTGCTTTGATGTAGCTGACGCGGCCGAAGAATTCCATGCCGTCGGGGCGGAAGACGGCCGGGTCGAGGCCGGCTTCGGCAAGCGCAGCGCGCGGAAACAGGCCCTGATAGCCGAGATTGTGGATGGTGAAAAGGGTCCGGCAGCCGAGGAAGGTGGGGTCGCCGGCGAGCGAGGTGCGCAGCAGGGCGGGGACCAGTCCGGCCTGCCAGTCGTGACAGTGGAGGATGTCGGTGCGGAAGAGATTACGCGCCACCCCGAGCGCGGCGCGGCAGAAGACGGCGAAGCGAATGTGGTTGTCGGTGTAGTCCATCCCGCTCTCGCCGTAGAAGCCTTTGCGGTCGAAGAGCGGCGGGCAATCCACCAGGTAGAGCGGGTAGGGTGCGTCCGCCTGGTAGATGGTGACGGGGTATCCGGCGGGTCCGAGGAAGACGGGAAGGTTGTCCCAAACGCGGCGGGCACGCTTGAGGTCAATCGACCCGTAGCGTGGAATCACGACCGCCACTTCGTCGCCGAACTCGCGCAGGGCAACAGGCAGGGCGCCCACGACGTCGGCGAGGCCGCCCGTCTTGGCGAAGGGCGCCGCCTCCGAAGAGATCATGAGGACACGGGACACGAAGGAATTGTAGCAGCGTCGGGACGATTTCAGGTTTCAGCCCCGCCTCCGGCGTCGCCGGATTGAATAGCTGGTGACCTCGGGCGCGCAGGGCGCGGTCCCGCCTTGTCACAGGCCAGGCAATAATTTGGAACTTTTCCGTTACCCCGGCCCGGCCCCGGGCGTCTTAAATGGGTTCTAGCATACTTCGAAGTGTGTCTGCCGGCGCCGTGCCGCGCTCCCCCAGGGAAGTCAGTCAGTCAGGAGAAAAGAGAATGTATCGAAGACTTCGATTCGTAGCTCTTGCCTTATGCGCAGCGATGGCTTTGTGCGCGCAAGAGGACCCCCCGGCGCCGGCGCCGCCGCCGACCGGTGGTGGTGGCAATGGAGGTGGACGGGGTGGCCCCGGCGGAGGCGCCGCCGCATCGGCCGAACCGCAGCCCTACGACCGCGTCATCACCAAGGACGCCAAATCCTCAAAGGGCTTGTTCACGGTCCACCAGATCAAGGAACGCTATTACTACGAGATCCCCAAGCACGAACTGGGCAAAGATCTCCTGTGGAATTCGCAGATCGCGAAGACCACCGCCGGTGCCGGCTACGGTGGCGGGCAACTGGCCAATCACGTGATCCGTTGGGAATTGAAGGGCAATCGCGTGCTGATGCTGGGTGTGGATTACAGCCTGACCGCTAATCCCGACGAGCCCATCGCTCTAGCCGTCAAGGCAGCCAATAACGATTCCATCATCCAGGCGTTCGCGGTCGCCGCGTTCGCCAAGGACGGGGCTCCGGTGATCGAAGTGACGCGCCTGTTCACCGCCGACCTGCAGGAATTCAGCGCGCGCCAGCGGATCGGCGCCACCGGGGTAGACGCCACCCGCACCTTCATCGAGCACATCAACGCCTTCCCCGAAAATCTGGAAACCGAAGTCACGGTGACTTACACCCGGGCGGCCGGCGGCGCGGCCGGTGCCGGCGGACGCGGCGGGGGCGGTCTCGGCGGCGGCACCATGCGCGGCAATAGCGCCACTGTCGTACTGCACCATTCCATGGTCCGACTGCCGGAGAAACCGATGATGCCGCGCCTCTTCGATGAGCGAGTAGGCTACTTCACCACCAGCACCATGGACTACTCGCGCAGCGAGTACAAGGCCGAGCGCACCCGCTACATCGCGCGCTGGCGGCTGGAGAAGAAAGATCCCAGCGCCGCCCTCTCTGACCCGGTGAAGCCGATCGTCTACTACATCGACGCCGCCACCCCGAAGAAATGGGTGCCCTGGCTGAAGAAGGGCATCGAAGACTGGAATGAAGCCTTCGCCGCCGCCGGCTTTAAGAACGCCATCATCGGCAAGGAAGCGCCTACTGCGGCGCAGGACGCCAAATGGAGTCCCGAAGACGTGCGCTACTCGGTCATTCGCTGGCTGCCTTCCACCACCGAAAATGCCAGCGGCCCGCACATCAGCGACCCGCGCACAGGCGAGATCCTGAATGCGGACATCCAGTTCTATCACAACGTGATGAACCTGGCCCGCGACTGGTATTTCGTACAAGTGGGCCCGCTCGATCCGCGCGCCCAGAAACTGCCCCTGCCCGACGAACTGATGGGCCGCCTGCTGGAGTACGTGGTGGCGCACGAAGTGGGCCACACCCTGGGCTTCCAGCACAATATGAAGGCCAGTTCGATGTACCCCTTCGAAAAGGTTCGCGACAAGGAGTGGGTCAAGAAGATGGGGCACACGCCGTCGATCATGGACTATTCGCGCTTCAACTATGTGGCCCAGCCCGAAGACGGCATCGCGCCTGAAGACCTGATCCCGCGCATCGGACCCTACGACACGTGGGCCACCATGTGGGGCTACTCGCCCATTTCCGGCGCCAAGACGCCCGAAGAGGAGAAAGCCACTCTCAACAAGTGGGCCAAGGAGCAGGACGACAAGCCTTGGCTGCGCTTCTCCACTTCCAGCGCCAATGGCTCCGACCCCGGCGAAGAAACCGAAGCCGTCGGCGATGCCGATACCGTCAAAGCCACCGCGCTTGGCGTCAAGAACCTGCAGCGCGTCGCCAAGATGCTGATGTCAGCTACCGCCTACAAGGAAGGCGATACCTACGACCAGTTGGAAGAGTTGTACGGACGCGTGCTCAGCCAGTGGAGCACGGAGATGAGCCACGTGGCGCAAATCGTCGGCGGGTTCAACAGCCAGGAAAAGGTGGTCGGCCAGGAAGGCCGCGTCTTTAACCTCATTCCCAAAGCCAAGCAGGCGGAGGCAGTGAAGTTCCTGAGCGAGAATGCCTTCACCACGCCTACCTGGATGATCGACGAAGAAATCCTGCGGCGCATCGAGCCCGTGGGCGTGATCGATCGCATCCGCACGGCGCAGAATCGCATTCTGACCCAGTTACTGAGCAGCGCGCGCTTTGCCCGTTTGGTGGAACAGGAAACCTTGGACGGCACCCTCGCCTATTCGCCCGTGGAATTCGTGACCTCGGTACGCAAGGGCATCTGGAAGGAACTGGATGCCGTTCCCGCGGTGAAAGTCGATTCCTACCGCCGTGAACTGCAGCGCTCGTACCTGAAAGCCGTGGATGCGAAGCTGAATCCGCCGGAGCGCGGCGGCGCCGCGCTCGCGCAGGCTCCCGAAGGGGCCCCGCGCAACATTACCAGCGGGGACGAAAAGCCGATGTACCGTTCGGAATTGCGAACCCTGCAAACCGCCATCACGGCGGCCATGGCCAAGACGGCGGATCACGAGACCAAAGCCCACCTGGAAGCCAGCCGCGATGAGATCTCGAAGATCCTCGATCCCAAGTTCCTCCCGCCGGCGCCCTCTGCTGCGGCAGGCGGCGGCGGACGCGGCGGCCTGCGTAAGTAACTACGTCATCACAAACGCCCCCGGGTAGTTACCGGGGGCTTTCGCGCCTCTACCTGTCTGGCCATCACTCCCGAACCCGGCACCTGGGTGCTGCGTACGGGCGGCATCGGCCTCATGCTGATCGCCCGCCGCCGCCGCGTGCAACAGTAACGCCCCCTCACGAACGCAGGGCGGCCAGCGGCATCTTTTGCTGGCCGTCCTGTGTGAAATTCTCCCTGGAAAGCCAGCGTTCGAACGCCTGCTTGCTGGACGGCCATTCGCCGTCGAGCATGGCGTACCAAGCAGTATCCCGATTCCCGCCCTTGACCATCATGTGCTGTCGGAAAATACCTTCGAACGTGAAGCCATAGCGCAGCGCGGCACGCCGCGACGGTTCATTGCGGCTGTCGCATTTCCATTCGTACCGCCGGTAGCCCAACTCCTCGAACACATACCGCGCCAGCAGGTACATCGCCTCCGTCGCCCCGATGGTTCGCTGCAGGGACGGCAGGTACAAAATGTTGCCTACTTCGATCACGCCGTGCGCCGGCTCGATACGCATCAGCGAGCAGTAGCCTTGCGGCGCACCGGTCGCCGCGTCCAGGACCGTGAAGAACACCGGATCCGCCAGGTTCTGCCGAGCTGTCAGCCAATCCTGGAACTCCGCTTCTTCCGTGTACGGACCATTAAAGAGATAGCGCCAAAGCTCCGCATCCCGCGAGCCGGCGAACAACCCGGGACCGTGGGCAGCGGCGTCCAGTGGCACAATCCGGACGTGGGTACCAATCAAAGTTGCGGGGCCAGCACTCTTCATAGACATTGCTATCGATTTTCTCAACAATTGCCGGTCCGCAATTGTGACTGTGGACAGCGGGGTGTCTGCCCTGGCATCGCCACCGCATAAACACCGCACAGCGCGGAGCATTTTCCAATCCGGAAGTGAGCCTGAAATCAGGAATTGATTCCAACGCGAGA
>JBDTMZ010000109.1:0-28349 GCA_039934035.1 Candidatus Solibacter sp. | reverse complement strand
GATTCAGAACGACTTATCTGCCGCCAACCCCTTCAACTGCGAAAGACAGGCTAGCAGGCGGCGCAATCGACCGAAGTGCGCCCCGCGTGTGATTCACCCGCGGGGCGCACTGTCTACAGTTTGCCTGTGTCGAAGGGCAGGGCGCCGGGAAGTTCCTGTTCGTCGTGCCCGTCGCATTCCACGTTGGGCTCGGTGCCGGAGAGGAAAACCTCGGAGTGGGTGCGCCGGCAGTACGGTCCCGGCAGTTGCCCGCTAAGATCGCAGATATCGGCAGTGGAGACGCCGGCCGGACGGGCGAAATTTTTGGCGTCGTTGTAGGGGCGGGAAGCGGAGGCGCGCTTCATGAACTCGGCCCAGATGGGCAGAGCGGATTTCGCGCCTTCCAGGTTGAGTTCGCGATTGTCGTCGAAGCCCACCCAGACGACGCAGAGCAGTTCGGTGGTAAAGCCCGCGAACCAGCCATCGTGCGAGGTTCCGGTTTTTCCGGCGGCAGGCAACACGAAGCCGCGGCCGCGCACGCCGGCGCCCGTACCGCTGCGCAACACTTCCTGCAAGAGGTTCGTGGTGATGTAAGCCACCCGCGGATCGAGCGCGAGGCGCGTTTGCGGGGTGTGGCGGCTGGTGACCGTGCCATCGGCGGCGCGTACCTCGCGGATGGTAGTTGGGGTGACCAACACGCCCTGGTTGGCGAATACGGTGTACGCCGCTGCGATTTCGAGCGGGGTAGCCTCGTAGGCGCCGAGAGCCAGCGCGGGCGTGGCGCGAATTTTGTCGTTGAGCCCGGCACTGCGGGCGAGGTCGACCACCTTCTGCAGTCCTACCTGTTGCGCCAGGCTGACCGTGGCGACATTCAGCGAGTGCGCCAGGGCGGCGCGCAGGGTCACCGGTCCCTGGTAGGAATTGTGAAAATTCTTCGGCTGGTACGTCATGCCACTGTAGGAGAAGGTGGTGGCCTCATCGCTCAGTACGGTGGCGGGAGTGAACGGGCCTCCGTGCAAGCCGGCATCGATCGCCGCGGCATACACGAACGGTTTGAAGACCGAGCCGGGCTGGCGCATGGCGACCGCGTGATTCAACTGGCTGCGCGAATAATCGCGCCCGCCCACCAGGGCTTTGATCTCGCCGGTGCGCGGGTCCAGCGCAATCAAGGCCACTTGCGGTTGATCGGGTTCCGCGCCTGCGCCCTTCTTCCCGCGCAGCAGTTTGTCCACCGCCAGCATGCCCGAGCGTACCGCCGCTTCGGCCGCGCTCTGCAATTCGGGGTCGAGCGTACTGACCACGGTGTGTACGGGGGCGGCGGAATCGCTGGTCTGCAACTCGTCATTCAGCAGGGCGAGGAAGTAGGAGTTCTCCGTCTCGCCGGAGACGGGTGGCGCGAGTTGCAGCGGCGAGGCGACTGCGGTCGCATACTGGGCGTCGCTGAGGCGGGCATTGCGGCGCATGAGCGCCAGTACAAGATTGCGGCGCGCCAGGGCGCGAGCGGGGTAACGAAACGGATTGTAGTAGCTGGGCCGCTGAATCATACCGGCGAGCAGGGCGGCTTCCGGCACGGTGATTTCATGGAGGTCCTTGGCGAAATAGACGCGCGCCGCCTCCCCCGCGCCGTGAATGTTGTAGGTGCCGCGCCGCCCGAAGTAAACCTCGTTGACGTAGTCTTCGAAGATCTGCTGTTTGCTGAGCTTGTGTTCCAGGTGCAGCGTGATGAGAAATTCGGAAAACTTACGCCGCCAGCTCTTGGTAGGGTCAAGGAAGAAGGCGCGAGCCAACTGCATGGTGAGCGTGGAGGCGCCCTGCTGTTTGCTATTGTCCCGGAAATCGACGTACGCCGCCTTAACCATGCGCCGCGGATCGAAACCCCAGTGGTCGAAGAAACGCTTGTCTTCCACCGACGTGACGGCGTTCACCAGCGACGAGGGGATTTGCCCAAAATGTACCAGGCGCCGCTTCTGCCGGTTGGCGGAGAGGTTGGTCAGGAGTCGCGGCTCTAATGTGTAGGTGCGGCGTGCCCCACGGTCGCGCAGCGAGGCGATCGACGAGATCTTGCCTTGCGCGAATTGTACCCGCACGGGGTCTGCCCCGGACTCCGGCTTGGGCACGATTTCCAACTCCCGGCCGCGCATTTCATACCGGTCCCCAGAGGAATTGGTAGTGCGCGTGTAGCCGGTGTGTTGGAGCGTGGCGGCCAGAGACTCCGCCGTAAACGTGTCGCCCACGCCGATGGTTTCGGGGGCGCTGAAAATGTCCAGCGAGGTGGAGAATGCGCCTTCAGCGAGGAGGCGGTCGGTCATGCGCGCGAGACGCAAATAGAAGATGCCGCCGAAGAACAAGAGGCCGGCCAGGAAGGACGCGCCAATCGCCAGAACGGCGCGGAGGCTGAAACGGCGAGTGCGTTTTCGAGGCGGCTCGTTCCATGCGGGGTCTGGAGGTGCGGCCGGGGGCGTAGCCTCCTGGGGGAGCTGCTCCTGGTTTTCCGGTGTCAGGGAATCGATTGCATCCAGCGTCCGCGGCATGTCAGAGTGAAGGCACGGGGCGGACCTACTTGCCGGTTCGCACATAGCGAGTGGTAGTAACTAAACGTACAAAATTCGGAGCGGCTTCGCCGAGCTTCAGGCTAATGAAGGCAAGCTGTTTCCTCGTTTTATGCAGCGCTGTCCCTGCCCAAGCCGACACTCAGTTTCAGGCGCGCCGCATGATCGGGCTCAACCTTCCGGCCGGCAAGGGGCAATGCGACATTCGTCTGCTGGTGGACGGCGACGCCGACGTGTCGGTGCGCGGCGATCGCGTGAGCATTCGCACAATTGCAGGTCGCGATGCGCAGGACGACGGTAGCGAATGCAATCAGCCTCTGCCGGCGGGGCCGGTGCGCGATTTGCGTTTTGAAGTGAAGAAGCGGCGCAATGAAATTCGTATGGTGGAAGGTCCCGACGCGCGCAATGGCTTCGCCGCGCTGGTCCGCATTCGCGATACGGAGGACGGCGAGGGCCGCTATCAGTTTCGTCTGACGTGGAACGCTGCGAGCAGTGAGCGTCCGGCGGCGCGCTACGACAATCCCGATCAGCCCGCCGCGGGCGCGGGCTTCAGTTGGAATAATACGACGAGCATGAAAGGCAACGGGCGCGGGCGTTCCCTCGTGAACGGCGCAAACGAGATATTACTGCGCCAGGTAAGTGTGGAAATCGATCGCACGGGAAAGGTCGCCATCTGGTTTCGCGCCGAGGGTCGCAAACTTCCGGTGACATTCAGCGGTCAGCTTCTGGCCAACGAAAGCGGGCGTCTCAAGGTGGACGCGATGACCGAAGACCGGCGTCTTCGCGGTTCGATGTGGATCACGGTGGACGCGCGCCAGCAGGTGGAAAGCGTCGCCATGCAGGCGACGGATGGCCGCGACCAGATGACTCTGGCGTGGGAGCGGCGTTAGCGCGAATGGGCAAAGGCAAACGGCCGGCCCGGTATCCGAAAGGCCGGCAGATTGTAGCGGAAGGGGCGCGGGCCGTGGCGCTCGAAGAGGCGGCGCCGCTTGCGCCGTCGCGGGTCCAACACCGACCCTTCGCGGAGCGGGCCGCCCGGCCTGCATGGCTGGTATTTTCGGCGCTGCTCTGCGTCTTTTATTTTTGGACCGCTACGTCCAGTGAGAAAGCCTTTCGGCCTCGCGACACGTCTCGGGACTTCTACAATCAGCTGACCGATGCGTTTCTCAAGGGGCAGACCTACCTGGATGCCAAACCGTCTCCCGAACTGCTGGCGTTGCCCGATCCGTACGACCCCGCGGTGAATGTACCGTATCGACTGAACGACGCGTCGTTGTATCGCGGACGGTATTACCTGTATTTCGGCGCAGTCCCGGTAGTGCTGCTCTACGTGCCCTGGCGTGCGATCACCGGCGCTGCCCTGTCCGACGAAGTAGCGGCGACGCTTTTCTGTTCCGGCGGCTACGTGTTCTGGTGCCTGCTGCTGTTCCTGCTCCTGGAAGCGGCGGACGTGCGGCCGCCCCTGTGGTCGCGCGCCTGCGCTGTGCTGGCGCTGGGACTCGGGCAGTTCGCTCCGATTGTGTTGCGGCACGCACTGGTTTATGACGTGGCGGTTTCGTCGGGGTACTGTTTGCTGGCGGGTGGCATTTACTTTCTCGCCCGGGGGATGCTGCGGCGCGGGCGCGGGCGCTGGTCTCTGGCCGCGGCAGGTTTGGCCTTGGGCTTGTCCGTGGGGTCGCGGCCGCACTGCGCGCTGGCCGCGATGGTGCTGGCCGCGCTTTATGCGATCTACCTGGTACGGTGGCGAGGGCTCCGCGGGCGTGGCTGGCTAAACGAGTTCCTGCCTTTTCTGGCCCCCCTGCTATTTGTGGGGCTGGCGCTGGGGTGGTACAACTTCATCCGTTTCGGCAATCCGTTGGAGTTCGGAGTGCATTATTCGGTGGGATCTCTGAATCTCCTCAAGCCGATGCCGTGGTCCCTGCGCCTGCAGCAGATCCCTGCCTCGCTCTACTACTTGCTACTCTGCCCGCCGGGTTACCTTGGCCGGTTTCCGTTTTTTGAGTTGAACGGAGGCGCGGAGCCGTTTGGCAATCCCGATCTGGTTCCGGCAACCTTCCTTCAGGAACCAGTGGGAGGAGCGCTGGTGCTGGCGCCGATCTGCATCGCAGGCCTGATGCTTCCGTGGTTCCTCTGGAGGAGAGCGGATCGCTTTGCGCCGCCTCTTCGAGCCTTCCTCACGGCAATGGTGACGTGCGGCCTGTTGATATTTGCGGCCCTGTGCTGGATGCCCGCTGCGTCGGGCCGGTACCCGCTGGATTTCGCGCCGCCGCTGATCGCGGCCGGTATCTTTCTGTGCCTGGTTCTCCCCATCGGCCGGGGCACGCCGGCGATGCTGGCGATCGCGATGCTATGGGGTGCAGCGGTGAACGTCGCATGCAGTATCAACAGTTATAAATATCCCCTGGAGCGGGCGCCGAACACGAATTTCCAAACACTGGCGTCGTTCTTCGGCGCCGGTCCCGAGGCAATCACCAAAGGCGTCGATTCCCTCCACTGGGAAGCCACTGTTACATTTCCGCGAGCCTTGCCCGATCACAGAGAAACGCTGCTGGGGTCTGGGAATTACGAAGCCTGGGACGTGCTGTTCGTGCAGCACGTGAAAGGCGATAAGGCGATGTTCGCCTGGGTGCATAGCGGGATCAGCGACCGATGGGGGCCGGCGACGTGGATCGATCCGGGTAAGCCGCAGCGCCTGGCGGCGGACTATTCCGCGGCAGCCAAGCGCCTGACGGTGCGGCTCAACGGCGAGGTGGTGTTAGATCACCCCGCCACCTTTTATCGGACCTCGCGCGACCGGGTGACCCCCGGGCGGCTCCGAGTCGGCCGGTTCGGCCTGTGGGATTTCGGCGGGAAGATCGAAAATTCCAAACTGAGTGTCGTGGCGCAGCGGTAGCGCGCTTACTTCTTCTTGCCTGCCGGAGGGGCGGGCGGCGGCGGTACGCTGGCGGGCGGGACCACGTTGTTCATGCGCGCATACACCACGATCTGCCCGTAGTGGTCGAAAGTGTGCGAAACGATCAGGCTGGACAACTCGCCCCGCATCATCGGCGGAGCGCCCGGGAACGGAGCAGGCACCGCTTCCAACTGATTCTCGGCGGTCAGCTTCGCCATCGACTTATGAGCGTAGGCGAACGAATCCTTGAGGTATTGCACGATCTGTGCCTTCGTCTTGATGGAATCGGGGCCGTTCTCGTCCTTGCCGAGGTCCACCGGAACTTTCTCTTTCGACGCGGTGGCGGCGCACAGGTACGCTACGGCCGCGACGTGTTTGAGTTGCGCGCCGAAGGTGCGCACTGTCTGGAAGGCGCCCTGTTTCGGAGCGAAATTGTAGGCCGATTCCGGCACGGCTTCGGCCAGCGAAACGATTTCGCTTTCGGCCATTTTCAACTGCCCGTCGTAGAGAGAGGCCACTGTCTCGGCGGCGCTCAACGCCAGGGACGAAGCGAACAAGAGGCTCAGCGTCTTTTTCATCATGAATCTCACCCTCCGGGTTTCGCCCAGTATAACAATGGCGGGGGAAAAGCGGGTTACATTGGTGATGTCGCATGAATCGGATAGGGAGATCGCCGCTTGGCTAGGGCGCCGCAGATGAGTGAGGCCGGTCCGGTTATCGCCGCGCCGACGGGTCCGCTGGTGGTGCCGTCCACAGGCACCGGCGCATCCCAGCCTTTACTTTCCCTGGTGGTGCCGACGCTCAACGAAAGCGAGAATATCGCGGACTTCCTGGCCGCCGTGCGCGACAATCTGGACGCCGCCCTGCCCGGGCGTTACGAAGTGATTGTGGTGGACGATGACAGCGCCGACGGCACCTGCGAAATTGCCGCCGGACTGTGTGCCGGCTTCCCCGAACTTCGCGTGGTGCGCCGCTGCAACGAAGGCGGACTCGCCGTGGCGGTGATCCGGGGCTGGCAGGTGGCGGCCGGGCAGATTCTGGGTACGATCAATGCCGATTTTCAGCATCCACCTTCAGTGCTGGGGCGCCTGCTGGAACGCCGCGGCGGCGCGGACCTGATTGTGGCCACACGGCACGGTGATGGCGGCGGTCTGGGCGATTGGGGCCTGGCGCGCCGCATCAGTTCCTGGGGCGCCGCGCAGATCGGGCGCCGGCTTTTGCCGCAAGTCTACGCGCGCGTTTCCGACCCGCTCAGCGGATGCTACCTGGTGCGCCGCGAGGCCATCGCCAACGTGGAGTTGAAACCGCTGGGCTACAAGAGCCTGATGGAACTTCTGGTGCGCGGCAATGTCGGCGAGATCCACGAGTGCGGCTACGAAATGCGCAAACGTGTGCGCGGGCAAAGCAAGGTGCACGCGCTGCATCCCGTGCAGTACATCCGCCACGTCATGCGGCTCCGGCGCGCGGCGCGGGAAGGGTCTGCGCGCAGGTGAGCCGGCAGGAGAAATACTCCACTCCGAATCCGGTGGTGCGCTTCGTGCTGGCCCGCTTCTTTCGCCGGCTGGGCGCGGAACTGGCTGGATTGCGCCCGGCCACTCTGCTGGATGCCGGCTGCGGGGAGGGCGAAATGCTTCGCCGCGGCGTGTTGCCCGCGGGACTGCGTCCCGTCTGCCTCGACCTGCGCGTGGATTCGCTGCAAGAAGTCGCGGGGCACCCTCGCGTGCGCGGCAGCGTGCTGCAACTGCCTTTCGGCGACGCCAGCTTCGACGTGGTGACCTGCCTGGAAGTGCTGGAACATCTCGACCGTCCGGCCGATGCCGTGCACGAAATGGCGCGCGTCGCCCGCACGGCTTTCGTCGTGTCGGTACCGTTCGAGCCCTATTTCCGGATCGGCAACGTGCTGCGCGGGAAGCATCTCAGCCGCCTGGGCAATCATCCCGAGCATGTGCAACATTGGAATCTCCGCACCTTTCACCTTTTCCTGGCCGGATTGACCGGTGAGGTGCAAGTAGTCGAGGCGTTTCCCTGGATCATCGCGTGCTGCCGTCCATGTCCAAGTTCAAGCCGCCTTCCAAGCCCGCGCTAGTTTTCCTGCTGCTGGCCGGCATCGCCGTGGCGCGTATCGCGGCCACCTACCGGCAGATCGCACAGACCTCGGACGAGACGCCGAATATCGCCTGCGGCATGCAGTATCTCGATCTCGGACAGTATACGTATGGCGCGTTTCATCCGCCGCTGGCGCGTCTCGCTATTGCCGTGGGGCCGTACTTGTACGGAGCGCGCGCGCAGAAGCTGCCCGACCGCTGGCAGGAAGGCAACGCCGTGCTGAACAGCGCGCCGCGTCCGGCGAAAGCGTTGACTCTGGCGCGCCTCGGGATTTTGCCGTTCTTCCTGCTGGCCTGCACCATCGTATGGCTGTGGGGGACGAAGCTGTTGGGCGCATGGGGAGGGCTGGTGCCGGTCCTCATCTTCACTAACCTTCCGCCCGTGCTGGCACACGCGGGACTGGCCACCATGGACATGGCAATCGGCGCGGGCATTGGCACGGCGCTGTTCGCCTATACGCTCTGGCTGGAACGCGGTACGCCGCGCCGCGCGGTATTTTTCGGCGTCGGACTGGCGCTGGCGATACTCTCGAAATTCTCGTCGATTCTGTTGCTGCCCGTGTGTCTTCTCGTCTTGACGTGGATCTATCCGTGGGAACGCCAGCGGCGCAACTGGCTGTGGATCCCGGTGGCGTTTCTGCTGATATGGGGCGCCTACCGCTTTTCGTTCGGGCCTATGACGGAGCACGTCTCCCAGGATGCGGCCGCGCAGGGCGGCTGGATCTCCCGGGTGCCGGCGCCGCTGCTGCACGCGCTGGAAACGGTCCCGCTGCCCGCGCCGCAACTGCTCGACGGGCTCTGGCAGGTCCACAATCATGTGGACGCGGGTCATACGGCGTACCTGCTGGGGCGGCACAGCTTTCATGGCTGGTGGTATTTCTTCCCGGTCGCGCTGGGCGTGAAGACGCCGCTCGCGGTCCTGCTGCTGCTGCTCTGCGGAGTGGCGGCGCTGCGCGGCGCGCGCCGCGAAATGGCGATTCCGGCGATGCTGTGCGGCGTCATTCTGCTGGTGAATCTACCCACCAGCCTGAATATCGGAGTGCGTTATATGCTGCCGCTGTTTCCGCTGCTCGCACTGGCATCAGGCGTGGGCGCCGTATGGCTGTGGCAGCGGCAGCGGGCCATCGCAGCGGTGCTTTTGGGCTGGCTGCTGGTTTCAAGCGTATTGGCGCACCCGAACTATCTCGCGTCATTCAACGAACTCGCCGGGTCGCAGCCGGAACGCATCCTGGTGGATTCCGATCTCGACTGGGGACAGGACATGGCGCGGCTGGCTGGCGAACTCCAGCGCCGCAAAGTCAGCTACTTCCATATGTCGTGCCTCTATACGGGCGACGATACGCGCCTCGGCCTGCCCGCGTGGGACGGGCTCGAACCCTACCAGCCGGTGAAGGGCTGGGTGGCGGTGAGCCAGACGATGTTGAAGAATTACGGTTGGATGGTGGCGCAGCAGCGCAACCGCTCCGACCTTGCCTTCGCGTGGCTGGACGCTTACCAGCCGGTGGCGAAGGTTGGAAAATCGATCCTGCTGTATCGCATCGACTAGCCCGTGCCCTCCCGCGCTACGCGGGCGTGCGCAGGCCGCGCTCCAACTTTTTAGAG
Organism: Candidatus Solibacter sp.; assembly: GCA_039934035.1. GTDB lineage: Bacteria > Acidobacteriota > Terriglobia > Bryobacterales > Bryobacteraceae > Solibacter. The sequence goes on along the minus strand of JBDTMZ010000109.1, from coordinate 19,221 downwards.
AGAAACAGGCTGGCCAGGCAAAAGCCGATAAACAGGTAGTAGCCGGGCAGAATCTTCGAGCTTTCGGTGGGAATCGCGATCTGCGCGCCAATCTCCCGCAAGCCTCCCATGGTGTTGAAGATCAGCCCGTTGAAGGCCACGAACGACATGAAAATGGCCAGCACCATGACGTCCGCCATCGACCACTTGGACGATTCCAGCGCCAAGAAACGCACCACGCGGCTGCCCAACAAACCGGGCCGGAACAACACCACGCTGAGCGTCAGAATTTTGAGCGCCGGGAAGACCACGCTGAAGAGCAGCACCAGCACGCCCACCGCCCACATTTCCGGCTGCCCCATGTGGATCAGAGTGCGGAACACTTCCAGCACGCTCTTGCTCTGGTAATAGAGAGATTGCTCCTGGAAGACGATCGGCGTCCCGGCAAACGTCATCTTCACACTGGTGATTTTGGCTTCCACTTCGATCATCGGAGTGAGAATACCGCCCGCCAGAAGCACTGCGCAGTAGACCATCAGCACGACCGTTGCGGGCCGCGCGAGGGCGGGCACGCCGAGCATGAGGACCGCAAACGCCAGCGCGCCGGTAGCCAGCGCGGCCAGGTAAGCGTTCTTGATCTCCGCATCCGCCTGGGCGATCTTGCGCCCGATTTCCTGCTGGCATGCGGCCAGTTCGGTGCAGTTGTGCTTCTTGAAAACGTAGTCGGACCAGCGCATGTCGACATGGCCGAAGGTAGTGCGGGCGGCGTCGGTGAGCGCGCCACGGACATACCGTTTTAACGCCGCCTTGGTATCCGGCCGGCCGATTTCCGCGAGTACGATGTCGGCGTATTCCGCTACGTGCGGCTTGAGCGCGTTCATCATCAGATTGGCCATCATGGCATTCCCCGCGCCCATGAGTCCGCCGCCTGAGCCATTGGCCGGCGGCGCGGTCATCTTGTTCTTGACCTGTTCCAAAAGGCGATTCAGCGCCTTGATCACGGTGGGCTTGAGGCCGGCCCGATCGGCTTTGGTGAAGTCGAGCGCATCGATGCGCGCATCCAGAATGGGCACGATCCTGGCCACCCAGCGATCGGCATTGAGCAGGTCGTAGCGCGCGTGGCTGATCTCCGCCAGTTCGGTGCGCAGGGTCCGGCGGGCGGCCAGGCCTTCGATGGTCCACCAGGTGCCTGCCACCGCGGGAGCCAGCAGCAGCACGGCCGCGATCAGGCGCCAGTCGATTCGGAGTCCGGGACGATCGCTCATATGGTCATGGTGGAACGCTCAATACAACTATGACGGGGCAAGGCACTGATTATAAACCGCGGCTCCGTTATTGGGTGTGCAGCTGCAGCACCAAATGCCTCCACCTACGCTCTGGTCACGGCTTGAGCTGCAGAATCCGGTGGTGCTCGCTATCGGCGATATAGATTTCGCCTGACGGGGCGACGAAAATGCCGTGCGGCCTGGCGAGCTGGCTGGCCACGGTGGTGATGATGCCGGTCTTGAGATCAATTTTGCGGATGGAGTGGCTCTCGGTGTCGGCGAGGTAGAGGACGTTGCCGGGCGCCCAGGCGATGCCTTTGGGGCCGGCCAGCTTCGCCTCTTTCGCCGGACCGCCATCGCCTGTGTGTCCATTCTCGCCAGTGCCGGCGAGGTGGAAGATGCGGTTCGCCTTGGGGTCGATCCGATAGACCGCGTTGCCCTCGCGCAAGACCAGGTAGAGCGCACCCTCCGGGTCAATTGCAATGGCCCGCGGGCCATTGAGAGGCGTGCCGGCCAGCGGAGCGCCATCGGCCGCCGGCTTGCGCTCGCCCGTGCCCGCCCATGTCTCGATGATGCCGGTGGCAAGATCGAGGCGGCGGATGCGGACATTGCCGATGTCGCAGATCAGCAGCCGTCCCTGCGGGTCGAAGGCGATGCTGTGCGGCTGCCGGAGCTGCGCCTTGTCGCCGGGTCCGCCGTCTCCGCTGAAACCCGCCGTGCCCGTGCCCGCTATGGTCCGGATCACGTGCGTCCTGGCATCCACCCGGCGCACTACGTGATTCTGCATTTCGGCGAAGTACATGTTGCCGTCGCGGTCGAAGCGGATTTCGTAGGGTTCGTTTAAGTCGGCTTGCAGGGCGGGTCCGCCGTCTCCGGTGTAGCCTTTGCGTCCGGTGCCGGCCACGGTGGAGATCACGCCCGTCTTGAGGTCGAGGCGTCGAACCCGGTGATTGCCGATTTCGCAGAAGTACAGCGCGCCATCCGGCCCGGTAACCAGGCCGTAGGGATTGTTGACCTGCGCTTCGAGCCCCGGGCCGCCGTCCCCGGAGAATCCGGCCATACCCGTGCCCGCGATGGTCACCGTGGTCTGAGCCGGCAGAATTTGGAAAATCAGGAATAGCAGTGACAGACAACGCATAGGGCCAGTGTACTTGGGCCGCGTGCTACCGGGGCCGATTTTACTCTTTAGAGCTATGGCAAGCCTGGTCTCCGGGCGCCATCCAAGTCAAACCATGTGCTCGAACGCACCATGAAAAGCCACCCGAAACAAGGGCGAGGATTCCACCCGGAAATCGCGGTTAGAATCTGTTATGTTTCCTTCAAGATAGTACTATGACTCCCGAGGAGCTCTTTAATAAAATAGAGCACGTTGACCGGCAATCCGCGGAGATGATGCGCGATCTGGTTGTTACTGAGGTTCTGACGGCAGAGGCAATGATCGAAGTGGCCAAAACGGAATTCGCAGCCGGCGAGACCGGGCATGCTCTACGGGTCGCGGAAAAGGCGACATTGGCTCACGATACCGGGATGAAATGGTTGGAGAGGCTTGAGAATAAGGGGTTCGGGGGTGTGGATTTGCGTCAGAGTCTCGCCAAGGTTCAAGCTGCCCTTCAGAGACTTCCGGCCGGCCCTGCCAAGTGATTTCCAGGCGAGGACCTGAAACACATCGATGATCAATCAGAGCGCAGGCCCCACGATTCCGAATTCGTTAACAATCGTTGGCATTGGCGCCTCGGCAGGGGGGCTCGAAGCGTTCCAGGAGTTTCTTTCCGCCTTGCCGGAGAAGACCGGCATGGCCTTCATCCTGGTGCAGCACCTGGAACCGCATCACAGGAGCGAGTTGGCGGCGATCCTTGCCCGCTCGGTGAAAATGCCGGTGGTGCAGGCGGAGGAGGGACAGCGCGTCGAGGCCGACCACATCTACGTAATCCCCCCGAACGTGACGATGACGATCCGGCAAAGCGTCCTGCACCTGGAGCCGCGCGGCCAATCGAATAAGCCGCATTATCCGGTCGATCAGTTTTTTGCATCGCTGGCCGGGGACCAGGGCAGCAACGCGGTCGGTATCGTGCTCTCCGGCAGCGCGTCGGATGGCACCGAAGGCTTGCGCGCCATCAAGAACAATTACGGCACGACGTACAGCCAGGACGAAGCTTCGGCGAAGTTCGGCGGCATGCCGCACAGCGCGATCGCCACCGGTGTGGTGGACCTGGTCCTGCCCCCGGCGGAAATCGCCCGGCATCTGGCTACGCTGCGCGTCAATCCCCTGGTGACTTTCACTCCGGAAGAGGCACCGCCGGAGCGGCCGCTGGCAGACGACCAGGCGCTACGCCGGATCTTCGAACTTCTGCGCCGCAAGACGCGGGTGGATTTCAGCCAGTATAAGCAGAACACCATCCACCGGCGTATCGGCCGGCGTATGGTAGTCCATCAAGCCAGCACACTGGCTGAGTACCAGGCGTTTCTCGAAGACCATAGCGACGAGGTTCTGGCGCTGCATCGCGAACTGCTGATCAGCGTGACCTCTTTCTTTCGCGAGCCGGAGATGTTCGAGGCTCTTGCCGAAGCGCTGCGGCCCTACATTTTGGCGCGTCCGGTGGGCGAGCCGTTTCGCATCTGGGTGCCGGGCTGTGCCACCGGCGAAGAAGTCTATACGCTGGCGATCACGGTGACGGAACTGCTGGAGCAGGTTGGAAGGGACACGCCGGTCCAGGTTTTCGGCACGGACATAAGCGAAGGCGCTATCGTGCGCGCGCGATCAGGGACTTATCCGGAATCGATCGAGCAGAATGTTTCGCCGGAACGCCTGCTGCGTTTCTTCGCGCGGGTGGACGGCAGTTACCGCGTCAAGCAGACGCTGCGCGATTCCTGCATTTTCGCCAACCATGATTTGACGGCCGAAACCCCGTTTTCGCAAATGGACGTGGTCAGTTGCCGCAACCTGATGATCTATCTGGAGTCGAAGGTGCAACAGCGGATCATGCCCGCCTTGCACTACAGCCTCAAACCGGGCGGCTTCCTGGTGTTGGGAAGCGCGGAGACCATCGGCACGAGGAACGATCTGTTCGGTGTGGTGAACTCCGAGCAGCGCCTGTTCTATAAGAAGGAGGCGCGCCTCTCCTTTACGTCGGAATTCACGTTCACCTCCGGCCCGGATCGCGGCATGGCGATGAGCGAGATGAAGCCGGTCGCGCTGGCGAGCGTACGCGGCGACCTCGAAGCCCGCGGCGCGCGCATGCTGCGCGATCTGTACGCCCCGCCCGGGGTGATCATCAATGCCGATCTGCAGGTGCTTCACTTCCACGGGCAGACGCAATTCTTTCTCCAGACCTCGCCGGGAGAGGCCAGCCTGAACCTGCTGCGGCTGGCGCGTGAAAGCCTGATCTTCCCGCTTCGCAAGGTGGTGAGTGCGGCCATCGAGCGCAACCAGGCAGTCCACGAATCCGGCGTGCGGGTGGAATTCGGCGGTGCGGTCCGCACCATCGCCCTGCACGTGTTGCCGCTTTCCGCCGGACCGGACATCTGCTATCTGGTGTTGTTCGAAAACCAGTTGTCGCAGGACTCTCCGCTAGCCGCGGCCCAAGACGTGCCCCTCGCCGAAGGACAGGCGTTGGCCGCGTGGGAACTGCAATTAAGCCAGGCACGCGGCGAACTGGCGCAGATGCGCGATTATCTGCGCACCATGATCGAGCAGTACGAGGCCTCCGCCGAAGAGCTGAAATCGGCCAACGAAGAGGCGCGCTCCGCGAACGAGGAATTGCAGAGCACCAACGAGGAGTTGCGCACCGCCAAGGAGGAGATGCAGAGCACCAACGAGGAACTGGTCACCGTGAATGCGGAGCTGAAACACCGCAATAAGGATCTCACCACGGAGACGAACGACCTCAGCAACGTGCTCAATGCGGTAAACATTCCGGTGGTCATGGTGGATCGGGAGTTGCGGGTTCGCAGTTTCACGCCTGCGGCCGAACGCGTACTCGATCTGACGCGCGGCGATCTCGGCCGTACCTTCGCGGAGATTCGCGCCGGGTTCGACCTGCCGAATTTGAAGGGCCTGCTGATGCAGGTGATCCAGACCCTGTCGGTGGAAGAGCGCCGCGTGCAGGATCGCTCCGGCAGGTGGCATTCGCTTGCCATCCGCCCCTACCGCACCGTGGACGACCGCATCGAAGGCGCGGTGCTCTCACTGATCTATATCGACGAGGCCACGCGGGCTCTGCAGGAGGCCCAGCGGGCGCGGGCCTTTGCCGAGGCCATGCTGGAAACCGTACAGCATCCCCTGTTGCTGCTGGATAGCGAATTGCGCATCGTGCGCGCCACCTCGTCGTTCTATCAGATGTTCCAGGTTTCGGCCGAGGAATCCGAGGGGAAGTTGCTGTATGCCATAGGCAGCGGGCAGTGGAACCTGGCGGAATTGCGCGCTCATCTCCAGGAAGCTCTGACCCGGGATGTGGCTTTCCACGATCTGGAAGTGGAGCAGGAGTTCCCGAAGATTGGCCGGCGCACCATGCGCTTGAACGGCCGGCGGCTGGTGCAGTTGGATCATACGCCGGCCACGGTGCTCCTGGCGATCGACGATGTGACGGAGCGCAAGGAGGCCGCCGAGATCCACTACCGGCGGCTGTTCGAATCGGCCAAGGACGCCATTCTTGTGCTCGATGCCAATTCCGGACGCGTGATCGACAGCAACCCGTACTTCACCGAATTGACGCGCTATTCGGCGAGGGACGTTCTGGATCTGCCGTTCTGGGAACTGCCGCCGTTCCTCGCCTCGGAGGAGGCGCACCGGCTGCTGCCGGCCGCCCGCCTGCGGGATACCGTAAGGTTCGATGCGGTCCGCATGGAAGCGCGCGACGGGCGGCGTGTCATCGTGGATATTCTGGCCAACCGGTACGATGTGAAAGACCGGTCGTTCATCCAATTGAACATTCGCGATGTGACCGAAAAGCATCGCTCGGACGAGGCTATGCGCCGTTCCAATCTGGACCTGCAGCAGTTTGCCTTCGCCGCCTCGCACGATCTGCAGGAGCCGCTGCGTACCGTGACCACGTACCTGCAGCTCTTTAAGAAGCGCTTCGCCCACGAAGTGGACGAGGATGCCAGGCAGTACATCGCGTATATCACGGCGGCCGCCGAGCGTATGCGGCAGATGGTGCTCGATCTGTTGGGGTATTCGCAGATTGCGCGCGCGGACGTGGCCTTCGAACAGCAGAACGTGGGGGCGGTGCTGTCCACCACGCTGTTGAATCTGCAAATGGCGGTGCGGGATACCAACGCGAGCATCACGTTCGACTCGCTGCCGGTGGTCATGGCCGACGGCACCCAGTTGCTGCAACTGCTGCAGAACCTGATCGGGAACGCGATCAAGTATCGGAGCAGCGAGCCTCCGCAGATCCACATCGGAGCCAAACAGGTGGGCAACGAATGGGTGTTTTCGGTGAAGGATAACGGCGTCGGGCTGGACCCGAAGCACGCCGAGCACATCTTCACGGTGTTCAAGCGGCTCCACGGCGCGGAGTACCCGGGCACGGGCATTGGTCTGGCAATCTGTAAACGGGTAGTCGAGCGGCACGGGGGGCGTATCTGGGTGGAATCGCGGCCGGACGAAGGGGCGACCTTTTATTTCACGCTGCCCGTTCGAGAGCAGAGTTTGTAGGGGCGGTATTCTAGACGGAGTGCCGGAGGGATGAGGCGATGCGGAAGACGAAGCCGGTGATTGCACTGATGGAGGATAATCCCGCGGATGCTGAGCTGTTCCGTTTCGCGCTCGAACAGACGGGCCGCGAGTTCGAGTTCCTGGTGTTCAAGAACGGCTCGGATGCGTTGCACTACGTGGACAATTTCGAACGGGCGGGCGAATCGCCGCGCTGCGACCTGATGATTCTCGATCTCAACGTCCCCGTGGTGAGCGGCTTCGAAGTGCTGGAGCATATGCGGTCGACTGACGAACTGCGCAAGGTGCCGGTGGTGGTGATCTCGGGCTCTTCCAATCACGAGGACGTGAATCGCTGCTATGCGGCGGGCGCGAATTCGTATATATCCAAGGCCACGAATGTGGACGAGATTCTGGCCATCACCGCGGGGATTGTCCATTACTGGTTCGAGTGCGTGCAACTGCCGGTGGCGGCCGGCGCGTCGTTGGAGCGCTAATCTGCGCGCGGCGGTGTCCGCCTCTCAGTAGCCTACACAAACCGGGCACCCCGATAGCGCGAGATAACTGGCGCAACATCGCGCACCTCTTATCGATGCGTTCTCTTCGGACGCGCCAGTCACCCCTGATTTCGTTCGACGAGGCAAACGCAAAAAGGGCAGGCGCCATTTGGCGCCTGCCCTTTAGCCAAGGAGGAAACTTTATTTATACCTGGAAGGAACTGCCGCAACCGCAGGTGGATTTCACCTGGGGATTGTTGAACTTGAAGCCCGAGCCTTCGAGCGTTTCGACGAAATCGACTTCAGCGCCGTCCAAATAGAGCAGGCTGGCCTGGTCCACAAAGACCTTCAGGCCGTCGTAGGTGTAAGTCTTGTCCAGCATGTTCGGCGTGTTTTCGAAGGCCATCGAATAGCTGAAGCCAGAGCAGCCGCCACCGACCACGGAAATCCGTAGTCCGCTGGGAGACGGGTCCTGAGAACCCATGATTTCCTTCACTTTGCCGATCGCTCTCTCGGTTATCTGTACCATGTGCGTTTTTACTCCTGAAATTTCGGGAATGCCCTGATGGACATTATACTTGCCCAGGCGTTCGAGGCCAACCCTCAATCAGTTAGATGGGAGCAGGCGGGTTTGGTTGCGGAAAAATCGGGGGTGAACAGCGCTGGGCAACCGCATGGTATCTTTCAGGAGTGTATCCACTGAAACCCGGTGGCGATGGTTTGCGTCGATAGCGGTGTATGGGAACACTGACCGGCGTCCTTCAAGTTCCGGGGTTCGGTAGCAAAGTTGCGGCGAAACCCAGAGTGGACTACCAGAACACCCCGGAGGGTGCTTTAGTACAGCGTGCGCAGGCCGGCGATGAGGCGGCATTCCGCGAAATTGTGGAACGCTACCAGACCAAGGTTTTTTCCATCATCCACGGCATCGTCCGCCAGCGCAACGACGTGGAAGACATTGCACAGCAGGTATTTGCGAAGGTCTACCTGTCGGTCAAGAGCTTCGATTTCCGGAGCTCGCTGATCACCTGGATCTACAAAATCACGGTCAACGAGTGTTTCGACTACCTGCGTAAGCGCAAGGTCCGCAAGCTGGTCTACGAAAGCGACATGAGCGAGGACGAAGTGCGGCGGGTGGAGAATTCCGAGCCTGCGGTGGACCGGCAGATTCCTGCCGATACCACCCTGGCACGGCGCGATTACCTCGTCAAACTCCTGGAACGCGTTTCCGAAGAAGAGCGCATGTTGTTGACAATGAAGGAAGTAGAAGGGTACTCGGTGGAAGAGTTGGCGGCCCAAACGGGCATGAATGAGAACACCATCAAGGTGAAGTTATTCCGGGCGCGGCAGAAACTGGTGAAAGCTGCGCAGCGTTTGGATCGGGCTCCGGGTTTGGTTGCAGGTTAGATCGCAAGTCAGGTTTGCAGTTCGTGTTCGGCAGTCGGGGTTCCCGGTAGCGGGCAAAGCCAAAATCGGCTAACAGACTCGCAATGGGCGTAGTGGGGCGTGGTAATTTCAATTTGGTACAGGGAAGAAGCTTATGCACGCGGTAGTCATGGAGAGCTTTGAAGAGTACCTGTCCGGCACGCTGACGCCGGCGGCTCTTCGAGATTTCGAAGCGCACCTGAGCGGCTGCGAAGCCTGCCGGCAGGAAGTCGATGGCATGCGGGAGATCTCCGGGTGGTTCACGGCCTTGAAGGTGGCTGAACCCGCCGTTCCGGCACCGGGGTTTTATGCCAAGGTGATGCGCGAAGTGGGACAGCGCCAGACGGTGCCTTCCTTTGCAGGTTTCTTTGCGCTGGACTTCGCTTTCGGGCGGCGTCTGGTGTTCGCGTCGCTGCTGACGCTGGCGGCTTTGGGATCGTACCTGGTTTCTTACGAAAGCGATTATCCGACCGGGCTTTCGCCCGAGGCCGTGATGGCACAGCAGGATTCGCCCGCCTATGAGGGCGCCCGCGGCCAGGAGAACATGCTGGCCACGTTGACGACCTATGAGCCCTAAGCTGCTGGAGCGCCACATCTTTACGCGCACTTGGGACCCCAAGGTCGCCTGCATGGTCACGCTCACGCTGATCTTTCTATGCGGGGTCGCGGCGGGCGCCGTGGTGATGAACTTCGGCATTCACAACCGGCTGCACCAGCCCTCCTTCGATACGATCGCGGGGCGCGAACTGTATTTCTCGCGCATGAAGCACGAGTTGAACCTCACCCCTGCCCAGCAGGAGCAGATGGAAAGCATCCTGACCGATTTTTGGCAGTATTACCGCACGGTGCTTAGCGACAGCAAGTTCAAGGTCGAACAGATCCTCAACGAGGAACAGAAGCGCAAGTTCGAGCGGATCCTTCAGGAACGGCAGCCCAAGTGACCGCTTGACATCCGGACTCCACGATAAGGCAAAATGGAGAGGCCATGCGCCATGTTCGGTTTTGCACATTACTCGCGGTCCTCGTCGCCGCGGCCATCCTGGCTTCCTGCGGAGATAGCGGGGATAAGCCTTATCCGGTTCGCACCTATAACTTGGGCGAGCGGATCCCGCTCGGCCACATCATTTATCAGATTTACGAAACTCAGTGGCTAACGCACATGGGGGAGGGCGCGGAGGCGCGCGTGCCGGAGAATCGCTTTTTTCTGGTTCGCTTGAGCGCGGTGAACAGCGCGGGCGCGGATGTCATTGTTCCCAACTTCACGGTGGAAGACGATAGCGGCAAGAGCTACGCGGAACTGAGTACGGCCGAGGGCGTGCCGCAGTATATCGGCTACCTGCGTTCGGTCAAGCCGGCGGAATCGGTGACGGGCAATGCGTTGTTCGACGCTCCGCCCCGCCACTATAGGTTAAAGATCCAGGATGAAACCGGCGACAAAACGGCCTATGTCGACATTCCGCTGACATTCAATTCCGAAACTCCCGACGTTCCGGAAGTCGGCGGCAAAGACAAGAAGAAGTAACGAGAGGTTTTCGGGTGCTGCCGCCGGCGCGGGGATAGAATTAAGGTATGTGGGCCGCTCTGGCATTCCTGCTCTTCGCACAGGTCGACTACACGGACGAGGGCATGAAGGCCTTGGAGGCCGGCAAATACGATGCCGCCGCGCAGGCCTTCGGCAAAGCTATCGAGGCCGATGCCAGCGATTACTTCGCGCACTTCAACCTGGCGATGGCCTATACCTTTCTGAATCGCGATGCGGAAGCCGTCGCGGAATATCGCAAGACCCTCGAACTCAAGCCGTTCCTGTACGAGGCGCAGCTCAATGGCGGCATCGTGCTGATGCGGCAGAAGAATCCGGTGGAAGCGCTGCCGCTATTGGATGGCGCTGCCGGGCAGCGGCCGCGCGAATTCCGCCCGCGTTTTTATCTGGCCGAAGCCCAACTGCAGACCGGCGACTATGCCAAGGCCGAAGAGAGTTACCGGCTGGCCTTGACGCTGGATGCGAAATCGCCCGAAGCGCAGCTTGGCATGGCGCAGACGCTGGTCCAGGAAGGGCGCATTGCGGAAGCCGATCCTTATTTCAGGCAGGCGGCGCAGCTCGAACCGCGCTATCGCAGCTATCTGCTGGCGCTGGCGGAGCTTTACGAAAAGGCGTCGCAGAACAGGGAAGCCATCGAGATTTACCGGCAGTTTCCAGAGAACGCCGCCGTGCAGACCCGGGTAGGTGAACTGCTGCTCGAATCCAAGCAGTTCGAAGACGCGGTGCCGCGCCTGGAAGAGGCGTTTGCCAAAGAGGCGAACCCGGTCAACCGCCGAGCCCTGGCCGCCGCGTATGTATTCACCGGCAAGCTGGATCAGGCGCTGCCGCTGTTGTCTCAGTCCGTGGCGGAAGAGCCCGGCAATTACGATCTGCACATGATGTACGCGCGGGCGCTGCGCGACAAGCGCCAGTTTCAACCGGCGGCCGTGCAGTTCTACGAGGCTGCCAAGCTGAAGCCGGTGGAGCCGCGCCCGTGGACCGAGTTGGGCGGCATGCTATACATGTCGGGAGACCTGCCGCAGGCCTTGGCGGCCTTCGAACAGGCGGCGAAGAATGGGGAGCAGGCGGCGGGCAACTGGTTCCTGCGCGCCATTATTTTGGATAAGCTGCATCAGGTGAAGCCTGCCAAGGCCGCCTACGAGCAATTCCTGGGTTTGAGCCAGGGGAAGAATCCGGATCAGGAGTTTCAGGCGCGTCAGCGCGTCAGGATACTCCAAAGGGAGATCGACAAGCGGTGAGTGTCACACCAAGCATTCTGCTGGCCCTGTTCGTCTCCTGCTGCGCGGCGGCGCCCGCCCCAGGCTCGCTCACCGCGGCGTTGAACGAACGCGATCTGGGTAAGCGCTCGAAACTCGCGCTGGATAATGCCAACCTCACGATCAAGGAAATGCGCGAGGCGGGCAATAAGGGCGACGCGGCGTCGATGGCTTCCCTGGTCAAGGAGTTCGAGGATTCCATTGCGCTTTGCTGGGACTCGCTGGAGAGCACGGGAAAGAATCCGCGCAAGAGTCCGAAATGGTTCAAGCAGGCCGAGATCGAGACGCGCAATCTGCTCAAGAAACTGAATTCGCTGCAGGAAGGTCTCCCGTTTGAAGAGCGGCCAATATTGGAGAAGGCCAAGGCCCGCCTGCAGCAGGTCCACGACGACCTGTTGGTGGGGCTGATGGAGGGCAAGAAATGAAAACGCTACCTGCCTATCTGATGGGTGTGCTGATGCTGCTATTGGCGGCCCTGCCGCTGGCCACGCAGCAGCGCGATTTCCTGTCCGCCGACGAGATCGATCAGATCAAGGAAGCGCAGGAGCCCAATGAACGGCTGGCACTGTATGCACAGTTCGCCAAACTGCGCATCGACCTGGTGAAGAATCTGCTGAGCAAGGACAGGTCCGGGCGTTCCATCATGATTCACGACACGCTGGATCAGTATTCGCAGATTCTGGATGCCATCGATACCGTGGCGGACGCGGCCAGCGCGAAGCAGACGGACATCGGTGTGGGACTGGCGGCGGTGGCGGCGGCGGAGCGCGACCTGCTGCCCATCCTGAAGCAGATTGAAGAGAGCCGTCCGAAAGATCTGGACCGCTATGAGTTCGCTCTGACGCAGGCCATCGAGACCACTTCGGACAGTCTCGAACTGGCGCAGGAAGACCTGGGGAAGCGCGGCAAAGAAGTGCAGGATCGCGAGAAGGCGAAGAAGGCCGCCACCGAAGTCTCCATGACGCCGATCGAAAAAGAGGGGCAGACCGCGGAGGAAGCCAAGAAGGCCGCTGTGGCCAAAGTGGAGGCGGAAGAAAAGGCCGCGGCGGCAGACGCCACTCCCAAGCGCAAGCCGCCCACCCTGATGCGTAAAGGCGAAGCTCCCGCGAAGAAGCAGTAGCTACGACCTGGAACCGTCCTACGCGTCGATCTTTTCCTGCATCTCTTCGAGCGAGATGCGCGCCGTTTCGGGGAAGGCCACCAGCACTACCACGAACTGCACCGCTGTCAGCACGGCGAAGAGCACGAATGGCGCGGGCCGCGAGACCGTCGCCACCAGGGGGAACGTGAACGCGATGATCGCATTCATGATCCAGTGAGTGAAACTGCCGAGGCTCTGGCCTTTGGCGCGCACCAGCGTGGGGAAGACTTCGCTGAGGTAGACCCAGATCACCGCGCCCTGCGAGAAAGCGAAGAATCCGATAAAGCCGATCAACAGCCAGACCAGCAGGTGTTCGCCCTGCTTCGTGGCGAAGATTACGGCAACGCCCGCAAGGCAGACCGCAGTGCCCGCCGCGCCGGTCAACAGCAGTTTCTTGCGGCCCAGGCGATCGATCACCGCCATCGCCACAATCGTAAAAATCAAATTCGTCGCGCCAATGGCCACCGCCTGCAGATCGCTCGACACCTTATCGAAACCGGCGCTTTTGAAAATGTCGTTCAGGTAATAAAGGATGGCGTTGATGCCCGACATCTGGTTGAAAAACCCGATGGCGATGGCGAGGAAAATCGGCTTGCGGTACTTGTGCTGGAACAACGGCTCGCTGGTGGTGCGGTCCTCGGATGCGACGGAGCGGACCACATCGGCGACCTCGCGTTCAGGATCCGGTTCGCCGATGCGGGCGAATACCTGGCGGGCTTCTTCCAGGAAACCGCGGCGGACCAGCCATCGCGGACTCTGTGGGATTCCGGTCAGCAGCAGGAAAAAGGCGACCGCGGGAATCACCGCGATGCCCAGTTTCCAGCGCCATTCCTCGGCCCCGAAACCGAGCTGTCCAATCACATAGTTGGAGAGGTACGCCACCAGAATTCCGGCCACGATGTTGAACTGGAAAAGTCCCACCAGCCGGCCGCGTTTGGCCGCCGGAGCGATTTCGGCGATGTACATGGGGCCGATCACGGAAGATCCGCCAATCGCCAGCCCGCTGATGAAGCGGAACCATACGAAGGACTCCCAACTCCAGGCCAGCGCGCAGCCGAGCGCGGTGACCACGTAGAGCACGGCCAGCGCCCGCAGACACTGCACGCGCCCATACCGGTCACTCGGCGCGGCGGCAAACATAGAGCCGAGCACGGTGCCCAGCAAAGCGCTCGCCACCGTGAAGCCGAGTAGCATCGGCGTCAGATGGTAGATCTCCGAAAGCGTGCCGGTCGCTCCCGAAATCACCACGGTATCGAACCCAAAAAGAAGGCCGCCCAGCGCGGCGACAATCGTGCTCTTGATAAGACAGCTATTCATGGCGTGTAGTCGCAGCATAGTATCCCGCGTCCCTGGGGAAGTCAAACTGAATTCCAGGGACTGAATTCCAGCGATTATCCTGAAAGGAGCCTTGTCTTCGACCCTCTGGACCACCATCAAGCGTTTCGACCGGACGCAACTGGCGCCCGCGATGGCCCTGCGCAACGCGCTGGGTGTCGCTCTTCCGCTGGCCATCGGGATCGCGCTGGGCAACCCGTCCGGCGGTGTGGTGGCCGCCACCGGAGCGCTCAACGTATCCTTCTCCGACGGCAAGGACCCGTACGCGCACCGCGGCCGCCGCATGCTGACGGCTACCCTGTTCGTGGCTCTGGCGGTGGTGGGCGGGCGGCTCTTCGGCAGCCATCACGCGCTGGCGCTGCTGCTGGAGGCGGCCTGCGCGTTCGCTGCGGGCTTGCTGGTGGCCACCGGGCCCACGCCGGGCGATATCGGCGGGATCACCCTGGTCACGCTGATCGTGTTCTCGGCGTCGCCAGCCACTTCCGCGGGCAAGGCGCTCACTTCCGGACTGCTGGCCGCAGCGGGCGGCGTGCTACAGACCGTTCTCTCCCTGGCGCTCTGGCCGGTGCATCGCTACCAGCCGGAGAGCCGCGCGCTGGCATCCCTCTATGCGGAACTGGCGCGCAGCGCCGCCAATCCCGCGCCTCCCACCGAAGCGCCCTCGGCGACGGAGCCCGTCGTCGCGGCGCGCACCGCCCTCGCGGCGCTCGATTCCTCACGCTCCGTCGAGGCCGAACGCTACCTCGCTCTCTTCAGCCAGGCGGAACGCATGCGCCTCGCCCTGCTGGTGCTCGGACGCCTGCACGTGCGCATCCGCCGCGAAGCCGGCGCGGACGATCAGGCGAAGCAACTGGAGCGCGCGCTGGAGCTTACCGCGCGCGTGCTCCATTCCATCAGCCGCGCGCTCGAAGAGGGCGTCAAAGGCGATCCGCACACCGAATGCCTGGCGGAACTGCGGCAGATCGCCGAGCACGTCCGCGCCACCTGCGTGGAGAATCCCACGCCTGCTCTCGGCGGGACTTTGGCCGATGCCCGCTGGCAGTTGGACGCGCTCACCGGACAGCTGGCCTCGGCCGTGGACCTGGCCGCGCACACCAGCAAGGCCGGCGTGCAGGAGTTCGACCGCCGCGAAGCTGCGCAGCCGTGGAGCTTGCGACTCGCCGGCGTGGTCGCCGTCCTGGGCGCCAACCTCACGCTCGATTCCGCCGCCTGCCGGCACGCGCTCCGCCTCGCCGCCTGCGTGGTGCTGGCCGACGCGCTGGCGCGCAGCATTGGCGGACAGCGGGCCTATTGGGGGCCCATGACCGTGGCCATCGTGCTCAAGCCCGACTTCACCACCACCTTCAGCCGAGGCGTGCTGCGCCTGGCGGGCACCTTCGTCGGCATCGGCCTGGCGACCGCGCTCTTCCACGCCATGGCGCTTTCCGCGGCGTGGATGGCGCCCTGGATCGCCCTCCTCGTGTTTGTGATGCGCTGGGCGGGTCCGGCGAACTATGGTGTGGCGGTGACGGCGCTCACGTCGCTCGTGGTGCTGCTGTTCGCCACTACCGGCGTCGCGCCCGCGGAAGTGATGGCGGCGCGCGCCGTGTTTACCGTGGTAGGCGGCGCCATCGCGCTGGCGGCCTATCGCGTCTGGCCCACCTGGGAGCGCACCCTGGTGCCCGAGGCGATCGCGCGCCTGCTCGATGCCTATCGCAGCTACTTCCAGGCGGTGCGCGACGCCTATCTGCATCCCGGCATGGAGCATGACCCCGGCTTCTCCGCGCGCCTCGACCGTGCGCGGCAGGCAGGCCGGCTGGCGCGCACCACGCTCGAAGCTTCCATCGCGCGCCTGCGCCTGGAACCCGATGCGGCGGCGGCCCCACTCACCCGCCTGCAAGCGATTCTGGCCAACTCGCACCGCTTCATTCATGCCGTGATGTCGCTTGAGGCCGGACTATTTCGCAGCGAACCGGTGCCGCCCCGTCCGGCGCTCGCGGTCTTCGCCAACGGGGTCGACGCCACGCTCTATTTTCTGGCAGCCTACCTGCGCGGTGTCGAAGTGCATGCCGGCGACCTGCCCGACCTGCGCGAAGAGCATCGCCTGCTGCTGCAATCGCGCGCCTCCCACGCCGAGCGCTACGACCTGGTCAACGTGGAAACCGACCGAGTGACCAACAGCCTCAATACCCTCTCCGTGGAATTGATCCAGTGGGTGAGCGGCGCGCAACCGCCGGCCGGATCCGCCGTCTGATCGAACGCAGGCGTCGAACCATCTTCCTCTTTCAACTAGCGCCGGCGCCTGGGCTCCCTTGCCACTCGGAAGTGATAACATTACCGCGTGCGAATCCTCCTCATCGCCCTCCTTTGCGGACCTGCCTTCGGGCAGGACAACGGAGCCACTCCGAAATTCCTGGCCGCCGACGTCCGCCACAGCAAGTCCATTAGGGTTCCTTCCATGATCGGCCCTGTGACCTCCCGGGACACGTACAAGGTGCAGTACGCCCTCATGATCGACCTGGTCAGAACGGCTTACGGCATCGTGGACAAGAACATGGTGAATGGCGGACCTCCTTGGATGGGGTCGGCGCGTTACGATATCAAGGCCAAAGTGCCGGCGGGCTCAACCCCCGAGTCGATTAATCTTATGCTGCGCTCGCTTCTCGAGGAGCGTTTCCATCTGGTGGCGAAGCTGGTCACGGCTCAGGCGGACGGATACACGCTCACGGCCGGCAAGCGGCCCTTGCTGAAGCCGGCCGCGGGCACGGAGCAGTTCAGCGGTTGCCGTCCGGGCGCGCCGCACGCAGTCGAGGCAGGGGCAGACGGCCGCGGCGCGCAAATCATCACCGTCTCGTGCCGCAATACCGGAGTCGATGCGCTGCCGGAGGTCGTGCGCAATCTGCCGCGCGCCGCACAGTCCTGGACGATGCCGCGGATTGTGGACCGGACGGGGATCACCGGCAAATGGGATTTCGATTTCGAATATGACGTGACTCAGGCACGCGGCGAGACCAACGCCGTTTTCGTGCCGGTCTTCGAACGGCAACTCGGCCTCAAGTTGGAGCCGACAACACTTACTGTGCCTCTACTGGAAATCGCCAGCATGAGCTTGGATCCCACGCCCAATCCACCGGGACTCGAAAAGTATTTCCCGCCTCCACCTACGGAGTTTGAAGTTGCGGAATTGAAGCCGAGTTCCGCGCCCGATCCGCGCACGCGCCAGATCGCCGAAATCCGTAACGGGCGCGTGATTCTTACCGCGATGCCCCTGAGCTCGCTGATCCGCCTGGCCTGGGAACTTGACGATATGGACATCGTGGGCGCGCCGAAATCGCTGGACAGCGCGCGTTTCGATCTTGTGGCCAAAATGCCGGATGGCGTGCAGGTAGGCAGTCTCTCTCCGCTGGACCTGGATGTGCTGCGGCCCATGCTGCAGAACCTGCTCGTCCGCAAGTTCCGGATGAAGATACACACCGAAGACCGGCCCGCCGATGCCTACGTTTTAAAGTCAGTTAAGCCGAAGCTCATTCCGACTACGGATCCCAAGGGCAAAGCAGCGTGGCACACCGGTCCGCCATACGCGACAACCGACAAGAACACCCTGAATCCCGCGTTGGGACGCATTGTGACGGGCACGAATCTGACCATGGCCCAATTTGCGTCGCTGCTGCCCGGAATGGACCCCACCGCGTTTCCGCGTCCGGTGCGCGACGCCACCGGGATCGAAGGCGCTTACGACTTCACGATCAATTACGAACGGTACGCGCTTCTGAACGGCGGCCGCGGCGGGATGATGGTCTACACACCCAACGGAGTCATGATGACGGGCGGCGGTGGGGAACAGAGCAGCGAGCCCAGCGGCAAGATTTCCATCATTGAGGCCGTCAGCAAGCAACTCGGGTTGAAGCTGGAGTTGGAAAAGCGGCCATTCCCCATGATGGTCATCGATTCGATGGAAGAGAAGATCGTCGAAGAATAGGCGCGACGCCTTGAGGTCGGCCAGCATCTATAGTGCGCCGGACCGCTCAGAGTGCCGGCCGGCGCCGTACACTTCTAGCCCGGAAGAACGCCGCGCCCGCGGCTGCGCTTAACGGCACCACGGCGACGTGCCATACCATCACATGGGGAGCTTCGAAATTCACGCAGTGAATTTCCAGCATGAGGACCCCGGCCAATCCCGCCAAGGTTCCCTGTGCCAGCCCGGCCGCGGCCGAATCGACCGCAAACCCGCGCCGCAACAGCCACCAGCTCGCCAAGGCCGCGGGCAGTGCATGCAACAGACCCGCTTTGAGACACACCAAACCCGCAGTCACAAACCTCTCCGTTCGGTAGTCGTGAAACAGCATCGCAAACAGCACGATCAGTGAGACACAGACGATGGCTGGCAACGTCCATCGGGGAGCGGCGATGCGGCTACCAGGAACCATCGCACCGGCGTAATACGCGGCCACAAGCCCCATCAGCAGGCCCAACGTCGGAAAGATGGCTGCGATTTGGGTCGGGTTCATCTTGCGCACGCCAAGCGGCCCCAGGAATAGCGCACCGACGATGCCGACAGCCGCACAGATCACGATGAGTCCGGTAGCAAGGACCCAAGCCGCAGGAAGGGGACGCACGGGCGCCATGGACGGGCGCAGCTCCGCCTTTACTCGTTCCAGCAGCGCCGGGTCTAGGAGGCGGGAGCGTTCAGCGGCTTCACGCAGGACCTTATCGATGTTTTCTTCGCTCATGCAGGTCCTCCCTTCCGCCAGGATCTAATAATACTTTCTCGTAATTTCTGGTATGCGCGATGGGCTTTCTGCTTGACCGACCCTACACTGCTGGAAGTGGCGCGGGCCACCTCTTCTACCGTCATGCCCGAGATCTTTAACATCGCGATCACTTCGCGTTGGCTCTCGGGCAGGGTGGCGAGCAGACTCTCGAGGTCATCGATGCCTGCCGGTGGCTGCGCCACCTCGCGGCCCTCCGCGAGGCTCCGCTCACGTGACTCTGAGCGCAATGCTTTGCGGTAATGGTCAACGCGGATATGCCGTGCGATGGCGTAGAGCCAGGGAAGTACGGGCTCGCCGGGGCGATAGGTGTGACGCACCTGGTGTATGCGCAGCCAGGTCTCTTGCAGCAGGTCGTCGGCATGGCGCCGGCTGGCGAACTGGA
>JBDTMZ010000108.1:0-36477 GCA_039934035.1 Candidatus Solibacter sp. | reverse complement strand
AGAATGCCTTCGGTACCCACTTCGCGGGCCACGCGCGTTACTTCGCTGGCGAACGCATTGAGCTGGTCCACCATGGTGTTGATGGTATTTTTCAGTTCCAGAATTTCGCCGCGGACGTCCACCGTGATCTTGCGCGAGAGGTCGCCATTGGCCACGGCAGTGGTCACTTCCGCGATGTTGCGCACCTGCGCGGTGAGGTTGCCGGCCATGGAGTTCACGCTATCGGTGAGATCTTTCCACACGCCCGCCACGCCCTTCACTTCGGCCTGACCGCCAAGTTCGCCTTCGGTACCCACTTCGCGCGCCACGCGCGTCACTTCACTGGCAAACGAGCCCAACTGATCCACCATGGTGTTGATGGTGTTCTTGAGTTCCAGAATTTCGCCCTGCACGTCCACCGTGATTTTGCGGGAAAGGTCGCCATTGGCCACGGCGGTGGTGACCTCCGCAATATTGCGCACCTGAGCTGTCAGGTTGCCGGCCATGGAGTTCACACTGTCGGTGAGATCTTTCCACACGCCGCCGACGCCCTTCACCACCGCCTGGCCGCCGAGTTTGCCCTCGGTGCCCACTTCGCGCGCCACGCGCGTTACTTCGCTGGCGAACGAATTCAACTGCGCCACCATCGTGTTGACCACGCGCGCGGTATGCAGAAATTCACCCTTGAGCGAGCGCCCGTCCACTTCCAGCGCCATCGTCTGCGAAAGATCGCCTTTGGCGACCGACCCGATGACGCGCGCCACCTCGGTAGACGGCTGCACCAGGTCGCCCACCAGTCCGTTCACCGACTCCAGACAATCCGCCCAACGCCCCGAGGCCGCGCCGAGCGAGGCGCGCTGACTGATCTTGCCTTCCTTGCCTACCGCGGAACTGATCCGGTCAAACTCGTTGGCCATGCGCTCATTGAGCTTGATGATCTCATTGAGCGTGTCCGCGATCTTGCCTCCGAGGCCTGTCCTGTCCACCGGCAGGCGGACCGAAAAATCGCCGTCGCGAAAGGCGATCAACGTCTTCAACAATAAGCTGGCGTCAAGTGTATCGGTGACGGCTGTTTGCGTTTGCATCCCAAACTCCTAGATTCCTGTGGAATTCGCTTTCGATTGCCGAATGAGGTCTTTAAAAGTTTCCCCGAGTGCCATGAACTGTTCGAGATTGGATGGTTTGCGCAGGAAGCAGGAAGCTCCCAATTCGGCCGCCAACTGGCGGTCGCGAGGCGAGTCCGACGAGGTCAACACCACCACGGGTACGCGTGCCAGCGCTCCCTTCTCCCGGATCCGCTGGAGAATTTCCACCCCGTCGTGGCGGGGTAGATTGAGGTCGAGAATCATCAGGCTGAGGCCGCACTCCGCCTGGCCTTCGTAGAGCGAAATGAGGCGCAGCACTTCGCGCCCGTCGGTGGCGACCTCCACCGGAAGGTCTACCCCGCACTCGGCCAGAGCGGTTCGAATCAAATAAACATCCGCCGGATTGTCCTCAGCTAACAAAATCTTATTCATCGGATGCAGACTCCTCGCCGAGACAGTCGCCTGTACTCTGCACGAAACGTGCAATTCCTGCACCCGGAAGTATGCAGTATTTGAGGTAAGCTCCGCTCGCAACGCTCATGGTTGATTCCAACTTCGGCACTCACACTAGCCCAGAGTCGTCCGGTGAGGACTGCATGCCCGGAAAGGCCTGGATGCGTGTCCTTGGGGTGCCATAGGACCGGATTGCTGGCACGTTTGTAACCATTCAAACAGGATCAGACGCTAACTTACACCAGACCAGGGGCTACCCGAAAGAACCTCGGAGGCCTCATCGGTAACGAAGTGTACAGACGCTCAGGTTTCTTGCTCAGATCGGTGTCAGGCGTGCTCGATGGGCTGGAAGAGTCGGTCACGGGTTCGTTCCTATGTCAGCTATTACTGAAAAACTTAGCGAAGTTTCCGAGCATGATTGCTGCGTGCCGTTGAACAGCGACTCCCTCCACGATCTGGTGGGGCCCGTCAATCAACTGCGCGCCATGACGGACCTGTTGATTGCCCGCACCCGCGGCAAACTGACCGGCGAAGACGAAACCGTGCTGGGCTACATGCAAGCATCCTCGGAACGCCTGCAGAACCTGCTGTCCGGCCTGCGTGTGTTCACGCGAGTTCTGACCGAATGCCAGCCCTACCGGTGGTTCGACACCAACGCCGCTTTAGCCTGCGCGCTGGCCGGGCTGGACCCGCAGATCCGGCGCAATGACGTTCTGCTGAGCCACGACGCGCTACCCGAGACGTTCGGCGATCCGAACCAGATCTGCTTCCTGTTCACCACGTTGCTCGAGAACTCGATCAAATTCCGCGGCGAAAGCCGTCCGGAAATTCACGTGAGCGCGCTGGAGCAGTCGGACCACACCGTGTTTTCGGTCCGCGATAATGGCGTCGGGATCGACCCGAGCCAATGCTCGCGCATCTTTGGCGTCTTCAAAAGGATTCATCAGGATGCCTTCCCCGGTGCGGGCGTGGGCTTGCCCATCGCGCGCCGCATCGTAGAGCGTCATGGCGGGCGGATCTGGGTGGAATCCACCCTCGGGTGGGGCGCAACGTTCTGTTTTTCGATGCCCAATTCCGAAAGCGCATCCGCGGGCGTGCATTCCACTTTATAGGAAGGAGTTCACCTTTCAGGGTCCCCCCGGTGTCCAAACCCAAGACAATCCTGATTGTGGATGACGAGGCCAAACAACGGGCCTGGATGCGTGGCATCCTGAGGCGCCAGGGTTACGTCGTGCTAGCCGCGGCGGACTATGCGGAAGCCCTCGACGTCAAAGCCGCATTCCAAGGCGTAATTGACTTATTTCTGATCGACCTACGGCTTCCCGGGGGCAGCGGGTATGACCTTTCGTTGGATTTGCGGGAGGCGGAGAACGGCTCCCGAATCCTGTTTGTATCCGGGACCACGGGCGCGGAATTGTGCAAATACTTTCCTGCGCCGGTGCCCGAGGTGCAATTTTTGCACAAGCCTTTTCCTGCCAGCCAACTGGCGCAGCGCATCCGCGAAATCCTGGAATCCGCCGCCGGGCCTTTGACGGGCCGTACATCCGCGTAATTTCTTTTGCCCGGAAATAATATTTTTCAACTGCTAACTCTGCGCAGGCAAAAAGGAACCCAATTTGCAAAGGTGGCTGCCGTGCTTTCAGACACAAAAACGCAATCTCCCTTCCGGTACAATAATCCCAATGTGGAGGAAAACGGAATGCTATCCCACATTCTGGTAGTTGATGACGATCCGGGCCAGCGCGCGGATCTCGCGGCCGTGGTCGAATCCCTCGGCTACGAAGTGACAACTGCGGGCGATGGGCAAGAGGCGCTGGCCAAACTGGCCAATCGTCCGGTGAGTGCCATCCTGACGGACCTGATGATGCCGCGAATGGATGGCGTCGCACTGCTTAAGGAATTGGCGCGGCGCGGAGACCGCACGCCCACCGTGGTGCTTACCGGCTTCGGCAGCCTCGACAAGGCAATCTCGTTTGTGCACGAATTGAAGGCTTTCTGGTTTCTCGAAAAGCCTGTGCAACCCGCCATTTTGCGGACCCTGCTGGAGCGCGCGGTCCAACAGGTCCAGTTGGTGCAGGAAACCGAACGCCTCAGTTCCCAACTGGCGTACCAGGGGGTGCTGGGCGATATGGTGGGCGATTCGCCCTGCATGAAGGAACTGTTCTCGGTGATCCGGCAGATTGCGCCCACCACCGCGAGCGTCCTGATCAGCGGCGAAAGCGGCACCGGCAAGGAATTGGTGGCGCGCGCCATTCACACGCTGAGTCCGCGGGCGGGCAAGCCGTTCGTCGCCATCAACTGCGCCGCTCTGCCGGAAAGTCTGATGGAGAGCGAACTCTTCGGGCACGAGAAGGGTGCGTTTACAGGAGCGGCGGAGCGCCGCGCCGGATGCTTCGAACAGGCGCAAAATGGGACTTTGCTGCTGGACGAAATCGGCGAGATGCCGATCGCGACGCAGGCCAAACTTCTGCGCGCTCTGGAGGAGTCCAAAATTCGCCGCCTGGGCGGCACGGTGGATATTCCCATTGCGGTGCGCGTCCTGGCGGCCACTAATCGGGCGCCGGAGCGGGCCGTGCAGGATAAGTTGCTGCGCGAGGATCTCTACTACCGCCTGAACGTCTTCCACCTCTCGCTACCGCCGCTGCGCGATCACAAGCAGGATATCCCCTCGATCGCCACGGCATTGCTTCGCGATCTCAATCGCAAGCACGGGTGCCGGGTGACCAACCTGAGCGAGGAAGTGATGGCGTGGTTCGACGGCAGAAACTGGCCAGGCAACGTGCGCGAACTGCGCAATACGCTGGAGCGCGCCGTCATTATGGCGGCGGAAGGCGAGATTCAACTCCATCATCTGCCGGGCGCGGTTCGCGTGCCCACGGCTCCCGCGGTGGTGCCCGCGCAAGACACCAATGACGACGTCCTGCGCGTGCCGGTCGGCGCTCGCATGGCGGAGGTCGAAGAGGCTTACCTCCGGCTCACGCTGAAGCACACGAGGAACAATAAGAAGCGCGCCGCCGACGTCCTGGGACTCTGCCTGCGGACTCTGCACAACAAACTGCGCGCCTACGAAGACAATAAGACGGAAGCTGCGAAGGCCGCGGTCAGTACGACTGGCAGCGACGTCACACGAGAGCAGTTAGTGTAAAGCGGAAGCACGCGCCGCTATCGGCAGCTTCCGCCCGGATTTTTCCACCGTGCCGCTCGACAATTTCGCGGCAGATCGTCAAGCCTAAACCCGCGCCTTCCTGCGGGTCACGCCGCAAGCGTTCGAAGGGCAGAAAAATCGATTCCAGACACGCCTCCTCGATCCCGGGACCGTTATCGCGCAAGGTGAATAGCCACGCGGCCTCTTGCCGCACCGCGTTCAGGTGAATGCGCGGCGCAGCCTCTCCCCGGTGTACCAGCGAATTGCGCACCAGGTTCTCCAGCAACTGCAGCAGGCGCTCGGGCTGGCCGGTGACTTCCGGTAACTCGTCCGCGGTCGCTTCGCCGCCGCACTCGCGCAAGGCTCCGGCAAGTTTCATCATCGCCGCCCGCCACTGTATGTCCATGCGGACTTTCTGAAAGGCCCCGGGGTCGGTCTGCAATGCCAGGGAATAGCCGGCCAGACCGTCCAGAATCACGTCAATCTTGCGCGCGCCCTCCATCAGGAAGGAGAGATGTTGCGCCACGCCTTCCGTCGAGCCGCTGCCGGCGCCGCGCTGGATCAATTCCGAGTAAGTGCGAACAGTACGCGCCGGCGTGCGCAAATCGTGGCACGCGCGCAGCAGGAATTCACTGATCTCACGGCCGGTTCTACAATCTTCCACGCGGCGTTCGCCCTCCCTGGCGGTGCAAAGAAATTAGCCTACCAGGAGAACGCGCCTTATGTCGCCGTCGAAGTGTGCGGGCGCGACCGTTTCGCGTCAGGCGCCGGCGGCCTTTTGGCCGAGCTGCTGAATTCCGTACACCGGCATCGGCGCGGGATAGCTGCCGTCGCCCAGCACTTCGCGGATCGCCATGTTGGTGTCGAAGTACACCTGCCAGTAGGTGTCGTTGCTGGTGTAGGGGCGCACCGCGAGCACCGGACCCGCCGGTGTGAAGGTTGCGATGGCTACGTCCGGCGCCGGCTTGTCGAGCACATTCGGAATCCGCTGGATGCGGTGTTGTAACGCGGCAATCGCCGCTTTGGGGTCGGCACCGCCCGAGATCTGAGCCGAAAGATCGACCCGCCGGTAGGGGTTGGCCGAGAAGTTCTGTATGTTGTCGGAGAACAGCTTGTTGTTGCCCACGAAGGTGCGCAGGTTGTCGGGCGTATTGATGGTCGTCACAAACAGGCCCACTTCTTGCACCGTGCCGGTAATGCCTCCGGCGGAGATGAAATCGCCTACTTTGAACGGCCGCAGGATGACCAGGAAAATGCCCGCCGCGAAGTTAGCCAGCAGGCCGCCCCACGCCGAGCCGATCGCCAGTCCCGCGCCCGCCAGCAACGCGGCGAAGCTCGTGGTCTGCACCCCGAAATAGCCGAGGATCGCAATCACCAGCGTGATGTTGAGAATCACGGAAATGGTGTTGCCGATGAACCGCATCAGGGTGGGTTCCATCCTGTGCCCAGTCAGGCCCCGCTGGACCATCCTCACCGCCACGCCGATCAGCCATCGGCCGACGATGTACAGGATGATCGCGCCTAATACCTGCAAGCCAACACCTGTGAGGGTGGCTTGCACTGTTTTGAGAATGTTTGTCCAATCCATGCTCAAGAGTCTACCAGCGGTGGGTGCCGGCGGCATCTGTCGGGTGCCCGGGGCGGATCGCGGCGGCGCGGGCATGCAAAATGCGCTGACCGGGATGCAGCGCAAGGTCGCCACCATGGGCGGCGTGCCCGTGTCGCAGGTTGTCAAAACGAAATCCGGGGGTGGCGCACAGGCTGCCCACATGCAAGCGGGGATGGAACAGGCGCGCGCCCAGATGGAAGCTCTGGCAAAGCAGGGAGGCGCGCGCGGCGACGCGGCTCAGAAAGCCCTGGCCCGTATGGGCGGCATGCCGGCCTCGGGCGGCTCACTCTATGAAAATGACGATGGAGTCGGGATGAAATGGCGATGGAGTGGGCGATTTTTCGCTTGCCGGCATTCCGGATGCAGTGTTTGCGATTCCTGCCGGCTTCCAGGAGAAGTGAAGTCCCTCAAAGCGACGGAGGCCTGCGCCTGCAGGCCTCCGTGTGCAGGGCTTCGCGCTCGTCATATCGCGCGGCGGCCTGCGAACAGATGAGCGATCAGTGAGACGAAGGCGATCAGCAACAGAAGATGAATCAGGCCACCTGCCACATGGAAGGCGAAGAAGCCCCCAGCCCACATCACCAGCAAAACGATAAACAGAATTAGAAACATTTCGATTCTCCTTTAGAGGGTACTGCCACCCGTGCGTACGCGCGGTATGACGTGGTTGGATTCATACTCCGTGACGGTTTGCGGAGTGCGCGGCATCGGCTTGTCGGTCTTTGCGTAATCCCCGCTCGCTTCATCGGCGGCGCCAATATCTTCCGCGCCGCAGGTTTTCAAAATGTCTTTCGCGCGTGACACCCAGTCCGAGTTGTCGCAATGCACTGAGACCAGAATGCCGCCCTTGCGAACGCGGCCGTCGTAACGCTTGGCCTCATACTCCGGAATTCCCATGCCCACGAGAGCGCCGACTAGTCCGCCGACCGCTCCGCCCGCGCCCATGCCTGCCAGCGCCGCCACGATCGGTCCCGCCGCAATAAACGGGCCCAGCCCGGGAATCGCCAGTGCGCCAATTCCCACCAGAAGCCCTACAGCGCCGCCGAGTGCTCCCCCGGCGCCGACGCCTGCGGTAGCGCCTTCCGGAGCTTTAGTGTTCTTTTCATGGGCGAAGTCTTTCGTTCCCTCATTGTCGGGGAACAATACGGAGATGTCTTCGTTTCTGAAGCCCGCGGTGAGCAACGCATGCACGCCTGCATCCACCTGTGCACGATCGCCGTAAAGTCCGAATACCGCAGTGTTCTTTCCTGCCATTGTGTGCTTCTCCTGACCTCTGAAGAGCACGGGCCGGACCATGGTGCTTTAACCAACAACTGGGCCCTAGCAGCCCGTGGTAAAAGTCGCGTGAGCCGCGCAGGCGTGGAATTGCGCCCGCGAGCGAGGCGCGCAGAGGAAAGCGATGCGGGACATCGCTGACGAGGCGGAACGAAGCTCCCGGGCGCAAGTTCCGCCTGCCCAAGGGGTTGCAGTGGCGGCATGCCGCATGCCTCGTCCCGGCTCCTGACCGATGAACCCGCATCGCCGGTCCGCGCCTTCGGCCTGCCGGCGCTCGCAACGCGGCCGCGGGACTTTTACCGCGGGCTGCTGGCCAAGGCAACGCTTATAATTGGGAACAGAGACTCCGGGCGTGGCTGCTGTCGCTACAATTCCTGCTCGCACTACCGTTGCCGTGCCCTGGTATGTCTGGTGCGCTGTCGCCGCGGTGACCTGCGCCATGACGGGCGTGCATTGGGATATCTCCTGGCATCGCTCCATCGGGCGCGACAGCTTCTGGACTCCGGCGCATGTCGATATCTACTTCTGCGGCGTACTGGCGGGAGTTTCCTGCGGGTATCTCATTCTCTCTACGACGCTGCACGCCGCTTCGCCGCTACGCGATTGCTCAGTCAGACTGTGGGGCTTCCGCGGTCCACTCGGCGCTTTCCTGGCCGCGTGGGGCGGCATCGCAATGCTGACCTCGGCGCCATTTGACGATTGGTGGCACAACGCGTACGGGTTGGACGTCAAGATTCTCAGTCCGCCGCATATGGTGCTGGCGGCCGGAATGTTCGCCGTCCACCTGGGCGCCCTGCTGTTGATTCTGGGGCGCATGAATCGCGCGGCAGGCTTGGAGCGCGAGCGGTTGCGCCTGCTCTATCTCTACGTCGGCGGGATGATTCTGGTGTGTCTCACCGTGCTCCTGATGGAGATTACGCACCGCAGTTTCATGCACACCGTGCATTTCTATCACCTGCTGGCGATGGTGGCCCCGCCGGTGCTCGCGGGCGCCGCGCGCGGCACCAACTGTCGTTGGGCCGCCACTTCGGTGGCCGGTGTCTATACCGCCTTTGTGCTGGCGATGAGTTGGATTCTGCCCCTGTTTCCGGCGCAGCCGAAACTCGGACCGGTGTATCACCAGCTCACACAGTTCACGCCTCCTGAGTTTCCCTTCCTGTTGCTAGCCCCCGCGCTGATCCTCGATCTTCTCTGGCAGCGCACGCCCGCGTGGGGCGGTTGGCGGCTCGCGCTAGTCTCAGGCACGCTGTTTCTGGCGGTCCTGGCCGCGACACAGTGGCCGTTCGCCGGTTTCCTGATGACTCCCCCGGCGCGCAACTGGTTCTTTGGCGCGAAGTACTTCGGCTACTACGCGTCGCCCACTTCGTTTTACGTCAACTACAAGTTCTACCCCTTGGAATCGGGCGAGGGACTGTGGCGGGAGGCCGGACTTACGGTGGCAACCGCGATTCTGACGATGCGCCTCGGCCTTGCGGCAGGCAACTGGATGCGGCGCGTTCAACGATGAGCAGAATTCGGGCGGTCCTCCTGTGCGCGCTTTCCGCGCTCGCCGCGGGATCGCTGTACGCACACATCGGCAGCCCCGACATCTTCTTCTCGGGGAACGCCGGACCCTATCCCCTGTTGATCACCATACGGCCGCCTCAGGTGATTCCAGGCGTGGCCGAAATTGAAATTCGCAGCCTCGCCGCGGACGTGCGGGAAATTCATGTCGTGCCCCTGCGCCTGACAGCCACCGAACAACTGGCGCCCGTTCCCGACCTGGCGCGGCGCTCGAAGGACGATCCCCAGTTCTTCACCGGCAGCCTGTGGCTGATGGGCACCGGATCCTGGAAAGTGCGTGCCGACGTGGTGGGCGCGCGCGGCAACGCATCGATTGCGGTGCCGGTGCCTGCGCTCTCCACCCGTGTCCTGGGCATGCAGAAAGCGGTGGGCGCGCTGCTGATCCCGCTCGGCCTCCTGCTGGTGTTCGGCATGGTGGCGCTGGTCGGCGCCGGTGTCCGCGAAGCGTTGCTGCCGCCCGGCCAGCGGCCCGATGCCGCGCGCGTTCGCCAGTCGCGGCTCGCCATGCTCGCCACCGCGCTCCTGCTGTGCGTTGTGCTATGGGGCGCCGGCGAGTGGTGGAAGACGGCGGCCGGCGACTACGCAAGCTATGTCTACAAACCCCTGGCGGTGAAGCCATCCCTGAAAGACGGGAATCGCCTGCTGCTGCAACTTGACGATCCGGGCTGGCTCAACCGCAGGACCGACGACCTGCTGCCCGATCACGGCCACCTGATGCATCTCTACCTCATCCATCTGCCGGCCATGGATCGCGTCTGGCATCTCCACCCCGAGCGCGGCATCGACGATCTATTCCAGCAGGCGCTGCCCTCGCTTCGGGCCGGCCGCTACGCGCTCTATGGCGACATCGTGCACGCCAACGGAATCGGCGAGACCGTCACGGCGCGGCTGGACCTGCCAGAAGTTCATGGCGCGCCGCTTACCGGAGATGACGCGGAAAGTGGCCCACTCGAGGTGAAAGCGAATTACAATCCGGTTGTGTCGCAATTGCCGGGAGGGTACACGATGCTATGGGAGAACGGCGCCGGACCGATTCACGCGCGGCGTCCTTACAACTTCCATTTCGAACTGAAGGACCCCGAGGGCCAGCCCGCGCAAGACATGGAACTGTACATGGGAATGTCCGGCCACGCGGCCTTCGTCGCTACCGACGGCAGCGTCTTCGCCCACGTGCATCCTTCGGGATCTGTTCCGATGGCCGCGCTCGGTCTCGCGCAGGGCAGCGATCCGCATGCGGAGCATCGCATGATGTCAGCGGGCTTGCCGCCTGCCGTGTCGTTTCCTTATGGCTTTCCGAAGCCCGGCACGTATCGGATTTTTGTCCAGATGAAACGGGCCGGCCAGGTGTTGACCGGCGGGTTTACGGCGAAAGTAGAGGACTGAGTTGAATTCTGTAAAAGGCAAGAGTGTTCTGATCACCGGCGCGGGCCGAGGCATTGGCAAACGCTTGGCGATGGGTTTCGCCGCCGACGGCGCGTGTGTCGGCCTGCTGGCGCGCAGTCAGGCGGAACTCGACCTGGCGAAGTTGGAGATCGAGCAGGCCGGCGGACAGGCCCTGCGACTCCGCGCCGATGTGCGCGAACCCGAAGAACTGGCGCACGCCGTCGAGCGCATGCGCGCCGCTTTCGGCGGACTCGACGTGCTGATTACCGCGGCCGGCGTGCAGGGGCCCATCGGTCCCTTTGTCACCACCAAGGCAAAGGCCTGGAACGAGACCCTGGAAGTCAATCTGATCGGCGTGGCCAACGCGTGCCGCGTCGTGCTCCCGCCGATGATCGAGATGCGAAGCGGCAAGATCATCCTGATCTCCGGCGGCGGCTCGGCGAATGCGCGGCCCTTCTTCACGGCCTATGCGTCCGCCAAAACCGCCGTCGTGCGCTTTGCGGAGAATCTGGCCGCGGAAGTCAGCGATCACAACGTCCAGGTGAATGCTATGGCGCCGGGCGCGGTGTACTCCAATATGACGGACGAGATTCTGCGCGCGGGAGAAGATCGCGCCGGCCGCAAAGAAATCGAAGGTGCGGAACGCGTGCGCGTCACCGGCGGCATCGGGGCCGATAAACAGATTTCGCTGGCCTTGTTCCTGGCTAGTGAGACCAGCAATCACATCAGCGGCAAGCTGATCCACGTGAACGACGATTGGAAACGGTTCGAGTTGGAGAATATGAAACCCGAACTGTTTACCCTCCGCCGCGTGCAAAAGATATGAGACCGCCGCCTGCCCCGCCTCGATATTAGGGGCGATTGCTGCCGGGCGCGATGCTAAAATACGGCTTCATTTCACGCGTTCTTGATACCAGGAGGTGGTTCGCTTGGAAGTCCTTAAAGCCCTGTTGAGCTTTCTGAGCTACGTGTACCATGGGCTGTTGTGCCTGTTGGTGCTCGCTTTGTCCGGCTTGGCGATAGCCGCCGGCGCGCAGACGCTGCAACTCGGCATGCTTCCCTGGACGGGCACCACGCTGATCCACACGATGTTTTTCGGCGCTCTGGCTGGGTTGGCGATTGTCATTCTCGCGATCCGCGGCACCCTGCGCCCGTTGTTTTTCCTGTGGAGCCTGCTGATCGTAATCCTCTTGGCGAAAGGCTACATCTTTAGCGGCTATCACTTCAGCCCGGGCGAGTTCAGCAACGCGGGGTATCTCATCTGCGGCGCGATTGTCGCCATGTTCGGGGCCTGGGCCGGGATGGCCCGCCGCTCTACTCGATAAACCCTGCATAACACACAATTTAGTCGCTGAAGCCGCAGCTTGGGCCGAAGCCGGAAGTTTTGAAAACGGACAGCGGCTTTCCGAAAACGGACATTCCCGGTATAGCGGGGCCGCGACGGAAATGCGCCAAGCCTCGCACTTGCGTCACCCCGATGCCATCCAGCCGATGGAATGGCAATTGCACTGTACCCGGCTTCATCTCCAGGTCAAAATGAGTCATTTCCGATCTACTCTAGCCATCGCCCTGCTGGTCGCGATCCCTGCCGCCTTTGCCCAAACGTCTGAAGTCTCCATCCAGACGCCGCCTTCATCAGCGAAGATCTTCGACCCCCTGCTGAAGCCGTTCCACCTGGAGAAGCGGCAGGTCGCGCCCGCGAGGTTGAGCAATTCGCCCCGCCTGGAGGCGCTGGTGCGCTCCGGAAATCTGTATCTGTCGGCGCAGGACGTGATCGCGCTGGCACTGGAGAATAATCTCGATATCGCCGTGCAGCGCTATGGGCCTTTCCTGGCTCGGGAAGTCCTGCGGCGCACCGAAGGCGGCGGCTTTCTGCGCCAGGTCGATACTCCGGTGGTCGCCGGTCCGACGTCCGTGAGCACCACCGGCATCAGTATCAATGGCAACGGTCTGGGTGGCGGTGGCGGGTTGGGCGGTGGCGGCGGCATCGTCAGCCAGATCGGCCCGGTGCCCCCCAGCCTCGATCCCAGCCTGTATCTCAGCTTCGGCGCGGGACACAACACCACTCCCCTCACCAACACCCTGCTCAATCAGACCACGGCGCTGACGCAGGGCTACCGGCAGTTCGTCTTTCAGTACTCCCAGCAATTCAACACCGGCACCAGCGGCAGCTTCACCTTCGTGAATTCGCGCAGCCTGCTCAACAGTTCCACGCCGCTCTTCAACCCTTCCATCAGCGGCTATTTCGATGTTCAGGTGAATCAGAACCTGCTGCAGGGCATGAGCCCAGGCGTCAACAACCGCAACATTCGCGTCGCGCGCAACAATCTGAAGGTCAGCAATCTGCAGGTGAAACTCCAGGTGGTGACCACCGTGAGCGCCGTGCTCAATCTCTATTGGGATCTGGTGAGCTTCAACGAGGCGGTGCGCATTAAGGAACAGGCGCTCGAAACCGCGCAAAAGCTCTACGATGGCAACCGTAAGCAGGTGGAGATCGGCGCCCTTCCGGCCATCGAAGTCACCCGCGCGGCGGCCGAAGTCTCCGCCAGCAAAGAGGACCTGCTGATCGCCCAGACCAACCTTGCGCAGCAAGAGATCGTTCTCAAAAGCGCTCTCAATCGCAATAGTATGCAGAACGCCTGGCTGGACGACGTCCACATCGTGCCGCTCGATCGTATTGAGGTGCCGCAAACCGAAGAAATCCGCCCGGTGAGCGACCTCATTCAGGAGGCGGTGGAAAACCGCATCGAGGTGGAGCGCAGCAAGGTCAATCTGGAGAGCTCGAAGATCCTCCTGAAGGGCGATAAGAACGGACTGCTGCCCAACCTGCAGGCCTTCGCCGAAGTCACCAACCACGGCCTCGCCGGTCCCTCGAACCCGCTCTACAACAACTGCTGCGGCGCGCCCAACGATTACTTCATCGGCGGCACCGGGAACATGCTGGCGCAAATCTTCCGCCGCAACTTTCCGGACTACTCCGCCGGTTTCGCGGTCAACATTCCGATTCGCAATCGCGCCTCGCAGGCCGACTACGTGACGGACCAGTTGCAGATGCGTCAGACCGAACTATCCCTGCAGCGCACCATGAACCAGGTGCGGGTGGACGTGAAAACGGCGCTGATCGGCCTGCAGCAGGCGCGGGCGCGCTACCAGACGGCGGTGGACACGCGGGTGCTCGCCGAACAGAGTCTGACGGCGGAGCAGAGCCGCTTCCGCTACGGAGTCGCCACCGTGGCGCAGGTCATTCAGGCGCAGAAAGACCTCGCCGGCGGACAGGACAGCGAGGTGCAGGCCATGGCGAATTACACGCACGCCAGGATCGCCTTCGATTTCGCCATGGGGCGCACGCTGGAAGTCAATCACATCTCGATGGACGAGGCGCTCGCCGGACAGGTACAGCGCGATTCAGTCATTCCGGCGAATCTGCCGTCGCGGGCGGTGGGGCGATGACCCGCAGCGTCCTCGCTGGCGTGCTGGTCGCTTTGCAGTGCGGCGCCCAGACCCAATTGCCGTTCACCGTTCAAAAGCCGGACGGATCTAAGATCCTGCGGCCGTATCGAGCGCCGGTCGTGCCGCCGGTGCGCCTCTACAATTCGTCGCGCATCAACAGTCTGCTGCGCGCTGGAAAGCTCTACTTGACGGTGGCCGACGCCATCGCCCTGGCCATCGAGAATAACCTGGGGCTGGAGACCGACCGCTACAGTCCGCTGCTCGCGCAATCGGCGCTGGAGCGCGCGCAGGCAGGTGGTCCCGTGCGCGGCGTGCCCAGCGCGAGCGCGCAGGTGTCCAGCGTCAACGCCGGCGTGGGCGTCAACGGCAGTGCGCAAAGCGCGGGTTTGGGCGGCGGCGGTGGCGGCGGGACAGGCGGCAGCACCGGCAACGCCACCATTCAACAGGTAGGCGCGATCACGCCCAATTTGGACCCCGTCCTGCAAAGCATTACCACGCAGGGGCACCTGACGCAGCCTCAGGCCAACACCGTGTTGAGCCAGACCAACGCATTGATTCAATCCGTGCGCACCACCAATACCACCCTGCAAATGGGTTTGATTTCCGGCGGCGTGGTGCAGTATCGCAACTATGAGCAATCGCTGCGCGAGAACGCGCCCAGCAACACTCTGAACCCCGCTGTGGGTCCACATATGGACCTGACTTTCCGTCACAGCCTGCTGCGCGGTTTCGGCGTGAAGCTGAACGATCGCGGCATTCGCATCGGCAAGATCAACAACGGCGCGTCTCTCGAATCGTTCCGGTCGCAGCTATTGAATCTGGTGGCCAACGTTTTGAATACCTATTGGGATCTGGCCGGCGCGCAGGAGGAATTGCAGGCGCGCCGCCGCTCGCAGGACAACGCGCAGAAATTTTTCGAAGACACGCAGAAGGAAATCGCGGCCGGCGCCATTCCGCGCGTTGAGATCTCGCGGGCGGCGGCGGAAGTGGCCGCGCGGCGGCAGGATCTGATTGTGTCGCAGGCCAATCTCCAACAGCGCAGCAATACCCTCAAGGAACTGCTGGTTCGCGTGTACGACCCCGCGGTGGAAGCGGCGGAGATCATCCCGCTCGACCGCATACAGGTTCCCGATGCCGACGACCTGCCCCCCGTGCGCACCATGGTGGCCACGGCGCTAGCCAATCGCCCCGATGTCAAGGTGGCGGCGCTGCGCGAGCAGACTTCGGAGATTGCTCTGGCCGGCACCGAAAATCCCCTGCTGCCGAATCTCCAGGTCAGCGCCCAAACCTTCAATCGCGGTGTGGCAGGCACGCCGCAGGTGGCCAGCGGCGGCGCTCCTAACCCCGATTTTGTCGGCGGGTATGGCACGGCGCTCGGCCAGATTTTACGCCGCAACTACCCGAATTATTCCGCCAGCGTTTCCATTTCCGCGCCGCTTGGCAACCGTCAGGCACAGGGCGATTATGGGATCGACCAGTTGCAGTTCCGCCAGACGCAACTCTCCAACCAGCGCGACACCAACGCCATCGTCGTGGACATTTCGGCGCGCGTGAGCGCCTTGCGGCAGTCCCGCGCGCGCTACACGGCGGCCAAGGATACGCGTACCCTGCAAGAACAGTTGGTGGTGGCGGACCGCTCCAAATTTTCCTCGGGCATGGCCACCTTCAACGACATCATTAACGATCAGCGCGCGCTGGTGATCGCGCAGATTTCGGAAGTGAATGCCCTGGCAGCCTACGCGCACGCCAGGGTATCGCTCGATCAAACTCTGGGAGAGACGCTGGAGCGCAACGGAGTGACGCTGGACGAGGGCCTCAGCGGCAAGGTCGCCCGCGAATCGCGCGCCCCGGACGTGCCGTAGACGGCGCCCTCGCAATCTACCTGGCCTGGGAGAGACGCTGGAGCGAAACGGAGTGACGCTGGACGAGGGCCTCAGCGGCAAGCCCGCCCGCGAATCGTGCGCCCCGGACGTGCCGTAGACGGCAGCCTCGCAATCTACTTCGGCGCGTCGACCGCGCGCGCGCCATCCAGGTTCAAATACTCCACCAGGCCGGCGGGTCCGGCGGCAACGCCCGCGCGGAAGCTGGTGGCCGCCTCGTCCTTGTGGCCCGATTCCAACTGCAGCAAGCCCTGGCTATAGAGCAATTCGCCGTTGTGCTCCGGTTGATCGTCCTTCAGTTGGAGCGCCAGGAAGATCAGGGCCTGCCGGATCTGCGTCCTGCCCTCCGCGGGATTCACTTTGGACACCGCCAGAATCGCGAAGGGATAGTCCGTCGTGCCGATCACGGGAGTCGCTTTTGCCAGAATCTCCCACCGCTTGCGCGCCGCTTCCTTGTCGATGCACGCGAACTCCACCACGCCGACCCAATACTGCACGCGGACACTTCGGAGCAGCGGTGCGAAGCCACCCGCCGTAAACGGCAGAGCCGGGTCCGCCCCCTCCAACTGACCGAGCCACTGCACGGCGGACGGACACTTTCCGGCGCCGGCCGCATCGACAATGCGCTTCAGGCGCACTTCGAAATACGCTTCGCGGATCGCGGGCTCCACCTGAGCCTGCGGAAAGCGCGCCGCTGTGAACATGCCGAGCGCCGCCGCCGCGTCCCCCGCCGCCGCAGTTCGCAAAGCCTGGAACGCGATCTCGCGCGGCGTAGCAGGCACCGCAGCGGTGGCCGTATTGCTGATATCGGGCGCGGGCTCGCGGCTCGCCGGGCGAATCCTGCGGACGGGCGGCGGCGCCGTCCCCGACTTCGCCATCAGCGCCTCCGCCTCCGGGAAGTTGGGCCGCAACTTGAGCGCATTTCGCAGCGAATCCTGCGCCTCTGGCGTCTTGCCGGCGAGCTGGTAAGCGTAGGCGAGCAGGTACTGCGCGCCGGCATCCGCGGGATTCCGTTCCACCGCCACCTGGAACACGCGCACCGCTCCCGCATAGCGCGGCACCAGACCCTGCACCGGTAGATTGCCGGCCAGTCGCAGCGCCTCGCCCGCGTAGTAACTGTAATCGAGACGGTCGCGGCAATATGCCCGGTAATATTCCATCATTGCGGTGTGCAGCGCCGCAACCGGAGTGGCATATTTGTGAATCAGCAATTGCATCGCGTCGCGGGTGAGATTCCATTGGATATACAGATCCGCGAGTTCCAGCAGTCGTTCCGGATTGGCGGCCAGCAAGTCCCACAGCACGGGGTCGGGCGTCCCCTGCCGCACCCGCTCGAAGCGGCCCATCAGGTCGCCCGCCGCGGGCGGTCCGCTTTTGGCGAGCAGCGCGGCTGCCGCGGGTTCCTCGAACCCCGCCCGCAAGAGCGCCGCCTCCAGCGCCTGCGCGTACGGCACGTTGGCGCGCTTGCGCAGCGCCTCGATGGCGGCCGGGAAATTGCCCTGCTGCGCGAGTGTCTGCGCCTCATCGCCCGACGCCGTGATCGGCGCAATTTTCAGGCCGTAGGCGCCCAGGTCCACCGCTCCCTCTGTCGCGCCCCACCGCCGATTGCTGATCGCGATCCCCGCATCGGTCAACGGGCTGTCCGTCGCCAGGTGAAAGTCCAGGTTTGGCTCGTCCACGAAGCGCGGCAGCACCAGCAGCGCGCGATTGCGCGAGAACACCGGGTCGTACGTTCGATCCACGGTGGGGATGGATTTATCCGCCTCGAAGGAGCCGCCCCCCAACTGGTTCCAGATCACAAACGGCCGGTCCGGCAGCGGCTTTCCGGCCGCATTCACGCTGAGGATGGTGTTGTTCGTGTTGCGATTCGTCTGGTTCCCCAGATAGACCTGAAACGCCTTGTCCCGCACCCGGTAACAGATGTTGTTGGCGAAGGTCACGTGGTTGTACGCGCTCGTGCCGCCCTGCGAAGATTGGAAATAGCATCCGCCCGAATCGTAGAAGACGTTGTTGTAGATCTGGCTTTCGCTGGTAGCGCCGCCAAACGCGCTCACCTCCAGCGCCCACGATCGCGTTTGCGCTGTCACGTTGCGCCGCACAATATTGCGTGCGCCCGATACCTGAATGGCGGGCTTATAAGCTGGCTCGATCTGGCCGACGCCCTTAATGAAATTGCCCTCCACCAGGTTGTCCCACGCGCCCTCCACGCCAATCCAGCCCTGCCCCCATCCCCCGTCCATCACGTTGTTCAACCACCGGTTATAGCGGCAGCCCGATTTGCAGAGGCTCTGGTCGTGCCCTCCGCGCGTCAGATGATTGCTCCAGATCGCGCTGTCCGCCGCGTCCAGCAGCGTCAGCACAAAGCCGCCGTTGCCGCCGGGATTCTGGCCCGCGTCCGGACTGCCGTAATCGTGCAGGTAAGAGCGGTACACCAGGTGGTGATTGCCATGCAGCGCCACGCCGAACTTAAAGGCCGGGATCACCGGCGGATGAAATTCCACATTCAAGAGAGCGTTCCGGCTGCCGCTGATGTCAGCGTCATACTCGCCATAAGGAGTGCCCGGCGAGGCCACGGTAAGTCCGTCCACCACCAGGTGCTCCCCGGTCAGAAAAACCGCATGCCCCGAGTTGGCCGGTTGGGAGGTAAGCGTGGCCGTCTCGCCCGGATTCACTAGCATCACAGCCTTCGCGTCCGCACTGCAATGCTGGTTCATGCGGACTTCATCGGAGGGATAACTCCCACCCATCACGATCAGCACCTGTCCGCATGCCAGGGTGCCCGAGCCTTTCGCCAGAGTCCGCCAGGCATGGGCCGCGTCCGCCGACTTGCCGTCGTTAGCGTCGTTTCCCGCCGGAGAAACATACCGTGCGACGTAAGTCGCCGTGGTCGAGCCGGCGACGTTGGAGTAACTGCCGAACACCGGCTTAGCCCCGCCCAGGTAAGTCCTGACGCGGAAGCTGTAACTCGTGCCCGGCCTGAGTCCCCACGCGATAAACTGCGCGGGCGTGTCGTCCTGGGGATCCATGTACTGCGCTTCCGTGACCCAGTCAGGTACGCCGTGGTCGGGCGGGTTGTAGACCATCGCGCCGTCGGGGTCGCTCAAGCCGCAGCGCGAGTTCCGCATCAGTACGTTGGGATCGCAGGTGTATCCGGAGGCGCGGCGAACCGGCTCCATTTCTGTCCATTCGCGGAAGCGGACGTCGGCGGAAGATTGTACTTCAATCAGGTAGCCATAGCCGGGATCGGGCACGGCGGACCACGTCAGGTTGATCTGGTTCGGACCTTTGACATGGGCGGCAATCGTAGGCGTGCCGAGCCCTGGAGCCTGCCCGCGCAGCAGCGGGCACACCATCAGCCATCCGATGGCCAAACCCGCGTGTCGCACGCCTGAGATCCGCATTTGTGGGCAGCATACCATGCTGCCGCTGGAGGATGTCCATTTGTGGTCAGGCAGGGTATTCGTGACGGCCGCAACCGCAATTCCGGGTGGGATGGGCCATCGTTTTTTGTGGCCCGTCCTCACCGCTTCGAAGTGCGGGCAGGTGAGTGGGATAAGGCTCTGCCTTGTCCATCAGAGAGCAGCTCGGACTGGGCAGCATACTATGCTGCGGGCCGTTCTCGAACAGGCTGATAAGATGGCTGAATGCAGGGTCCCCGCAAGACCGCGTTGGCGCTCTGGCTCGCGCTGCCGCTCGTCCTCGGCGCGCAAGCGCTACAGGTTTCGCCCAAAGCCGTCAAGCTCACCCAGGTGGAAGGCGGACCCCTGGCCATCGGGAAATTGACCCTGCGCTCCAGTGGCGCGCAACCGCAGCCGTGGACCGTCTCCGCCACGCCCGAAAATCCCAACGAGCCGTGGCTCACTCTCAGCGCCGCCAGCGGTACCACCCCCGCCACCCTCACCCTCGGCATCGTCGACTGGCGCGGCGAAGCGAAGAAACCCGGGACCTTTCGCCACTCCCTCACCATCAAGTCGGGCGCCGCCGTGGTCACCGTACCCGTGGAATGGGAAGTCCGCCCGGGAAATCCCGCGCCAAAGTACAGCTACCTTGCCGGACCCGCCGGTTGCGCCGAGTCGAAAGGCTATGCCGATCCGCCGCTCTGCACACCGCTGCCGATTCCCGGCATCGTCGGCCCTCCGCAGCCCGGCGACAGCTACGTCGACCCCAACTTCGGCGGGCGCGTTCGCGTGCTGACCGGCGCCCAAATCTTTCACACCTACGCCACGCCGTCGCCCCTCAGCGCTCACGCCAAATACCTCATGACCTGGCCCGAAAATGGCACGTGGGACGTTGTCGATGTCGCCACCACACGCATCGTCTACCGCCGCGTCCCTGCCAATCAGAGTTATTTCTGGGACGCCGGCGATGACGAAGTCTACTACTACATCCAGGACGCCACCATCATCAGGCACGATCTGCGCACCAACAGGAACGCCGTGCTGATCGATTACGCCAAACAGCCCGAGCAGTTCCACAGCATCGTGCGCGGCGGCACCGGCGACACCTCCAAGGACAACTGGATCAGTTTCTGGGCACCCGACGACAAGTACGTCTGCGCCATCGATCTCTCGCACGTGAAGACGTACTGCGCCGACTATGCCGACTCCCAGCGCAAGCTGCCCTATGGAAACATCGATTTCACCCTGATTTCCAAAGGCGTGGACCGCACCAGCGGCAAGCGTTACGTCATGGTCGTCGCACCGCCCGCCATGGGTATCTTTTCTGTCGACGAGACTGCCGGCGTGCTCAAGCCCGAATTCCGCGGCCCCGAGAGCCCCGAAAAGCCCGGTAACAATGATGGCGTGTGCGACCCGGGCGAGCGCTGCCACGTCGGCTCGCATCTGGACACGCTCGAAGATTCCAACGGCATACAATACCTTGTCGAAGATCGGGAATCCACCACTCCCTGCGAAGTTTCGGTGTCCAGCTACCAGTTGAATACCGGCATCAACCTTCTCAAACAGGTGGAACTGGGCGGCGGTCGCAGGAAAGTGATGACCCTGTGGCGCTGCGGGCGAGGCTGGGTCGATGAGCACGTCGGCTGC
The DNA here is from genome assembly GCA_039934035.1 of Candidatus Solibacter sp. Classification (GTDB taxonomy): domain Bacteria; phylum Acidobacteriota; class Terriglobia; order Bryobacterales; family Bryobacteraceae; genus Solibacter. The sequence continues at coordinate 15,610 of JBDTMZ010000108.1, read as the reverse complement.
GCCAAGGCCGCTCCCTATTGCGTGATCTCCACGCAGGCCGAAGGGAGGAATGCCAATGACTCGTCGGAGCCCACCCCCACGCCCCACGCCAACGAACTGATCGTAATCAAGGAGAACGGCACGGAGATTCGCCGCCTGGCCCTCACCCGCACCGTGTACTACAACGGCACCGACAACTATTTCGCCGCGCCGCGAGCCGCTCTCTCGAGCGATGGCTCTGTCGTCATCTTCGACTCTAACTTCGGGCAGCGCGGCAAGCCCCGGATCGTGCTCGTCGAGACCGGGTACGGCAAGCCGTAAATCGCCGCGCCATCCTGCTCGCGGGGCGGCAGAGCGTCACCGCCATGCGCCGCGCAGTCGCCGCCATGGCAGAGGGAACTCCCGTCGTTCTGCAAATCGAGCACGCGGGGCAGTTCGAGAATCGTAGTTTCCGTGCGGGGTCTCCGTGCGGGGTCTCCGTGCGCGCGGCCTACCGCCTAATAAGCCTTCTCGTACTTATTCCGTGAATTGTAAATCTTGAATGCGCCCGATTTTTCGGCGTCCACCTTGAGCCATTTGCCTTCGCAGATCTCATCGATGTTGGCGATAAACGGGTCCGCGGAATTGTGCTCTTTCCCGGCGGGCACCGCGTAGTGCAGTTGCCAGATATCGGGATGGCTCGGCGCATCGTGGACGGTCTGCCATCGCTCGGCCACCCCGCCCTTGCGCACTCCGTTGTCCATGATGGCAGCCTTGGGCGCAAGCGAATTCACCCACTGCGGCGAGCCGCTGAATTCCATCCCGTGATGCGAAACCAGGTAGATATCCACTTTGCCGATCTTGTTCACCGGACACACCATATCTTTTTCCAGGTTCCACGTCACGTCGCCCATATCGAGCATGCGGAAAGAGCCATACGTAATCAGCATCCCGACCGACTGCCCATTCTCCGTGGTGTCCGCCTCATGCATCTGGAAACCGGCGCAATCCACCCCGGGCTGCCCGGCCCCCGGCAGCGGACCCGCAATCAGTTTGCCCGCCGACGACAGCACCTTGACGTCGATTCCCTTAATCGGAATCGTGTCCCCCGGCTTGACCAAGATGTGATTCCCCTTCTCGCGATAGGCCTCGTACTGCTTGAGCAGCACCTGCGACGCACGGTCCTTCTCGATGCTTTCGCCATGATCCACGAAATTGCGAATCGGCATCATCTCGGCGAACTGCGCAATGCCCCCTACGTGATCCACGTGATAATGCGTGGTCACCAGGTAATCAATCTTCTTGACTCCCGCCGCCTTCGCCGCCGCCACGATGCGCAGCGCATCGCGTTTATTCGCCCCGCCCCAGCCCGTATCCACCAGCATGGATTCGCCCGATGGCGAAACAAACAGCGTAGCCTGTCCGCCTTCCACGTCGATGGCATAGATCTCCAGAGTCTTGGCCGCATTCAAACCCGAAGCACACGCCAGCAGCAGGGGTGCCACACGCAGTAGCATTCGCATACGTAAGATTGTGCCGCTATCGGGGAGTTTGAGCAAGCGCGGTAGTTGGAAGCGGAGCAGTATTCAGTAATCAGTTCTCAGTTTTCAGTCTTCAGCCTCGACACCGGCTGCGGTCCGGGTCCTCTTGTATGCACGCCAGCAAACAGTGCCAGACCCCCACCAGAATTTCCAACTCCCCAGGGCAGCCGCCACTCCGCTTGGCAGGTTGGCCTGTGTGGCACCATGTGGGGCCAGGCATTCCTGCCTGCCGCCGCCTTCAGGCGGCGAGAACGCACTTTGGCGGCTCCGCAGGCGCGGGAGCAACCCTCCACTGCGCTCTGCTTCCAAAGGTCACCAGTTATTCAGTCCGGCGACGCCGGAGGCGAAGCTGAGAGCTGAGAGCTGAGAGCTGAGAGCTGAGAGCTGAAAGAGATCGCTGGCAGCTGACAACTGATAACTGAAAACTGACAACTGACAACTCCTCCCCCACTTGCCGGAACCACATCGAAAGGAATAGCGTATGTATCAGCAGATGCCATTTTGCAGTCAGTGCGGAAACCAGGTAGGCTCGGCGCTCTACTGTTCCCAGTGCGGTGGCCGCCAACCCGTCAGCGGCAATCCACCGCCGCCCCCCGCGCCCCCCCGCGACCCGCTCGCCGGTCTCAATCCGCGCGCCGCGTCGATCCTGTGCTACATCCCCGGCATCGGCTGGATCGCTTCCATCATCGTGCTGGCCAGCGACCGCTTCCGCCACAATCGCCTGGTGCGCTTCCATGGTTTCCAGGGCCTCTACCTGTTTGTCGCCTGGCTGCTTGACGACCAGGTGGTGCGCCCCTTGCTCTCGCGCATTCCCGGCTTCCATCTGCATTCGCTGATTCAAGCCATCCTGCTGGGGATGTCCATTTTTATGATGGTGAAGGCGTCCCACGAAGAAGCCTATCCGCTGCCCCTGTTCGGCGAATTGGCCCAGAAATCGGTCGCGGAAGACTGAGTTTTCGCCCCTCCCGCACAAACGTAATCTCCGGCACGTCGGTCTACCAGTTGCATTGACATGCCCCGGAGAAATGATATGAAAGCCACCGCCCTGATGCTCCTCGTTTTCGCTGGCTTGGTCACCCGGACCGTTTCGGCCCAAGTCCCCAATCCCACCCGTCAACCATCGGCCGTCAGCCCTGGCAATCCTAATGGGCCGATGCCCATTTTCCGCGTCACTGTGGTTTCGCGCACCACCAAGGCGGTCAATTACAATCACCGCAACGGCTCCACCCGCATCGACTTTCGGGGCACCGAACTGATGCCCACCGCCAAAGGCGAAGCCAAAGTGGAGAGCCAGATGGGCTCCACCAAAATCGAGACGTACCTGGATAAAATGACCCCCGCCAGCCAGTTCGGGCCGGAGTACATGACCTACGTGCTCTGGGGCGTGACCACCGAAGGGCGGCCGGAAAACCTGGGCGAAGTGGTGCTCGAGGGCAACCATGCGAAACTGCTTTCCACCACTAGCCTCCAAACGTTTGGTCTGATCGTGACGGCCGAGCCCTATTTCGCCGTGACCCAGCCCAGCGACGTAGTGGTCGCCGAGAATTTCATCCGCAACGACACCACGGGCACCATTCAAGAGGTGGACGCCAAGTACGAACTGCTGCAGCGCGGGCAGTACGTCCTGAACCGCGGCCAGTATCGTCCCGTGAAGGTGAACCCGAAGGGACCGCTGCAGTTGGCCCAAGCCGAGAACGCGGTCGAGATCGCCCGCCTCGCCGGAGCGGAACGCTATGCCGGCGATAGCTACCAGAAGGCGGTCGTCAGCCTCAAGAACGCGCAGGATTTCCTGCTCCGCGGCAAAGACCGCAAGCGCTCGGAAACCAACGCGCGGGAAGCCGCCCAGATGGCCGAAGATGCCCGCATCATTACCTACCGCAAGATTCGCGAAGAGGAGTTGGCTAACGAGCGCGCCGCCGCCGCCCAGCGGGAAGCGGACGCCAAGGCGAACGCCGATCGATCCGCCGCGCAGGCTCGCATCGACAACGAGCGTCGCCTGGCTGCCGAGAACGAACGGCGCTCTGCCGAACAGGCCAAGGCGCAGGCCGAGCATGCCACGGCGCAGGCCGAGCAGGCCACCGCGCAGGCTGAGCAGGAACGCCGTCGCGCCGAACAAGCCAAACTGGAAGCTCAAAACGCCGCTGCCGTAGCGACCCGTGAGCGGTCGGCTGCCGAGGCCGCTCGGGAAGATGCCCTGGCGCAGCAGGCGGCGGCCAAGGCCGACGCCGATCGCATGCGGCTCGCCGCCCAGCAGGCTGAAAACGAAAAAACGAAGCTCCGCGACCGCCTCCGCCAGCAACTCAGTCTGATCCTCGAAACGCGGGAAAGCGCCCGCGGACTCATCGTGAACATCAGCGACGTCCTTTTCGATTTCAATCAGTACACGCTCAAGACCGGCGCCCGCGAGAAAATGGCGAAAGTGGCCGGAATCCTGCTCGCGTATCCCGGCTTGAAAGTGCAACTCGAAGGGCATACCGATGCCGTCGGCAGCGAAGATTACAACATGAAGCTCTCTGAGAACCGCGCCAACTCGGTCCGCGAGTATCTTCAGTCGCAGGGCGTGCCCGCCGCCAATCTGTCCGCGGTCGGATACGGCAAAACGCGTCCCGTGGCCAGCAACGATTCGGCCTCGGGACGTCAGCAGAATCGCCGCGTCGAGATGGTCGTTTCGGGCGAACCGATCGGCATCGATACGCAGCAGTAACCGGAAGCGGTTGCAGATCTCCACTAGGGGCGGCCGGAAGATCGGCCGCCCTATTTTTTGGGTTGATCACACGGGCGCCATGAGACACTTATGTTATGGAGAAGCCGTTCTCCAGACTTTGGCCCGCCGGGGTCACGGTCGTAGCCACGTTGGCTTTCGCGGGTGAGGTATTACACCGACTCCACCAGGCCTTCCAACTGACCCAGTATTTACGCGAATATCCATGGGTTGGCTGGGGATTGGCAGTGTTGCTCGCAGCCGGAAGCGTCGCCTTCCTCCTCATACGCGGGTTCCGCGGAGCATAGCCCCTCCCGCCGCTCTTCCTGACATAGAATGCGAGACCGGTAAATTGGCTTCGTTCCGCCATTTTCCGGCCCGCCCCCTCTGTGTGGTATTATTCATTAGAGCGTATATTTATTCATGACCAGGGTCGGAATCGTCGGATATCGGGGCTACTCGGGTGCGGAACTCATCCACCTCCTGAAACGCCATCCTCACGTAGAAACAGTCCTCATGGACCACCGGGAAGACCCCGGCGGCCCCCCCGCCATTCGCCGCTCCGCCTCCCCGCTGCGCATTGCCTGCACGGGTGAAGCCGTTAGCCAGCAGCAACTTGCACTCGTTTTCCTGGCCACGCCGCCGGATGTATCCATGGAACTCGCTCCGGTCATGCTCTCGGCTGGCGCGCGCGTTGTCGATCTCAGCGGCGCCTTCCGCCTGCGCACGCCGGAGAACTACACCGCCTGGTATAAAGAAACGCACACCCAGCCCGAACTGCTGGCCGAAGCCGTCTATGGGCTGCCCGAGTTTTCCCGCGCCGGCATCGCCACCGCGCGCCTGCTTTCCAACCCCGGGTGCTACCCTACCGCCGCCAATCTCGCCATCTGGCCGCTGGTCGAAGCCGGCGTGATCGATCGCGCCGCGGGCCTGGTCTGCGACGCCAAGTCCGGCGTCAGCGGCGCGGGACGCAAGCCCAGCCTGAAGACCAGCTTCTGCGAGGTCACCGAGAATTTCTCGGCGTACTCCATCCTGCGCCACCGCCACGTGCCGGAAGTGCTGCAAATTTCGAAACTCGAGGAAAGCGAATTCAGCTTCACTGCGCAACTTTTGCCGCTCGACCGGGGCATTCTCGAAACCATCTACTTCAAAGCGCCCACACTGAACAGCGCCGACGATCTGCTCGCCATCTACGAGAAGCAATACGCCGCCGAGCCCTTCGTCCGCCTCTTCAACCCGCCGCACATGCCCGACCTGCGCAGCGTGGCGCACACCAACTTCTGCGATATCGGCGTCACCTTCGACTCCCGCACCAAGCGCGCCGTCGTGGTCAGCGCCATCGATAACCTGGTAAAAGGCGCCGCCGGACAGGCCATCCAAAACATGAATCTCATGCTCGGCTACCCCGAGACCGAGGCGCTGCTTTGAAGCTTCTGGTCAAACTGGGCGGCACACTGCTCGATAACCCGCAATCGCGCGATTTGCTCGCCCTCCAGATTGCCCACGCCCGCGCGGCCGGGCACGAGATAGCCGTGGTCCACGGAGGCGGTAAGCAGATGACCCGCTACCTCACCGAACGGGGCATTGAAAGCACCTTCGTCGGCGGCCTGCGCGTCACCACGCCCGAAACCGTCGACGCGGTCCTGAAAGTCTTCGCCGGCAGCGTCAATCATGAACTGGTCGCCGCGGTCAATCGCGCCGGCGCACCGGCTGTCGGAATTTCCGGCATCGATAGCTTCCTGGTGGAGGCCGAGCAGATGGACCCCGCGCTGGGCGCGGTGGGCCGCGTCACCAAATCCAACCCCGGCCTGCTCAACCTGCTCACCGCCCACGCCTACGTGCCGGTAGTTGCCTGCGTCGCCGGCGACCGTCACGGCCAGGTGTACAACGTCAATGCCGATCAGATGGCCGTCGCCTGCGCGTCCGCCTTCGCCGCCGCGCAGTTGATTTTCCTTACCGATGTGGAAGGTGTCATGGATGGCGCCCGTCAGGTTCGTCCGCTGCTCAATGCGGCGGACAGCCGTCAATTGATTGCCGCCGGCATCGCCACCGGGGGCATGCAGGCCAAGCTGAATGCCGCGCTCAGTGCTCTCGAAGCGGGTGTCCCGCAGGTGCGCATCGCGCCCGGCGCCGCCGCCCACGTCCTGGATCGAATTCTCGCCGGTGAAGAAATCGGCACCCGGATGGTACTCACATGATCAGCGCAGTCCAAGCCGACGCCTTCGTCGATTCCAAGTTTTCGCCCTCCCGCCTCGCCGTGCGCAAGGCGGTGATGCACGATATCGCTCCCATTCTGCAACTCATCAACACTTATGCCGCAAGCGGCATCATGCTCGCCCGCACGGAATTCGAACTTTCCGAAGCCATTCGCGATTTCACGGTGGTCACGCTCGATGGCCAACTGCTCGGCTGCGGCGCACTCCATTTCTATAGCCCGACCACCGCGGAGATCCGCTCCCTGGCCGTCTACGAGCACGCCAAGACCAAGGGCGTCGGACGCAGGCTGATCGAAGCGCTGGTGATCGAGGCCGAACAGTATGAGCTCGACGCGGTGTTCGCTTTTACCTACGTTGTAGAGTTTTTCAACAGAGTGGGATTTCACGTCGTAGAACGGGGTACCCTGCCGCTCAAGGCATGGAAGGATTGCGTGCGCTGCCCGAAGTTCCAGGCGTGCGACGAAGTGGCCGTTTTGCGGATACTTAGGCCCGATCACTGGGCGCAGTCCGAGCCCCAGCCGTGGGGTCCGATCATGACTTCGCCGACCGATGAATTGATTCAAATTCCTACCCCCCGGCGCGCCTGACGTATCCCCCCCAACGCGGGGAGTGGATCTCCCCCCATAAGACCGTTGAAATAATCCTCGCATCCTAGCCCTTTTTTATTTACAATCGATTTTAGGATACAGAACACCTAAACTTGCTTCGGGGTAGTTCAGTTCTAAAAGAGGCGAACATGCGAGCGCAGACGGTTGACGTGAAATCCTCAACTGGTCGGATCCTTTGTTGCACCGTTTTCCGGCCCGGTGGGAAGAAACTATTGGCTAAAGGCCATGTCATCAGTGACGAGGACATCCGGGTCCTGGAATCTGAAGGCATGGACTCCATCTGGGTAACCGAACTGGAAGCAGGCGAGATCGGCGAAGACGATGCAGTATGCGCCGTCGCCAGTGAAATGGGGTGCGGCAGTTTCGAAATCCGCCTTGCCGCCGGAGGCCGCGCCAATCTGCTGGCCACCGAGAATTGCTGCGTATTGGTGGACGATGAACTGCTCAAGCAGATCAACTGCCCGGCCAGCGTGGTGATCGCCACTTCGCTGAACTTCAGCTATGCCGTGGCCGGCCAACGCATTGCCACCGTCAAGAGCGCGCCGTTCGCGGTTGCCAAAGACCAACTCGACGCGGTGATCGGTATCCTCAAGGAGCGCGGTCCCATCCTGCAGGCCCGCCCGGTGCGCACGCCCACCGTGGGAGTTCTCTACACCGACCCGGTCAGTGGTGAACGCGCCCGCCAGTTGTTTGAAAACATCATGCGCCAGCGCCTCGAGCGCTTTGGCGTGAATGCGAATTTTGTGTTGGCGTGCACGGAAGATGAGAATTCCGTGGCCCGCTGCCTACAACATCTCTTGAGATCGAAGCCGTGCACGATCCTGGTGGCCTCCACCACGGCGCCGGCCGGTCCTGAAGATATCATCGGTCAGGCCATGCTGAAAGTGGGCGGACAAGTTGAGCGCTTCCTGGCTCCCGTGGAGCCCGGCAATCTGCTCCTGATGGCGTACAAAGACGACGTGCCCATCATCTCCGCGCCTGGCTGTTTCCGTTCGGCGAAACCGAACGTAGTCGATTTGGTGTTGCCTCCGCTGTTGGCTCGATACCACGTTACCGGATGGGAAATCGCCTGTCTCGGGCACGGGGGCCTGCTGGCCTAAAGAGTTTTTGCACCACCCTGCAAGCCACCTCCTCCGAATGGTTTGCAGGCCTTCATAGACCGGGCGTTTCTCCTCCGTCACGCCCGGTCTTTTTTTATCTCCCGTCCCGCGCGATCCCCCACCACCGCAATCACTCCCACTCAATGCCGCGCAGCCGCAGTTCGCCCTCTAACTGCGTAAGCGATTCGAACACCACTCCGTCGATGCCCATCTGCCTGGCGGCCGCCACAAACTCGGGGATGTCGTCCGCATAGAAGCACTCCTCGGGTTCGCACCCCGCCTTCCCAAGCGCCGCCCGGTAAAACTCACTGCACGGCTTCATCGCCCGCACCTCGTGCGACAGAACCAGCTCGTCGAAGTGCCGCAACATATGCTGATAGCTTTCGCTCAGCATTTCGAAGTGCAAGGCGTTGGTGTTAGAGACCAGCACCAGGCGGTAGCGCTTGCTCAGTCCCTCAAGCATGCTCTCCGGGATCAGTTCGTCCGTGAAAATGCTGCTCCAGACCTTGCGGAACTGGTCGTAGTCCATCCGCAGGTCGAGCATGCGGCACATTTGCGCCACAAAATCGCGCGGCTCTACCAGTCCGGTTTCGAAGCGCTCGACCAGTCCCGACCCGGCCAGCTTGTGGGGAATCTCTTCGGCCGCGTGCGGGCAATAGCCCTCCAGCGCCCGGTAGCCGCGGCGGAAATCAAAATGAATCAGTACCTTCCCCAGATCGAACAGAATCGCTTTATGCATGTCCTGTTTCTATCGTAGGGTATATCTTCGCATCCCGCCCTGGCGCGCCGTAAACGCGATCATGCGGGCGATCCCCGGCGGGCGGTGGAGCGCGGACGTCTGCCCCAGGGCCAGCCGCCCCTTACCGCGCGATGTCTGCCCCCGGGCCGGCACGCCCCTACCGCGCGATTTCCTGAATGCAGGACATCCGCGAAAGGTAGCCGCGCTGGAAGATCGGCGGCATCGCTCCCAGGTCCAGATCGAAGCGAACCGTTAGCGGCCGCCCGCTCGGCAGCATGACCGGCTGGCTGCCTTTGCCTGAGCTGGTCACCCATTCCAGCAACTGGCCGCTGGCCTGTTGCGTGGACTGGTTCGCCTGTTGGAACAGATGGAAGGCGGCCCACAAACCGTCGCCGCGTGCAAACCCCAGATCTGTATTGCCGAAGCGCACGCTCAGCATGGCTTCGTGCGCGCCGCTGCCTTGCCAGGTGAATTTCCGGAAAGCGGCCGGAGTCCCCGCCGTATAGCTCAGCGACTGCCCATCGATGCGGATCGTCATCATCTGCACGCCTTCGCTGGGCTCGGGCTTCAGCGAATAGCTGAAGCGCGGATCCTGTCCGCCTTCGGAGTAGAGTAGTTCCCCGAAACCGGCGGCGGCATTAAAGAAACTCAGGAATGCCGGGTTCACCGTGACCTTGGAAGTCGGGCTGGTCACGAATTGCGAACCCTGGCGCACCAGCACCTTCTGCAGCTTCTGTTCGAAGAACGCCCACAGCATCCCATCCGGCTTGCGGAACAGCGCATTGAGTTCGCCCAGCGTCACTTCGCTGGTCGCCGCCGGATTGAACGGGTATTTATTCAGCACCGGGCGGAAGCTGCCGCATAAACTCTTGCCGCCGGCGTTGAGTTCCGGCACGTCGATCGAACGCAGCATGGGCTCGAGATACGTGATCGGGTCTTCGAGCAGCTTTTGGACGTTGTTCTCCACGTGGCCTTCCGCGTCGATGGTGAACGCCTGCGCGAGCTGCTTGACGGTGACCTTTCCCTGGGTGGCATTATTCACGGTCATCTGCGCCGCACCTTCGTTAGGCGCACCCGGAGAATTGGCAATGGCCTCCAGAGAAGTCTGGATGGCCACCAGCGCGTTCATATAGTTCTGATTCGGGGGCAGGATGAAGCGGTCCGTGCTGCCCGGCGGTACCACCGTCTGCGCGCTTTGGAAGATCTTCGCCACATTGGCGTCGTCCACAGCTGTGTGCGTCGAGGCCAGCGCGAAAAGCTCCAGCAGCGGCGACTGATTACCGGAAAGCAGCGCCAGCTTCGCCGTCGCATCCTTTAGACTTGCGTAGCGCACCACGCTGGCCGATTTCAAATACGTACGCCACTGTTTGACGAAGTCGGAGTAGTAGCGCTCTTTGATGGCGGCCGCCATGGCCGCGCGGTCCAGATTGGCCGCTCCCGATTCTCCCAATACCCACTGCTCGCCATTGAAATACTTGTCGGCGTGGGCGATGGCGTCCTTCATGAATGTCCATCCGCCCTTGGAGAAAGCGCCGGGCACCACATGCGGCTGCGATACCGCCTGCGACGCGCCGGGGAACTGGCGATTGTAATCCACCGGCGGGTTGTTCTTTCCCGCCTCGCCCAGCATGAACGCATACACCCGTTCCGCCCCCGCAAACTGCTTGAGGTAAGCGCGCGAGTGCTCCACTGCCTGGCCATCGTTCTCGCCGGAGAAGGGATTCTCCTCTTTGAGTTCAGCCGCGTAGAAATCGAACTGCTTTTGCGCCAGCGTCATGCGGTCTGCGTCAGGTCCGCGATTGAGCGCCCACCATTTGGTGAGCACCGGCGAAAGGAACGCAACGGTACTCTTATCGTGGTGCGAGGTGGTGATCAGGTACGCCTTGAGCGCATCGTAAGTATCCTGATAGGGCGGCCCCTGGCTAACGGGCAAACCGCGCAGATTCTCCAGAATCGCACCCTGCGTCTGCAGGAATAGCAGTTGGCGGAAGCGATTGAAGTAAATACGCCGCACTTCCGGATACATCGAATCGCCCGTATAAAGTCCCCACTTGTAGCTCCAGGGCGCGCCTTCGTGGCGGTATTTCACCAGGGTGGCGAGCGATTGGCGCAGCGTTTCGAGTTTGCGCAGCGCGTCCAGCGACGCCAGGTTCTGGCCGGAGGATTCGGCGGACGAAATGCCCACCGCGGCATCGCGCGCTTCGGTTTCGAGCCCGCGGTTCCGGAAGAACGATACGGTGAACGCGATGAACAGTAACAGGCACAGCACCGCTGCGGCCATGTACAGCAGCCGCCGCATCGACCCCGCTTTCACGCTCGAACCCGAGGCGCCCATGGCGGCGGAATCTGCCAACAGCACGTCGTTGAAAAGGTGCGTCAGGAAGAGCCACTGCGGAACCTTGCGAGTCGCGCCCACGGGCGCGGGTTGCGCCGCTCCGGGCGCCATTCCCGCCTTGAAGAGCCCCGTCGCCGTGCTCCCCACGTCGTAGGACTGCGCTTGCGGTGCCGGCGTGGCAGGCGCCGTTTCGTTGATTACGATCGGCCGCACGCCGGTGAAATAGAAGCCGCGCAGGAACGGTCCCACGGTCAACTGGCTGGGCTGGCACACGTCCACCAGAAACTGCACCATGGTGGGGCGAATTTTGCGGAATTCGCGCGGGAACTCGTAGGCCCCAGGCTGCTTGCTGGCGTCGCCTTCGCGGCTCAGAAATTCGGGACGCGCATCGGCCAGCGAGCGGAACAGGCGCTCGAACTCGGCCGTCAGAATCGCCGTTTGCTCTTCCCCATACACGCCGCCGGCACGCACGTCGCGCATGCCGATGGTGGCGCCCACTACCTGCCCCGCTTCATCCTTGCTGAGATTGCGGACGTACTCCGTGAAGAAGGGCACGCGGTCCATGCGGGTGAACAGGACGTAGACCGGCAGATTGATCCCGAAGGCCTGCGACATCTCGCCCAGTCGCGCGCGCAGCGTCCGTGCCGCGGATACCGCGGCCTCCTGCCCTCCGGCACGGGTGAACGTCTCCGCGTCAAAGCAGACCAGCACGGCGCGCGGCGCCTGACCGTCATTGGCGACGCCCATCCTGGGCTGCAGCTTACGCGCCAGGCGGAGCCACTTGGCCGGTTCGGTAAGCAGTTTGCCGCCCGCTTCCGCAAAGATCGCACGGCGCGAGAACCAGATATTGGCGGTGCGCGTGGGAACAATATTATTGTCGCGGCGAATCAGTCCCGCCAGCGGTTCCGCTTCGACTCCCGCATTCACCAGAATGCTGGTCTTCGTGCTGCCGGTGTCGCCGGCCAGGAAGAACACCGGCAGGCTGCCCAGGCTGCCCTGTTTGGATTCGCCCAGGCGGCGCTCCGCTTCCTTCACCAGGGCGTCCACTTCTTCCGTGCCGGCGCCGCCACCCTCGTCGACAGCGCCCGCCGCGGCGGCTTCCGCCCGCGCCTTCTTTTTCTTCTGCACGAACCACACAACCACCAGTGCGATCAATGCCACCAGCACCAGAGCGAAGATGAGATAGAGCACCATGGAAGTCTCCTACCCCTTCCCCTGTGCGGCCAGGTCCTGCAGTTGCGAAATCACCGAACTCAGCCCGAACACGTAGCCCGCGAACATCAGAATTGTCACCGCCAGGCCAACCGCGGCGATGATGCCCCACCGCCGCACCCATGGATCGGTTTGCGTGACCGCCTTCTCTTTCGGCGGCTGCCATGCGGGCGAAAGTCCGCGGAATGGTCCGCGAATGCGGCGGATCTTCTCGCCGGTCATATTCATGATCTGCGCCAGTTCCCCGCGATTTCCCGCGCTGTACCGCCCGCTGAAACCGAGCAGCATGCACAGGTAATGAATTTCGATGAGGTCGGCCAGATCGTTGGAATCGCCGCGCCCCAGCAGTTGCTGCAGGCTGACGAAGAATTCTTCGCCGGCGATCTGTGTGCCGAAGAGTTCGGCCTGCAGCGGCTTGCGCAGCCATTCCGTAAAGATGGCGTTCTGCGAATTGAGCACGCTTTCGTCCAGAAAGGCCACGGCGGCGAAAGTGGCGTGCTTGGTGTCCTCGGCGGTGTAGCCGGCGGAGAGCGCCTGGCTCGCCGCGGTCTTCAACGCTTCGCGCATGTGATGGCGGAAGGCATTGGCGTCGGTCACCCCCTGACGGTTGGCGCGCAGGCGGACGACGGCGGTCAAAACGTCCTGAAAGAGCAGCGCGAGGTTCTCGGGTCTGCGAGTATCTGCCGATGGGGACATAGGCTTTATTGGTTATCCAGCACTACCAGGACTTGCAGTTCGGGGTTGGGGAAGGCGTTGGGAACATAAACGCCTACCTGCCGGGTTTGCAGCATTCGGTTCCAGCAGGGGCCGGTTCTGCTGATCCCGAAATATTGGGTTTCGACGCGCCGGGAAATCGCGGGAGGAGGAATCGGAAGGTGCGTCAGCGGCATGCCGGGCAGCGCCCGCTTCACCAGTTCGCGCACGAAATCCGGAGTGCACAACTTCACCAGGTGCGGAGTCTGCGTCATCAAGTCGCCCTCCGGCATGGCGGCGCGCAGCGCCAGCACCCAGCGGGAACTGCCCATGCAGCGCGGGTCCGTGACCTTGCCCTCGAAGAAACAGTCGCCCGCCGGCTCCAACGGAATCGTGATGCAGTTGGTGGGCAGCACGGTCTCCAGGTTGGCGCGAATATGCCGGTCCAACTGATTGAAGCAGTCGGTCAGATTCATGTGGTCGTACAGCGGAAGGTCGCCCGGCTGCGCATCCAGGGCAAAGGTACAGAGCGCACCGGCCAGGCGTCCCAGCTCGGTGAACAATTCATCCGGATGCCCGCGTTTGGCGATCAGCAGATGGCGCAGCGGCGCCAGCGAGGAATTGACCGCGTGCAGCAGCCAGAAGCTGGCAATCTCGCGGGTGGAAAACTCCGTGCGCGAACTGCCCGCATCGCGCGCCAGCGCGGCGCTCTTTTCGGTCAGGATCTCCACCATCTTCTGCAGCAGTTGCAGCAAGCGCGTGCTGGCCGCGAGCTGCACCACCGGCGGGATGAATTCCGGATCGTAGGCGAAGTGTCCCGCCCCGTCGCGCACGATGCGTGCCACCGGCAGCGTCACCAGGTCCGACGCGGGTTCCGTATCCAATAAAAGGCGCAGATTCTTGCTGCCCAGTTGGACTTTGCGCTCGTCCACCCCCGAGATTTCGTCATGCAGCACGCGCGCCTGCGACGCGTACCGCGTCTCGCTTACCAGTTGCGGCGTCAGCGTACAATTCTGCCCGTTGGGACGCAGCGGAGGAATACCGAGCAGCACCAGGACGCCGTCGCGCGTCGGCGGAATCAGGTCCGCAATGGCGCGGGGTGGCGGCAGCTCGTCGCACTCCGGCATGTTGAAAGGGAGGCCGTCAGGCAGGATGCCGCGCGCATGCAGCAGGGACACCGAGCCGTTGTACAGTGCGTCGGCATCCAACTCCAATCCAGCCAGTCCGTATGAAGCAAACCATAGCGACGAGGTGGCGAATTGGATGGAGTCTTCGAAGTACCGGCTCTGCACCTGGAAGTGGTGTGGCCCCAGGTGCATGCCTTCCGACCAGACCACTCTCGAAAGCAGCTTCATAAGCCCGTGCGCATACTGTAGCATAGCCCCCCGTGCTGGACTCCGGGCAGGGAAGGTAGCATGATGAGAAACAGGCGCGACGGGACATGGATTTCACTCAAAAATACCAACTGATCGAACTGCTGCCGGGGGAAGGGGTGGAGAGCTACCGCGCCCGTCAGACTAATACCGGCCGCGATGTGACAGTGCACCTTCTGGTGGGGGGCAAGACTCCGTCGAACGAGGCCGTCCTGGTGCGCCTGCGCGCCATGCTGCCGCAGTCGATGGCGAAATTGATTGAAGTGGGCGAGCATCAGGGAAATACCTTCGTGGTCACGGTCGCCCCGCCCTACCTGCGTCTTGACGAGTGGCTGGCGGAGCAGGATAAGGCGGCCGCCGTCGCCAAGGAGTTTGGGAAGGCCGGCTTCTGGAAGCGTCCGGAAACAGCGCCCGCGCCCCCGAAACCGGCACCCCCGCCGCCTCCTCCGCCGGCTGCCGGGAAGGACGAGCCCGGCGAGTTTACACGGCAGTTTAAGGGCTCGGTGGTTCCCGCACCGGAGCCCGGCATGCCGTCCATTTCTCCGTTGACCGGACAGTTCAAGGGTACGGGACCGGTTGCGCCCCCGCCCCAGGCGCCGCTGGACGATTTCGATAAGCTCTTCGGCGCGCCTGCCCCGGAGCCCGATCCGGTACTTACCCAACCTAAGGCTCAGCTCCCGGTAGCACCGCCCTCCGCGCCGCCGCTATCTCCACCTAAGTCCGAACCCGGCGAATTCACCCGCATGTTTCAGGGGATGACTCCGGAACCTGCCGCCGCAGCGGTCCCGCCCGCCAAGCCGCCCGCCCCGGTGCTGCCCGCCCAGTCGCCCGCCGTAGTCCAGCCCGCCCAGCCCCCCGCGCCTCCGCCCGCCTCGGTGCCGCCCGCCGCGGATCCGGGCGCATTTACGCGCATGTTCCAGAATCCGACGGGCGCGGGCGAGGTCACCGAAAGGCTGCCGATTCCCGGCCCCCTGAATCCTCCGCCTTCGCCCATCCGGAAAGGCGAGCCGGGCGAGTTCACGCGCATGTTCCAAAACGTGACGCCGGCCGCGCCCGCCGCCAGGCCTGCGGAACCGCCGCCGCCCGCCAGTAAGCCGCCCGCGTCCGAGCCCGGTGAATTCACGCAGATGTTCC
>JBDTMZ010000107.1:0-176284 GCA_039934035.1 Candidatus Solibacter sp. | reverse complement strand
GGGGACATTTCTACTTTGCCAGCGAGGGGACATTTCTACTTTGCCTTGACAACGGCCAGTAGGAATACAGCCCGCTGCACGACGATTAACGTACCATTAATACGGCCGTCCGCCGCCGCACCCGCGAAACCGCCCGTGCCGGTCGTCCGTAAAGAAGAACATGCGCCTTGCTCTGCTCAGCCTTGCCGTACCCGTCGTCCTTCTGGCGCAGGACCCGGTCGAGATCATTCGCCGGGCCACGGAGACGGATCGCCGCAATCTCGAAATCTCGCGCAGTTATACGTATCTGGAACGGCAGGAACAGCGCGATCTCGATTCCAATGGCAAAGTCAAAAAGAGCGAAAGCACCACAATCGATGTCACCCTGCTGGAAGGCTCGCGCTTCAACCGGTTGGTGGCGCGCAACGATCAGCCACTCTCCGCCAAAGAGCAAAAAATTGAACAGGAACGCCTCGAGAAGAGCATTGCCGACCGGAGCAAAGAAACCCCCGAAGATCGGGCGCGCCGCATTTCTGAGTGGGAACGCAAACAGCAGAAACAGCGCGACGCGCTGAAGGAACTCCCCGACGCGTTTAATTTCAAACTGCTCGGGCAGGAGTCCCTAAGCGGCGTCGACACCTGGGTGGTGGAAGGCTTGCCCAAGCCAGGCTACCGGCCAACCAACCCGACCTCGGCGTTTTTTCCCAAGGTGAAAATGAAGTTGTGGATCGAGAAGCAGGACTACCGTTGGGTGCGCGCCGACGTGGAATCGCTGGACACCATTTCGTTCGCTGGTTTTCTCGTCCGCGTGGCCAAAGGCACACGCGTGACCATCGAAACAACGCGCATCAATAACGAAGTCTGGCTGCCGAAAAGCATAGTGGTCAGAGGCTCAGTCCGCCTCGCCCTGATCAAACTCATTCGTGGCGAGATTATCTTCACCTACAGTGACTACAAGAAATTCCAAACCGATTCCCGCGTGATCACGCAGTAGGACAGGACTCCTGGCCTGTCCACTAAACCTTTTTGCCATCGCTGGAAGTCTGGCATAAGGCGCTGCCTTATGCATTTGTGGGGCAGCGATTCCTCGCTGCCGCCGCCTTAGGCGGCGCGTCGCAAGAGTGAAGCCGCACAAAACCTCGCATCAGGCTGAGCAGCCGATGTGCGATGGACGATCTTTTTCGTTGTCCGTCCGCACAGCTTCCAAGCGCGAGCCACCCATACACAGGAAACGCACGCGCCGCAAGCCTACTCCGCGGCCCGCACCGAAATATCCAGCCGACGCCGTATTTCGTCCCATCGCAGGTACGCCACCCGGCCATTCACCACTGGGCCCGCTCGAACCACTTTCAGATCGTTGCGCTCGTAAAAATATTTCAGCGCGCCTTCCACACCCCACGAGTGAAAACCGGCCGGCGCACCCTCGTACACAAACGCATCGACCTTCTCCTTCGAGGCCGCGAACGCTCCCACCCCGTTCATCCACGTACGAATTCCGGCATCCTGCGCCAGCGTCTCGCGACGCCGCACGCGAAATTCCCGCCAATCGACCGGTAGCCACAGCGCGAGAAACAGTGCCAGCGCCGCAGGCGACGCCCTCTCCGCCACGCCCGTCAGCGCTATCGCCAGCCCGGCGAACGGCAGATAGCAGTAGGCGCTGAACATCCGGCCGGGGAGGAACAGCACCGGAAACAGAAACAGCAACATCGCCGCCAACCCGAACCACGTGCGCCGGTGGCGCGCCATCACCGCAAACAGCAATACCGCGAATCCGGCGTACGGCAGCAGAAACACCCGCCCGGCGTAGAATATGCTCGTCTTCGCCAAGGCCTCCGCCGTGAATCGGAACGTATAATCGTTGTCCTTATTGGGATTGCCCAGCACGCCCTGCACGCCGAACGACAATGACGTCAGAAAGAACGGTGCCAGCACCTTCCACCGCCGCTTTCCAAACCACACTTCGTGCGCCGCCAGCACCACCGGCAGCATGACCGCGAGTTCCTTCGATTTGTACGCCAGCCAGAACGCCACGAAGCTCAGCACCCAACGCTCCGCCGCATAGCACCACAGACTCGCCAGGCAGAACGTCCCGCATAGCACGTCGAACACGTACATCGGCTTCCAGAAGTTGTCGAACAGCGCCATGTGCAGGCCGAAAAACAGGCACGCCGCCGCAGCCGCGAATCGCGCCGAGCCCAGCCTCCGTATCACCAGCCATAGCAGCCAGACGTTCAACAGATGCAAGCCGTGCAGCACCGCGACGTACGGCGGAAAATCGAGCCCCGCCAACTCCTCCACCGCATGGAAATAATAGTGCCCCACCGGACGGAAATTGTTGGGCTGAAATAGAGGCGTGGCCGCGCCTTTCAAAAAATCCGCCGGCCCCAGATAAGGCGTCCAGCTCAAATTATCGATTTCATCGTCCTGAAAATATCCGCGGTAGGCGCTGCTGTTCACCAGCAAAAACAACGCCGCAAACACCGCAAACAATATCAGTCCGCCACGTTTCGACACTGCTTAATAGTAGGACAGGCCTCCAGGCCTGTCCATCCGCCCCGCATACGGCAGGTTCGCATATTGATTCGCGCGCCTCAGTTCGCCGGCTTGCCCATCCGCCCCCGCGGGAGCCGCGCACAAAAGCGTTCTCTGCGTTGCTCTCCGGGTTTCCTGGCGCCGCGTTTTCCCCTTTTCTTCGCCCTGCGATACACTGGTGGCGATGCGCTTAATTACCGGCCCCGCAGGTTCCGGCAAAACCACCCATGTGCTGGACCGCTTCCGCGAAGCCCTCCGCTCCCACTCTCATGCCGTGCGCATCCTCGTCCCCACCGGAACCATGGCGCAGCACCTGCAAAACCAGCTTGCGCGCGAGGGCTTCCTCTTCCCGCCCAGCCTCATCCAAACTCTCGACAGCTTCCTGCCCGACGCCACGCCGCAAGTCACGCCCGCAGTGCTTCACCTTGTCGTCGAACGCGCCGCTCAACGCGTCGGACGTCTCGAATTCGCGCGGGTCGCGGCCTTCCACGGCTTCTGCAACTCCATCGCGCGCGCCATCCAGGAATTCGCCTCCGCGGGCTGCGACAGCGCCCGCCTCGCCGCCGCGCTGCCCGAAGTCCCGCTGGGGCCCGCCTTCCTCGCCGTCTACCGCGAGGTGGATGCCGAACTCGCCCGCCGCGGACTCGCCTTCCGCGGCCGCCGCCTGGAAACCGCCGCCGCGCACATTGCCGTTCACGGCATTCCCGGAGCCACCGCGATCCTCATGGATGGCTTCCACCACCTGCCCGATCCGGAGCTTGGCATCATCGCCGCCCTCGGCGCGCGCACCGATCTCACCCTTACCCTGGGCGATGACGATCTCACACCGCCCCTGCGCTCCCTCCTGCTCTCCATGGGCTTTCAGGAGGAACGCCTGCCGTCGCGCCGCGCCCAGGCCGCCATCGCCGTCGTCAAGGCGCCCAACATCGAACGCGAGACCGAAGAGATCGCACGCCGCATTCTCACCCATGCCGCCGCCCGACCGTTCCGTGAAATCGGCATCATCGTGCGCGCCCCCGAAATCTACCTCCCCGCCCTGCGCGCCACCCTAGAACGCTTCTCCATTCCCGCGCGCTTCTACTTCGATTCGCCCCTCGAACGCCATCCCGTAATCCGCTTCCTCACCGGCACGGTGGACGCCATGCTTGCCGGATGGGATCACGCGCGCACCCTCGCCGTCCTGCGCCTCGCCCCCCGCTTCGCCGACTTCCCCACCGCCGACCGCTTCGATTTCGCCGTGCGCGAGCAGACGCCCAATTCCGGACTCAGCGAATTGCGCGCCATCCTGCTGGGTAACAACGAGCAGCCCGGCAAACCCGAAGCACGCCTGCTGCAAAAGCTTGATTCCATCGCCTACATCGAAGAGTGGCGCGAGTTCCTCCTCACGCCCGCCGATTGGGCCGCCCGTCTCTCTACCCTGCGCGCGCTGTTCCGCCCCGCCCGCCCCTCCTTCCCGGCCACCGCGGACCTCGTACTGCAATGGCGCAGCCAGTCTGCCGCACTCAGCCTTTTCGAAGAAGCGCTCGCTGAAGCCGCCGCCGCGCTCGCCTCGCTCCACGAAATCCCGCTCGATGAATTCTGGCGCGCCCTCAAGAGTGTCCTGCGCCTCAAATCGCTGCGCCTGCCCGACGGCCGCCGCAATGTGGTCCACGTCATCTCCGCCAAGGAAGCGCGCCAGTGGGCGCTGCCCGTCGTCTTCCTCTGCGGCATGGTCGAAAAGCAATTCCCCCGCGTCCATCAGCAGGACCCCTTCTTCAACGAAGCCGCCCGCCAGCGCCTGAACGCCGCCGGCATTCGCGTGCGCACCGCCCAGGAATTCGAACGCGACGAGCGTGCCCTGTTCGACACAGCCACCAGCCGCGCCACCATGCTCACCACGCTCTCTTACCCGGAGTTCGACGCGCGCGGCGAACGCAACCTGCAATCCATCTACCTGGAAGACCTCTTCCAGCCCGCCGAAGATTCCGTCGCCGTCCGCCCCCTCCCGCGACGTCTCCCCGAGGAACGCGCGCCCGCCCCCATCGCCGCGCCGGACCTGCTCGATTTCCTCACCCGCCGCACTGCCACCCTTTCGCCCAGTGCGCTGGAGAACTTCCTGCAGTGCCCCTTCCAGTATTTCGTGCAGCGCCTCATGCGCCTCAAGACCGCCCCGCTGCGTCCGGAAGAGCGCTTCACCTTCCCCGAACAGGGCAACATCGTTCATGCCGTGGTGGCCGAATGGTGGCTGCACCCACAGGAGATCGTGCCCCTCTTCGAGCGCATCTTCGCCGCCCATCTGGCGGCCGCTCACATTCCCAACGGCTATCACACCGAGCGTTTGCGCAACGCCATGCTCGACGACCTCAAGCGCTTCACCTCCGAAGACGCCTGGCCGCGCGACGCCTTCCAATCGCAAACCGAAATCCCCTTCGAATTCCCGCTGACCGCCGATCTGAACATCAAAGGCCGCATCGATCGCCTCGATATCGCGCCCGACGGTCTCGCCTACATCATCGATTACAAGTACGGCAACATGCAGCGCGTCAAGGGCAAAGTGAAAGATCCCAACCTCATGCAGGCCCCGCTCTATATGATGGCCGCCGAGCACTTGAACGCCAAGCCTGGCGGCATGTTCTACCTCGGATTGAAGGGCGGCCTCGAATATGTGGGCTGGAGCCAATCGCCGCTCATGGACAGCCTCGCGCTGCCGGAAAACTGGCTCGAAACGACCCGCCGGAACACGCTGCGCATCGTCGGTGAGATCCGCGCCGGGCGCGTCGACGTGAACCCCGCCGACACCGGAAACTGCAGGTACTGCGACGGTCGCGATATCTGCCGCGTCGAAACCGTTGCCGGATACATTGCCACCGCCGGGGAGGACGCATGAGCGCTACCCCGTTCACGTCCGATCAGCTGCTGGCGATCGACATCTCGCAGCGCCACCTCGATGCCTGCGTGGTCGCCGGACCCGGCTCCGGCAAGACCACCGTCCTCGTCGAGTATTACCGCCGCCTGGTCGCCGGCGGCGTCGACCCCCTGAGCATTCTCGCCATCACCTTCACCGAGAAGGCCGCCGGCAACATGCGCAAGAAGCTCGCCCAGGCCTTCCAGGATCAACCCGAAACCCGCGCCCGGCTGGAGCGCGCCTGGGTCTCCACCGTTCACGGCTTTTGCGCCCGCCTGCTGCGCGAAAACGCCGTCTTCGCCGGCATCGATCCCGAGTTCCGCGTGCTCGACGCCACCGAAGCCTGGCGCATGCAGCAGGACGCCATGCGCGCCGCCATCGATGCTCTCTTCGCCGAACACCTGGAAGCCATGCGCGGCCTGATCCGCGGCCTCTCCAACTATTATTTCGAGCCCGCCGTGCTCAACGCCTACGACACCATGCGCGGCGCCGGCCTCCGTGCCGGCGAGTTGGAAGACTTCCCGGAGCCCGCTGGCACCGCGCGCGACGAGATTAACGACACGCTGATTGCCATTCGCAAAGAGGACCTGTTTGGCTGGAGCATCGCGCAGCGCGATCAGCTCGAAGGCGCAATCGAAGGCGCCGAGAGGGTACTCAGCGCCGATACTCCGCTTGCCGCCCTGCGCGCCATTGCGGCCTTCCAGTGCAACCTGCAAAAGGTCAAGCGCGGTTCCACCGCCGCCAATCTGCTGAAGCGCATGCGCGAGCAGATCGTCAATTCGGAGTACCAGCAGATCACCGCGTTTTATGCGCCCCAGCGCAACATGCTGATCGCCATTCTGCGCCGCTTCGACGCCCTCTACCGAGACCGCAAAGTGCAGGGCGGCGCGCTCGATTTCGCGGACCTCGAAGAGTTCACCGTCCGCCTGCTCGAAGAATCGCCCGACACCCGGGCCCGCCTGCGCCGCCAGTTCGAGCACATCCTGATGGACGAATTCCAGGACACCAACGGTCAGCAGGCGCGCCTCGTGGAACTTCTCCGCCCGCCCGACCGTTTCTACGCCGTGGGCGATATTAATCAGTCGATTTTCGGGTTCCGCCACGCCGATCCCGCCGGCTTCGCCGAGTACCGCGACGACGTCGCCGCCCGCGGCCGCCGCCTCGTCCACCTGATCGATAACTTCCGCAGCCGCGCCGAAATCCTGCGTGCCGTCGAGACCGTCACCGCCGGAGCCCCCGGCATCGAAGACCGCTCCCTCGTCCCCGGCCGCAAATTCGCGGACGAGCCGGAATTCTCCGTCGAGGTGATCGCCGCGCCCACCCTCGAAATGGAAGCCCAATGGGTGGCGCGCCGCATTCTCGATTTCGGCCAGTTCGAGTTTCAGGATTTCGCCATCCTGGTGCGCAACACAGAGGTCATCCCCGAATTCAGTGCCGCCTTCACTGCCGCGGGAATTCCCTTCGTGGTGAATCGCGGGCGCGGCTTCTACGATTCCCGCGAAGTGCGCGACCTCACTCATCTCCTGCGCGTCATCGCCAATCCGCGGGACGATCTCTCCCTCACCACCGTCCTGCGTTCGCCGCTCGTCAATGTCTCCGAAGAGTCCCTGCTCCGCTTGCGGATGAACGAGTATTCGCTCTCCGACGCGCTCGGTCGGACCACCACTGACGCTTACGGCGAGCCCGACCACAGCCGCCTGTCGCGCTTCGCCGCACGCCTCCGCGAATATCGTACGCGGCGCGAGTACGTCACCTTCGACCGTCTGCTGCTCGACGCCATCGACGAGTCCGGCTACCCGCCTTCGCCCAACCTCGACAAATTTCTGGGCCAGGCGCGGGACGCCGCCACCCGCCTTTCGCTCGACGAATTCGTCAACGAACTCGCCATTCTGCGCGCGGAGAATCCGCGCGAGGCCGACGCGCCCCCCGAAGATTCGTCCAACACCGTCAAGATCATGACCGTCCACTCCGCCAAGGGCCTGGAGTTCCCCGTCGTGTTCGTGGCCGCCATTCACAAAGGTATCGATAGCAGCGTGCCCGCCGTCGCCTTCTCCCGCCATGCCGGACTCGGCGCACGCTGGCGCAATCCCGTCACCGGCAAAGAGAAGGACGATCTCTTCCAGCACGCCCTGCGGCAGGAATGGAAACTGCGCGAAGAGCAGGAGAGCAGCCGGCTGCTCTACGTCGCCATGACGCGCGCCGAACATCACCTGGTGCTCAGCTTCTCCACCACCAATCGCAAGCCCGAGAATTGGGACAAACTGGTGATCGAGCGCCTCGGCCTCGATCCCGCTCAACCCGGCGACGCGATCATGCCCTTTCAGACTGCGGAAGGGCTGCCGTGGAAGGCGCGCATCCATGTGGTGCAGGAGCCTCCCGAACTGGTCGCCCGCACGCTCACGGCGGAAGAAGAAAAACCCGCGGTTCTATTCGTGGCGCCGCCCGCGGTCGCCGCCCAGCACGATGGCAATGCCACCGTCACCGCGCTCTCCACCTTCGCCGCCTGCCCGCGCAAATATTTCCTCTCGCGCTACCTCGGCTTCGACAGCCGCCCGCGCCAGTTCGGAGAATTCGCCATCGACGAGGACAAGCCGCGTGATCTTTCCGCCGGCGAGTTCGGCACCCAGGTACACGCCCTGCTGGCCGGAACCGCCGTGCCCGACCCCTCTCCCGATGCCCTGAAGCTCGCCGAAGTCTTCCAACAGAGCGCCCTCGGCCGCCGTGCCGCGCGCGCCACCCGCAGCGCCCGCGAATCCGAATTCCTCATGGCCATGGACGATCTGGTGATTCGCGGGCAGGTGGATTTGTGGTTTGAAGAAGCCGGCCAACTGGTGCTGGTGGACTACAAGACCGACGACGTCTCCGCCGCTGAAGCCCCCCATCGCGCCCGCGACTACGGACTGCAATTGCGCCTCTACGCCCTGGCCGTCGAACGTATGGCTGGTCGTGCCCCGGATCGCGCGTTCCTCCACTTTCTGCGCCCTAATGTTCTGGTGGAGGTGGATCTGATGCCCAACCTAATAGAAAATCCCGAACAGATCGTTCGGGATTTTCAGGAAGCTCAATCGAATTTGAATTTTCCGCTAGTGGAAGGCCCGCACTGCAAATCGTGCTCCCACTACCACGCGCTGTGCGACGCCAGGTAAGCTCAGGCCGGCTGTCGGCAGGCCACACGCTTACCGGTTGCCGCGCCGCGTACTGCCGGCGCCCATCCCCACCTGCTTGTGGGGCTGTAGCATACTCTGAAACACTTCCTGCGGCAGGCTCGCCACCACTTTCACCGTGGTCCCATTCGTGGTGATGCTCACCGACTTGATCAACTGCTGAGCGGTGGCATCCTGCCCCGCCTGCATCTGCGCCAGGTTCACCAGCAGCCGGAAAACGTCCGCCATGGTGTTAGTGTTCTGCGCGGTGTCGCACACGGCTTCGCCGGTGAATACGACGTTGGCGCCGAACTTCACACCTCCCGCCGCGGACTGCACGTTCTGCGCGGCATTCACAATCGGGTTTGGCTGGGTATCCTTCATCGGAGGCACCAGGCTTGCCGGCGGCACCGTCGTGATGCCCCAGGCGTCCTGCGAAGTGCTCCACTGATTGATCTTCACGGCCACCGCCGCCGGCAAAGGCTGCGCCATCTTCAGGCGGTCAATCGCGCCCTTGACGTTCGCGATGTCGCCGGCCACCACCGTGGTGCCATCCAGGAAAGCCAGTCCGGCTTCCCTCTTCTTGGGTTCGTACAGTATGTTGATACCGCTATAGCTTTCGGCGACGACCCCGTGCAGCATCGCTGCCGCCGTGATCTTCGACACATCGAAATAACCGCGTGCCAGCGCCAGCCCCGTCTTTCCCTGGACGCCGGTCGAAGCCACCAATAATTCCCGTACATCACGCCGCGGATCGAACCCCGTCAGCGTCACCAGTTTCTGCAGGTCGGAATCGGCCGTCTGCATCTGGTCGAGCACAAACTGGCCAAATTGAGTGCCCTTGGCCTGCTCCACATTCACGCCGGCGACCACTTTGGCATCGGGCATGACCAGGTTCAACAACATCGGATCGGCGGCTGATAGCACGCCAGAAAACGCCGTAAACAGCGTCGCGGTGAGAATTTGTGCCTTCATACCATTCATGACGGGGCGGCCCCTCCCATTATTAGCAGGTACGAATTTGTACAAATCCAAAACCGCCACGTCGGCCTACCGCCCTGCAAACCTCACCGACACCGTACTGGCCACCTCCACCGGCGATCCGTTCAGCAGCGTCGGACGGAATTCCCACTGCCAAACCGCCTGCATCGCCGCCTTCGCCAAATCGGCAGAAGGAGCAGTCATGGCGGTCAAACCGCGCACCGTACCGTCTTTATTGACTACGACGTTCAGCACCACTTCCCCTTCGCCGCCGGACGACGGGTATATCGGCGGTACTTGGCGGACGATTCGCCCCTGCAGCTCCTCCCCGCTGATACGGATCGCGTCGGGTGGTACCGTTCTTATTGCCCTCCCCGATTGTCCCGACGGAGGCGGTGGCGGTGGCGGTGGTGGCGGCGCCATCATCATCGGCGGACCCGGTGCCGCGCCGTCCGCATCCAGCGCCGTCTCGCTCCTGTGTGCCGCCAGCCCCGCGCGCCGCTTGGCAGCCAGCGCCGCCTGCACCCATTCGTCCGCCTTCTTCAGTGCGGCCGCCGACTGTTCCGGCGTCTCCGCAAGCGCGGATTCAATCCGGTACAGCAGATTCAGATAGGCCATCGCATCGGAACAGGCCGGGTCGATTTGCAGCGCGATTTGCAGCGCCCGGAAGCCCTCTTCCAAGTGCCCACCGTGCTGCGCCCGCACCTTCTGCCGCAGTGCCGGATCAGGAATCGTGCCGGGGTCCTCCGGCCTCATGCCGGCTGCCGCGCGCGCCGCCATGTAATCGGGATAGGTCATCGACCAATCGAGAAAACCCAGGGTGTAGTAGCCGGCTGTGTCCTTCGGGTCGGCCTGCACTGCCTGGAGCGCCCAGCCGCGCGTTTCGTCGAGTTGTCTGCCGACCGAGCTCAGCATGATGAGCCCCGCCAACGCCTGCTTGTTCCCCTTGTCCACTGCCAGCGTGTCGAGGTACAACTTCCGCGCCCGCGCCGCCGCGCCGGCATCGCCTCCCATGCCCGGCTGGGCGGATTTCAGCAGCGCGTGCGCCAGCAATAGCTTCGCCTTCGCGTTGCCCGGCTCTACCGTCGCCGCACTCTCGAAGTACCTGATCGCATCCTTGATGTCGCCGCGATTAAACGCCTCCGCACC
Source organism: Candidatus Solibacter sp. (assembly GCA_039934035.1). Lineage (GTDB taxonomy): Bacteria > Acidobacteriota > Terriglobia > Bryobacterales > Bryobacteraceae > Solibacter. Next base: position 165,616 of record JBDTMZ010000107.1, on the reverse strand, counting down.
CTGCTTCAGCAGTTCGGAAGCCGCGCCCTGCGCGCGCGCCGTAATCGCCAGTCCCGAAGCCAGTACGACACAAACGCCCAGTGCCGTCAGTCCTCCCGCCAGCACCAGCCGTGCGCGGCGCAGGTTTTCCACCGGTTTCTCCAGCAGCCGGCGGATCCGCTCTTCCAGAATGTCGCCGTCGAATACTCCCAGCGTGTACCACGGCCGCGGCAGCGCCATCATATCGCCCGCCATCCTGAGAATCGACCGCGCATACACGCCCGCCTCCATCAATCGCCCGGTGACTAGTTCATCGCACGCCATCTCGCGCGTACGTTCGATTTCATGCCGGATCTGCCACGCCCCCGGATGGAAAGCAATTGGCGCGAACATTAATTCGTACGCTAGGTTGCATGGAAAATCGCGCCGCAGAATGTGCGCCATCTCGTGGCCGATCGCGGTCGTCAGCACGTCTTCCGACGGTTCCCGCAAAAACGATTCGGGCAGGATGATCGCCCGGCCTGCGGTCACGGGTCCCGACACACGCTCCGAAATCAGTAGTTCCACTTCATCCAGTCCGAACGCCTCCTGGCAGCGCTGCCAGACCCGTTCCAGGTTTTCCGGAATGCGCGGCGCTATCGCTTTTCTCCGTATCTGCACGGTGCGAATCGAAGCCCACCCCAGCAGCGCCATGCGCAGCAGCACGAAGCAGAAATAGGCACCCAGCAGCACGCTTGCCGTCGTGGCCGCCACCGAAACCGACCGCGCCGGTTCCGCTGGCGCAAACGCCACCCGCACCGGCGCAGCGGTTCCCACGGCAGCCGGTTCCGGCAGAGGCGGCGCGAACTGCGGGCCTTGCACCTGGGCAGGCCCTCGCAAGCTGGTCAGCGGCAGCAGCACCGCGGCCACCATCGCCGCCACCCACACCGCGTGCCGGTGGCTCGCCGGACCCTTGCGCAAAAGGCGGCACACGCACACCGCCACCAGCCATGCCAGCGTCACCTGCCACAGCGAATTTAAAAGGAAGGTCAATCCGTCACGACTTTCGATCATCATTGGGCGCCTCCAACAGCTTGTAAATCTCCGCCAGTTTCCGGGGCGTCACTTGACGCGTCTTTACCAGGTTCAAAACCAGACTGTCCGCCGATCCGCCAAAAAACCGGTCGAGCACGTCTCCCACGGCCTGAGCCACCGCATTCTGCCTGCTCAATACCGGCTGGTAGAGATAGGCCCGATCTTTCAGTCGCCGTTTCACTTTGCCTTTCCGGTGCAGTACGTTGAGCATCGTCTGCACCGTGGTATAGGCCAGTTCCCGCTCCGTCAAACGCGCCTGCACAATCTGCACGTTGACCGGTCCCGTCTCCCACAGCACGTTCATGATTTCTAGTTCGAGCGGCGTCAATCCCTGTTCCGCATTTTTCCGCCTGGGCAACTTTCAGCCTCCTAAACTATTAGGAGTATGCGCCGCGAAAATGCCCCTGTCAACTAAAAGTTTAGGAGGTTAAGCACGAGAAGTGACCCACCAAAACACCCCGGGATTTTGGCACGCAATCGGCGTGGATGATATCGCCCTCCCATCCTTTTCGAAGCGGCAAGCCCCACCCCGCCGAGTGGGTCAGCCTTCGCGAGCGCAGAGGGTCGAGAAGGCCCTCAAAGCCTCAAGGCCAGGACTTACGCAATACTCACAACCCCTGCCGCTAGCTGGTATTCAAACGTTCGGTGATACACTTCGTTCGGGAAGACGACGAATCCATGAAACCACCATCGAACGTCAAGACTCCGGCGCAATACATCGCCTCACTCCCGGCCGATCGTGCGAAGACGATCGCGACAGTGCGCGCACTCGTGAACAAGCACATTCCGCACGGTTACGATGAGTGCCTCGTCTGGGGCACCATCGGCTGGACGATCCCCCTGTCTCGATATCCAGACACCTACAACAAGCAGCCGATCTGCTACGTCGCGCTCGCGTCGCAGAAGAACTACTGCTCGCTCTACCTGATGGGCGCGTTTTGGAGTGCGACTCAGCTCGAGCAACTGAAGGCGGCGTTCAAGGCGACAGGGAAGAAGCTCGACATGGGGAAGTGTTGCGTTCATTTCGAGTTGCCGGACGATTTGCCGCTCGAAGCGATCGGCGAGCTGATCTCCGAGATTTCTGGCAACAAGTGGATCGAGATGTACGAACAATCTCGCTTGATGACCAAGGCGGGGCAGGCGCAAATGGCGAAGAAAGGCGCCCCATCGGCGAACAAGGTGGCCGCCAAACGCGTCGGCACAAAGCGTCGGCAGTAAACTTTCCCGGCATGACTGGCCGATACCGGGCCACCACGTTTTCCATTGCCGTTGCGCGTGCCCTGGCGTTGCGGCGTGTAGCACGGACGACGGCGGTTACGCGACGGTCTGCACGGAGGTGCCACCAACCTCGACGCACATCGACCCTCAATTTGCCCCCAATTTTCAGTGATAGGGTAACTAACTATAGGGGTACGGACGCCCGCGGCATCCGGCTCCTCGGTTTCCATGGCGCAGATCACCGGCAGGCTCTTCGCCAGTGAAGGCGCCGGCCGCATCACCCTACAATAAGCGGTGCGGCGACCCGGCATGGTGGCTCAGGCGGCGCGCGTGCCCGGCTTCCCTTCGGCGCGCACCTTCAAACTGCCGGCATTGCGAACACGATCTACTTCTTGAAGCTCTTCAGCGCCTCCGCTTCGTCGGTGTACGTTTCGAACACCGTCACCAGCTTGGTAATCTGCATCAGATCGTGGACCTTCTTCTGCAGATTGAGCAGCTTCATCTGTCCGCCATGGCTGGTAACGGTGGCAAAGCTGCCGATGAACTGGCCCAGTCCCGAGCTGTCGATGTGGCTCACTCCCGCAAGATTCAACAAGATATTCTTCTGTCCGCCGGCCAACGCCTCGCGGATGGAGTCGCGCATTTCCCCCAGGGCTTCGCCCAGCACCACGCGCCCGTCCAGATCCAAAATGGTCGCCTCCGGGGTCTCCCGTATACCAATCGTCAAGCTCATCGATCGCTCCTATACCAAAGTGTGATTGCGGACAGCCTAGATTAAAGATCGTACCAGGATTGGTGTGGTAGGACATCCGGGTCTGTCCTGTCGCGGCCAAGTGAGAAGTTCCTCTTGACAGCGTACGGCTAGAGGAAATACGTGTTGTACTTGTGCGTGCAGCCTTCCGCCTCATCCGTGCGTACCAGCGTCTCCAACCTCTGCCCGCCAACACCGCAAAAGTAGAACTCCCATGCGTTCCCGCCGCCTTCTTCACCCGCTTCCCCGCATGATCGTACACGTACTCCTCATGTCGCGCCGACATCCATGCCGATGCCAGGGAACCACCGGCATGCGGTGTTCGGACTCCTCACCGCAACCGGAAAGACCTGCTCCACCTGACCCGTCTATGCCCTGCTGGACCAGGCCACTCGCGAATTGCGCGATGTGAACGCGGGCCACAACGCGCCTAATCTGCTGCGCGCCGGCGGAGCCCTGGAGGTGGAAGAGCTGACCACGGGCGGGACCATCATCGGAATGTTTCCGCAAACCCGGTACGAGGAAGGCTCGGTGGCCCTCAATTCCGGAGATGTGCTAATTGTGTTCAGGCGAGGGAGTGTCCGAGGCGTTGAATCCTCACGACGAAGAGTACGGTGAAGACCGTTTGAAAACGCTCCTTTACTCCGTCGCCTGCCTGGACGTGGACGCGATGGCCGCACGCATCGCGCAGGATTTGAAATCCTGGATTGAGGACGCGCCCAGTACGACGATTTGACCTTCCTCCTGCTGAAGGCCAAGTAGGCCGGCCATCGAGGGCCGCTAATCAGGGGAGTGGTTCTTTCCTCAGCTTATCTGCGTTTGATCTGCTTTAATCCGTCTGCATCCGTGGCCAACACTCTTATCGTGCATCAGTTGTCAGCACTTGCGATAGACTCTGTAGCTGTGGAATATGCTCTGGAGAATGTCATGAAGCAAGTCGTGGCCCTTCTACTCGCAGCGGGCGTGGCTTATTGCCAGGAAGCCCCACCGAAGATTTCCTTCGATGTCGCGTCGATTCATTCGTCTCCTTTGCGGGATGGTGCATCCATTCGTGGGATAGAGGTCAGCGGGGATCGGGTTCATATAGGCCCGATCGTTCCCCTGAATCTCATCGCTCTGGCATATGGGGTACAAAATACCCGGGTGAAAGGCCCGGAGTGGCTCACTTCCCTGAAAGAGATATCCCTCTTCGTGATCGATGCGAAGATGCCGGCTGGCAGTCACAAGACCATGGTTCCACAGATGCTCCAGGCACTTTTGGCCGAGCGGTTCTCCTTAAGCGTTGAGATTGGTACCACCGATGTGGACGCGCTATCGCTGTTGGTTGCAAAAGGAGGGCCGAAATTTCAGCGTGGCCGTAGCACAGAGATTTCCACGAATTACAAAGGAATCCCGGTGATAGAAATCACCGGTGTAAGGTTTGCAAATGGGGCGGACGGGGCGCAGCACATTGAAACGTCCACACCCGGTGGTCTCGCCTTGTATCTGTCTAACCGATATCTTCCAGCTACCTTTGTCGACCAAACGGAGCTCGAAGGAGAATACGATATCAAACTTGATATTCCCCCGGTGGATCCGGCAGACGCGCAGCTATCTCCCCCCCAGGAGCGGGGGCGTGAGACGCTTCCCAGTGCTCTGGCCAAACTGGGTCTGAAGCTGGAGTCCCGCAAGGTCGCTATGAAAACGATCTTTGTGAAGCATATGGAGAAGAATCCGACCGAAAATTGAGCGCGGGCAGTTTCGTCTGGTCAGCCGAGTTGGAACCACCTCGAGCTAGCCGCCGGGAGTGCAACGCGCTGCGGCAAAAGCGATCGAGCCGGTTGCTGAATTCAGTAGAGCGGTCAGGACTTCAATCCAGCAATCGCGCCGCCGCCTCATCCAGGAACCAAGTGACCCCGCGGCCGTGATGCGACGCGATCTGCGCGGGATACTTTTTGGGATCGTACTCTTCCTGGAAAACGGCGCGCACCGCCTCCGCCTTATCGTCTCCAGCCACCAGGAACACAGTGTGCTTCGCCGCCAGCAGCGCCCCGGGTAGCAACGTCACCCGCCAGGAATGAAACTTCTCCACATACACCGCCGCGGCGATGCCTTCGCGATCGTCGATCAGCGGTTCGCCTGGAAACAGGCTCGCGCTGTGCGCGTCCGGTCCCATGCCGCGATGCACGATATCGAAGCGCGGCATCTCCCCCGTATCCAGCCCGAAGAATCCGCGGATCTCTTGCTCGTAGCGCGCGGCAGCGGTAGACGGCGACAGTTCGCCCAGCATACGGTGCACGTTGCGCTGCGGAATGTGCGCCGGATGGAACAGGGCATCGTCGGCCAGTTTGAAGTTGCTCTGGCTGTCCGTGGGCGGCACGCACCGCTCGTCCACGAAGAAAATATGCACCTTGTCCCAGGGGAATTTCGTGGCCGCCAGTTTCTGAAACATCAATTTCGGAGTCGAGCCGCCGGACACCGCCAGCGTAGCGAACTCCTTGCCCGACAGCACCTCTTCGAGCAGGCCCACGACGTGATGCGCCCCCGCTTCGGCGGTAGCATTCGCGTCCGGCAGCTTATGCCAGCGTACGCTCATCGGTTACGCTCCACCCGATCTGGAAGCTAGCGCAAGGCGGGCGGCGGACGCCAGGGTGCGCTCGAACACGTCGTCGCGGCGCACGATCCCGAGTTCCTCGCGCAGCAGCATATAATCCGTGGGGCGCGGCAGATTGGTGCAGTTGGATTGCTCGTTTACCACGGCGACCAGCCGCTCGCCATCGCGCGAGAGGGAGACCTGGAAACCCTCACCCGTCAATTCGAGACGCAGCGATTCCCCCTGCTTCTCCACCTGCGGAGTCACGGCTTGGCCGACGCTTTCGAGCGCCCCTGCGGCCCAGGCCGCGAGATACCAGGCGGCCGTCTCGTTCCCGGGTCCATAGCTCACGCGAATTCGATTCACTTCCGGCAGCCGCGCCAGGGTGTCGCGATTTTCGAAGACGCGCGCCAGAGTCTCCCGCCAGCGCGTGAGGCGCGTCCAGGCTAGGTCGGCGATAACGCCGTCGTTCCGTGCCGCCGCGGCAATGCGCTCGAGCGCGTCCACGGCGTCCTCCGCCGGGGCGGAATCGATCACCACTTTGGAGGCAGTCCCGGCGATTCCGGCGAATTCGCCGCGCCTCGTGAGCCGCGCGCTCCGGCACCACAGAATCACGGGCAGGTCGGGCACCGCGAGCGGGAGAATCACCGAGGGCAGGTCGGCCAGCGCCGCATCGCTGGCGGTCAGCTCGATCTGTTCGCAGCAGATCTGCTGGCGCTGCCCGAAGGGCTTCCAACACTGCTGGTAGACGCGCTCGCTCATGGCACGCTCGCCATCCTGCCGCACGCGCACCAGTATGCTGCGCGCGGGATGCTCCGGCATGAGCGCGGCCATGGTTTCGGCGAGTTCCGCCGAGTCTTCTTCGAATTCCGCGAGCACCAGCAGAGTCATGGAGCAGGCGCGCAGCACGCCCGCGTCGCCCAGCTTGCCTTCCTGGGTCCACAGGGCGGCAAGCTCGTGCAGAATTGCCTCGGGCGCAACCGTCGCCATCAGGGCTTCCTCCAGATGTGGCCGCGCCGCGCCAGCATCTGGTCGGCGGCTTCGGGCCCCCAGCTGCCCGCCGCGTAATTCGGGAAGTGCGACGGAGTCTCGCGCCAGGCATTCTGTATCGGTTCCACCACTTTCCAGCTCGCCTCCACCATGTCCTGGCGCGTGTACAGCGTGGGGTCGCCAACCAGCGCGTCGAGCAGCAGCGTCTCGTAGGCCGATGGCGAACGCTCCCCGAAGCTCGACCCGTAGTTGAAGTCCATCGACACCGGGCGCAGCGTCATGCCGGAACCCGGCCGTTTGGAAAGGAACTTCAGCGAAATGCCTTCCTCGGGCTGGATGCGGAGAATCAAGAGATTGACGCCCGTGCCGCCGGAATCCTGATTGAAAAGGTGCAGCGGCGCCGAGTTGAACTGTATGGCAATTTCGGTCACGCGCTTGGGCAGCCGCTTCCCGGTGCGCACATAAAACGGCACGCCGGCCCATCGCCAGTTCTCCACGAAGAACGTGACGGCGGCGTACGTGTTGGTCTGCGACTTGGGGTCGACGCCTTCCTCCTGCCGGAAGCCGGGAACGTCTTTGCCGCCGATGCGCGCCGGACCGTATTGCCCCGGCACCGCGTTCAACTTCACTTCTTCGCGCGTCATCGGCCGGATGGACCGCAGCAGTTTGCTGCGCTCGTCGCGCACGCTGGCCGCCTGGAAACTCGCACTCGGCTCCATGGCGATGGTGGCCATCACCTGCAGCAGGTGATTTTGAATCATGTCGTCGAGCGCGCCGGCTTCCTGATAGTAGGAGCCGCGCCCTTCCACACCGATCGATTCCGCGCCCGTGATCTGCACGTGATTCACATAGCGGCGATTCCACAGCGGTTCGAAGATTCCATTACCGAAGCGGAAGGCCAGGATATTCTGCACCGTTTCTTTGCCCAGGTAATGATCGATGCGATAGACGTCGCTTTCCTCGAAGACCTCGTGCAGTTGATCGCTGAGTTCGCGCGCGCTGGCCAGATCGTGGCCGAAGGGCTTTTCCACCACCAGGCGGCGCCAGCCGCTTCCCTTCCCCAAACCCGCCGCGCCAATGCCGCGCGCGATGGGAGCGTATTGGCTGGGCTGGGTGGAAAGATAGAACATGGCGTTGCCGCCGGTATGCCGTTCGCCTTCGATCTCGCCCAGTTTGGCGCCCAGGCGCGTATAGAGATCCTGATCCGCAATGTCGCCCGCCAGGTAATACAGCCCGCGAGCGAAGGCCGCCCACACGTCGGGATCGAGCTTCGTGTCTTCGCTGAACTGCTCGACGCTGGCGCGCATTTTTTCGCGGAACTCGTCGTCGGAGAGCGGCGTGCGCGAGATGCCCACGATGGCGAAGCCGGCCGACAGTCGCCGGTCGTAGGCCAGGCGGTACAGTGCGGGTAGCAATTTGCGCTTGGTCAGATCTCCGTTCGCTCCGAAGATCACGATCACACACTCGGGAACCTGGCGTTCGAAGCGAAGAGGATCTTGGAAGGGGTTCTCGCTGGGCATTGAACCCAACATAACATTTTCGCCGCGCTGCTCCGGAAGTGCGGCTCGCTACAATCAGGTGACCATGTTTTCCTCGCGCTTTCACTGGGACACGCAGCCCAACCGGCTGAGCCTGGCGCTGGCAGTCAAACGTGCTGCCGGCGTGCGCATCCTCGACCTGACGCAGTCCAATCCCACCGACGCCGCGCTGGAGTATCCGGCGGAAATCGTACCGTCGTTCACGAATCCGGGGATGCTCGCCTACCAACCCGCCCCCGCTGGAATGCCCGCGGCGCGGCAGGCGGTGTCCGCCTACTACGCCGCTCGCGGCCAAGACGTTCCGGCGGACCGCATTCTGCTGACCGCGAGCACCAGCGAAGCCTACGCCTATCTATTCAAGCTGTTGTGCGACCCCGGCATGCAGATCCTGGTGCCGCAGCCTTCCTATCCGCTCTTCGAATTTCTGGCCGATATGGAGGCGATCAACGTGCGACCCTACCCGCTGATGTACCACGGCGGCTGGGGAATCGATCTGGACGCGCTTCGTGCTGCGCTAAGCGCGCGAACCCGCGCCATCGTGCTGGTGAATCCCAACAACCCCACCGGCAGCTTTGTAAAGCGCGGCGAGCTCGCCGAACTGACGGCTCTCTGTGCCGCGCGCGGCATCGCCCTGATCTCCGACGAAGTCTTCTCCGACTACCCGCTGACGGAGGATGTGGATCGCGTGACCACGCTCAGCGGCGTGGAGGAGTGTCTCGCCTTCAGCATGAGCGGCCTCTCGAAAGTGTGCGGGCTGCCGCAAATGAAACTGGGCTGGATTGTGGTCAACGGTCCGGGCGAGCTGCGTGCCAAGGCGTGGGAAAACCTGGAGTGGATCGCCGACACGTACCTTTCCGTGAGCACGCCCGTCCAGTGCGCCGCGGGGCAATTGCTGGCGGCCGGCAAAAGCGTGCAGCGGCAGATCCGCCAGCGCAGCGCGGCCAATCTCGCCTTCGCGCGCGCCGCGCTGGCAGGGTCGCCGGCCAACATTCTCGCCGTGGAAGGCGGATGGTACATCACGCTGCAGGTGCCCCGCACGCGCAGCGAGGAAGAGTGGACGCTGCTGCTCTTGGAACGGGCCGGCATCCTGGTGCAACCAGGCTACTTTTACGATTTTGCAGACGAGGCATATCTGGTAGTGAGCCTGTTGACGGCGCCCGGGATCTTCCGCGAAGGACTGACCGCGTTATGTGCGATGCTTTCCATTTAGCCACTACAGGCGTAGAATAGAAATATGGCCAGAGGTTGGGAAAGTAAGTCGGTCGAAGAGCAGATCGACATGGCCGAGGCTCGCCATGAAAAGCTGCGAGCCAAAGTCCTCTCTGATGACGCGCTGGACGTCGTTAAGAAACGAGACAGCCTTCTCATGTCCCGCACCCGTGTGCTGCGGGACCTGGAGAGCGCCCAGAATCAACGCTATCGTGCCGTCCTGGAAAAGGCATTGGCTGATTTGGACGCTCAACTCTTAACTTTCGCTGGCAAATAGCGAAACAACCGGATTCCGCATCGCGGCCGTCAATTGCCGTGATGCGGAATACAATGGACTGGCGTTTGCGACGAGCCAGCCGTGCTCTGGCTGCGGACCGCGATCGCCGGCTTCTTTCTGTGTTCTAGCCTGCAAGGCTATTCGGTGCTTACCCACGAAGCGATCATCGACTCGACGTGGGATCGTGACATCAAACCGCTGTTGCGCAGCCGGTATCCGCAGGCGACCGAAGAGGAACTGGTGCGTGCGCATGCCAGCGCCTACGGCGGCTGCATCATTCAGGATGCCGGCTATTACCCGTTCGGCAGCACGTTCTTCAGCGACCTGGTGCACTATGTGCGAACCGGCGAGTTCGTTCTCAATCTGATCCGCGAGGCACGGGACCTGAACGAACTGGCCTTCGCCCTCGGTTCGCTCGCCCATTACGCGGCGGACACGCAGGGCCACGGCGTGGCCGTCAACCCTTCGGTCGCGATGGAGTATCCGAAGTTGGCCGCCAAATACGGCAAGTCGGTGACCTACGCGGACGACAAGACGTCGCACATGAAAGTGGAATTCAGCTTCGATGTGGCGGAAGTCGCCAAGGGGAGCTATGCGCCGCAGGCGTATCACGATTTCATCGGCTTCGAAGTGGAGAAGGGCGTCATGGAGCGTGCCTTCCTGCGCACGTACTCGCTGGAGCTGAAAGACGTCTTTGGCGATCTCGATCTCGCGCTGGGCACCTACCGGCGCGCGGTGAGCGTTTTGATTCCGCAGATGACACGCATCGCGTGGCATTTAAGGAAAGACGAACTGGAGGCCACCCATCAGGGCATGACGGTCAGCAAGCAACAGTTCGTCTACAACCTCTCGCGCGCCAGTTACCGGAAGGAATGGAAGGGCCGTTTTCACGAGCCCGGCATCGGCACGCGGATTGTCGCCTTCCTGATTCGCATCCTCCCCAAGGTGGGACCACTGAAGGCTCTGGCCTTCCATCCGCCGACTCCGCAGGCGCTCAATCTATTCGAAACCAGCTTCAATCGCACCTTGGAGGAATACCGCCGCCTGCTGGCCGACGAGCGCGCTCACCGTCTGGCGCTCGAAGATCGCGATTTCGACACGGGGAAACTCACCCGCCCTACGGAGTACCGCTTGGCCGACGAGGCGTATGCCAAACTGGCGCGCCAACTGGCCAGTGAGGAGCGGTCCAAGATTGATCCCGCATTGCTGCGCAACGTGCTCGAATATTTCCGAGATCCGGACCTGCCCTACGCCACTCGCAAGTCGCCCAAGCAGTGGGAAGAAACCCAGGCGGCGCTGCGCAAACTGCGCACGCCGGCGACTGCTACCGAATAGGCCGCCGCGGGCGTGCGACCCCATCCGAGACGTCAGGCAGCGTTCCATCCCCATTCCGAATCAACGTTCATGAGACCCGAACAGCTTTACGCCAGGTTCTTCTTGATCGGACGGGCATTTCGTCTATCCCCCCACACCCCTACGTGAGAAGTCTCCGCTCCCGCATCGTGGCATACTGGAAATTCAGCCCAAATTCTCAGATGTTTGCCTATTCGCAAAAAGACTATTACTGTGAGCAGGTCCCGCTGGCCGACCTCGCTCATGAAGTAGGAACGCCTGCCTACGTATATTCCAGCCAGGCCATTCGGCAGAGCTACGCCGCCTACGACGCGGCGTTCGGCACCCTGCCGCACACCATCTGCTACGCGGTGAAGGCCAACTCTTCGCTCGCCATTCTTTCCCTGCTGGCCAAACACGGCGCCGGCTTCGACATCGTTTCCGGCGGCGAGTTATATCGCGTCCTCCAGGCCGGCGGCGCTGCGGCGAAAATCGTTTTTTCGGGTGTCGGCAAGACCGCCGCCGAAGTGGAATATGCCCTGGAAAGCGGTATCCACACCTTCAATTGCGAGTCGGAAGCGGAACTGGCGCTGATCGACTCCAAGGCCGCGCGCCTCGGCCTGAAGGCCAGTTTCTCCATCCGCGTCAACCCCGATGTAGACGCGGTGACGCACCCCTATATTTCGACCGGGTTGAGCCAGCACAAATTCGGCATCGCTATTGCCGAAGCCCCTGGAGTCTACCAACGGTCGCGTCAGTTCCGCAACCTGGCAGCCGGCGGCGTCAGTTGCCATATCGGATCGCAGATCCTCGACCCCAGCCCCATCCTGGAAGCGCTGGACAAGGTGCTCGCGCTGGCGGAGACGCTACGCGCGCAGGGCCATCCCATCCAGCACCTGGATCTGGGCGGGGGCCTGGGCGTGGCCTATCACGCGGGCGAAACTGCTCCGGATATCGCCAGCTTCGTGGCAATGATTTCGAGCCGCGTCCTGGCCAGCGGACTGACCGCCATGATCGAACCCGGGCGCAGCATTGTCGGCCCCGCAGGCGTGCTGCTCACCCGAGTGCTGTACCGAAAACGCAACGGCGATAAGGAATTTCTGATCGTGGACGCGGCGATGAACGATTTAATCCGTCCGTCGCTTTACCGTGCCCACCACGAGATTCTGCCGCTGCGCCAGAGTCCCCTGCCTCCTGCCACCATGGACGTCGTGGGGCCCGTCTGCGAGACCGGCGACTTCCTGGCGCGCGACCGCGTCATGGCGAACGCCATGCCCGGCGACTATCTCGCGGTTTGCACCGCCGGCGCTTACGGCTTCGTGCAGAGCTCGAACTATAACTCACGCCCGCGCGGCCCCGAAGTTCTGGTCGATGGCGCTGCCTGGAGAATTGTCCGCGCGCGCGAGACTTATGCCGATCTGGTGCGGGGCGAAACTCTGTAGCCTCCGGTATCCTTGACCGCCGGCGTAGGACAGGCCTCCCGACCTGTCCACTTGAGGTTTGCCCAAGCGTACACGCAAGCGAGGACAGCCTGCACGACCTGAGTTTTGCAGACAAGGGGAACCTGCCCGCTCCACCAGCGTGCCGCCTACTGCACCTGGTAGCTAATCGTAATGTCCACGGTCTTCGGCGGATAGCACGCGCGATTGCTGCACGCCTGATAGCGCAGCTTGCCGGTAGCCGCCCCAGGACCGGCCTGCGCCTTCGCCGCCACTTTGAAGTTCGCCACCAGATCGAACGCTCCGGTGTAGACGGAAAGGGGCGCTTCAGTGAATTCGTACTTCTCTTGCGACGGCTTGGGATAAGTGATAGCGCCGCCTTCCAGCGCGCCCATGGCCGTCCACGTGAGCTTCAACGGGATCAGCGATTCCTCGTTCGGCTTGTTGCTGTTCACGTGGTAGCCATCCTTCACCACCACGGGAATTTTCACTTGCACCGCCGCGCTGCGTTTGCCGGCGACTTTGGGAAGTTCGCCGACCGTCAGGTATTCCTTACTTTGCGCCCAGAGCGAAGGCAGGAAAAGCCCCGCCGCGAGAAAAGTCAGCAGCGTCTTTGACCAGCCCGCCGGGAGCTTGCAGTAGTTGTTCGACACCATCTTCGAAATCCTTTTTGCTCGTCAGCCCGATATGCACCGCGGCGATCTTGCCGTTGCGGTCGATCAGGAACGTGGTGGGCAGCGCATCCACGCCGCCATAAAGCTGCGCGGTGGAATCGTTGCCGATCACCACGCGGTAATTGACGCCCAAACCGGCGAGGAAAGGCTTGACCACTTCCCACCCCTCGTCGTCCATCGAAACTCCGAGTACGCTGAACCCTTTGTCCTTGTTCTTTCGCTCCAACTCCATAAACCACGGAATCTCGATCTTGCACGGTCCGCACCAGGTCGCGAAGAAATCGAGCAGCACGACCTTGCCCTTATAGTCTTCCAGGCGCGCGGTTTTGCCGTCCGCATCCTTGAGGGCAAATTCGGGAGCGGGATTACGGTTCTTTTCAGGCTTTACCGACTCGGCCGCCTTGACGGCGCGCTCCGAAGAGCACCCGGCAAAGAAGCACGCTGCCAGCAATGCGGTCGTGAGTGCGAGGTAGGGACGGGGTAAGGGCACAGAATTATTTCCTAGCTAGATTATATCGACAAAGTCCGGCCGTCCAGCGCCGCGGAAAACCACGCCTTCCGCCGAGAGCGCCAGCGCCCTGCCAGGGTGAATTCGGGGTGACGCGCGACGCCGCTGTACAGCCAGGCGGCGGTATCGCAAAAACTCTCGCAGCAGTATTCCCGCCAGCGGCGCGAGCGCTGCGCCCTGTCGTCCGCCGAAAGCGCAGCCTTCCGCCATTCGGCGCTCCAACCCAGTTCGCCCCGCGCGCGGGCGGCCTGCTCCCCGCAGAGCAGAGTTTCATAGTCGAGACGGACGCCGTTCCCCAGCCGCAACCAGATGAAGTGCGCCACCTCGTGGACCAGGATGCGCGAGAACTCGGCGGGAGTACCGTCCAGCGCGATCCTGCGCTCTCGCAGAAACGCTCCACCCAGCACCAGTCCGCGGCGGTCGCGCAGTCCACGCATGGTCTCCACGAGGATCGGTAGTCCGGCAAGCGGCGGCATCCCCCGCACGACCCTCCGCACGCGCGAATCGGAAGAAACAAACGGCACGAGGCCAGAGTAGCAAGTCGTATCAGAGTTTTCAGTTATCAGTTTTCAGTTGTCAGTCTTTCAGCTGTCGGCCCCGCCTCCGGCGTCGCCAGACTGAATAACTGGTGACGTTTGGAACGGAGTGCGGACTCGACGTGGCTTCCGCGGTCACAGGCCAGCTCTCAGCCTGCAGCCCAACTGCTGCGGCCGGGTCGGCTACCTGTGACCTTCTGCGTGAAAGCGATCCGCTCAGCGTCAGGACTGAGCCAGGGGGGATGCGGACCACCTGAGCGGACTGGTCAGCACGAATGAAGAAGCGCGCTGCGTCAGAACTGAAAACTGAATACTGATGACTGAAAACTAAACCTAAAAGTTCAATCGCAGCGAAAGCTGAATCTGGCGATTGGTGCCGATCCCGATCTGGTTCGATACCGTCTGCGTCAGCACACCGAAGTTGCCGCCCGCCGTCGCCGGGGAGAACGCGGTGCCGGGCTGCAGGCCGGAAGCTCCAGGCCCCGTTGGCAGGCCTGCGGCCAGCCGCAGATTGCCGGGATTGGCGAGGTTGGCGTGGTTGAAGATGTTGTAGAACTCAGAGCGGAACTCCACGTTCTTGCCTTCCGCCACGCGGAACTTCTTGCTCAGCGTAATGTCGAACTGCTGCAGTCCGGGACCCGCCAGGCCGTTGCGCGACGAATTGCCGTACGTTCCGTCCTTCGGAAGGCTGAAGGCCGCGGGGTTCAAAAAGTTGAGGCCGTTCTTGAGATACGGGTTGACGCCCGCCACGATGTCGGGGCGCCGTACGTTGCGGCTGTTGCCGCCGCCCAGCGTATTGATCACCGGCACGGTCACCACGGCACCGTTGGCCACCACCGGGTTCGCGTACAGACTGCCATCGCGCGTATCGCGGTATGCCAGGTCGGGACGCGTGATCAGCACATCGATCGGCACGCCGGTGCGCGCATTGACGATGCCGCCGAGTTGCCAGCCGCCCAGCAGCAGATCGGCCGCGGCCGGCGCGTTCTTCAGCAGCTTCTTGCCCTTGCCCACCGGCAGCTCATAAAGCGCGGTCATGTTGAAGCTCTGGCGGATGTCGAAGTTGTTGTTGCCGCGGTCGGCAGCGAAGTTGAACGGGTTGCCCGCGGTATTGGCTTCGTTGCTGCCGCCGGAGTTGCCGATACTGTGCGCCCAACCGTACTGCGCGCCCAGCGAGAGGCCGGAAGCGTAGCGGCGATTCAGCGTGACCTGCATGCTGTTGTAGTTGTCAGTGCCGCCGTTGGTCTTGTAGTCGATTTCGGCGAAGCGGTTGCCGAACTCGCGCACCGCGGACCCCACTCCCGTGGTCTGATTCATCGTGAAACCGGTGATCTTGTTGGTGGTGCTGCGCAGGAAGAGATTGCGGCCCTGGCTGCCCACGTACGCCACCGTCAACACGGCATTGCCGGGAATGGTCTGCTGCACCGACGCCGTGTAGGACAGAATGCGCTCCGGGATGCGATAGCCGGGGCCATAGGCACGCGGCTGGTAACCGAGGTTGGGATCGTTGATGTTGTAGTTCTGGTAGACCGACGCGGTGTCGAACGGATACGCCAGCAGCGAACCCGAGGAGATGGTGCGGCCGATGCGGTCGTTGGCCGACGGCTGCAATTGATCTTCCGTCTGCCCCGGACCGTAGTAGTAACCGCCGCCCACGCGGATCACCGTCTTGTTCTGCAGCTTCTGGGGAGCCCAGCTAAACGCAAGGCGCGGCCCGAAGTTGTGAGTCGAAGATTGATACCACGCAGCGGACGTCCCGGCCACGATGTCGCCCTTGGTCATGTCGAAGATGACGGCTTTATTGTTGACGTCGTGCAGGGGCTGGTAGTATTCGTACCGCAGACCGTAGCTCATGGTCAGCGTGGGAGTTAGCTTGTACTCATCCTGCGCGTAGAGAATATAGAGATTCTGGCGCAAGTGAGCCAGTCCGGAAAGTCCGCTGAACGGGCTCTTGGCGCTCAGGTCGCCATTGAAGGCGATCGAAGAAGGCGCATTCGCAAGGAACGCGTTCACACTGCCGAACGTGTAGGTGGTGCCTCCCAACTGATCGTTGTACAGCGTGAGCATGCGCAGTTCGCCGCCGAATTTCAGGCTGTGCTTGCCGCGGATGACGCTCAGGCTGTCGATCAGCGCATTGGAGTAGTTCGTGTAAGGTGCGCCACGGCCGTTGAACGAACTGCTCAGGCGAATCAGGCCGGTGGGGATCGCGATTCCGGCGCTGCCAGACTGGCCGGCAATACCGCCCAGGGCCACGCTGCCGCTGAGATTCAGCGTCACTCCGTTCAGATTCGCGTTCGGGCTGGGACCGGGAACGCCGGCCACGCGCGTCTTGGAACCGTTGTAGCCAAATTTGGTTTCATTGATGACCGTGGGCGAGAGCATCTGCGTCAGGCTGAGTACGCCGTTCTGCGGCACGATGGTGGTGTTGTACTGGCTCAGCGTGGAGTTCTGCGTCTGTGCCGAAACACCCTGGTCGCGGAAGTAGCGCGCGTAGAAGCGGTATCTCGGGCTCAGGTTGTAGTCGAAACGGAAGCCGCCGGCGTTCTCACCGACCGTGGCGGGCGCCGAGATGTTGACGATATCGAGCAGCGGATCGGCCGAAGCGCTCTGGCCGACAGGAAACGCCGCCAGCAGCGGACGGATGGCGGGAGCGATGCAATTGGCGGTGTTTCCGCCTACGCAATCGGGACGCGCGCGCACGGCCGCGCTGAGCGTACTCTCCACGATGGGCGAAGCGGTGTGTTGGCGCAGTCCTTCATAGCTGGCGAAGAAGAACGCCTTATCCTTTACGATGGCGCCGCCCAGCGAGCCGCCGAATTGATTGAGGCGGAGTTTGCTCTTGGTGGCGCGGTCGAAGAAATTGCGCGCATCCATCGCGTCGTTGCGCAGATACTCGAAGGCCGAGCCGTGATAGTCATTGGCGCCGGATTTGGTCACGAAGCTGATCTGTCCGCCTGTGCCCGTGCCGTATTCTGCCGGATAGTTGCTGCTATCGACGCGGAATTCCTGCACATTTTCCAGGCTCTGTTCCAGGCGGAAGAGCGAGGTGCTTTCGCCGTTCAGATTGCCCGGCGAGCTATCCACGATGGAGGAGCCTTCCACGCCATCGTAACGAATCACATTCTGTTGATTGGACCGTCCGCTGAAGCGGATATTGTCGAAGCTGCCGCTGCCGTTGTTCACGGCGCCGGGTGCCAAAAGATAAAGCTGCGAAACCTGGCGGCCGTTCATCGGCAGTTCCGCTACTTCGCGCGTCGAAACATTGGCGCCGATTCGCGCGGAGCTCACGTCGACCGTTACCAGTTCGCCGCTGCTCACATTGACTTCGGTGGTGACCGAAGAAGGCGCGAGCGCGATGTTCAACATGCGCTCCTGCCCCACCTGAAGATTGATTCCCTTGAATTCGGAGGCTGCCATACCGGGCGCGCTCGCGGTCAGGGAGTAGTTGGAGGGCTGCAATTGGAGGACGAGGTAGACACCGTGCTCATCGGTGCTCGCCTTGCGCTCCTGCCCGGTCTTTTCGTTTTTCACGACAATCGACGCGGCGGGAATCACCGCTCCCGAGGCGTCGGTTACGGTGCCCGTCACGCGGGCTACATCGGTTTGAGCGAACAGGGGCAGAGCCAGTGCCCCTACTAAGGCAATTCGCAGTAGGTTGATTTGCATTCCGCTTCAAATTAGCGGGCCTGCGTTACAACCGGATAAATTCCAGATGAAGAATCCGGGGGGATCGGCGCGCCCCACGAAATTAGACCGCTATGGCGATGCGAATCGCGTGCGCGATCTCTTTGCCACAGATGTCGCTGTGGCCCGTGATGAACGCGCTGCCCTCTAAATTGAAGAACTTAGAGGGCTGAAAGGTGTAGGCGGACCCGGCTGCCAGCAACTTGCCTGGCACCGTCTCTCCGGTTTCCATTTTCTGCGCGCCATTGCGCCCCAGGCCGCCGAATTTGTCGTTTTCGTCACCGAAAGCGGCGGTTTTGTCACCGCTGATGCGGGAGGCCAGCGGGTAGGCAACGCCCACGGCTTTGTCGTTCTTGGTGTGCGTCACCAGAATCGGACCATGCACGCGGTGGCCGTCCACCACGGCGCGGAAGAACCCACCCTGGGAAAGCGAGAAGCCGTTATGAGAAAACGCCGTCTGCAGCAGGCTCATGCTGCGGATCTTGTCGGTGGTGGAATTGGCGGCGGTGGAGGTCACCACGCGGCCGCCGAAACTATGGCCGATCAGGTGGATCTTCTCCACCTGCGGAGCCAGCTTATCGATCAGCGGGCCCACGCCATTCTTGCCCACCGTGCCGGCGCGGGCTTTCATTTCGAAGTAGGTGGTGAAGTTCAAAACGTTCATGGCGGCGGCCTTAAAGCCCGAGAGGATCGCGCCCAGACCCGCCGCGCCTTCCACCTGGGGCCCACCCCCTCCCACCCCGAGACCCATCGACATGGCGCCGCCCGGCCCCTTCACGTCCTCATCGAGATCGTCCTCGTCCACCTTGAGGTTGTTCATCAGATCGTCCCCGTTCTGTTTGAAGAAGGAGGCCGAGGCGTCTTCCTTGTTGGCCGCGCTCTTGTCGAGCAGGGAACGGATCTTGTCCACAAAGGCGTTGCGCGCCGAGGTCTTGTCCTCCAGTTCCGGCAGCAGCGCTTTGGCCTCATCGATGGTTTGCTGCTCGGCGGGACTGGTGAAGAACTCCTTCATGCGATCGAGCTTGTCCGCCAGCGCCTGCAGCGAACCTTCATCGTGCGCTTTCAGGGAGGCCGAACCTTCGGCGCCCGCCGGCACGCCGGAAGCGGCCACCAGTTCGTCGAACGCTTTGGAGGGCCAGATCACGCCCAGGATGGCGAAACTGCGGCCAGGCAGATCGTTGGGAGCGGCTACGGCCACGAAGTTGGTGAACAGGCGGCGGTACAATCCGCGCGCGTCTTCAGCGTTGTTATTCCAGCCGTGGGACATGACGAACAGGTCGGTCACGCCGGCGGGCAGGGTAACGGGATTCTGGAGAATGCCATTCTTATCGAACTGCGCTTCTACGTAAGGAATTCCAGCGATATCGCTCATGATGGATTGCCCTCTTTCGAAATCGAATGATCAGACGGATTGGATGGCCCGCATGAGGTCCACCAATCCCGCGCCTTGGAAATAGCGGTCGCGGCGCAGGTCGGTCGCACTGGCGAGGAAGATCTCTTTGACGCGCTCCGCCTGCCCGATGAATTCGCCCCGCACGGAAAGAAATGCGGCGATCACACCGCTGACGTGCGGCGCCGCCATGCTGGTGCCGCTGGTCTCCACGTAGTCGCACGGGTTGCCTTTCGCGCCCTCTTCCTTGAGCTGGCCGGCCGCGCACGAGATGATCTTTTCGCCGGGCGCCACCAGGTCCGGCTTGAGACGGCCGTCGCCCGTCGGCCCCTTGGAGGAAAAGTACGACACGCCGTAAATGTGCGGCGAATCGCGATGCGTGGAGCCCACCGTGATCGCCAGGTCTGCGTTGCCGGGATCATTGATGGTCAGCGCCATTCCCGCGGCCGAAGCGCCGATACTGGATTTCAAGGTGCCGTAGCCGGTGTTGCCGGCCGCGACCACCACCACCACTCCGCTCTTCACCAGACGGTCGACTTCGACGCACAGCGGACTCTGGCCGCAGGCGAACCACTCCGGCTCGAAGTTATAGCCCAGGCTCATATTGACCCCGTGAATCACCAACCGCCGCCCGTAGCCGTTTTTTTCCTGAATGTGGGTGATGGCCGCAATCAGGTTGCTGACCGACCCTTTGCCGTCTTCGTCCAGCACCCGTAGACTGACCAGGCGGCATTGCGGCGCCATCCCGCAGATGACGTCGAGCGTATTGGATTGATACTCGACGTCGCGGGTGTCGGTCTTCAAATACCGCGACACAGCCACCGGACGTTTCTCCGGAGGAGTGTCCGGCGTTACCCGCCACTCGCCCGCGATGATGCCCGCGACGTGCGTGCCATGGCCGTTGAGATCGGTGAACGGGCCTTCTCCGTCGATCGTGAAATCGCGATGCAGCGAGGAATCCTTGTCGAGATTGCCATGGGTGGCGAAGTGCGGATGCTCGCGATTGACTCCGGAATCCACCACCGCCCAAGTGATGCCCGCCCCGCTGGCCCCAAAAGAGTTTTGAGCGGCATTGGCCTTCACCGTGGAGATGGATTTGTTGATGGTGGCGGATACTTCGAAATCGGGCCAGATGTGGAAGATATTGCGGTAGCGCGTCGCGTCCACCGGGCGCTCGGCCACGGTGTCGCCCATGAGCTCAGTCCTCTTATCGCGGTCCTCCTGCCGCGACTTCCTCACTTCCTCCGCTTGCGCGACGGCCTGCTTCGTATCCATTTCCACCAGACATTGAATGGCGCGAGCTTCCAGTCGCGCGAAAATGTACTGGCTGCTGGGCTGATCCTTTTCCAGGTGCA
The DNA here is from genome assembly GCA_039934035.1 of Candidatus Solibacter sp. Lineage (GTDB taxonomy): Bacteria > Acidobacteriota > Terriglobia > Bryobacterales > Bryobacteraceae > Solibacter. The sequence continues at coordinate 145,090 of JBDTMZ010000107.1, read as the reverse complement.
CTTCCTGTCCGGGATCGCGAATGTCAGCCTGTTGTTTGGCCGCTTCGATGTTCGCGAGCACCCAATCCCGCGCCGCCCCGCGGCCTTGCGGGTGCTCCAGATTGAGATCGATGATGATCTCGAAACGGGTGGGATGGATGTGGGCCAGCGGAGGCATCTTCAGGCGCTGATTCGACCGCAAGGCGCGGCGAATCACGGCCGCGTGCAGGTCCGCGAACTGGTAGTCCGTTCCCCCCACGGTGATGATTTCGCCGAGTTTCTGGCGGTCCACCGCTGCCGCCAGATTTTGGTACCGCTGCTGTTGTCCTGGCTGCGGATGCTGGTCGGCCTGGTGCGCCGAGACCTCCCTCGTCTTGGTGCCGGCCTCCTGGATCAAGTCGGCTGCGAGTTTGGATGCCGCCTCTCGGCCTCCCGGAAAATCGGGGTTAAATTCCAGCGCGGAATTGTACTTTTTGATTGCTTCGGGGTCCAAGTCTTTGATGAACCCGATGCGTTGCAGATCCACCCTCATATCATTCAGCAAGGGAATCGCAATGACCGTACGGTCCAACACCACCGGATCGAACGTTTTCACACGCGGCTGATCTTCTGGGGGAATGCTGGACATGGGTCTCCTTGGAACCGGGCAAATTCAGTTCGGAGATATCGTATCACCGCAAGGTGTTTTGGTAATACCCGGTGACTCCCTTGAGGGAAGCGCCTAACCGGCGCGGACCGCCGCGCTTTCCGCTTCGCCGAGTCCGGTTGCGTAGGCCTTGAGGTCGGGCCGGGCCACCAGCACCAGGTCTTTTTCCATGTCTTCGCCGGTTTCCACCAGATGCTGAAGGTGTATGGCCGCCAGGCGGGAGCACCACGGGTCATCCACTTTCCGCCCCAGTTCCGCGGCGATCTCCAGAAGATCGACGTGGGAGAGCGCAATAGTCTTTGGCGTCCGTTCGCCGTTGTCGTCCACCAGGATGAACTTCACATCGACGGTGTCGGCATGACGCAGCGAGATCGCGGTCTGCATCCACTTGAACAAGACCTGGAACTTGCGGCCAAACGGATCGGGACCGGCTTCGAACTGGCGAAAATTCTGCATGCAGTACTTATTTTACAATGGCTATAGGAATCCCATAGTGCTTGTTGCCGAACTGATTGCTCCCCGGAAGTTCCATTTAACCGAACAACCTATTGAAGACCCCGGCCCTGGTGAAATTCAGGTGCGGGTGAACGCCGTCGGCATTTGCGGCAGCGATTTGCATTCGTACGGGGAGGGCGCCGTAGGCGACACCGCGTGCCAGTATCCCATGGTGCTCGGGCACGAACCGGCCGGCACCGTCGTGAAGACGGGCAGCGGCGTGACCGGCTGGCAGCTGGGCGACCGTGCCGCGCTCGAACCGGCGCTCTACTGCTATCACTGCGAATACTGCCGCGCCGGGCACCATAACGTCTGCGCGAACATCAAATTCTTGAGCACCCCCGGCATTCCGGGATTCTTCCGCGAATTCGTCAATCTGCCGTTGCCGAACCTGGTGCCGATTCCGCCGGAACTGCCCCTGGAACTCGCGACGGTCGCGGAGCCGCTGGCCGTGGCCATGCACTCCATGAAATTCGCGGATATCCAGAGCGGCGAAACCGTCGCGGTATTCGGCGCGGGGCCCATCGGCCTGCTGACCATCGCCTGCCTGAAAGTGGCCGGAGCGGGCCGCATCTGGGCCGTGGAACCGGTGGCGCATCGCCGCGAAATGGCGCGCCACATGGGGGCGCACGCTGTGGTCGACCCCTCGCAGGTGGACGCCGCCAAACAGATTCTGGCCGATACGGGCGGGCGCGGGGTGGATTGCGCGATCGATTGCGCCGCCAAGGAAGACACCACCAATGCCGCGATTCGCGCGTCGCGCAATGCGGGCCGCGTCGTGCTCACAGGGATTCATTCGCAGGCGCTGGTCCCGTTCGAAGTGTCGCCAATGCGTCGCAAAGAACTGTCGATTTTGAATGTGCGGCGATCCAACAATGAGACGCACGAAGCGGTGGAGATGCTGGCGAAGCGTACGGCCTGGTTTGCGCCCATCGTCACGCACCGGCGGGCGCTCGCCGATATCGCCGATGCCTTCACGCTGACCGAGCACTACGCCGATGGCGTGGGCAAAATGGTGATCGTCCCGGCGTAAGGGTCTGTTGGGGATGGGCGTTGCGCCCGCGAAACTTTGATGAAAGACGTCCCAAGCAGAGCCGCGACCGTGAGCGACCCTCTTTCGATCCTGTCCTACCTGGACATGCCCCACGCGAAGGTATCGAGATTCAAGCGGCGGCCGTCGGTACGAATGGTAATCAGGCCGTCCCGATCCGTGCGCAGAATTTCGGCGTGATGGCCTTGCAGGCGGTCCACCACGGTCTGGTGCGGATGGCCGTAGCTGTTTTCGAAACCCGCGGAGATCAGCGCAAAGGCGGGGCTGACCGCATTCAAAAATGGCTCCGAGGAACTGGTCCGGCTGCCATGATGGGCAACCTTTAAAACATCGCTGGGCTGGATACTGCCGGCGAACAGCATCTCCTGTTCGACGGGGCGCTCCACGTCGCCCGCCAGCATCAAGCTGCGCTGCCCAAACCGGATGCGCATGACCAGCGAATCGTTATTCTTGGGTTCGCCGACCGGGATGTAGTCCGGCGTAGGCGCGAGCACCTCGATTTCCGCGCCGCCGTAGGCAAAGCGCCGCGGCGCCTGCAGCGGCACGACCTTGGCGCCCACGGCAGTGGCCTTATCGCGCACCCCGGTCCATTCCGGGCTGTCGGGAGTGACTCCCGTCCAGACCTCGCGCGGGTGGAAAGCTGCGATCAGCGCGGCGAGTCCACCGCTGTGATCCTCATGGGCGTGCGAGAGGGCGACGATGTCCACCGAACGGAAGCCGCGATCCCACAGGTATGGCGCCACGACATCTTCTCCGATATCCATCTGCGAACGGGAAGTGCGGCCGAACGTGGGAATCCCTCCGCCATCCACCAGCATGCGTTTGCCATCGGGAAACACCACCAGGAGGCTATCGCCCTGCCCGACATCGATCGCCGTGAGTTCCAGTTCGCCGGGGCGTGTCTCTGCCGCGAAAGGATGCCAGAGCAGCAAACCAAGCAGCGCCGCGACCACCGGTGCGATCCGACGAGTGCGCCATGCGGCAGAAGTGATCAAGGCGGCTGCCAGCGCGATGCCGAGCCACACCGGGGGCGTCGGAATCCGCCAGTTGGGTTCCAGGTTGGCGTGATACCAGACCACCTTTTGCGAGAGCCAGAGGATGAAACCGGCGAGCCCGGCGAGCCAGTGCCAGCCGGTGAAGATGGCCAGGAAGCCCACCGGCACTACGGCGCTCATCAGGGGGACCACGAAGGCGTTGGCCGAAAGTCCGGAGAAGCCGACGCGATGGAAATAGACCACCATGGGCAGCGCGAGCCCCATCTGCACGACGGCGGACGTCAGTACGATTTCGTAAACGAAGAACAACAGGCGCGACGGAACCGTCAGCGCCCAGAGAGGGGCGTGCAGCGTTTCCGCCAGCAAACGCATTTCAATGCGGAACTGCGCGGCGCGCGCCGGCACGTGAAGATCGCGGCCGGCGTCGGCGAGGTCGCGAAGGCCGGCCGAGAGCGGGGCGGAGGTGGCTTCAATGGCGGGTGCGGCGAAAGAACCGAGGAAGCCCACGGCAAGAAACGTCAGTTGGAAACTGGCATCGAAGAGCTGTTCCGGGTCGAACAGCAGGAAGCCGAGGGCCACGGCCGCCAGCAGATTTAGAATGCGGGTTTCGCGATAGAAGTACCTTGCGATCATGAACAGTGTGAGCCCGGCGGCCGAACGTATGCAGGGCGCCTGCCAACCCGTCACCAGCGCATAAAACCAGGCGGCCAGCACCGTCAGGAAGAGCGCCACGCTCTCCGGGATAAAACAGATGCGCAGCAGAAACAGAAAGAACGCGGCCAGCACCGCGACGTGCGTTCCGGAAATGACCAGCGCGTGGAACGTGCCGGTGGAGCGATACTGCTCCGTCCACACTTTCTGGAGTTGGAAGCTCTGTCCGATGAGGATGGCCTGCATCATGCCGCTGCGGTAGGGGTCGCCGGGATAGAGTTGCTCGATGCGTTGCAGCGCGGCGGCCCGAATGTCCATCACGGCCTTCTGAAACGGATTGCCGCAGCGGCCCGGCAGCACGCGCACCGTCCCGGCGGCGGCCGACACCGTCCAGTAGATCTGCTGCCGGGCGAGGAAGCGGCGATAATCGAAGGCTCCGGGATTGCCGAAATTGCGCGGCGGCCGGACCCTGCCCTCCAGTTCGATACTCTGCCCGTAGCGCAGTTTCGGGAGGGATTCGCCGTCTTTCACATACAGCGTCACCTGAGCGCGCGCCTCGCGATCGAGTTCGAGCACGAAGCGCTCGCGCTCGCCTGACATGGCCGGAGGCTCGACCACGCACCCACCCACCAGCACTACTTCCCGGCCGCTGACCTCGATGTAGGGAGCAGGCCCGGGAGCGTGGAGGCGCGCATCCCAGATGCCGGCAAACGCCAGTGCGAGCATGCAGCAGATTCCCGCCAGCATGCGCGAACCGCGCCACAGCGCGAAGGCGCCGAGGGCGAAATAGGCGGACATGGCCGCGGCGGATTCCCACGCGGGCAGCGTCACATACCGATTAACCAGGATGCCCGAAGCGAGGGCGGCCAGGGGAAGCAACAGGGGATACTTCACCGGATAGGCCCAATGGAAACGGCAGGCATGGGGCGGTAAGCTTTACTTGGATCCTCGTCAGTAACGTGTGCGCGGGAGGGGGAAAACTCTCATGAAAATCGCGCGGCGTGGTTTTTAGGGCGATGATTCCCGCCGCCGGGGGGCGTTGGCGGTGCCGTGGAAGAGGCAGAATGCCCTTGACCGGCGCCCGAACCTCTGCGCCCGGGCGCGCTCTCCTGCCCGTGGTATAAACATCCCATGCGGAAGGTGCTGCGGTGGCGTTCGCCGTGGGTTGTTGGCGTTTGGACAATCGAAACCGAAGGTGCGCCCGACGATCGCATGGCGAATACGGTGGTGCATTGACCAGATGAAGGTGCGAGTGGCGAGGGCGAGAGACGCAGCAGAACTGCTGCGCATTACCAATGCGGCCTATCAGGTGGAGAAGTTCTTCATCGATACCGATCGTCTGGACGACGAGCGTCTGGCCGCACTATTGAGGAAGGGCGTCTTCCTGCTCACGGAAGGCAACGAGGCCTGCGTGTACGTGGAGTTGCGCGGCGATCGCGGGTATTTCGGACCGCTCTCGGTCGATCCGGCGCGACAGGGCAAGGGGCTCGGTCGCTTGCTGGTGGAGGCGGCAGAGAATTACGCGCGCGGCCACGGCTGCCGCTTCATGGATTTGAGCATCGTCAATCTGCGGGAGGAACTGCCCGCGTTCTACCGCAAGCTTGGCTATGCGCAGACCGAGATCAAGCCCTTTCCCGAGGACGAGCCGACCAAGTTGCCTTGCCACCTGATCGGGATGAGTAAAGCGTTATAGGACGGGCCTCCCGGCCTGTCCCGGACAGATCGGGAGATCTGTCCTACGCGGCGGGGGACGTCTTGGCGCCGTGCGGCCAGCCAAGCCACAAAAACCGATGGCATGTCCCACCGCACTTGCCGCCAATGTGCCTCAGGCGCGCGTCGCCACGACTTCGAGGCTCTCCGCGCGGACAGACGTGGTGCCGATGCCGCAAACGTTGTACTTGGTCCACAAGGCGTCGAGATCGGCGCGCAGGGCTCGGCGCGCCGTGCAGTCCAGGCGGGCAAAGGCGGCCACCAGCGGACCGTAATTCTCGCGGAAGAATTCCACCACGCTGGCGGGCGGATAGGGGTACTCGAAGCTGTATTCGCGCCGCGTCATCCGCAGGTTCTCAACGTTGCCGGCGAAGCGCTGCCGCACCGTGAACTCGTCGCCCCACAGCAGCGGCGTGGGCATCTCCGGCGGAGGCACGTGGCGCGCCACCGTGCGGAACATCTGCCCGACAAAACCCGAAGGCGTCCAGTTGGACATCGCAATGGTGCCGCCCGGTTTGCACACCCGCACCAGTTCCGCCGCTACGCGTTCGGGGCAAGGCGAAAACATGGCGCCGAAACTCGAGGTGACGAAATCGAAGGAGCCCTCCGCGTACGGCAAACTGTCCGCGTCGCCTTCCCGGAAATCAATCGTTAGATTCTCTTCGGCCGCGCGTTTCACCGCCCGTTCGATCCAGTTGGGCGCGATGTCCACGCCCGACACCGAAGCGCCGGCGCGAGCGGCAATCAGCGCCAGGTTGCCAGAGCCGCAGCCTACGTCCAGCAGGCGTGCGCCGGGGAAAACGCCCAGCCGGGCGTGAAATTCAGCCGCTCCCGCGCTCAGGTAGTGCGCAAAGCGGTCGTAGTCTCCCGCCATCCAGGCGGTTTTGAGTCGAAGTTTTAAGGCCGGTAAGCCGGTTTCCGTCGTAGGTGTCACTACCCATATACGCGCGGTATCGGCCAAAATCGGCTCACGCTACGTTATCGCTTATCCCGCTTTGGAATGAGTCTATTGCGGGTGGTCGGGAGGGCAAATGCGGGTATTCCCCATCCTGCCGCCGGGTCTATGGTGCTGAGATTCCACTGGGTTAGCATGGTTCCCGGTCATCCCGGGCTAACCCGTTTGTATTTCTATAACGAACCCAATCGCAAAAAAGTACGCGTTCATCCGGCGCCATTCCCGATCGATAGGAAGTCCTGGATGTCATAGGCTACGCTCAAGGCGGGTAGGGGACCCTTGGGGCTTGGCCTATGATCGATTCGCTTTTGAATTTGATTTTCCGCTGCCGCCACAAACGGTTGACCCGGCCGCTGTCCCGCGTTACTAAACCGGGCGAGCCGCACGCCCACACCTACGTGGTGTGCCTGGACTGCGGAAAGCAGTTCGAATACGATCCCGAAACCATGCGTCTGGGGAAGGCAGTCGACCGGAAAAGCGATGTCCGGGCGACTGCCCCCGCTAAACGCGACTAGTTCACAGGCAGCGTCGAGGCCTTGGTGGTCACTCCGTTGATGGTCAGTGCGATGCTGGCGCTCCCTGCAGCGATGCCAGTGGGCACATAGACGTTCACCTGATAGAGACCTGGGCTACCCGGCGACATCCCGCTGAATTGAATCTCTGCATTCTGCCCGCCGATGGACACTGAAGGCGCGCCCTTGGTTGTGACAAGGGGCGTCGATGACGCATATTCGCCGCTAGCTGGGCCGCCATTTACAGGACCCAGCCCGTTCATGTAAAGCTGGATGAGCGAACCTCGTTTTGCGGGGTTGCTGGTGGTTATCGTGGCATTATTGAGATCGCGCGCGGCCGCAATGCCGGAGTTTTCAAAGAACGACGGCGCGGTATCAGCAACGGGCACCGTCACCACATTGCCCGGGGAGTTCCCCCACAGCGTGACCTTCACCTGCGCGGAAGTCTGGCCCTGCAGTTCCCACGGCACCTGCACGTTGACCTGGCCGGGACTGACATAGGTGAGATGCCCCGGCACGCTGATCTTCGCCGACGGCACGTCGAAGCTGACGGTGACGTCGTCGAGCGAGAGCGGCAGCGCATGGGGCGCGAGCGTCACCTCGTCGCTATAGTCGCTCAGGTTGGAACCAAAGATTGACACGTACGAGCCGGGGGCGATGGGGCTCGTGAACGAGCCGCCATCCAACACACCGTTGGCGTTGATGGTCGGTTGCTGGCGAATGGAACCCGAGAACGAACTGCTGTAGCCGACGGCGAGCGCGGTGACCGAGACCGAACTCGAAGGGCTGGCGCCGAGCAGCATATCGGCGTACGCGATGCCGTTCGCGTCCGTGTTGCAGGTGACTCTGGTGGTGGAACTGGCCGGCGAGCAAGTGGGGGCGCCCGCCACGCTGCGCAGCGTGAGCGACCCGCGCGGAGACACCGTGAATACGACCGGCGTACCGGGGGCCGGAACGCCATACGAATCCACTGTCTTCACCGCCACTAAGCCGGCGTCCGTGCCCACGATGCCATCGGGACTACCGAACAGGGGGTAGAAATTCCACGGCGTGCCGGTACCGACCAGGAAGAGGTACGGCACGCGCAGCGAGACGCCTGTGGCCTGCAAGGTCACCCCGCCGGAGTATGCGCCCGCTTTCGGTACCGCGCCGCCGAGCGCAACATTAAATGTGCCCTGCGCGCCCCCAGCCAGCGTGAGCGAAGTCTTATCGGCGGTGATGGTGGTGCCGCTCGCGGCGGCGCCCGTGAGCACGGCGATGGCCAGCGTGACAGACGCCGTTCCGTTGTTGGTCACCACTACCTGTTTAGTGATTGGCAGCGCCGTGCCGGACTTCAGAATACCGAAATTCAGCGTCGCAACCATGGCAGGGTTCGCGGCGGCAGGTTGATCCAGCACCTGTAGCGTGATGTTGGAATTGGCAGCCAGACCGGCATCGAGCCGTCCGGCGCCCAGCCATTCCACGTCCACGGCAGAGCCGAACGTGTCGGTGGTGACGTCCTGCGCCGCGGTGTTCACGATCGCCGACTTGATTTGCGCGGGAGTGTACTTGGGATGTGCCTGTTTGACCAGCGCCGCGGCGCCTGCCACAATGGGTGCCGCGAAGCTCGTGCCTTCATAGGCCATGTATCCGTTGTCGCTATAGAAATCGCCAAGCGGGTCGTACCGTTGGGTCGCCATGTAGAGGCCGGCATACGGATAGACGTAGCCATTGAGCGGGTCCGGGAAAAGATTAACGTCCAGACCGCCGGTGGCCACGATTTCGGGTTTGATTCCGCCATCGCCCGTACTGGGACCAAAAGAGGAGTAGCTGGCCAGCTGATTTACTACCACAGGCGGTGAGAAGCCGACAAGCTGACTGTAGGCATTCGTATCCATTTCGATGCCGGCGCGGTCGATCACGACGCTGACGCCGGGATTCGAAGCCAGGTAATTCTTGAGCGCGACGCCATCCGCATTGGTCAACCCCACCACAGGGCCGACGAAATATTCTACGCCTTCGATCGCGAAAGGCGGTCTGAGAGCCCCCGAGTCGGCCGAGTTAAATATGATCATGCCGATGGCGCCGGCATCCTGGACGTTCTGCGCTTTGTCGTCGAAGGTGCATGCGCCGCTACCCGTGGGCCCGCGTTGCACAAGCGCGAAAGCGCCGAGCAACGAGTAGGGGCTCAGCGCTTTGCAGGCGAACGCGTCGCCAGCGGTGGCGGCGTCGATCAGCGGCGCCGTGTTGGCGCCGAATCCGGAGGGCTGAAACCAGGAATCGCTTGGCAGAGCGGGAATGTTCTGGAGATTGGAGGGGACGTTGGCGCTGAGCACTTTCACGCTGGGCGCCATGACATGCGAGTTGGTGGTGGCGCCGACGGTAATCACGGACGGCGCAGTGGCCGGCGATGTGATGCTGTTGAAGTTGGGGTAGTTGGCTGCCCAATATCCATCGTTGCCCGCCGCCACCACCACCACCACGGTCTTGGCGGCATTCTCGAAGGCCATCGCCAGCGGATCGCAGGGGACATTCGCACCCGCGCTGCAGGCCGCGCCGGTGTCGAGCGCGCCGGTGAGCGCAGTGCCGCCGCTGGACATGTTGATCACGTCCATACCGTCGGCCACCGCATCGTTCAATGCGGTAATCCACACATCCTCGGGCGCCGGTTCGCTGACGGAAGGCGAGCCCCAGATCTTGTAATTGCCGAGCCACGCCTTCGGCGCCATGCCGGAGAAGGTAATGCTGCCGCCGGAGTTGACATTACCGGCAGCTGCGGAAGCAACGGCGCTGCCATGGCCGATGCGGTCGCGTGGCGAGTAGTCGTCGGGCAGCGAATCCGTTGCGGGATTGCTGGCGTCGGCAATGTTGCCCTTGACGATGCTGCTCACGTAGCTGCGCGCCACGATCACCTTACTATTGGTGTAGCTGCAGGCGTCGGCGCTGCCGCTGCACTTGGGAAAGCCGGCGGGGGCGGTCAGCGAAGAATCCTGGAACGCCGGGTGATTCTGATCGATGCCCGTATCGAGGATGCCGATCTTGATGCCGGCTCCGGCCTTGGATTGTCCGCCCACCAGGTTCCACGCGGCGGGCGCGTTCATCACCTGCGTGGCCTTATTCAGCGTGAGATGCATCTGGCGCATCGGGCGTACGCCAATCACACCGGGAATCGCGGAGAGTTCGGCCAGACGGTCCGGCGTGGCGGTCACGAAGACCGCGTTCAGCACTTCGGAGACGGAGCTGATGATGGGTACGTTCCGGCGCTGCAGTTCGCGATGCACGGCGAGCTGGCGCGCATCCAACTGGCGGCGGTAGCCATCGGCGGCGGCGGTACGCAGTTGTTCATGGCTGGTGAAACGGGCAGCCACCGGCTGATCTTCCAGAATCAGAGCGTAACGGTTGCGCGCGTACTGGCCGGGCATGACGGTCACGCCGGCGGCCATCAAAATCATGACGGCAGTTAGGATACGAGGAACGTGCATAGTTCTCCAGGCTGAAAAGTGCTGTGCTTAGGACGTCTTACTATTTTATTCAGTTTCCACCAATTCGATGCGGCGGAATGCCGCCGGGGATTAAGGTTTCATTAACTCTGGAGAGCCATCCCGCGTTACCTCTCCGCGTCGCGAGCCGGCAGGTCCGTCTCACTTGAATCTGCGTTTGTAGAAAAAATCCAGGCCGAACAGGCCATTTTCTTCGCGTAGCGCGACGGCCGACCATTGCTTGGAGAACGCCCATTCCACGCGTATTACTTGCGGGTTGCTGCTGGTTACGTTGGTGATGTAAGTAAACGTGATGGCCGGCGTCACCTGTTGTTCCAGCGTGAGGCGCGCCTGCGGACTGTTTTCCACGCCGGATAGCGTCGGGTCGATGCGCAGCTTGCTGACACCGAAGAAGCGCTGCAGGCGGCCGGCCACCGGATTGGCAATGGCGGAGCCGAGCAGCGCCGAGGCCCCCATCTGCTGCCACGATTGCGGCTCCGAGCTCTGCTGCGTCAGAAGCGACGGGTCCGACGTGGGCGTGCGCCCGGTGGCCAGCACCGCCACGATTTCGCTGAACTGTAGCGGCGGATCGCTGCGCGGCGTTAGGCTCAATTTGGTGATCGGGCCGGAGACCGTGAGCGTGATGTCGATGCCGCGCGCCTTGGTTTCCAGGTCGATGTTGATAATCGGCTCCACCTTCACCGGGTTATAAAACGCGATGCTGCCCTGGCTGAGCGTGTACTTGGTGCCGAAGAAGGTCAGCTTGCCCTGCGTGATATTGATGCGCCCGAGAATCGCGGGATTGCTCGCCGTGCCGCGCAGCCGCAGGTTGGCCTCGGCCTGCAGATTCTCGGTCAGCGAACTTTGCAGTTGAATGTCGGGTGAGGTCTCTATCTGCACGTCGAAACTCATTCCGCCCAGCAAACCCTTGCGCGCCGACGGCGTCTGCACGGGTTCGGCGGACCGTGCGAGAATGCCGCTGAAATCAGACTGTAGATTGATTCCCGTGCGCCGCACAGTCACCGTCCCGGACAACATGCTGCTATCCGTGGTGCCTGTGAGATTGAGGTTGGCGTCCGCCACCGTGCTGACGCCTTCGGGATAGCGCACGCGCACTTCCCGGGCGCGGGCATGCAGGCGGAACACCAGTTGGCCCCCGCCATAGCTGGCAAAACCGGAAAGATCGATCCGGCCGCCGCCAGTCTCTCCGGTCAGGCTTTGGATGGTGGCGCGGTCTTTGGTGAAGATCACGGTGCCGCTGGCTTCCGAAATGCCATTCGGCACGTCGACAATGTTCAACTCCGCGTGCTCGAAACTGATGCGCCCGTTGATCTGCGGATCGCTGAAGGTGCCGCGCACCGTGGCATCGGTAACCAGGCTGCCGCTGGAAACGAAGTCCTCACTGAAATCCTGCAGGAGAGCCAGGTCGATGCGGCCATTCACGCGCGCGTCCAGGGGACTCTTCTGATCGATCGCATAACGTCCGGTCAGGTTGAGATCCGTGCCGCGCCCCACCAGATGCGCGCTTTCCACCGTAATGACGGAATTGTTGGCGCGCACCACAATCGGGCCGCTGTTCTTGATCATGAGCGCGCCCGTAGGGTCGGTGACTCCCGGCGACGCGCCGAGTTGGAATTCAGGGATCCGCAACTCCGCTTTCAGTGCGCGCGGGTTCGCGGCAGGACCTTCCACATGGATTGCCCCCTCCGCGAAGCCGGTGAACTGTGCCGGTTCACTGGTGCCGGAAGAGCTCAGCCACGGCTTGAGGCGCACCAGATCCAAACGCGAGAACGTGATGTCGGCGGTACCGGGATAATCACCTTCCAGCCGCCATTGGCCGTCGCCTTTCAAAACCGAACCCGCAACCGACGATTCGATATGGGCGCGCAACACCTGCCCCTGCGAGGTCGCCGTGAGATGGCTCTCGCCGAGCGACTGTCCATCCAGTTCCACTCCCGTGGTGACCACGTCGGCGTTGAGTTCGTCGATACGGTAGGGGGTCTTCGAGGCGGGTTGCAGTTCGATCTGGCCGCGCGCGGTCACTTGCAGCGTGCCGCGAAGGCCGGGGCGCGCCTGCGCCAGGGTCCGGATCTCCTCGACCTCGATCACGTTGCTGGCGATATCGAAGCGCAGGCGTCCGGTGTCGAAATGTCCGGGCTGGTGTTGTAGCGTGGCAGCCAGCCGGACCTGCTTTGGCCCGGCGGTCAGCAACCCATTGGCTACCGTCAACACGTTGTTCGCATAGGTCGCATGTGCGGTGAAACGGTCGAACGGTTCCTCTTGCAGGGTCCCTTTCGAAAGGTCGAGATCGGCTTCGGCGCGCAGCGTGGTAAGCGTGCCGTTCACCTGGGCGGAACCGTTCAGGATGCCCGTGACCGGCAAGTTCTTAACCTGGAAGATGGCGGCGAGCTCCGTGACATCGGCATTGCGAACCGAACCGGTGCCGGCTACGGGACTGGTGTCGGCGGTCTTCCACTGGCTCAGTCCGATCGACCCCTGGAACTGCGCGCGTAACGCGCCTTGAGTGGCCGTCGCGTTCTGCACGCGGAGATAGTCCGCGGCGAGAGCGATGTCCGCTTCCAGCGAATCGGCGCGCTGTCCGGAGTAGGCGACGTTGGCTGCCCGAAGGTGGCCCGCTATGCGTGGATTGTCCAGGTCACCGGTAACGCTGCCTTCGAAGCGGACGGAACCGTTGGTGAGTTGCACGGGAAGCGCCGCCGCGCTGTCGCCCAGCACCGGCAGTACGTCTTTGAGATCGGTGGTCTCCAGGCGGACCTTTAATTCACTTTGCAGCGCGCCGCTGAACTCAGCCCGGGTATGAGGCAGCGTCACGGTGGACTGGCCCACTGCCACGGTGCGATGTTCGCCATCGTATGCCAGTTGGAGCTGACCGTGAACGGGCTCCGACGCAGGCGCGGGGGCCAGCGTGAATTGGCCTGTCGCGCGCAGGTCGCGCCCGCGCTTCAACGACCCTTCAAGCGTCAGCGGGCCGAACACCAGAGCGTCCCAGGGGAGGGCCGCACTGCTGTAAAGCGCGACCACTCGGCGCGTGTCGATGCCGCTGATTTCACCGGTGACGGAGTAGTTCTCCAGCTGGCGCAGTTTCGCGCTGCCCCGGAAAGTGCCGTTCACCAGTGCGAGCGCAACGCCATCGATGGCGATGTCCCTCTTCAAGAGCAGGAATTTAGCGACCGTTCCTTGCACGCCTTCGCGACGCGGCCCGTTGGCGTAGAAGCCGGCGATCCGCACACCGGTGGCGCTCACTCCGCGCCCGCTGGCGGACACCGCGCCCTCGGCACGGAAGTCCGTCAGGCGGATGGCGTCGTCGCGGTATTCCACGCCGGTGGAGTGAACCGTGCCGGTTAAATCCAGCCCGCTCGCAGGGTTCCAGATGCCGGTGCCGTCGACCACCGCCTTGCCGGCTCGCAACTGCGACACACGGAAGATGCGCGCGATATCGCTGAGCGTGGCGCGCGCCTGATATTGAAAGGCCGCATGCGGCGCAGCGAGGTCCTCGAGCGCGCCTTTCAGGTCGATCTGAGTTGCGCCAGTAGCCAGCGTTCCCGATTCCACCGCAATGCGGTTCTTCTCCATCGCCACGGCGAGATTCACCTGGAAGGGGGCGGGCCCGTAATCGTCATAGCTCAGGTAGAGAGGCTGGATGGAAAGCTTACCGCGATAGCGCGGGAGGGCCAGTTCGTAGGCCAGTGAGACATTGAGATTTTCGCCGCGCGCGGCAAAGGGAATGCGCGTGCGCGCTTCCACTTCGAAGACGCCGCGCTCCAGCGTGAAGCGGCCAATCGCGAGCTTCAGGATATCCTCCACCGTGTTGCTCTTGGAGGTGGAATGCACCTTTGGCTCTGGCACGTTGGTGCGCCCGTCTGGGCCGATCGTCAGATAGATGCGCGGGTCCGACACGGTGAGCGATTGGATGTCGACATCTTTGCGCAGAATGGAGACGATCTTGAGGCCTACGGCGACCCGCTCCGCATGCAAAAGCGGCGGCTTGCCGGCCGCTTCCGTGCCGTGCAAGGTGAAGCCGCGGACCTCGGCGCGCATCTGCCTCCAGTCAAATTGGAAAGACGCAAGTTCCACACGGCCGCCGGTCGCGGTCTCCACTGTACTGACGATGGCGTTGCGCACCTTGTCGAAGAACCAGGCGGTCTGTACGATGTACACCGCCCAGATACCGGCAATCACCACGAGCGCCGCCAAAGCCAGGAAGACGCGCCACACCACTTTCTTCTTCATCGCAGCACCTCTTCGTGGACGACGATGTCGGTGCGGCGGCGGACGTCGCGCAGCCAGGTGTCCATCTGCTCGTCGGCCTTCTGGCCTGTAAGCTTGCGCTCGATCTGTTCGCGGTAGTCCTCGAGCCTGACCGGTTGGCCGGGGCGGGCAGCCTCCGCGGCGGGCTTCACCGTTTTAGCGAAGTAGTCTTCCACCTCGCTGGCGCCCAACTGCACGCCGGTTTCGAAACGCACCTGAATGAAGAGCAGTAGGGTGCGCTGCCAGAGCAGCAACTCCTTGAAATCGTCCTCCGTAATGCCGTGCGACGCCAGCGAAGCCTGATACTCCGCGTCGTCCTTAAAATGCTCCTTCTTGAACTGCTCGATGACGGGAATGAGTTCGGCGGGGTCCGGCAGGGGATAGCGGCTGTTGGCGAGTTCGGATTGCACCAGCTTCTGCTCGATCATGGCGTTGACCGTGGCCTTCTTACGTGCCGCGCTAAATTCGGGCGCAACCCCATCGAGGAATGCGGCCACGCGAATCTGGCGGTCCAGGTCGCTCGCGGTGATCACGCGATTGCCCACGGAAGCGGCGATGCGGTCGATGACTTCCGCGCGCGCACCAAGGGCCGTTGCCATGGCCAGAGCCACCGCCGCGACCTGCCGAAATGGAGCGGCGCGCTTCAAAACGTTTGTCCGATCGAGAAGAAATATTGGAAACGGCTCACCCGCTGCACTTCGCATTTGTTGGAGGTGGCGCAGGGGTTGACGCCGGCGTTGATCAGGTCCTGCTGCGTTCCTTTGAAACCGTAGTAGGACGGGCCGTTGACGCTGTACGCAAGGTCCACGCGCAAGGGGCCCACCGGAGTGCGATACCGGATACCGAAGCCGACGGCGTGGACCATGTAATCGAAATCGCGGCTGTCCCGCTGGTGCTGCCGGAGTGAAAAGTTGCCTGCCTTGGTATAAATATTGCCCATATCGTGAAAGACGACGCCGCTGATATTGTCGCCGATGAGCGGCATGCGGAGTTCGGTTTGGTTGAACAGCAGGAACGTGCCGCCCAGCGGGAAGCCGGTGGTGGGGTCGCGCGGTCCGGCCTGATTCTCCGGGAATCCGCGATGAGAAGATCCGCCGCCGCCGAAGAAGCGTTCCGGCAGGGGGATCACGGCCAGCGGATCGCCATTGATGTTGAAGGATTGCATGTCGCCGATTTCCGTGCTGCGCGCCAGCACGAAGCGCTTGCCGATCGGGTGATAGGTCGCGTTGCGAATCAGCAGGCGTCCGAAATTCGGCTGCGATCCCAGTCCGTGCCAGGCAAGCCCGACGTCGATCGTGTTGTAGACGCCCTTGTGTGGTTCCACCGGATCGTCGCGGCGATCCAGCACCCAGGTGAGGGACACCAGGCCGACACGCACCGGTTGGGAGAGCAGAGGAATCAGGAACGGCGTGATCTTGAGCGTCTGGTCGTCCACCACCACGCGGCGATAGGCGTAGCGATAGAACAGGGTGCTGGCCTTATTGACGCGTTGCGAGATTTGTGCCGAGACCTCCTGGCGAATGTAGGAAAACGTGCGCACGTCGCGCGAATTCTCGTAGAGTCCCGAGAACGAGAGGCCGAAGTTCTCCTTGCTGCGGAACCGCGGCCAGTTGTAGGTCAGGATGCCGCGTTTGTCGAGATTGGAAACGCGCGTCCGGACGCTGACGCTGTGTCCGATTCCCCAAAGGTTATTGCGCGCCAGGTCGAGCGAAACGCGTGCGGAGAAGCCCGTCTCTCCCGATCCCAGACAGCTTTGGCAGCCGCCGATGCGCGCCAGTTCCGCCCCCACGCCGGCGGCCAGGGAATAGCGCGCGGCCTCCTCCATGTTGTAGAGCACGTACTTGCGATCGGTATCGCCGTCCGGATTCTCCACCGCGGCATCCACGCGTGCGAACACGCCCAGGTCGTAGAGGCGGCGCTGGGTGGCGCTGATCGCGGTCGGGGAAAGCGGGTCGCCCGGATTGACGCGCAGGTTGCGCGCCACCAGCCCGGGACGCGTGGTCTGCAGGCCCTGCGGATTGATCAGCACCTGCCGCACGAACTGCTGGCGCCCTTCGTGAATCGTGAACACCAGTTCTATGCGGTTCGGTTCCTCCGCGGGTTTGGAACTCCATTCGAACGTGGCTTTCGGAAACCCGCTGTCGAAGTACTCCGCCAGGATCGTATCGCGGTCCACCGCCACGTTGAATTCGCTGAAGGGCTGTCCCTCGGTGGAACTGAGTTTGGCCAGGATGCGGTTCAGATCGAAGCGTTGAATCCCGTTCACCTGCACGCTCTTGATGAGGTACTGCGGACCTTCCTCGATGTCCAGGGTCACTGAAATGTTGCCGGCCTTCCCTTGATAATCGTCAATCGAGCGGGCGGTGACCTTGGCGTCGCGATAGCCGTTGGACGCATACAGATTCTCGATGTTCTCGCGGTCGCGGCGCAGCAGGCTCTCGCTGTATCGTCCATGGGGGAACTGCAGGAAGTTCGCCGTCTGAAGGTACATGCGCTCGCGGATGTCGCTAGTGGAAAAATAGCGGTTTCCCTGGATCGCGATGTTGACCAGCTGGTGCCGCTTGCCGGTGTTCACCAGGAAATCCAGGTTGGCTTGGTCGTTGATCACCTTCTGCTGCTTGAACTCCACCTGCGTTTCGAAATAGCCCTGCGCCTGGAAATGATCGCGCAGGTTATGCGCACCTTCCACCAATAAATCGTGATCCACTGCGTGCTCTTCGAACACCGGAATCAGGCGCCGCAGTTTGCCCTTGGAGACGCTGGCGCCGATGGTGTTGACCTGAATGCGCGGCCCCGCATCGATGCGCAGGGTGGGGATCGCCTGATTCGTCGACTCGTCATAGCGCACGCCTTCGAGCCCGACCTTCGCCTCCAGGCGGTTCTCCTTTTGCAGCAGTGAACGCACGCCGTCCAGCCCCTGGCGAACGCGCAATTGGCTGACCGGCTTCCAGGTGTGGATGATCCAGCGGCGAAACTTGGTGGCGCTCAGGATGCGATCCGGGTCCAGCTTGAAATCGCCCAGCAGTTCCGGAGCGCCGAAGCGGGCGCGCCGCCCGCTATCGATCTCGAATCGAATATTGATCTGCTGGTGCGCGTTATCGTAATCGAAGACGGGGCGGATGCTGCTAAGGTACAGCCCGTTGCTTTCGAGGAGGCGGCGTTGGGATGCGACCGCCACATCCAGATCGCGATCCGTATACGGTTGCCCCAGGTCAAGCCGCGAGGCATTGGCCAACTGACCCTGGGGCGGCGGGTCGTCCACGTTGCCGCCTACCGACACGTTGCCGACGAACCAGCTGTTGGTGGTCAGGAATTTCACGATCACGCCGCCGTTGTAAGGCTCAGCGTCCACCTGTATGTCGCGGTATCTGCCGGTGGCGAACAGGCGTTCGATGCTCGCGCGCACCACGGCCATGCGCAGCAGCTGATCGCGCTTCAGTGGCAGCATCTCGAAGAGCTCCGCGCCTTCCAGGGGCTGCTCGGCCGGCTCGAACCGGATATTGACCACCGGCTGGCCTTCATACTTCTGATATTGCGCAAGAAGGCTTCGGGGCCGCGCTGCTGCCAGAAGCAGAATGAAAAGAGCCAGCTGCGATCGCACCAAACCCATGATAGCTGATGGCCTCGCAAACCCATGTCTGCGATTGCATGGCTCTTCACAGCCATTTGGCCCCCGCCCTGGCGCCGGGTTACCATCGGCAGTGAATGGAGCCAAGCGAGTGGGAGCGGTATTCGCGCCAGATCTTGTTTCCCGGCATCGGCGAGCGCGGACAGGAGGCGCTGTTGCGCAGCCACGCGGTGGTGGTGGGCTGCGGCGCGCTTGGCAGTTTCCACGCGGCGGCCCTGGCGCGCGCCGGAGTGGGACGCCTGACCCTGATCGATCGCGATTATGTGGAAGCCAGCAATCTGCACCGCCAGTGGCTCTACGAAGAGAGCGATGCGGAGCAGAGTCTGCCGAAAGCGGCGGCCGCCGCGCTGCGCATCGCGAAGATCAATTCGTCCATTGAGGCGCGTCCGGTCATTGCGGACCTCACGGCGTCGAACGTCGAACAACTGCTGGGCACGGCCAACGTCATTCTGGATGGCACCGACAATTTCGATGCCCGCTACCTGATTAACGATTTCGCGGTGAGCCGTGGGATTCCGTGGGTGTACGGTGCAGCCGTGGCCAGTTACGGCCTGAGCATGCCGGTGATCCCGCATCAAACGGCCTGCCTGCGATGCGTGTATCCCAATCCGCCTGCTGGCGCCCAGCCCACTTGCGAAACCGCGGGAGTGCTTAACGTGATTGTGTCCGCGGTGGCCAGCATTCAGGTGGCCGATGCCCTGCGCATTCTCACCGGCGCCCCCCTGCGCGCGCGCATCACCACGCTGGACTTGTGGCAGGGCGGCATCCGGCAGATCGACGCGCCGGAGCGCGACCCCGAGTGTCCGACATGCGCGCGCGGCGAGTACCCGTACCTGGCGGAATCGCGGCGCGCGCCCGAGAGCCTGTGCGGACGCAACGCGGTGCAGATCGCCGGCGAAGGACGTTCGGTGGACCTGGCGGCGCTCGGCGCGCGCCTGGCTGCATTGGGCGAGGTCCGCGCCAACGAGTACGCCCTGCGCTTCCTGGCGGCGCCCTACGAATTGACCGTGTTTCCCGACGGCCGGGCAATCGTGAAAGGCACCAGCGATACGGGCGTCGCCCGCGGCGTCTACGCGCGCTACGTTGGGTAAGGAAATCTCCTTGCTATAGTAAGGAGAAGAACTGCCATGTCCAAAGTCACTTCGAAGTACCAGGTCACGGTGCCGCGGGCGATCGCAGATCAGTATGGAATCAGTCCCGGGACTGAAATCGACTGGCAACCTGCCGGGGATTCCATTCGTGTGACTCTGTCCGCTTCGCGGCCCCCCACGGACGATGTGGAATCGCGGCTTCGCCTGTTTGACCAGGCCACGGAACGGATCCGCCGGCGGCGGACGGCCACGAAGGTGCGTCAACCCAAGGACCGGGGCTGGCGTCGGGAGGACCTTTACACCCGTGGCAATTCTCGTTGACACCAACGTTCTCGTCTACCGTTACGACTCCCGCTTCCCTGCCAAGCAGAAGATTGCCACGCAAATCCTGCGGCGCGGACTTGCGGACGATTCCCTGCGCGTGCCGCACCAGGCAATCGTCGAATTCGTCCCCGCCGTCACCCGTTCACATGGCGGGCATGTCATCCTGGATCCGATTAGTGCGCTGCGCGAAGCGGAAGAGTTCTTACGGCAGTTCACTGTGCTGTACCCCAGCGAAGGGGTATTACGGACCGCGCTTCGTGGCTTTGCCGCCTACCAACTGAGCTGGTTCGATGCGCATCTCTGGGCCTACGCCGAACACTATGGCGTACCGGAGATCCTCTCGGAAGATTTCCAGCACGACCGCTTCTACGGAACGGTCCACGTAGTGAATCCGTTTCTGGCCCCTCGGCGTTAGCCGGCTTACAGCACGACGACGGGGTGATACAGATTCGGCAGCACGATTTCTCCGATTGCCACCATGTCGCCGGACCGCGTCACCGCCTTCACGAACTTAGTGGGCTCTCCCGTGCGGAACGGAGAGGCGGGGAAGTTGCGGCCGTGCCGCACCTGCGCGGCGGTGACGTCGTCCACGAAAACACTGGGGAACGCCGGCAGCAGTTTGGCGGTGGGCACGAATGCGTCCACCAGGCGGTCTTCAGCGGCCAGGGCTTCGAGTTGCGCAAGCGTGCGCGCCTGACCGATTTCGAATTCGCCCGACGCGAGCCGGCGCAGTTCCGTGAGGTGCGCGCCGCAGCCCAGCGCCTGTCCCAGATCGTGCGCGATGGAGCGCATGTACGTGCCGCCGGAACAATGCACCCGCATCCTTGCCTCGCTGCCCTTCAATTCCAATAGCGTCAGTTCGTAGATGTGCACGCGCACGGGCGGCAGATCGACCGCGATGTTCTTGCGCGCCAACTCGTACGCTCGGCGGCCATCCACCTTCTTCGCGGAGACGGCAGGCGGGCGCTGATCGATCTCACCGCGAAACGCCTCCATCGCTGCTTCCAACTGCTCCGCGGCGAGCTGCACGTCCACCTTTTCAGAGGTGGGTTCGCTCTCGCGGTCGTAGCTGGCCGTGGACCAGCCGAAGCGCACCGTCCCTTCGTAAATCTTGTCGCTCTTGATGTAAAACTGCGCCAGTCGCGTGGCGCGCTCGATCACCAGCGGCAGTACGCCGGTAGCCATTGGATCGAGGGTCCCCAGATGGCCCACCTTCTTGGTGCGCGCGATGCGGCGAACTTTGCCGACTACGTCGTGCGAAGTCCAGCCTTCCGGTTTGTCGATTACGATCACTCCATCCAAGCTTTTTTCCTTAAGCGGCTTTCACCGAACGCGTTTGCGCGCGATGCAGACATAGCCGAGAGTGAAATTTCGGTCCCGGTCGAGGGAGTCCAATAGCGGCAGAATCAGCGCCGGTGGGACTAGCAGGATCGCGGCCGGAACAAACCAGAGCCAGCGAATGCCTCCTGTGAAGAATTGTAGCCCGTTGAGCAGGCGCCGGGCCAGCAAACGGAAATATCCGCCGGCCGGCTGCATCTGGCGAATCTCGAAGCCGGCCTGTTGCAACAGATGAGCCAGGCCGTAGCGCGTATACCGGAAATAATCGTGCGGCGCCTGATGGACTTCCCATTCGTGCGGGGCAGCCACCAGCAGTAGCCCGCCGGGCGCCAGGGTGCGCGCGATCTCGCCCAATGCCCGCGCCGGTTCCGGCAGATGCTCGATGGTGACGATGTGCACCGCGGCGGCAAAGGTACCATCGGGGAATGGCAGCGCGGTGAGGTCGGCGAGCGCATCGACTTTGCTATAATCCCAGGCGGCATCGCCGATCGCCAGATCGACGCCGGTATACCGCTTGCCGGCAAAATGATGGCGATACTGGCCTTCGCCGGAACCCGCATCGAGCACGCGCGCGTTGGCCGGAAGTTCCCGTGCGAAGGCGTCCACGGCGTCCGCGATCTCCGTCTCGAAGTGGAGGATGTGACGCCGCAGAACGCGCGGCAGGCGGTAGGCCAGACTGGTGTAGCTCATCGTGCCTCCACGGCCTGCGGCAAGTCAGCCTGCGGCAAGTCAGCCTGCGCCGTTCGAAGCGGCGTGCATTGTTCGGCGAGGTGGAGCCGTGAGCCGCTCGTCATCGCAGGCGCGCCTCCGCTGCTTGCGGCCAACCAGCCGGCACCGTTCGGCGCGACATACATTGTTCGGCGCGGTGGAGCCGCGGACCGCTCGTCATCGCGGGCGCGCCTCCAACATCACGCTCGACCCGGCGCCGGCCGCGGCCTCGGCAGCCGCGAAGGGCAGCGAGGCAGCCACCAACCCGAAGTAGGTGAGGTCTTTGAGCAGGCGCGTGACGCCCGATTCGCTCACCCGCCGCACTCGCCGCGCCATGGGGTCGAGTCCCGGAGCCACAGAACTGGCCAGGCCCGCCGGATTATCGCGCAGGGAGAAGAATTTGCGCCGCAGCACTTCAAACCCCGCGCCGTGCAGCAGTTTCTCCAGGTCGGCCGCCCGGAAATTGGTGAGGTGCCGCGGAATGTCCGCGCCGTTCCACGCACTGCCCAGCAGGCGTGCCTGCCACGAATCGGCATTCGGCACCTGAACCACCAGACGTCCGTCGGCCATCAGCAATTCCCGCGCGGCGCCGAGATAGGCGCGCGGATCGTACAGGTGCTCCATCACGTGGAACATCGTCAGGCCGGCGAAACTGGCCGGGCGGAGCGGTGAGTGCAGCAGGTCCGCGGCCAGCGCCGGCACCAACTGCCTGCGCCAGGCAATACCGGCCGCCTGCGGAGAGTAGTCCAGCCCGACCACTGCCGCACCGCGCTCGCGCATCATACCGAGGAATAGCCCGCCCCCGCAGCCCACGTCGAGCAGCGGGCCCCGTGCCGAGGATGCGGCCAGCGCCTGCGAAACGAACTGCACGTGATCGCGCAAGACCAGCCGGCGGTAGGTTTCTTCCATCCGGCTGGCGGTGCTCCGGTCGGGCGCGAACCAGTAATTGTCGGGGTAGTAGCGCTCCAGTTCTTCGGGTGTGGGAGCCGGGTCCAGCCGCAGCAGCCCGCATTGGTCGCAGGCCACCACCGTGAACTGACGGGTAGTAGTGTGATACAGGCGGTCGGAGCCGTGGAAGCGCGCGGTGGCTTGCGTGGCGCCGCACATCAGGCAAACGCTCATGCCACCTCCGTGAGTCGCAACCGGTGCGCCAGCAGCAGGCGGCGGACTTCGCCGGGAGTCAGACGGCGGAGCCGGCGCATCTCCGCGCGCTTGCGCAGCATGCGCGGCACCAGGCGCAATGCAGCCAGGTCGCCGTGAAGCAGCGCCTTCAGGATCGTCAGCTTGCCGCGAATGCCGGGAAAATGCGCGGTGTCCCCCCGATTGCCGCCCGCCAGTATCGCTCCCGCCGCCAGTCGCAGCGCGTAGTAAATCGGGTTGAGCGCCAGCAGGCTCCAGGGGAACAACTTCACTGCCAGCAGCACGCGATTGCGTTCGATCAAATGCAGCCGCCAGCCCGAATCTTTGCCCAAAGTGGCGCCGCGATGGTGACGCACCACAGCGCGTGGAGCATACACACACAGCCAGCCCGCAATGCGCGCGCGCAGCCCGAGTTCGGCATCGTCGCCATAAGCGAAGAAATCCTCGTCGAAGCCGCCGATTTCGTCGAGCATCGGCTTGCGGTACATGGCAGCGCACCCGTCCGGCCAGAGCACTTCCTCTTCGCGATCGAACTGCCCGCGATCCAGCGCGCCGCTGCCGCGTCCGCGATTCTGTCCGTCCGGGAAGATCAGGTGGCCCGCCTTATCGATGCGCGAAGGGTCCTCCCACACCAGCACTTTGCTCGCTGCCATGCCGACCCGCGGGCGCGACCCGCAGGCGTGCTCCAGTTCGGCGAGCCACTGCGGTTCCGCTTCCGCGTCGTTATTGAGCAGCGCGATGAATTCGCCGCGCGCGGCGGCGATGCCCTGATTGTTGGCGGCACAGAAACCCCGGTTTTCCAGGTTGCGTATCACGCGCGCTCCGAATTCGCGCTCGGCCATGTCGGCGGAACCGTCGGAGGAGCCATTGTCCACCACGATGGTCTCGAATTCGACGTTCTGCTGGCCAGCGAGCGAGGCGAGGCAGGCGCGCAAAAGTTCCTTCCGGTTCCAGTTCACCACCACCACGGAGATCAACTGTTTATGCTAACAGGCGCGAATGCCTGCCGGGGGAAAACCGGGCGCCCGCCATTTTTTGGGCCAAAACCCGTATGCCTTGTTATATTATGAGTTTAGAGGCAGGGAACCTCTCCTATGACACCGGTTGGCGAGATGTTGCGCCGCGAAAGACTGAAGCGCAATCTCGATCTCGAGGAGATTTCCCGCGAGTTGAAGATCTCCGCGCGGTTTCTTCAGGCCATTGAAAACGATCAGTACGAAAAGCTCCCCGGCGGGGTGTTTGCCAAAAGCTTCGTGCGTCAGTATGCGCGTTTACTGGGCTTGGACGAAGAGCAGATCGCCGGCCAGGTGCAGCAATCGATCGCCCCTGTGCCCGAAATTTCCCAATTGCCGGAACGGCCCAAACCGGCCGGCTTCGCGCCCATCGAAGTGCCCAAAGTGGATGACGAATGGCAAACGGTTGGCGACCGGAGCTTCCGCTGGTCGGGCTGGCTTTCGGCCGTCGTTTTCGTGGCAGTGATGCTGGTGTGCTCCGTCATCTATACCTGGTTTCAGCATCCCAACACGTCCTGGCTGCCTCATTTTTCCAGTTCCAACCCGCCGCAGCAGACGGCGCCCGCGCAGAGTTCCGCCGTGCAGTCTGCCCCGGCGACACCCCAACCGGTACAGCCCGAACCTGCGCCGGTGGCGACGCAACCCGCTCCCGAACCGGCCGGAACGCAACCGCAACTCCCACCCGCCGGTTCGCCCGTTGTGAGTTTGCCGGCCCCAGGACAAATCGCCGAAGCAAAACCGCCCTCACCAAAGAGCGAGCCGCGTCCGCCGGACACCCCTCCCTCGGATGCAAAACCGTTGGATGCAAAGCCGTTGGATCGAAAAACGCCCGAGTCACCCGCTTCTGCCGTACCGCCGGGTAGCGGGGCGGTGCGAGTTGCGATTACCGCTGACGAGGCGGTCTGGGTGCTGGCGCGAGCCGACGGCAAGTACGCATTTTCTGCGACGCTGGACCCGCACAGCACGCGCACGGTCGAGGCTGCCAGGGAAGTGACCTTGCGGCTGGGAAATGCCGGCGGCGTGAGCATTAGCCTTAACGGGAAACCGCTCGGTCCGGTGGGTCCAAAAGGTCAGGTGCGGACGCTGCAGTTCACCTCGGGGGGCTTCCAGATCGTGCCGGCCAAACCACCTTCAGCGCCGCTACCGGACGCCGCCCGTTTCTGACGCAGTCAGCGCCGCCTGGCGTTCTCAGTTCATCTCGGGCGGTTTCCAGATCGTACCGGCCAAACCACCTTGAGCTCCGCCCGCGGCCGCCGCGCGCCTCTCACGCAACTGCGCACGCTGCCGTTTGCGTTCCAAAGTCAACAGTTCGCGCCGCCGGCGATTCTTCACGCTCTCATCCACTTTGTGCCAGAACTTGGCGAAATAGCTGACGGCGGAAGCCAACGAGAAGAACACCACCCCCCACATCAGAACCATGCCGACCGGGCGCAGTTCGGGATGCCTCCCGCAGGGCAATAGCACCGAAATGGCCACCACCTGGCAAAACATCTTGGTCTTTCCCAGATCGTTTGCCTTGATGGTGTAGCCTTCCGCGGCCGCGATCGAGCGTAGGCCGGAAACCGCAAATTCGCGGGCGATGATCAGGACGGCCATCCAGCCGGGCAGGCTGCGAATCTGAACCAGGGAGATCAACGCGGCCGAAATCAGGAGCTTGTCAGCGATTGGATCGAGCAGGGTGCCGATCGTCGTCACCTGCTTCCAGCGGCGCGCCAGGTATCCATCCAGCAGGTCGGTTCCGGCGGCGGCAAGGAAGATCGCCAGCGACAGCCAGTCGTTGGTAATCCGAAGGCTGCCCACCTGAAAGACGGAGGCTTCCTGCACCAACGCAGCCACCAGAAGGGGCACGAAGAAGATGCGCAGAATCGTCAGTGCGTTCGGAAGATTCATCGCCCAAACCAACTATAACAAGAGTATGACTTCGTTCAGGTTTCCTGAACGGCGGCTTATACTGATATTTCAGCCATGAAGATTACGCGCCGCCACTTTTTCTTCGGCAGTCTCGCGCTGCCTGCGTTTGCCCAGACCAAAGCGCCCGGCGAAACGCCCAACGTGCTGCTGATTTTGGTGGACGGCCTGCCCGAGTGGATTCTGTCCTGTTACGGTGCCACCGAAGTCCGAACACCCGGCATCGATCGCCTGGCACAGACCGGCACGCGCTTTCTCAATCACTACGCAGGTTCGCCGGTCCCGGACGAGGCGCGCCTCTGCCTCTTGACCGGGCGCACCACCATGCAAAATAAAGCGGCCGGTGAAGTCACCCTGGAAAAGCTGCTCAGCGGAATCGGGTATACCTGTGCCACTACCTCGGGCGGCGTCGAGGCGCTCAAGTTCCTCGACGCGCAGGCCTCGGGCAAACCGTTTTTCCTGACGGCCGGATTCACCCCGTACGCAAGTCTGCCGGGGCCGGGCGCGTTCTCACAGGCGAAACTGGACACCTTCGCGCAGGAGCCCCCCGCCAGGAACGCCGCGCGCGGCAAGGAAATGCTGGGACCGGAGCTGCTTGCCAATCTGCGGCGCGCCGCGGCAGCCACCATTGCGCTCGATGCCGAGGTCGCGGCGCTTTGGGCGAAAATCACGCAGAAGAAGATGGTGGATTCCACCCTGATCATCCTGACGTCCCCTACCGGCTCCCTGCTGGGACGGCACGGCTTGTGGGCCGCGGGCGACGCCTCCGACCCGGTGAATATGTACGAGGAAGTGGTCGCCACCCCAATGATCTGGAGCTGGCCCGGCCGGGTGCAGCCCCTGGCCACGCGCCCCGAAATGGTCAGCGCCTTCGATCTCATCCCCGCCATCTGCGACATCACTCCCGCACCGCTGCCGGACCGCAATCTGTGGGGGCGTAGCTACTACGCCTTGGCCGCAGGCCATCCCCTGCCGAAGAAGGACCCTTGGCGCACGACCGTGTATGCCAGCCATGGCGATACGGCGATGGCGCGTTCCGATCGATATAAGGTGATTGTGCGGTCCGAGGGGAAGGCGCCGGGCGAGCTATACGACGACCGGGTGGACCCGCGCGAACGGACCAACCAATACGACAACGCGCAGTATTTGACCGTGAAGACGCCGCTGATTGCGGCCTTGGGGAAGTGGAAACAGACCTACTCCTCGTAGGTGGGCCGGGCGGGTCGAGGATTGGCACTCGCCCGCCGGCTGACCACCTTACAGGGCCTGACAGCAACTACTTCTTGGGTGTGTAGCCGTCCAGCTTGTGGTCGTGGTCCTTGTAGTAGGTGCCCGCCTCGTTCAAATTCTTCTGCATTTCGGCCTTATCTGTCAACATTTTGGCGTGGCAGAACGTGCAGCCTTTCTTTTCCTTCGTAGCGTATTCCGGTTTGCCGTAGGTCGCGGTGGTGCAGACCAGGAAGCCGGCGCTCAGGATTACCGTCGGCAGAACGAGTTTCAGTGCGCGCATCGTAAATCTCCTGTTCGGATTCAATCGCATCCGGGATCTCAATATCCTATGAGTATTATAGAGTCGCTGCCTCGAATTTCAACGAACTGTGGAAATTAATCCTGCTTCATGAGGGACAAACGCAACTGCGTTACACTGGCTACAGGTATCCACCATGTCGACCCAGGACCTCCTCTCTGTCGTGCAGTCCCTGACGCCCCGGGAGCAAGAGGCTGTAAGCAAGTTTATCGATTACCTGAGGGAACGGAACGCGATCCAGCCCGACCTGTCGTTCCTCCAGGCCGCCGACGAGTTCATCGTCGAGCATCCGGAAATTCTGCGCCGCCTGTCGCAGTGACCCGCTACCCAACCATTGACGAAGCCCTTGTCGTTCACGAGAGATTGATCGCTCTTTTCGGGGGCTCGCTGGGAATTCGAGATCGCTCCGGTCTGGAGTCGGCGCTAGCCCGGCCCCAAAGCGGATACTACAACGATTTAATCGAGGAAGCGGCTGCCCTTTGGGAGAGCCTCTCGCAAAATCACCCATTCATCGATGGAAATAAAAGAGTGGCGATTACTTTAACCGCGGCATTCCTGCGCGTCAACGGCTACCAGTTGACATTCGACGATGTCGAAGCCTATTCGTTCCTGATCGGCCTCTACGAAACTGGCCGAATGCGATTTGTAGAACTGGATAAGTGGCTTCGTGAGCACACCACGGGTCCAGCCACGCAATAACTAGAAATTCGCGTCGCCTTCCAGGCTGCGCCAGAGATACCAACTCGCCACCGAGCAGTAGGGGCGCCAGGACAGGGCCAACTGTTCCATCTCGACCGGCGACGGCAAGACCTCCAGATTGTATGCTTTACGCATGGCGTTGCGGATCCCCAGATCGCCCGTCGGCAGGATGTCGTGGCGTTGCAGCGCAAACATCAGGAACATGTGCGCGGTCCATACCCCGATGCCCTTCACCTGCGTGAGGCACTCAATTACCTGCTGGTCGCTCAGCCCGGGAAGATGTTGGAAATCCAGCTTGCCGTCACGGGTGTGACGCGCCAGATCGCGGATATACGCCGTCTTCGCCGTCGAAAGCCCCAGCGACCGCATGCGCGCCGGGCGGAGTTTCAGCACGTTCTCCGGCGTCATTTCGCCCTTCACGGCAGCGAATAGGCGATCGCTGATCACCCGCGCAACCTTCCCGCTCAACTGTTGGTAAATAATGGATCTGACGAGACTTTCGAATTGTGGCGGCACATACCTCATGCCATAGGGGCCCACCCGTTCGATAATAGCGGACAGTACCGGATCGTTCTTGCGGAGGTGGTGAATGGCTTTCTTCATGGTGAAACAGCGGCGCCGTTCGGTGCGTCCACTCTATTGTACCGGGATGCGAATACACATATTTACTGCTCTTGCGCTGACCAGCGCGCTGCTGGCCCAGGACCCCGCCACGATCAAAGTCGATGTCGATGTGGTCAGTATTCTGGCCAGCGTGCGCGACAAGAAGGGCGCCCTGATCCCCTCCCTCCAAAAGGAGGATTTCACCGTCCTGGAGGATGGTAAACCGCAGACGATCAAGTACTTCACCAAGGAAACCGATCTCCCGTTGACGATCGGCCTGCTGGTGGATGTCAGCGGCAGCCAGCGCAATCTGATCGACATCGAGCGCAATGCGGCGACGCAGTTTTTCCGCGAGGTTTTGCGCAAGAAAGATCTCGCATTTCTGATCAGTTTCGGAGAAGAAACCGAGCTTTTGCAGGATTACACCAGCAGCGGCAAGCTCCTCTCCGAGGGGCTGGGCGAACTGCGTCCGTCGTCCGGCGTTAGCGGCATTCATCCCGGCCCGGTGCCCACCGCCGGCGGACCGCGCGGCACGGTGCTCTACGATGCGATTTATCTGGCCGCCAACGAGAAACTCAAAGGCGAAGTGGGACGCAAGGTGATCGTGGTGATCACGGATGGAGTGGATATGGGCAGCCGGATGTCGCGCAACCAGGCGATCGAGGCCGCGCAGAAGTCGGACGCCGTGATTTACAGCATCAATTATTCCGACTCCTCGGCGTATGGCCCGTTCGGGATGGGTGGCGGCGGAGGCGAGGGCGAACTGCGCAAGATGAGCGAGGAAACCGGCGGCCGGGTCTACAAGGTGGATCGCAGGCACACGCTGGATCAGGTCTTCAAGGAACTGCAGGACGAGATGCGCAGCCAGTACTCGATTGCCTACACGCCCACCAACGATCTCGGGGACGGCGGCTACCGCCACCTCGAAATCAAGCTCGCCAACAAAGACATGAAGGCGCAGGCCCGCAAAGGGTATTACGCCATCAAGCCCGGGACGAAGTAATTAGCCGCCTGATTTTCTCGCCGGAACCGTGGGGCGGCTTGCGAAGTAGGTGGCCAGGACGTCCTTCAATGAAGGCATTGGCTCCAGGCCAGCGCGCTCCATTTTGGCATTGGATAGGGCGGAATACTTCGGCCTGCGGGCCGGAGTCCGGTATTCGCGCTCGTTGGTGGCCAGCAGGACGGGGTTGAGTCCGGCGGCATCGAAAATCAAACGGGCGAACTGGAACCACGAAGTCGGCGAGCCCCCGCCGAGGTGGTAGACGCCCGCCAGTTTGCGTTCCACCAGGTCGATGGTGCGCGATGCCAACAGCGGCGCAAAGGTGGGCGACGCCACATGGTCTTCCACCACGCGAATCGGATTTGGCGAGGCCGCCAGGCGCAGCATCAGTTCGACGAAATTGCCGCGGGCGGTAGCCAGTCCGCCGGGGCCGAAGACGCCCGAGGTCCGGACGATCAGAGCCTGGTCCAGGTACGCCTGGGCGTAGAGTTCGCCGGCCAGTTTCGACACCGCATACGCGCCCAACGGGTGGGTTGGATCTTCTTCCACGTAAGGATGGCGGGCGCGGCCGTCGAAAACGTAGTCGGTGGAAAAATGAACCAGGCTGGCGTCCACCTGCCGGCAGGCCAAGGCGAGGTTTCGAACTGCTAAGGCGTTGACCAGAAAGGCCGCTTGCGGCTCTTTTTCAGCGACGTCCACCTGGTTGTAGGCGGCCGCATTGAATACCACTTCGGCGTCAAATTCGGCCAGGGCGTTCTCTACGGCCGCGCGGTCCGTAATGTCTACCTGGGAGCGGTCCCACGAGGCCACCGCAAACCGGCGTTGTTGAAGCTCCCGGACCAGCTCGATGCCTAACTGCCCGGCTGCTCCGAAGACTACCGCGCGTTTGCTCATAGAAACACCAAGATAGCAAACACGCGATGCCGCGCGTCGCAGTTGAGTCGAAACGAACGCTCCCGGAAACCCGGGAACATTCTGATGCGTTATTGTATATAGCTATGGGAGAGAGTGTTCCATGCGGAGATTGATGCACAACGAGCTGATGCGCGGCGCCAAGGCGCAGCGGATGGCGCTGATTCTATTGATGGGACTGCTGCTAGTCCTGGCGGTGGCGTTTTACCATGGCGTGAGCGCCCTCCGGGCATGACGTTTCGCCGGTAAACTTCCGGACCGCCTTGGCCAGTTCGCCAAGTCCATACAACGCCTGTTCCAATTGCACTCCGACGTAATAGGTGTCTCCGTCGTCCCGGCAATAGATGACTTCCCCGAGCAGGAGCACGTCATCGATTTCGAACTTGAGGGCACTCCCGGCGGCTACCGGACCCTGGAGTTCCAGGCCGACTCCCCGGGCCGACAGGTTTTTGACCCGGGCCGGCATGCGCACGTCGGGTTCCCCAAAGAGGGTAATCCAAAGGGATTGTTCGATTTCAAAGCGCGGTTCGCGCCGCTGGCTCATATGTTATTTATCGGCTGGCCGGGCCAATAGGTTTAGGGCGGGAATCGCGCCGGAGCCTCCAGTGGGCAGGTGCGGGCGCGATATGCTACGCTTTTTCCCCATAGGGTTGTTAGTCCAATGTTTGTTCTTTGAGGATTTATGCGCCGAATTGTCGTGAGCACCGCCTTCGTGGCCGCGCTTGCGCTCTCCGTACTGGTGAGCGTGAAGCCGGCGAACTCCCAGGGGAAATCGAAAGCTGCCAGTAAAGGTCCGGTCGCCGCACCGGCGCCCTATGGCAACGTCGATTCCATCCGCGAAGAGGAAATGAAGATTTACCTCTACTTTCTGGCTTCCGACCAGATGGAGGGGCGCAATCTTCCGTCTCGCGGTTTCGATGCGGCGGCGCTGTACGTGGCGAGCCACCTGGCCGAATGGGGTCTGAAACCAGGCGGCAGCACCTCGGGCACCCTCGGCCCCCTGCAGCCCTACTTCATGCCGATGGAACTGGTGGCGAAGTCGGTGATTCCTGAGCAGAGTAAGGCGTCGATTACCGGGCCGGCGGCTGGCGGCGGCGGACGTGGGCGCGGTGGCGCTGGTGGCGGTCAGGCTGGCGGCGGGCAGGGCGGCGGCGGTGGCGCGCGCGGCGGCGCGGGTCCGCAGACCACGAATTTCGAGTACATCCGCGATTGGAGCATCGCGGCGGGCGGGCGCGGCGGTCCCCCGCTCGAAGCGCTGGACGTGTCGGCCAACCTGGTGTTCGCTGGCAACGGCTACGTCATCAACAAAACCAAGACCAACCCTTACGAAGGCCTGGACGTGAAGGGCAAGATCATCGTCGTGGCCGGCCTGCCCGCCGAACTGGCGGCGCAACAAGCGGCGGCCGGACGCGGTGGACGCGGCGGGCGCGGTAATGCGGATGCGGTTCCTGCCGCGGGCGATGCGCCTGCCGGTTCGGCGCAGGGCGGCGGCAATCCACCGGCGGCGGCCACCAATCCCCTAGGCGAAGCTTGTACGGATTTCCTCTCGCCTGAGCAGTATGCCGCCAAAAATGGCGCGCTTGCCGTGGTGACGATTGCGAATTATCAGCAAGTCGCCGCCATGGCCAATCCTAATGCGGCGGCTGGCTTTGGCGCAGGCGGCGGCCGCGCCTCGCTCAACGGTCCCGCCTACACTGTGCCCAAGTTACAGGCATCGCAGACCTGCCCGAGTGCGCCGGGCGTGACCGCCGGTTTGGCGATGACGAATGCGATCTTCCAGGGCGAGAAGATGAGCGGACAGCAGGTGTTCTACGGCGCCGGCGCCAACTCCAAACAGGAGTCGTTCGATCTCGCCGCCGCTAAGAAGATCAACCTGAAGATTGCCGTGAAGAGCGAGCAGAATCACGCCGAGAACATCATCGGCATCCTCGAAGGCAGCGATCCGGTGCTGAAGAACGAATACGTCGTGATCAGCGCCCACCTGGATCATACCGGCTTCGCCACGCCCCTGCCCGACGGTGACAACATCAACAACGGCGCCGACGACGACGGTTCTGGTTCCGCCGGCCTGATGGCGCTGGCCCGCGCCTATTCCGAAGGCGCCGCCAAAGGCATGCGGCCCAAGCGCAGCATGATTTTTGCCTGGCTCGCCGGCGAAGAGAAGGGACTCTGGGGCTCGCAGTACATGACGCAGTATCCTTTCCTTGACCTCTCCAAAGTTGTGGCGAACCTCAATATGGACATGATCGGGCGCACCAAAGTTCCGGGATTCACGGATTCCGATGCCACCCACGTGTTGGTGAACCCCAACGAGATCCTGGTGGTCGGCCCCAATATTTCGAGCGACGATCTGGAGAAGACCATCGAGACGGTGAACAACGGCTATTTGAAGATGACGCTGAATCACTTCTACGATGTGACCGCGCCGGACGCGACCCACGACAATCTGGGGCCGCAACCGCGCGGGCAGCGCATTTTCTACCGCAGCGACCACTACAACTTCGCCAAGATGGGGATTCCGATCGCGTTCTTCACCACCGGGTTGCACCCCGACTACCATCGCCCGACGGATACGGCGGACAAGATCGACTACAAGCAGATGCAAACCGTGTCGCGTACCATGGGCGCGGTCGGCTGGGTTTTGGCCACGCAGACGGGCCGGCCCCAGTTGAATGCCAAGCTGCCCGAACAGCTCATCAAGGACATGAAGGCGGCGAAGGACCAGAATTGGGGCACAATCACTCCAGTAATGCCGCCGCTGCCGGGCATGCCGTATTAGGTTTCACCGCCAATTTGCTCTGGCCTTTTGGGAGGCAGGGGGCGGACGATTGTCTTGCATCGTCCGTCCTCGCCGTCGATCTTATTCATCGCAGCCAATCCGGTTCCAGATAGTAATCGCGAAAGTGCTTCCAGTCGCCGCCCGGCGGATGGTCCATTTAGCGCGGCGGCAGGAAAGGCCGCGCAGATCAGCGCCGCTCTAGCCCCACCAGGTGTCGCCTTCGACCATGTATTTCATGGCGACGTCCTTGTTGATATCCAGTCCCAACCCCGGCTTGTCGGAGAGCTGAATATGGCCGTCCTGGATGATTTCCCGGTCGTAGATGATCAGATCTCCCTCGCCGGCCCGGCCGCCCCTTTTGAAGTCCATTGACTCGTGTCCCGCGAAGTCGTGCATCGTCGCCGCGCAGTTGGCCGACGCGATGGTCGCCACGGGGCCCATCACATTGTGAGTCGTGATCGGCAGATAGTAGATATTCGCCAGGTCGGCGATCCGCTTGGCTTCGAGCAACCCGCCCGCCATGGAGATGTCGATCATGATCATGTCCACGGCCCCATTGGTGATGAAGGGCAGGAAGTCATGGCGCGTATACAGGTTTTCGCCGCAGAGAATCGGCACCGGCGATTCGGCCGCGAGCCTCTTCCAGGTGTCCACATAATTGATGGGCATCGGATCTTCGAGCCACCAGGGTTCAATGGGCGCCAATGCCTTGGCAAAGGCCAGCGCGCTGGGGAAGTCGAACTCCCAATGGCAGTGGACGATGATATCGAACTCGTCGCCAACCGCCTCCCGGATGTTCGCATATCCCTGCACGTTGGACTTAATTTCAGCCCTCGACAACGCCATGTTCAGGGCCTCTCCGCCAGTACGCCGCAACTGCCGGAACGGTTTCGCCGCGGTCCACTTCTGTGTTGAGCCCTTGATGTAGTCGATCCACTCCTTGCACGCGGCTTTGTCCATCATGTTGCGGGGCTGGCTGGTCCAGTACGCGCGCACCTTGTTGGTATACGCGCCGCCGCCCAGGATCCTGCGGACCGGTTGCTTCAGCAGCTTCCCGGCCAAATCCCACAGAGCGACCTCCGTGCCCGTCACCGCATGAACGCCGATGCCGCCGTTGCCGCCCAGATAGGAAACCCGAAACATCATCTGACGCCACAGCCGCTCAATGTCCAACGGATCCTGTCCCACCAGGATCTGCTTGAAGCCATTCAGCACAGCGTCTTTGGCGCCGAGTCCGGTAACGTCGTGGTGGCATTCCCCGATGCCGTAGAGGCCGGCGTCGGTCTCGATCTTGACCAGGGGCATCACGTGGCTGCCCATCTTGACCCGCATCACCTTGACATCGGTGATCTTGACCCTGCCCGTGTCCTGGGCTCGGGCAATATTCAAGAAGGGAACGGTTGTAGCGGCTGGTATCGCCGCTGCCCCGAGAGTTTTAAAAAACGCGCGTCGATCCATAATCCACCTCTAATTCGACTCGGAACGTCGGTGAAGGGGTCAGCAAAGGCCCCTCAGTTCGCATTCAGTATACTCCTGCCGCTGGCTATGCGATTCGACCTCCTCGTGACACCTCCTTGTGTCGCAAACTGCACGGGCCCGCTGCATTTCTTGAGCGGGGTAGCCTCCATAGATTCGGTTGGTTGATTGGGGAGGTTGCTGAGAGTTTGTGACGAAAAAGTGCTGGCCCGCGGAAAGCGCCCGCGACGGAACGGGCGGCGAGTCATTGGGCAGAGGCAGACGCCGGAGAATGACGGAACGAACCCATTCCCATTTTCGGACAGTTGCGCCGGGAATGGGTGGTCTGGCCACAATGGAGTCCGCGCTGGCGAGCTACTGGCGATGTGCACACAAGGTCCCCTAATCGCACGATAGCGCGACGGATCGGTGCCGGCGTGTGCGGTTTCGGATAATCGGCCCGCAATCAAGGAATACAAATATTTTGTTCGCGAAATGGGGAAGCGGGGCTATACAGGAAACAGCCTCGTCAGAGGCGCCAAGCCTGGCGCCGTGTCGGCAGGCATACGAAAGTTCACCTGGTAGCCGGCTATGGCACCGGGAAGTCCCACTGATCCCAGGACGATGGCAGATCGCCCGTTCACCCTCACCTCCACCAGAGAATCCACTGCTACCAGCGGATTTGCGGGAAATGGCTGCCCGGCGGCAACGCTGGGGCGAGTTGGACCAAGGCCGGTAGCGAATATCGCTAGCACCTCGCCTGCGGCTGCCGGCTGGGACGCGGTGACGATCGCAAAATTGTTGGAGTGAGTCACGGCCGCTCCGCCTGCGACGACCGCAATCTTCGGCGAGGCTAGCGGGTTGACGCATCCTGGCCGAAAGCCAGCCAAGACATAACCAAGGTTTACGCCGTCTTTTGTGTACCGTCCCAGAAGGTCGCCGCGCTGATTCATCGAGTCCACTGAGGTCCACGTGGCGCCCGGATAGTCGATGGTGTTGAACAAGCCCCCGCTCAGCAGGAATGCGTGGCTTACACCGTCCGCGACATATCGTCCAGCTATGTCGCCCTTGGCATTGATCCCATTCGCGCCGGTGCGGGTGGAGCCAGCGAAATCGGTCACAGTGAAATCACCGTCGCTGAGCAGAAAGCCGTGAAACACTCCGGCTGTTATGAAGCTTCCCACAACATCGCCTTGAGGATTGAACGCCACGGGTCGGCATTCGTGGCGCCGGGGACATCGATGCTGCTGAATTTGCCGGCACTCAGCAGATACCCATGACGCAAGCCGGCCAGGGTATAGTCGCCCAGGACGTCGCCGCGAGCATTGATACCGCCAACCTCGCTGCTGGCGGCGCCTGGGAAATCGATAGTTGTGAACTGGCCTCCGCTCAGCAGATAGCCATGACTGA
Source organism: Candidatus Solibacter sp. (assembly GCA_039934035.1). Lineage (GTDB taxonomy): Bacteria > Acidobacteriota > Terriglobia > Bryobacterales > Bryobacteraceae > Solibacter. The sequence continues at coordinate 108,833 of JBDTMZ010000107.1, read as the reverse complement.
TTCCGGCCATTGTGTAGAATCCTCCGATGTCCCCGCGAGGCTTGATCGTAAACGCTTCCGTGGCGCTGGCGCCGGGAAAGTCAATCGTCCTGTATTGGCCGCCACTCAGAAGAAAGCCATGGTCCGACTTATCGGGAGCGAGATACCCTCCCACGATATCGCCCTGAGTATTGATCCCCCAGGCCGAGGTTGAGGTAGCGCCGGGGAAATCAATCGAGGTGAAGGTGGGGCCAGCAGCACGAGCGCTGACTGCGGCGCCCAGCACCAAGGTAAGCGCTAGAGTATAATGTCTCCATTGTTGCCTCAACCGCAACTGCCTCCGGCGCGCATAAAGGAACAATCCGGCGAACCCAAGAGCGGCGAACCCGACCGATGCCGGCTCAGGCGCTGCCGCTACTCCTGTTACAAGCCCAATGCTGGGATCGAAGTTGGCCACAAGGCTGGTGCGACCCGTGGCTAAATCAAGAGTGACCACCTGACTTGCGCCATCATTGAAAGCGTAATACGAACCATTAATCCCCGCCACCGCCGCAAGGTTGAGAGTGGTGGGGCCAACCAGGGTTGCGACTCCGGTGAACGGGTCGATCTGATACAGTTTTGGAGGGATCACCACCGATCCCGTTGTAAACGTGTTTGGGTCCACCGTAAAAGCGTCGAAGGTTGCGTAGAGCTTCCCGTTAGCTCCAAACAGTGCCTCGTCGTACGCATTGAACGTCCCATCGGGATTTACGGTGATAGGCGTGAAGGGGAGAGCCGGGATACCCGTCGGCCCGATCAGGCTCGCGGCGCCAGTGGTAGCATCAACTCCGTATAAGTTATTTGCGAAATCAGTAGCATAGATACGCCCTCCAACGGAAGCAAACGCGTTGGACGAATGAGGTCCGCAAGGTGAGATGGGCGGCGTGGAGCAATCCGCCAGGCCGGTGGGTCCAATCACTGTAGTCACACCCGTCGTGGGGTTGATCGAGTTCAGAGTACCTGTAAACGCAAGTGTAAACAGAGCGCCATTAGGTCCTGAAACCAGCCCTTGCGAACCCTCGACACCCGGACCGATTTGCGTAAAAGCGCCAGTATCTAAATCAATGACGCCGAAGTTACCGGAGCCGTCGGGATTGCCAGTGACGATGTAGGCCAACGTGCCGGCGCTGGCCGGGATCGCTGACAGAAGAAGCGCGAGTACAGTTGCGAGTTTTGGTTGAACGAGCATGGGCGTATACTGCCAGAAGCCTCGGAAAATGTACTTTGGCGGCTTTGAGAATTCTATGAGAGATCTATGAGAGATCTATGAGAGACGCTAACTCATTGGCTGGTAGGGAGTTTTATGCTTTCGACCAGTTCCGGCTGAATCTGGTGGAGCGCACCCTCACAAGTGGTGGAAGGCCTGTTTCGATCTCGCCCAAAGCTCTCGAGGTCCTCATCGTGCTGGTTGAAAACCGGGGGCGCCTCGTCGAGAAGGACGAACTGATGCGCAGGGTGTGGCCCGGGACATTTGTGGAAGAAAACAATATCGCCTTCAACATTTCGGTACTCCGCAAAATCTTCGCGGAAGGCGGTGCATCGCCGCAATATATCGAGACTGTCCCGAAACGCGGCTACCGGTTTATCGCGGAAGAGGAGCCAATCCCCGAAGCTTCGGCTCCTCAAGCGACGGTGAGTAGATTCAGGTGGCGATGGAAACCGATCGTCGCTTTGTTTGTTCTGGGGCTCGTCGCAATCGTCGCCTCCCGTTTTCACGGAGTACAGAAGCTTACCGATACGGAGACCATCGTCCTCGCTGATTTCGTGAACAAAACGGGCGACCCTGTCTTCGACGGAACGCTTAAGCAGGGATTAGCTGTGGATTTGGGACAGTCGTCCTTTCTCAACCTGATTCCCGAGGCCCGCGTGAAGCGGACTCTTCGGCTCATGCGGCAGCCTGTGGAAGCCCTTACTCCCGAACTCGCGCGGGAACTTTGCCAGCGGACGGGAAGCACCCTCGTCGTGGAAGGCTCCATCGCGAGCGTCGGAACCCAATACGTGTTGGGGTTGCTCGCGACGAATTGCGCCTCGGGGGCGGTCCTGGACAACCAGCAGATCGAGGTAAATAGACGAGAAGACGTTTTGGGCGCGCTGAGCCAAATGGCGCAACGGTTCCGCTTGCGGGTGGGCGAATCGCCTAAAATGCTGAGGCAACATGACGTTCCGCTCGCCGAAGCGACCTCTGCGTCACTCGAGGCGCTAAAAGCCTACACTGCGGCTTGGAATGTAGTGTACTCGCAAGGTGCGAGGAGTGCTTTGCCACTGTTTAAGCGGGCCACCGAACTCGATCCCGAATTCGCGATGGCCCATGCCTCGCTTGGGCGCATGTATGCCGATGTCGATGAGGGGGATTTAGCAGCCGCGAGCGCCCAACGGGCTTGGCAACTGCGGGATCGTACCAGTGATCGGGAAAAGTTCCTGATTGTGGCAAATTACCACCTCTTTGTCACAGGAAATGTGGAGGAGGCGCGAAAGACAAGTGAAGCATGGGCACGCACCTACCCCCGTGACGCCGCGGCTCACATGATGCTCTCAGGTTATGTGAACAAGTTTCCGGGGCACTACGAGGAAGCGGCGACACAGGCGGCCAAAGCGATGGAAATCGACCCGGACTTCGGAATCGCTTACTACAGCGTGGCGGTCAACTACACCTATCTCCAGCGCTTTGAAGCGGCCGACAAGGTGCTGCAACGAGCGGCGGCGCGTGGGCTCGAGATCGATGAGCTTCTGATGCTGGCGTACGATCTGGCTTTTTTGAAGAACGATCCGGTGGCGATGGAGCGCGTTGCTGCCCAGACTCGGAAGAGGGCTGGACCGCAAAGTTGGATTTCGAATAACCAGGCTGCTGCCCTGGCTTACTTTGGCCGCCTGCACCGTTCGAGGGCGATATCGCGAGGAGCCGTGGCTGAAGCGCAACAGGGCGGACAGGCGGAAAGAGCGGCTCTTTGGGAAACCAGTGCGGCGATTCGGGAAACTCTCTTCGGAAACGCTCCGGAGGCGAAGCTAAGGGCAACGGCTGCGCTCAAGCTTTCGAAAAATTGCGAGGTGGAGTACGGCGCCGCTTTCGCGCTGGCCTCTGCTGGTGATTCCCCCTGGTCGCAAAGGCTTGCCGATGACCTGGCGAGGCGGTTTCCCGACGACACCACGGTCAAGTTTTACTACCTGCCCGTTCTTGGCGCGCGCCTGGCTCTCAACCATCGCGATCCCGCGAGGGCTATCGAGTTGCTGCAGAGCGCCGCCGCGAATGAGCTTGGCGCGCCACGAAGTATTCCACATGGCTACTTTGGGGGGCTTTATCCCGTTTACGTTCGCGGTGAAGCGTATCTTGCCCTTCGACAATACCCCGAGGCAGCTGCGGAATTTCAAAAGATTCTCGATCATCGCGGTATCGTGGGAGCGGATCCCATCGGCGCCTTGGCTCGTCTGCAATACAGCCGAGCGCTGGCCCTGGCAGGCGAAAAAGACCAAGCTAAAACCGCCTATCTTGATTTCCTTGCCGTCTGGAAGGATGCCGATCCCGAGCTTCGGATTCTCCAGCAAGCCAAGACAGAGTATGCGAAGCTGCATTAAAAACTCTGCCCTGAACTTGAAGGCAAATTTGGACCGACGCGTTGGATCACTCCTACCCGGAGATTGAACAACTCGCGAGCCGGAGAATCATTGCGATGCCGAAGCACTTTCTGTAGCGAAGTCAAACTCCCGCAAATACTGGATTTCAGTATCTGGGCCAGCAGATATAGTCTTCGTGCCCGCCTACCGGGTTATCGTGCACCGACGGGGAAACAGTTTCAACGTGAATCCGCTGTAGTCGCGAAGGGGCGAGTGATTCTTGGGTTGACGTATGCGCTGCCCTCGGTCCACCCACGCGAATCGCCGCCGCCGATTTTGTGATAGGTTGACGGTGACTGTTTCGGGGCAACATGAACGACAGAAAAAGCGACAAACGAGTGTCCTTTGTCGATTTGGCGACTAGGTGATGGATCGCATTCGATATTACCTCGGTGTTGTGATCCTCATCCTGGTCCCCCTGGGGTTGCTGTACTGGCTGATCATCCACGGGTGGGCTCGATGGTGGAGGAGGTGGGGGCTGATTCGAAGCTATCTCATCGTGCTCCCAGTGTTGGCTGCGCTCGGTGTGCTGCTCTTCCAAGGGCGTGGACGGCTTTTGAGCGTCAATTTCGGAACGAACTGGAGCCAGATTGGAATCGCGCTTGTCTTATCCTGCCCGATGACTTGGCTTGAATTCCGATACTGGAGGCAACTGAGCATCTCCACCCTGGTAGGAATCCCGGAGTTGTCACAACAGCGAAAGGGCAGATTGCTGCGGGAGGGAATTTATGGAGTGGTGCGTCATCCCCGGTATCTGAGCGCAGGCATCGGAATGATAGCTAACGCCCTCATTGTCAATTACCTGGGCGTGTACGTCCTCCTCATAGCCGTCGTCCCCCCTGGATACTTGATGCTGGTCCTCGAGGAGCGGGAACTCCTTGGCCGCTTCGGTGATGCCTATCGGGAGTATCAGCGGGATGTTCCACGACTCATTCCACGCCCGCGAAGGACGGCTGAGAAGCGGCCGACGGACTGTTAAGCACTTCAGATCGGTCATGCCTTGTCGCCAAGGGGCGACTGATCCCCGACCGCGTTCTTCGGTCACTGGCGAACGGGCCAACTCGCCCCTACGCCGTTACCGAGGACCGACGCACCATGTAGTTGTCCTGAGACGAATGCGGTCATGCTCCCGCAGTTACGGAACCTTGAGCCGCGAATCGGTTCATTAGACCGGTTCGCCGCGCACACGAATCGGCTTTACGCTTTTCCTGCTAGGACTTCTTGGCCGGGGCGTTGTCGTGCTTCTTCTGCTCGTCTTGTTTCTGTTTCGTCAATACCTGGTGCTTGTTCTTTTCCTTGTCTTTCTTGCCACCCTTGTCTCCCATGGCTGCTCCTTTCTTTTCAGCAATAATCTGGATTCGCGGCGTAGTTGATCATTCGTAGTCGTCGCGAACCAACATTACCACACCTGCAGTCAGGGAGAGTTCACTGCAACCGGACCCCTTTGTCGATTTCCCACTTCACTCTTTAGTCAACGTGGCGCACGGCATTCAGGCTTGAGACAGACTCGCCCTTTTGGGTAGTCTATTCGCAGCCGGCACCGGATTGGAACACGCGCAGCGGCGAAGTCGCTGCCGCCGGCGCTTCCCAACCGTCGGGTAGGTCGCCGTTGTCCTCGCGCAGGTATTTCCAGTGCTGCGGCTTGATGGTTGCCAGCAGCTCTTTCCGGCTCTTCACGGCCAACGGCCGGCCCCGATAGATTTTGCCCATCCTCTCCATCAGCCGTTCCGGCAAAGTGTTAGTAAACATCAGTAGCGGCCAGGTGAAAGCCGGCCCATTGATCTTGCGCAGCTTCGTCAGCCAAAGCATAAACGCGCCGATGCGCCAGGCCGGCGGTCCCCACCAGCTTTGCAGTGCCGCGTTCATGCTCAGCTTCCAGCACTTCAGCAGGATCTGCCACTGCAGCGCCGTCATTTCGCGGCTTTCGATGACCCCTTTCTGGGTAGCCAGCCGGGTGTCGTGCAGCGGTGTGAAGATCGACGGGACGAAGAAGGCGAACAAGCCGCGGCGCTCCACTTCGAAGATCAAATCGAGCGTGGCCATCGAGTCCGCGTCGGTCTCCCCCGGGTTTCCGATCATCAGGGTTAGCACCGGGAACCAGTTGTTGCGGTTGAGAACGGTGAGGCCCTGAATGACGACGCTGGGCCATTCCTCGATGGGGAACGGCGCTGACTTGCCGGGCATGATCTGCTTTGCCATGCGAACCGAGCCAGTCTCCAGGCCAACCAGCGGCGAGAGGATCCGCGCCTCCGGATGACTACTGACTCGCGGCAGCTTGACCGGACTCTTATCGAGCAGCGCGGTGGATAGCTGCGCGATCAGCTTCGGGTCCACCACCGCCGGCGCCATAGTGCTGTGGCTCAGCAGGTGGTGGTTGACACCCGGGGTATTGACGACATCCGTGTACAGGTCTACCAAAGCTTCGCGATTGGGGAAGTAGAACGGCGTGCCGGTGTGCACCTGCCCCCAGATGAACATGTCTTCGGTGGCGAGTGAGACCAGGCCATTTCCCTCGCGAACGTTGGCCTGCACGGCCTCCATGATCCTGTCTTTCGGGAAATCGATCTGCGGATTGAGATCCGGCAGGCAGAACTGGCAACGCCTCCCGCATCCGGTGGTCATTTCGACCACACCGAAAGTGGTGCGCCTCGCGGGCGTAAGCAGTGCCTCCCGGGATTCCGGATGCTTCACTTCCATGAAGCGGGGCAGTGACTCGCCGCGGATCGCTTTGCGAAACAATTCGAGCACGTCCACCGATTCGCTGCGGCCGTCCACCACGCAATCAACCCCGAGTTCTTTATAGCTATCGGTCTGGGAGATCTGCCAGCCGCCAGACCCCCCCACCATCACCTGGAAGGAAGAGCGGTACGGATTCTCTCGTAGCGTACGGAATAACTGTTTCGCGTAATGCGCGTTGATTGTCTCTCGTGAGGTACCAAAAACCGAAGCGTAGACGCCGGCCGCGAATGTCACTCCCAGGGGATTGTGTGTCGAAACGCCTACCACGCGCGTTCGCGGGCCAACGAACTTGGAAAGGTCGTCGGGGTAACAGCAGGCCACGTCTTCCGCGGGGAATGCTCGTAGGAGGGATGCCTCCACCAGTCGGACGCCCGCAGGCATGTACCGGGCCGACCCGTCCGGACCGCGCTCGACTTCGCGCCACTTGGGATACTTCTGATTGATGACGCCTTCCATGCGTATCGGCATGGATGCCAGCGCCATCTGGATAAAGTACCCGGCGTGATCGATCGTTTCGGTGAGCGGGGCCGTCAAAACGATCAACTTGCCGCCATCGGCGGGAGCATTGAGATCCACCACAGCGCTATTACCTGGAGCAGTTTGCATCGTCCGTCGGCCTTTCGCACAGTGATCAAAATCGGTGCGCGGTACTACGAGTCAGTCTACGACATAGACATAGAGTGGATCCACTACGTGCTATTCGATACTCCGGGACATTGCTCCCGTGGCACGCGGATCATGAAATGGAACCCGTCCAGGTTTTGGACCGCCGCCCGCAAGCGATCCAACTTTATTCGATGACAGCCGCAGAGATGCCCGATTCCTGCGACAGTTGATTACCACTGCACTTCGCCGGATTCTATTTTTCGCCGCCACTGCGCTGCTCTTCCTCATGGGGGAACTTCGTGCCGGTCTATCCTGGCAGATTAAATCCTCCCTGACCGCGTCTCGCGAAAGAGATATTACATCTCTCCGTGATCCGGAGAATCCGGTTGTAGGTGCCAGGACCGCAGGGAAAGGGCCGGGGTTCGGTATCTCTGTGCGCCCGCCTCATAGCGTACGGCGACTTGCCAGTTAGACGCTCGGCTGGAACCACCGCCTCTGGCGCCCCTGGCTGAGGCTGCCATGTATTCACAACGATTTGCCTTGATCGTCGATGCCGACCGGGAGATCGCCGCCCTGGTATCGAGTGTCTTTTCGGCCGACCAGTGGAGCGTAACGCATGTGCCGAGCAACGCGGCAGCTCTCGCGTCTGTACAATCCTGCCGTTTCGATATCGTTCTCACCAGCGAAAAGACCGGCGGCGCGGAAGATGCGGACCTGCTGCGAAGGATCCGGCGGATCCATCCGCACACCCGGGTGATCATCCTCGCCAGGGAGGGGGCGCCGGCCAACGTAATCGATGCCATGCGCGAAAGCGCGTTCAGCTATTTCACGGCGCCGTTTGAACTCGACGAGCTCAAGCACATGCTGCAAATCGCTATGGATGCGCCGCCCTGGGACGATGGCATTGAATTGAAGGCAGCCACTCCCACGTGGCTCCAACTCTTCGCCCGCTGCGAGTTGACCACCGCGGACCGGCTGGTGCATTTCGTCCACGAAATCGGCGAGGGACTGTCGGAACAGGAGAGATCAGAGCTGGGGATGGCATTCCGTGAAATGCTGCTCAATGCGATCGAACACGGCGGCCACTTCGACCCCAAGGAGTACGTCGAAATCACGTATCTTCGTTCCAGGCGAGCCGTCTCGTGCCGCATTCGGGATCCCGGCCCAGGGTTTTCTTTGGCTGAAATTCCGCACGCTGCGATAGCGAATCCACCGGAGGATCCGTTCCAGCATCTGGCACACCGGGAGGAGCAAGGCCTGCGGCCTGGAGGCCTCGGCGTTCTGATCACCCGTCACTCGGTGAACGAGCTCATCTACAACGAGAAGGGCAACGAGGTGATCCTGATTAAGTATCTGGACGCAGAGCCCACGGATGAGGTGAGGGGGAGCGCCGGATGAACCCGGCGCTCGATCTTGCAGGAGTCAATCTAGATACGCTACCCCGCCACCAGCGAGCAGCCCTGACGGCGCAGATGGGGAGCGTGTGCCGCCACGTCGGCAAAGAAGGCGCCGGGATCGTCCGGCGAGAGCAAAATTTCCGAACCGCCGCCGATGCGCAGCGCCACCCGCTTTCCCAGCACCGGACCCAGCGAGCTTTCCCCCACAAACGTGATCGCCTGATAGGGAATCGCCCATCGTGTGAAGCCCCTCTGCACGCGCAGCGCCTCAGGGGATGTCACATACTCCTGCGGCAATGCGGCCAGCAGCATCACCAACAGGACCGGACCGCCAATCCAACGGTTTCCTCCCGCCGCCAGAACTCCCACGACATACAGGATTGCGGCGAGCAGCCACACTTCGACCTTTGATCTATGTTTCATATGAGATTTGGATAAGGGAGGGCGGGGGTGCACCCCGCCCGCGTTATAAGTTGAGGTTTACGGGTTACGTTGCGCTTTGATTTCGTTGAGCAGGCGATCGATCTCTTCCCGCTTCTCCATCGCCGCGAACTTCTCGTTCACGTCGTCGCCGTTCAGGTCGACATGGGCCTGCGCGGTGGCTTCGTGATGCCGCACTTTGCGCTTCATTCGATCGAAGGCCGCCGCGTTGGAACCATCGCTCATCGCGGAACTGGCTTCGGTCGCTTTGCCGAGCGCGCGTGCGCGCCGGTGCTGCGCAATCAGCATATCGCTTTTGGCCTCCGCCTCAGCCATCTTCTGCTGCAGGCGGAGCAACGCCGATTTCAGGTTTTCCACCTGTACTTTCTGGTCCTCCACCTGCTGCCGGAAACTGCCGGCCGTTGCCTTGTAGCTCATGCTGCGCTCCAGCGCGGCGCGCGCCAGGGCTTCGTCCTTTTTGTCCACGGCGAGACCGGCACGGTGCATCCACTGTTGCTCGTTCTCTTCCGCTTCCTGTCGTTTCTTCTCCAGCACATGTTGGTCCGCGATCGATATCGCGACTTGCGTCTTCACCTGGAGCAGCTGATTCTGCATGTCGAGAATGACCTGCTTGATCATCTTTTCCGGATCTTCCGCCTTATCGACGAGATCGTTCAAATTGGCCCGTACCAGTGTCGCTACCCGTTCCAAAAGTGCCATTGTATTGCTCCTGTTCCTGAGTACCCGTTACTGCGTCCCGCCGCCTGCGCCTGCGCCTTTGGACTCCGGTCTGGGAGTCTTGTCGCCGATCGTGCGCACCTTGCCAAAGAACTCGCTCAGCGGCATGCCGGAGAGGGTTTCGAACAGCGCGGGGACCTGCGCCGCCATTTCCGTGATGTCGCCCGTAATCTTGTGTATGCCCGCCGAAGATCCATTCCCCGTGGACACAATCGTGATCTTGTCGATATTGGACAGCGGTGCGGCCAGCGCCCTCACCACTTCCGGCAGACCGGTGATCAGTTTGTCGAGAATGGCCGCCTGGTTGAATTCCTGATAGGCCTCTGCCTTCACGTTCATTGCCTTGGCTTCCGCCTCGCCCTTCTTGAAGATGATTTCGGCTTCCGCCTCGCCCTGCGTGCGAATGCTCGCCGCGCGGCCGTCGGCTTCCATGATCATGCGATTCTTTTCGGCTTCGGCAAGGGTTTCGATGCGCCGCCGCTCGTACTCCGCTGCCTTCAACACGGTAGCGGTCAACTCGGCTTCGCGGCGTTTGATTTCCGCCTGCTGCACCAGAACTTCGTGCTCCTTTTCCACCTGGTGAATGGTGACTTCCTCGGCGCGCACCCGCTGCTGCATGATGTTGGTCTGGATCTCGTAGGTCTTGTCGGCCTGCGCCTGCTGCTTCTTGACCATCTCGAGATACTCGGCCTTCTTCACTTCCAGATCGCGCTGCGCCTCCGCCTGCTTGGCCTGCGACAAGGTCTCCGCCAGCACCCGCGCCTGATCGGCATTGGTCTTGGCAATGGCGGATTCACGCGATGCTTCCGCGCGTTTGATCGCCGTATCGCGCTCCGCTTCCGCGGCGGCCACATCGGCGTCGCGCTTGATGCGCGCCACGTCCGGCCGGCCCATATTGGTGATGTACTCGTTCTTGTCGCGGACTTCCTTGATGGTGAACGAAATCACTTCCAGTCCCATCTTGTTCATGTCGTCGGCACAGGTGCCGCGCATGCGCTCGCCCACCATTTCAGGCTGCTTCACAATCTCTTCCACCGTCAACTGCCCGATGATTCCGCGCAAATGGCCTTCCATCACCAGACGGATCAGGCCTTCTCGCTCCTCGGGCGACTTGGTCAGAAACTGCTCCGCGGCCGTCAGTATCGACTCCGGATCGCTCTTTACTTTGATCTGCGCCACCGCTTCCACGGTGACCGCGACACCCTGCCTGGTGTAAAGATCCTGCTTCGGCGCCACGTCGAAACTCATCAGTTCCAGCGACAGGCCGCGCGCGCTTTCCACCATCGGGAAAATCACCGTGCCGCGCCCTTTCACCACACGCGTGCCGCGGAACCCGTACACGATGATGGCCTCGTGCGGCCCCGCCTTGCGGAACAGCCTGGCGAACATCATCATCAGAAACATCAGCACCAAAATCATCAGTGCTGCAATCACGAACACCTGATTTTCCATACCCTCCACCTTCTCCTATTAGGCCGATCGCAACGTGTCGCCGGTGAGTTCATCGAACTCCCGCACGTAGGCGAGTCCCTTCTCGTAGCGGGTGACTACGACCTCGACGCCCTTGGGGATCGCAGCGCCCGATTCGGCACGTGCGCCGGCTACGCGGCGCGTGCCCCCTTGTGTATAAACCAATTCCCCGATCCCGCCCGCGCGGATCGGCATGGTGAGCTTGCCCAGCACGCCCACCATTTCGTAATCGGCCGGATCGAGAGATTCTTCGTGCTTCATCAGCACTTTGGCGAGGAACCAGAACACCGCGCTGGCGCCGCCCAAGCCGCTCATGATCGACACTCCCAGCGCGACGGCGAACCAGACGCCGTAATAGTGCGAAAGCAGGTACCCCGTGCCTCCAAACCACGCCAGAAACGCCGCCAGCGTGCCAAGGTTGAACCATGACGGTCCACCGTGACCGCCTGCGTGCTCATGTCCGAAATGAAAATGCCCGGACTGCATGTGCGGAAAGTGCAGATGCACACTGCCCGCCAGCAGCGAGAGCAGGCTGATGCCGAATCCCACCAGCAGGCAAGTCAGATAAAACGAAGCCCAGGTCATAAACGCCTCCTTGCTTTCGGCGCCGTCGGCACGGACTGCGGTTTCAGTACTTCGATCAGCCGCTCCGCCAGTCCGGGATTCTCCAGGATGGTGCCCAACAGGATCAGGCACATTCGGGAATCCCCGTGCTTGGCAATCGTCAGCAATGCATGATGCAAATCCACATCGCGGCTGAAACGCTCCGCCCCGGAGATCAGCCAGAGGTCCAACTTGTCTTCCACGGCGCCAAGATCGCTCACCAGTTCGTTGGTAAAGCCTTCGGGGTCGTCCACCAGATACCCGGGGTGCACCTTGAAGAAGCGCGACAACAAGAGGCGTGTCGAGTTCGTCAGATGGGGCCGGGCGCCGCTTTCGATCTGCGAAAGATAGCTCTGGCTGATGGATTTGCCCATTTCCTTTTCCACCAGGCGCGCCAGTTCGACCTGCGATAACTCGCGGTCCAACCCACGCAATGTACCCTCCACTTCCCGGAGGTATCGAAGTTTCTCACCTAGTGTCATATCGCAATCTGTGATTAGACTATTGCAAATTGTGATTGCTGTCAAGAGAAAAAGAGAGAATCTGGTACTGGTTAAAAACGAAATAGATGGAGTCTTCTTTATCCGTGCGCATCCGTGTCCATCCGGGGCAGAAAATGGCTCATTTTCAATGAATTATCCCCGGATTCACACGGATAGGGAGAACCCCTGCGGCCGAATCGCCTACCTCGTCGCGCCGCCACGGCGCCGTGGTACCCGAACGTGCAACTGAAGAACCCCCTGCTGCCGAATCGCTTACCGCCGTCGCGAACCGAAGGTTCGCCCCGGCGAACTGCGCGGCATCGACGGCCGATACGGCGTGGGCGCTGGACGGTAGGTTCGCGTGGGCGGAGGCGACGCACGCGGCGCGGAAGGCTGGCTGCTGCCGCTGCCGAACTGGCGGCCGCTGGTGTCGGCTCCCGGTTGTCGGCCCATCGGCGTGGCGTACTCCGAATCGCGATAGCCGCCCGCCTTGGTGGCGTACTTCGAATCCTTGAAGCCGCCGCTTTTGGAAAACGTGCTGCCCTTGTAGCCTTCCTGCGTCGCGCTCCCGGCGGTGCCGTATTTGGGCGCCTGCGTGGTGGCATCACGCCCGTAGTAAGTTTGATTGCGCTGGCGGTAGGTGCTGTAGTCCTGATACTCGCGATAGTCAAGCGGGCGGTAATTGCGATTGAACAGCAGGTCGCGCATCAGCGCGTACTGGCCGTAGAAGACCCAGAAACTGGTGCCGTTGCGCTGCTCCCAATAGCCGTACTGATTGCGCTGCCCCTGTGGCGCCATGTAGGCGAAGCCCGCGGGTTGCACTGCGCGCTCGCTCTCCGTATCGTATTTGCCGGCGGCTTTGTGCTCCACGGCCATGCCGAGATTCTTCTCCATGGCCTGGTACTGAGCTTTGGAAACGTCGATCCACTTCTCGTCGCTGCTCGTCGTGCCGTTCTTGCCGGTGGCGTCGCTCAGTGCCGTGCGGACGGTTTTGATCTTCTGGTTGTATTCGCGGGCGCTGCCGCTGCCGCGCATCTCCATATCCACCAGAACCTTGTCCCAGCTCTGATAAAGCTGACCGGTCAGATCTTTCAGCTGAACGACCTGATTGGGTAACTCTGTGGCGGCGGCATTCAAGGTGCCGGCGGCGCCGAACAGGGCGGCGAAGTCGACCCTTTCCGCGTCGTCGGCGGCAGCTGCGCGGCGCGCTGCCGTGCTGCTCTGCCACACTTCCTCACTGCGCGCGACCGTCGCGCGGACACTCGCCAGGCGTGCGTCAAGATCGTTCTTCTTTTCCGGCCAATCGGTGGACGCCTTATCGACGGCGGCGGCCGCGGTTGCCAGATCCACGGCGTGGATCGCCTGGTAATCGCGCTCCATCTCCTTGGCTTCTTGCGGCAGATTCTGCTTCAGCTCCACCCAATGCGCGGCGTCCTTCCGCACGTTTTCCGCGTCCGCGAGCGCCGACGTGCGCTGCTGCTTCTCGCTGTTGAGAATGCTTGCGATGCGCGCACCGTCGCCGCGGCTGTCCTGCTTTTCCAGCTTCTCGAGCTCGCCGATGGCTTGCCCCGCGGCCTGCATCGAACTCGTGGCGCGCGCCAGGCGCGCCGGATACTCCTGCGCCGCGGGCAGGACGGCGAACAGCGCGCTCTCCCCCACCAGCGTGCGCGAGATGTCACTCTGCACGCTCTGTAACTGCGACTGTGCACTGCTGTACGCCTTGCGTTCGGCAGCGATCTGAGCCTTTACCTCGCGGGGCAGCCCGTCGAGGTTCGCAAAAAGGACCAGAATCATGCTGGCAGCCAACAGCACTGCCAGCACACGCAAAGATGACTTACTCATAGGATTGTGCCTGCTCTTTCGTACTCCGGGCCGGGCCCGGCTGCACAGGGCGATGCCTTGCGCCACTGCATACTACGCCTTGCGATAGACCGTGACGTCTCCCGCATACGTCCAGGACCACAGGGAGATCGCGAACGGCTCGCCTTCCGCCTTGCGGATGCCGAGCAGTCGCTTGCCGTCCTGAGTCAGGAACTCCCAATAGTAGAAGCCCGATGGCGCCGGCTGATTATCCCGCCACACGCGGACCTCGCGGCTTATCCGGTACATCCAGGTCGCGCCGTCGAACTCGAAGGAGTCGGCCGGATTCTGCCGCTCGTCCATCTGTGCGAGATCGTCCTCGCTCACGCCGAGATCTTCCAGCGAGACTCTGCGCATGCCGTTGTTGAGGAAGACTTCCACTTCCTCCTCGCCGCCCACCCGCAGGGTGACCCGCCGGTCCCTGTAGGGCCCCGCCAGTTCCACCCAGGTGCGCGTGCCCGCTTCCAGACGCGAGCCGCGGTCCACGGTGAAATCCAGGTCGGCCATATTGTCGCCCGCACCGGAGACGGAAAGCACATCTCCGGTGCGGGCGTCGGTGACTTTCAGGTTGGCCAAATCTTCCACCGGTTTCACCGGGGTGGGGAGCGGTTTGGGTGCCGGTTTAAAGAGTTTCATCAGAACAATCGCCAAAAGCACTCCCAGAATGGCTACCAGTGTGAACGTGATCATGAAAGTGTCCTGGGCTGGCGCGGTGCGGCGTCAAGCCCCTGCCTTTTCGCCGGCCTTCACGTCGATGGTCAGACCGCCCGGACCCGCGATCTCCTTCGGAAGGTAGGGCGGCGTTGTCTTCTGGCGCTCGGCCTTCAGGGCGGCGAGTTCGGCATCAATGCCTCCGCCGCTGCCGAGTTGCGCGAACTCTTTTTCCAGATCGTGGTCCGTACCCGCGGAGGCCAACTGGTCGAAGGCTTTCGCCGTGGCTTCTTCTCGCGACACCGTCTGTTCGAAGCGGTTCAGTTGGGCGAAAGCGTTGTCGGCGTTGCCCACGCCGGCCATGGCTTCACTGACTTTGCGCTGCGCCACCGCGGCGTTCTTGCGCGCCACCAGCGTGCCGGCCGTACGTTCGCCGTCGTCGATTTTGCGCTTCAGCTCGCCCACCTGCGTCTTCAGCTTTTCGCTGGTGACCTGCGCCTGCTCCACGCTCAGCTTCATGGAATTGACCTGCTGGTCGCATTCCGCCTTCTTGGCGAGCGCCTTCTTGGCCAACTCCTCGTTGCCCGCATCCAGCGCCATGCCGGCGCGCGACTTCCATTCCCCCGCCTGGCGCACATACTTCTCGTACTCCGCCTGCAGGGTGTTGTAATTGCTCATCGCCATGGCGGACGAGCGCACCACGTTGTTCAGCTCCGTCTTCATGTCGGCGACGGTTTGGCGCACCGTGGCTTCGAACGTCGCATCTTCCAGCGCGTCCACGCCGGAGTTCGCCTGTCCGCGGGCCACGCGGCCCATACGGCCGAAAATATCCGAAAGGAATGCCATCTTCTTCTCTCCTCTTCTCCCTTGACCCTTAGCTCACCAGCCCGCGCAGCACGCGCCGGGCCGCAATCACATCCACCAGCAGGAAATGCACGCACGACATCACATCGTCATCGTCTTCCGGCCCCGTGGTCTGCAGCTTGCAGAAATTGTTCAACGTGATCGCGGCGTTGCCATCGCCCGCATCGTACACCTGGAACGACGAGGTACTGATGCCGTTATCGGCCGCGAGCATCGCGGCCATGATGTCCGCCGTCACCGAAGCGCGCGGGACGGTAGTGCAGGGCAGTGTCAGGAAAAGGATGTCACCCTCTAACACGGCCTGTATGGCGATGCCGCTGTCCAATTCTCGAATGGTGATGCTGTCGGGAGCCGTTTGGGTGATTTCGTAGCCCCGCTCCGCCAGCAGTTGATTGATGTGGCCCAGGTTCGGGCTGGTTGTGGGTGTCATATCGTTTGGGCTGCTTTACTCCTCTATGATTACGCTTTCTGGCGCCGGTGTGTTCCAGCCAAATCACGAAAATATCGCAATATGAAATAAAATATATTGCGGATTGCGATTGATGTCAAGCGAAAAAGATGCTGGGCACGCTACTCCTTCCCGACTGAGAGCAAAGCGATGATCGCGCCCGGCGCAATGCTCCCGCACGGTCAGGGGCCGCCACCAGCCCCAGCCAATCAACCCAGCTAAAGCCTTACGCCAGGGAATTTGCATCCCGCCTCCCCCTTGGTGCGTATTGAGCTGGTGGAGACGGAAATATGAAGGCGATCGCCATCTTTGCTGCTCTTGCCGCCGCTGCCGGGGCGCAGACGCCCGACGTTCAAACCATCATGGAGAAGGTCGGCCTCAACCAGGCGCAGGCGGTGGACCAGCGACGAGAATTCACCTACCACCAAAAGCAATTTCTGCGCCTGCACCGGACCAACGGCAAAGTGGCGCGCGAGGAGCATCGCGAATACGCCGTGACGCCCGGCCCGCAGGGCATCCGGAAGGAACTGGCGCACTTCGACGGCCGCTACGAAGCCAAAGGCATGTACATTGCCTACGACCGCCCCGGCTACCAGTACAAAGGCACCGACATCGATGGCGATCTGATTGACGATCTTTCCACCGATCTGACCGACGACCGGCACGCTCGCGACGGCATCTCCGCCGACCTGTTTCCGCTTACCACCGACGAGCAGCGTAAGTACCAGTTCAAGCTGCTGGGCAGCGAGACCTATCGCGGCCGCGACGTGTATCGCGTGGCCTTCGAGCCCAAGCCGCACCAGGACGGCGACAACGGCGCCTGGAAAGGCGAAGCCTTGATTGACGCCTCGGAGTTCCAGCCCGTCAGCGTCTTCAGCAAATTGTGCGCATTCCGGCGGCGGTAAAGGTGCTGTTGGGGACCGACATCAAAGGTCTCGGGTTCAATGTGACGTACCAGAAGTTCGAGGATGGCGTATGGTTTCCGGTGAGCTATGGCGGGGAGTTCGAAGTGCGGGCGGTATTCTTTTACAAGCGGAAGATTTCCGTGAACATGACGAATACCGGGTTCCGCCGCACGAAGGTGGACAGCAGCGTGACGTATCTGGCAAACGAAAAGTGATCGGACTCACCGCGGCACGGCAGGCACTGGATTTCAACGAGCTGATGCGCGAGCACCGCGGCATGGTGTTCAGCGTCCTGTGGCACTTCCTGCACGACCGCGATCTGGCCGAGGAACTGGCGCAGGATGTGTTTCTCAGCCTGCACAAGAATCTGCGCGCCATTGAATCGACCGCGCATGCGGGACACTGGCTGCGCAAAGTGGCGGTGCAGCGTGCGATCGATGCGGCGCGCAAACGCATCCGCCGTCCTCAGGTGTCGTTGGAAGATGTGGCGGAACCTTCGGTGCGTCCGGTCACGGGCGATCCGCTGTTGGGCGATATGCTGCGGCGCTTGATCGCCACGCTGCCGGAAGGGCCGCGGATGGCCATGATTTTGCGGTATCAGGAAGATTTAGACCCGGCGGAGATAGCCGACACCATGGGAATTCCGCTGGGGACGGTGAAGAGTCACATTGCGCGGTCGCTCGCCATGCTTCGCGAGAAGCTGGAGCGCCGCGGCGTGGGAGAACGGTAATGGACTGGTTGGAACAGGAACTCACACAGGCACTCGCGCGCAAGCAGCCCGCGGCCGGATTCGACGCGCGGGTGCGTGCCCGCTTGCAGCGCCGGCCGCAGTGGCTGGCGATCGCAGCGGCCCTTCTTGTCATGGTGGGCGCGGGCGAAGCATGGCAGCAGTACCGCGGACACCAGGCCAAAGAGCAGGTGATGGCGGCCATGCGGATCGCGGGAGGCACCCTTGAATCGCGTGCAAGTGCAGTTGAACGGAGGCGCCCAATGAAGCTGCTCCCTACCGCGGTTCTACTGGCCTCCCTGAGCGCAACCCTCTGGGCACAGCAATTCCAGTTCAACCTCGATCACTTGAAGGACAAGGCGTCCGAAAGCGCGGATATTGCGCTCAACGCGGACACTCTGGGGATCGCCGCGCGCTTTTTGGATAGCAAGGATCCGGACGAAGCCAAGGTCAAGAAACTAATCCTCGGCATCGAAGGTATCTACATCAAGCATTTCGAGTTCAAATCGTCGGGGGCCTGGTCTGCCACGGACCTGGACCGCGTGCGCGTACAACTAAAAGGGCCAGAGTGGAGCCGCATCGTCGGCGTGAAGAGCGGCGATTCCGAAAATATCGAAGTCTGGATGCGCACCGAGAAGGGCAAAGTCTCGGGAGTCGCGATCCTGGCCAGCGAACCCAGGCAACTGACTGTCGCGAACCTGGTAGGCAATATCGATATCGAGTCTCTGGCCGAACTCGGCGGCCATTTCGGGCTCCCGAAACTACAGAAGAAGTAGCGTAGGGTTTGGCAATTTTGTGGGGCAGGCCTTCACCCTGCCGCCGCCTTAGGCGGCGCGTCGCTGCCCCGATGCCTCGCAAAGTCGGACCATTGTTCGTCGTCCGTCCGCGCAGCTTCGAAGCGCGAACAGGCCACAAAAAACGATGGCCTGTTCCACCCACCCCGGGAAGCTGCGCACCAGCGTAGGACAGGCGTCCGCGCCTGTCCACCCCAAACCTCCATGTGAATCCGTGACCCTAACCGGCCCGCGCGGGCACTCCGGCGCAGTAGCGCAAATCCACCGACACGCGAATCTCCGAGCTACGATTTTCCAGGGCGCGATGCCACGTCATCGAATTCACCAGCAGCACATCGCCCGCGCCGAAATCGAAGTTGCGCCAGCGTAGACCTGCCGGTGGAGCGCTCGTCACTCCGCATCGGTTCGATCGCGGCAGCACCGATAGACTCCCCATCTTCCGCGGACAATCGCCTAACGGAATCCACGCGCCCCATACCTCTTCCGCGCGTTTGAGGTAGGTCTGATCCTGATGCGGGGGCGTGGTGAATTCAGGCGCGCCGGGAAATAGCATGCGACACACATCGCCCTGTTGATCGCGGATTTCGCCTCCCAGCACACGCTCCAACAAATCCCGAAGCGCCGGCACAGCACGAACCGCCTGGAACGACGGCAAGACCTGTACCTCGCGCTGCAGTTCGAAGAACTCCGGCGCATCGTAGGCGAATCCCTTACGCCCCGTCAGCCAGCCGCACCGTTCGCAAATCCCGATCACCTGCGCGCGCAGTTCCGCAAGCGGCGCGGAGTCCAGCACACCACGGGCGAACACATATCCGCGAGCTAGTGCGCGGCGGCGCGTCACCGTCTCCACGCGGTCCACCCCGTCCACATTTCCCAACGCCAGCTCCCGCCATCGCATTCCGCATAAGCGCCGTCCACCAGAGCGGCGCGCTCGTCCGCCGGCATGCCGCCGAGCAGCGACTCGGTCAGCACTGGAATCTTCATCCAATCGCGCAAGTCCTCCTGGGTGAAGCGCGCCCGCATACACCAGCGCCACGGTTCGAACCCGGCCGCGCGCAGCAGCAGTCCCATCCCCTCCGCATCGGGCGGTGCGGGTGCCGCCTCCGCCTGGGGTGAACGCCCCACGGCCAGCCGTGCAGGCAGCTCCACGAGCAGCGGATCGCACCCGCCACCCGGCAGATCCGCTTCGCCCAGATAGAGCGACGGAATGTTGAACACGAACGCTCCGCCAACCTCGAGCAGCGCCGCCACCCGCGCAAACGTCTCCGCCAGCGGCGTCAATTGCCAGATGGCCGCGCCGCAAAGCACGCGATCGAAGGCACCGCCGACCGCCGGCCACACAGAGGTCCACCGCGCTTCTGCCACCCCTCGCTCGCCCGCGGCGCGCATGGCGCGTGCAGGCTCAAAACACACGACCTCGCAGCCTGCCGCACACGCCACTTCGGCCGTCCCGCCGCTTCCCGCCGCCAGATCCAGCACGCGCATTCCGGGACGCAGCAAGGCCGCCGCGCCGAGTGCCAGGTTGGCGTCACGATAGCGGGCATGCGTCGCGCAGAATGCTGCGTAGTAGCGTGCCGTGTCCGGATGGTCCCAGGGGTCAGGCATGTACGGGCTGGTAGAGGGGATCACGCAGCAGGCCCATGCGTTGCAGGTTATGTTCGCCCTTGTAGCGCAGGCATTCGCGAATCATGGCGCGCACCTCGTCGGAATAACGGAAGAAATCCAATTCAAGGTTCGCGTCGTCGATGTAATGGCGGTAGAAGCGGTCGAAGTCTTCCACCGGCGGTGCCGCATGGTAGTGGCTGTAGCGCTCGTCCAGCCACCAGTTGGTGAAGCCGTACTGCTGGTGGAAATCGTCGTAGAGCGGCGTGCCGGGGAATGGCACCGCCACGCCCAGCGTGCTGAAAGAATCGGTGAGCGGCGCGATGCGTTCCAGGAAGCGCCGCGTGTTTTCCAGCGCGCGCGGCGTCTCCTGCGGAAAGCCCAGCATGAAATTGCAGGCAGTCACCAGCCCGCGCTCCTTGGCCCATTCCAGGGCGCGCACCACGTGCGCCGTGGAAACGCCCTTCTTGATGACGCGCAGAATTTCGTCATCTCCGCTTTCAACTCCGAAATTCACCGCCACGCAGCCCGCGGACTTCATGGCGTCCAGCAACTCCGGCGTCACCATATTGGCGCGCGTGATGGCGCTCCAGGAGAGAGCAAAATCCAGCCCCTCGCGGAACGCGTCGCACAGCGCGAACAGGCGCGGCAGATTGGCGGTCAGAGCGTCATCCCAGAAAGGGAAAAACTGGGCGCCCGTCATCGCGTGGAAGCGATTCAATTCGCTCACCACACCTTCCGCCGAGCGGTACCGGAATCCGCGACCCGTCACGTAGTTGGCGCAGAAGGTGCATCGCGCCGGACAGCCGCGGCTGGTAAGCATGCCGCCCGGAGTGACGGTGCAACCCGAGGGATCGTACCAGCGGGAATCGTACAGCGCCTGCGCTTCGAGGGGCGCCGCCAGGGCATCCAGGTCGTCCACAAATTCCGCTGCCGGCCCGGCGCCGCCGTGGAAGTGCGCGCCGGGAATTTCATCCATCCGGCAGCGGCCTTCCAGAAAATCGACGAAGCGTACGATCGAGTGCTCCGCCTCGCCGGAGAAGGTCACGTCGAAGCCGTGCCCCAGCGCTTCGAGAGGCAGCGCCGTGGTGTGCGCGCCGCCGGCGATCAGCCAGCTCACCTTGCCGCGCAGCGCGCGCGCCCCCGCATAGGCGTGCCACACCCAGCGTGTGAAAAGTCCGAACGCCACCACGTCCGGGCGGAAGCGGTCCACGGCGGCAACAATCTCCTCCGCGCCCGCCCGCTGGAATCGCGCCGCCGCGTCCACTACCTGCACCTCGCACCCGCGCGCCAGCAATGCCGCCGCTACGTACTGCTGCCCCAGCAGGGGCGCTCCCAACTGTTCGGGCGAAGGCGGATTGACTAACAGCACCCGCGGCATGGTCTAGCCTGCGATGTGCGGTCCAGGTATGTTCGAACCTTTCACCACCGGCCCAACCGGCACATAGGGCGGGGCGAACGACGGAACTGGTCCGTTGCCCAACACATTCGTCACCATTTGCGACCCCTTCCAGATGCCGAACCCTAATTGCAGTCCGGTGCTCAGGCTATCGAAAAATTCGTCCGCGAAATCCACATTGCCGCTCAGGCAGGATTTCATCGCCACTTTCAGGGACGAGGGGTCCATCGCCGAGTTGTCCTGAACCAGAGCCGAGAACGGTGTCGGTACGTTCGGCATCGGCGGCGCCTGCGGCGACGGCACAGCGACGAATCCCGGATACCACGGCAGCCCGGGAACCCTTACGCTGCTCGCGACCATTTTCCACTGCATCTGGAATCCCTTGGCCACGGCATCGCGAATCTTGCCCGTGTAATTACCCCAGCCGGCAACCGAAGGGGCGCTCCGGATGAAATCGTCAATCGGCGGACCCTGCAGGCGCCCTCCGGTCGCGATCGGGCCATTGATCTGTACGTCGACCAGTCCCGCAGTGGCCTTGTACTGGTTGAACCCGCTCGCAATCGCGTCCAGCAGGGCATCGAAGAGGCCGTTGTACAAGTCGCTCATGCCCTTCTGATAGTCGACATTGTCCTTGTTGTTCTGCCCCGCTTTGAAAAGCGCCGGCGGAAACGGCAGGGGATTGGCCGCAACCGAACCGGCGCGCTGAGCCCCGATGACCGGCTTGCCGAGAGGAGGCGGCGGCTGCACAAGCTGACCGGTCAGCGTGTACAAAGTGGGACGCGAGCCGGGCGCAACGGTGGGCAGCGTCAGATTGAACGAACGAAAACGATTCTTGGCGGCATCTTTGGCAGCCGCACCTAAAGTCAGACCGGGCACGCGAACCTCCGCGGGCCTCCTGGGGCCCGATGGGGATTCAGTATATCGCGATTAAATCTTCGAAATCGCGACCTCCACGTCGAACTTTCGGCCCGTCACCGGATCGTCAAACGATGCGATCACGGTCGGCTTGCTTGGATCCACTGTCGTGTCGATGTTCAACCGGATTGAGGAGATGGTCGGATTGGGGACCGCGCTGGTCTTCTCGGGCATCACCGCCGTGCTGACGTCCAAATCGGCGTGCATCGCGATTTTCGGGCCCCTTTCGGCCACCAGGCAATCGATATTCAGGCCGACATCGATGTAAGTGAACTGCGTGTTCGCCGCCACGCCGGTGCTTGAGGCTCCTGTGGCGATCGGCACGCGGTTGCCGATCTTGAAGGACGATTTTACGTTGCGGTTCACCATCAGGGTATACTTGCGCCCGGCCTTTCCGCCGGCGTCTCCCGTATCCCGAATCGTGAAGTCCACTTTGTAAGTCGCCGTCTCGCTTTCCTGAGCGTGTACCGCCACAACGGGCGCCAACAATGCGAGTGCCATCAGGTACGCTGAAATTCGCATGTGCAATGCCTCCCGCTCACTTAGACGCTGCCCCACTGGTTTGCGTGGAGGGTTATCGTATACAGAAGTAACCCTATGACGATCTCCCGCTCGCTGGCGCTTGCCCTTCCTGCCGTTGCGCTGGCCGCCACCCTGGCGCTTTCCCAGACCCGGCAGGCTATGGACGAAGAGTATGCCCGCCTCGTCAAGGAGTGGACCACCGCGCCGGAATTCATGAGCCCGCTGGTAGATCACCTGCCCAAAGCCGCCGGCGTGCCCTCGCCCAAGGACGTGCTGGGCTATCACATCGGCATGCCCAAAAAGCTGACGAAGACCGCCGAGTTGGGGAAGTATTACCGTGCGCTGGCCGCTGCGTCGAAACGGGTGAAGGTGCTGCCCGCAGGCGTCACCGACGAAGGCCGCGAATGCCTCGTGGTCGCCATCGCCGATGAGGAGACCATTCAGAATCTCGATCGCTACAAAGACGATCTGGCGCGTCTGGCCGATCCGCGCGGCCTCAGTCCCGATCAGGCCCGCCAGGTCATCGCACGCGCCAAGCCCATCTACATGTTTACCGGCGGCCTGCATTCCGCCGAAACCGGTCCGCCCGAGATGCTGATGGAACTGGCCTACCGCCTCGCGGTAGAAGACAGTCCGCTCTACGATTCCATTCGCAAGAACGTCATCGTGATGCTGAACGCTTCCAGCGAGCCCGACGGGCGCGACCGCTATTCGGACTGGTATTACAAATACAAGCTCACCGAAGAGAACGAAAACGATCGCGCGCCCGGCCCGCCCTACTGGGGCAAGTACATCCATCACGACAACAACCGCGACATCAATTACTCGCAGGTCACCATGTCGAACTGGTTGAAGTTCTACCTGGAATGGCACCCGCCCATCGTGCACGACTTGCACGAATCGCAGCCGCTGCTCTACACCTTCAGCGGCCAGTCGCCCCAGAACCCGACGCTCGACCCCATCCTGTACGCCGAGATGCCCGTCTTCGCAAATTTCGAAATGACGAAGATGATCGCCTACGGCATGCCCGGCGTCTGGACGCACGCTTTCGTCGATATGTGGTCGCCCGGCTATCTCGGTTTCATGAGCAGCAATCACAACGGCATGCTCCGTATGTACGAGACGTTCGGCAATGGCGGCGCCAACACCATGCGGCGCACCCTCGGCGGCGCTGCTGGCGAAGGCGCGGCGGCGCCGGCAACGGCAGAAGCGGCGGGCGGACGCGGCGGCCGGGGCGCCGCCATGGCGGCGCGGGAATGGTATCGTCCGCTGCCTCCCCCGCGCACGCTCAACTGGAGCATGCGCAACAACACGAATTACATGGAGACCGGGGCGCTCGCCGCCCTGGAATTGACCGCCAGCATTTCCAAAACCGTGCTGGAAAATTTCTATCTGAAGAGCCGCAATTCCGTGGAATCGGGCTCCAAGGACGCGCCGTTCGGGTATGTCTTCCCCGGGAATCAGAAGGACCTGACGCGCGTCGCCTTCGTGGTCAACGTCCTGCGCAAACAGGGCATCGAAGTGGGCGAAGCCACCGCGGAATTCAAGCTGGGCAGCACCACCTACCCGGCCGGCTCGCTGGTCCTCAAGCGCAATCAGCCGTATGGCCGCCTCGCCAAAATTCTGCTCGAAAAACAATCCTTCCCCACCGACGCCACCACCACCTACGACGATACCGGGTGGACGATGGGCCTCATGGCGCACGCCAAGATCGACGAGATCAGCGACACGGCCGTCCTCAACGTGCCGGTGAAGAACATCGCCGGGACTTACGACCCCGCCGGCGCGGTCAAAGGCAGCGGCCCGGTGACGGCCATCCTGCACAACGGGTCCAACAATCTGATCACCCTGCGCTACCGCTTGAAAGACGTGGCGTTCGAAGCCATCGAGAAGCCGGCAAAGGCCGGCACGATGGATCTTCCGGCCGGCACGCTGCTGGTGGCTTCCAGTCCGCGCGTGCAGGCGGAAATTCAGAAACTCGGACTGCAAGCCGTGGCGCTCGCCGCCGCGCCCGACGTCAAGAAACACGCCGTCGACCTGCCGCGCCTTGCCATGTTTAGCACCTGGGGCAGTACGCAGGACCTGGGATGGGTGCGCTACGCGTTCGACCGGTTCGAGATCGATTACGACCTGATCTACAAGGAACGCATCCGCCAGGGCAACCTGCGCGCCGCCTACGACGTGATCGTAATGCCGAGCCAGGGCGGACGGGGCGCCAAAAGCCTGATCTTCGACATCGAGCCAAAGGCGGGCAAGACTTACGCCTACAAGAAGGATCCGGCCTTCCCTACCCTCGGCGCCTACGGCGAAAGCGAGGACATTTCGGGCGGCATGGGCCTGGCGGGAGTTGCCGAACTCGATAAATTCGTCAACGCGGGCGGGCTCCTGATCACGCTCGGGGCGGCCAGCTACTTCGCCCCGGAAGCCTTCATCACCCGCACGGTGGACGCTGCCCGCACCACTGCGGCCTTCTACGCCCCCGGTCCCATCGTGGAAGCCGAAATCATGCAGCCGGAGCACCCCATGTTTTATGGATATTCAGATCGGGTCATCCCCGTACGCTGGGCCGGCGGACCGCTGCTGCGGGTTCCCACCGAAGAAGCGCGCAAAAGCGTCCTGATGCGTTTCCCGGGCAACGACTCCAGCGTCTTGAGTGGCTTGATGCGCGGTGTAGCCGAAACTCGCGGCCGCCCTGCGGTGTTGGACGAGACGGTTGGGCAGGGACGGGTGCTGATTTTTTCTACAAATCCGGCCTACCGCTGGCAGAATCTCGGCGAGTTCAACCTGCTGGCGAACTCGCTTCTGCACTTCAACGACTTGCCCCGATAGACGCTCGCAGGCCGTATCAACTAAGTTAGTACTGGTACGCCCCGGACTTGCGGGCACAATTCTCCATATCGCTTTTTCCAGCACTGTCCACCCTTCGGCGCCGGTATCATCCGCCGCGACTAAGCGGCTCTTTCAAGCAGACACATTGCGTGACTGTTGTACGTCACTTGCCTCACTTGCGCGTAGCCGCATTTTTCCGCCACCCGGAGCGATGCTCGATTTTCCGGATCGATCAGGCATACGGTGCGAGCGCCCTGAAATTTCTGATCGCCCCACGCCGCCACCGCGCGCACGCCTTCGGTGGCGTAGCCTCTCCCCTGCGCCTGCGTCGCCAGCACCCATCCGATCTCGGGAATACCCAGGATTGATGGCTTCAGATCGCGCTGGAATTCGGCAAAGCCCATTTCCCCCGCGAACGCCCCGCTGGACTTCTCTTCCATCGCCCAGAATCCAAACCCCATCCATTCCCAGTGCCCGGCATAGCGCAGCATGCGCGACCATACTTCCTCACGCGAGAACGGCTTGCCGCCAATGTACTTCACCACCTCTGGCGATGCCCACATCGCCGCACAGTCGTCCAGGTCCGCCGGGCGGTGCGGCCGTAGAATTAAGCGATCGGTTTCGATCCGGGGAATCATGTGGTCCGCTTCCTATTCCAGTCCCAGCGCCCGCGCGGGATTGCTCCGGGACATGAGCGCGATGTCCGCCTCCGGCACTCCGCCCGCCTTGAGGCTCGCGAAAAACATCTGGAGCCCGTCAGGGGGCAAGGGGTTCGCCGCCTGCCCCAAATCGCTGGCCAGAATGCAGTGCGACGCGCCGACTTCCCGGATCGCCCGCACGTAATCGGCAATTTCGAATTCTTTGCCCACGCCGGCCACCGCGTTGTACACGAATTCCAGCCATGCGCCCATACCCGCGGCTTCTTTCATCTGCGCGAGGGACATGTGGACCGGCGCCGCCATGGCATGCGTCACCACCACGTTCTTAACCCCCGCGCGGCGCGCCTCGCGAATGATCAGCAGGCCTTCCTCCGCCGAGGAGTGCCCCGTCTCCAGCGTCAGGTTATGCCGGGCCGCCAGCACGATCACTTCTTTCACTTCCGGCAGCAGAGCGCCGCCGCGGGACACCGCCGCGAAGGGCCGACTGTCTTTGGAATAGCGCACCTGGTTTTCAGAATCGAAGGTAGGCAGCCACACCACCCGTCCCAACCCGCCCAGCATCAGCACCATGCGGTCGATAGCCGCCGGATTGACGCCGCCCACCGAACGGTTGAGGTCGATTCCGCCAAACAATGCGATCCCGGGCACGACTTTTCCGGTCAGGTACGCCATCGACGCCGTGGGTTCGTAATGGCTCTTCAAGACCAGCGCCCGCATGCCCCGCGCCTTGGCGAGTTTCGCCAGGTCGATGGCGTCGATGGAGCGGGCCACCGAATCCGGGGCCGCATGCACGTGAATATCGATTACGCCTTCGAGTTGCGCGTGCAACCCGTTGCACAACGTGGCGCAGAGAATGGCAGGGAGCAGAATCCGCAGCGGCATGGCGGAGCCATCGTAGCACTTTCCGGCGCGAACTTACCGCCTGCGTTGTACGATGGTTTTGCGCAGCCATCCCGCGGGAATCTCGAGATTGCGCTCCTTGCGCACCATGAACTGATAATCGCCGGATTCGCCGATCACTTTGAAATTCGCCATCATGTAGGCGCCCAGCGGCCAGTCGCTGATCGGGTGATTGCCGGTATTCCAGAAGTCCACGCCGCTGGGATGGTAAATGGCGCAGGCGTCGGGATGCAGGGCGAAATCGGCCGCGATCGTGGTTTGCTGTTCGGGCGTGAACAGGTCCATCCACTGATCCATGTTCAAGGGGCCTGGCGGCTGGTCCTTGCGGCCGGCCATTGGCTTGCCTGTCCAGAAATAGAGGCTCGGCAGCCCGGGCAGCGCGATGAACGTGTCGCAGTGCAGCCGCAGATTGGTCACCATCCAGCGGTAATCGTGCGCCAGTTCCGGCTCCACGTGAATGCGTTCCGCACCAGGCTGATTCAGGGACACCATGGCGTCGTACTGCCGCTTCGCGCGGTAACCCAACAGCGGATACGCCAGCGCCACGCCGGCCAGAATCACCGCCGCGACGGGCCGGGCAAGGGACGCACGCAGTCCGTCCATCAGTACCACCACGGTTACCAGGATCAGCGGAATGCGTACGAAGTACGCCTGGCTGCCTGGCATGGGATAGGCGGTCAGCGTCTGTATGACGGCCAGGGCGGCCAGCAGCAGGCGGGCGTGGTCGTAGCGCTTGTCCTTCGCATTCGCGTCCGGAACCAGCAGCAGCCAGCACAACGGTGTCGTGAAGCCCAGCAGGTTCGCCGGCGCAATCGCAGCCAGTATCAGCCCGGCCGCCCCACTTACCAACTGCACCGTACCGGCAGGGCCCGGCAGGCCGCCCCTCATGCTCGCCATCAGCGCCGCACCCAATCCGGCCAGGGCCCATAGCACCCACGCCGCGCTCAATTCGATCGGCACATACCAGAATCCGGGACTGACGTTCATCTTGAGCTGATTCGTGATCAAGGCATTGTAAGTGGTGGGTAGAGAAATGCCCAACGCCACCAGAACCAGCAGGCAGGCCGCGAAGGCGAGCACAAAACCGGCCTTCGCTGCGATACAGTCGCTCAGCCGGATCGGAGTCCGCGAGCGGAACGCCGCGGCGCAGGCCAGCACTCCGCCCATCGAAAGCGTAACCAGCGCGCAGTAGGTCCGGGCCGAGGCGTCATTCATATGCACGCGCATCAGCATGAAGGGCATGGCCAGCGCGGCGAAAGCGGCGGCATAGCGCAGCATGCGCCAGAACCCGCCGCCGGGCATCTGGAACACCAGTGCGAGTGCAATGGCGGCGAGAGCAAACACGCCGACATTGACCTTGGTCAGGGCCAGCGCCGCGGCCAGCGCGCCGGCGACCGCCATCCCCCATCCCACCCGGCGGGCCGCTCCGCAAGCCGCCACGCCCACCAGAAACAACATGCACAGCTCCTGCGGGTGTCCGGGTTCATTGGTGAGAAAGAGCAGCGCACGGAACACCAGCAGGTGCGCCACCGAGGCAGCCGCCAGGGAGCGCGTCATGCGCAGCACCGTCCACGCGCAAATCCACGCCACGGCGAGCGATACCACTACAGTCGCCAGGCGCGTCGAGTTGTGGTCCACCGCGATTCCGGTGAGATGGCGCCACAGCCCGTGCACGAAGAAAAACGCCGGACCGTACCCGCTGAAAATCTCGTGGTAAAGCTTGGAACCGGTTACGAACTGCCGCACCATCATCATCAGGGTGCCTTCGTCGTCCCACTCGGCAAAGCCGGTGAAGGTCCGGTAGTAGGTGGCAAACGATGCGGCGAGGGTCAGGAACGCGAACCATGCCGTGGTCGTGAGCGGCGAGGGTAAACTCGAAGGGGACTTGATCTCGGAACGATTCATGCAGTTTACCGGTGAACGTCAGTGGAGCGGATGATGTAATTCGGACGGCGGCGGGAAACCTGGAGATTGAGCCACAAATATTGGCCGACGATGCCTAGTCCGAGCGCGGTGAGAGCGCCGAAAAAGAGAGTCGCGAGCACGATCGGGGTGTAGCCGGGAACCGGGATGTCGCCGCGCAATTTCGCTACCAGCACCAGCAAACTGGCGCTGACCGCGAGCACCAGCGCCACCGCGCCCGAAACCAGCAGCACCTGAATCGGCAGGTCCGTAAAATGAAAGATGCTGTTCAGGCAGTAGCGCAGCTTCCGGCCCCAGGTCCAGGCGCTCTTACCCTCCAGGCGCGCCTGCCGGTCATAGACGAAATACTCGCGCCGGTAGCCAAGCCAGAACAGCAGTGCGATCAGGTTCGAATCGACCCCCTGCAACTGCAGCAGTTGGTCGCGGACCTCGCGCGTGCAGCCGAACACATCCACCCCGCCGCGCGGCATGTCCCGGATCACAAAGCGGCGGTAGAGGGACCAGAAAAGGTTGGAAGCCAGTTCCGAGAGCCACGGATCCGACCGCTTACCGCGCACGCCGAAGACGATATCCGCGCGCCCGCTGTCCAGCGCTTCGAAAAATTGCAGCACCAGTTCCGGCGGCTCCTGCAGGTCTGCCGCCATCACGGCCAGGCACTCGCCGCGCGCCTTCTCCATGCCCGCGGCAATGGCGGCGAACGAGCCGAAATTGCGGCTGAGCGCCAGCAATTGAGTGCGCAGCGGCAGTTGCGGCAGGCGCTCGCGCAGAATTTCTAGGCAGCGGTCCGGACTCCCATCCACCACGAAAACCACTTCCCACTCTCCCTGCACAAGCTTGTCCAGTTTGACCAGCTCGCTCAGCAGGCGGTCGAGATTTTCCTGGTTCCGGTAGACCGGAATCACCAGTGATTTCATTTCACCAGTTCCAGAAATTCAGAGTAGTCGCGGATGTAGCTGCCAGGGTCGTACTTGTCTGAGGCCAGCACCAGCAGCACGGCATCTTCGCTGTACTTATACTGAATGCCCCAGACCATCGGCGGCAGGTGCAGGCCGATGGTGGGACTGTCGAGCACGAACTCCTGCCGGCTGTGGCTATCATCGGCCACCACGTGGCAGCGCCCGTGCACGCAGATCAAAAACTGGTGCAGCGAGCGGTGCGCGTGCTCGCCGCGGATCTCCTTGCTGGCCACGGCGTATACCAGGAAGTAGCGCTTGATCTCGAAGGGCACCTGCTCGCCGATTTCGCCGAAGCTCAGGTTGCCGCGAAGGTCGTTAACATGCGGCAGGCGGTGCAGGGTGACTCCCGCCACGCGCGTGCTGCTCGCACCCACTTGCGCCGGCGCGACGGACGTGGTGCCGGGCGAAATCGAGCCCGCGCCATCGTAGCCGACAATACGCGCCGGGTTCCCGGCGACGATCGCGAAGGAGGGCACGTTGCTGGTCACCACCGCTCCGGCGCCGATCATGGCGCGTTCGCCGATGGTCAGCCCCGGGAGGATCGTCGCGTTGGCGCCAATCGAAGCGCCGCGCTTCACCAGCGTGCGCGCGAATCTTTCCGGCTGCCGTCCACTGCGCGGAAACGGGTCGTTGGAAAACGTCGCGTTGGGGCCCACGAAAACATCGTCTTCCAGGGTGACGCCGTCCCAGACTTGCACACCGCACTTGATGGTGACGCGATCGCCCAGGCGGACGTCGTTCTCGATGAACGTCTGGTCGCAGATATTGCAGTCCGCGCCGATCACCGCGCCGGGCAGCACGTGCGCGTAGGCCCAGATGCGCGTGCCCGCGCCGATCGTTTGGCTTTCCACAATGGCGGTCTCGTGCCGGTAGAACTCCGCGTCAGCCAAACGGGACCTCCCGCGCCAGCGAGTGCAGCGCGCTCACCACCTGTTCCACTTCGTCGTCTGCGAGCTCCGCATGGCAGGGCAGCGTGAGGATTTCGAGCGCTGACCGATCGGTGACTGGCAACGTGCCGTCCGCCAGGGCAGATGCCGCCGCCTTCTGATGGTGATCAGGCACGGGGTAGTGTATGTCGGTGGCGATTCCGGCGCGCAATAAGGCAGCACGCACGGCGCCGCGCCGCCCCAGAATCGTCTGCATATCGTCGCCGTCGCGCGCCGCGCAACGCACTACATATAGATGGGCCACATACGCTTCGCCCAAGTCGCACGGACCCGCAAGCCCCGTGCCGGCGAGCGCCGCGGTGTAGGCGGACGCGATGGCGCGCCTGCGCGTATTCCATCCGTCGAGGTGCGGCAGTTTCACGCGGAGGATGGCGGCCTGCATCTCGTCGAGGCGGCTGTTGCGTCCGTATTCCGCGCATTCGTAGCGGCGCGTCCAACCATATTGCCGCAATGCCTTCACGCGCTGGGCGAGGGCCAGGTCGTTGGTGGTGACGGCTCCGCCATCGCCCAGCGCGCCCAGGTTCTTCGTCGGGTAGAAGCTGAAACAGCCCAGCGCGCCCCAGGCGCCCGCTTTGCGCCCGTCGAGCGAGGCTCCGTGCGCCTGCGCGCAATCTTCCACCAGCGGAAGGCCCGCCTTCGATGTGACGGCCAGCAATGCCGGCAGCTCTGCCATGCCCCCGTAGAGATGAGTGGCGATCACGGCGCGCGTGTCCGGCGTCAATCGCGCGGCCAGGTCCGCCGCCGCCATATTCATGCTGTCCGGCTCAATATCGATGTAGAGAGGTTCGGCGCCTATGGCGCGGATCGCGGTGGTGCTGTAGCCGCCCGCATTGGCCACGGTGGCCACCCGGTCGCCCTGCCCAATGCGCAGGGCGCGCAGCGCCAGTTCCAGCGCGTCCGTGCCGTTGCCCACGCCGATACAGTGCCCGGCGCCGCAGTAGGCCGCAAACTCCTCCTCGAACGCGGCGCACTCCCGCCCCGCGATGTACCACCCGCTCTCGACGACACGCTGCACGGCGGCGGAAACCGGGCCCAGCAGGACCTTGGTTTGCCGCCCCAAATCGTTCATTGCCACTGGTTTGGCGGTGGTGGGCATCGACTCCACATTATAGCTTGCAGGCGCAGATCTCCATCTTTTCCCGGCAAGCGCCGGCGAGCGCGATTCGTTCTGGGATTGGAAGCTTAACTGCCCCATGGACGGTGCTTTGGTATTCCACCCAGGACTTCTTCGCACGGCGCGAAGGTCTACTTCAAGCCGCGGCAGGAGTCGCCCACTTCTGGTTGCGCCCGAGTGCGGCCTTAAGGTGGTAAATTACTCCGCCAGGTTCCGCCTGGTCTGGAGATGTGTGCCATTTTGTGGGTCAGGCATTCCTGCCGGGTAAACGTGCCTGCCGCAACCGTAATTCCCGGTGGGACGGGTCATCGTTTTTTGTGGCCCGTCCCACCGCTTCGAAGCGCGAGCAGGTGAGTGGGATAAGGCTCTGCCTTTGTCCATCCGAGCGCAGCTCGGACCCGGAGTTTGGCACTTGGCGCCAGTTCAGTCTGAGCCTTGCAGCTTCGCACGAAAGAGGACAGGCCACAAAAGACGATGGCCTGTCCCACCGGAGCACGTCCGAGCGCAGCGCGGAAAGACAGGCTCCGCTGGCACCAGGCTCCGCGTTGCGGCGACCAGCCCTTGGCCCTTCGGAAGGAAGTCTGTTGGGAATGGGCGTTGCGCCCGCGAAACTTTGATGAACGACGTCCCAAGCAGAGCCGCGACCGTCTTTCGACGTCGTCCTGCCCGCTTCACTTCTTCTTCAGCAGGACCTCCACCGGGCGCGCGGCCGCCAGATTCAGTTCCGCCGCCTGACGCTTCATGCGCGCCACTTCCTTGATCTGCTCCGCCACGAACGTGGCGGGCGGCGCCTGCCCCTTCTCCATCGCGTCCAGCAGTTTCATGCCGGCATTGCCCAGCGCCGCCAGGTCGCGAGAGAGCGGCTTCAACTCCACCAGCATCGGACTTTCCGCGGCCAGTTCCTGGAAGCGCGCATCGTTCGCCGCCCACCGCGTAAAAGCGCGACGCAGCGCCGCTGCCTCCGCGGCACTGGCCTTCGGATTGGCCGCGAACTTTGCCGCCGCGAGTTCCAGGGCGCGCACACTTTCACTTTCGGGACGCGCCGCGTCGGCCAGCCGGTTCAACGGCGTCAAACTGGTGTAGCGCGCGCCGCGCTGCCGTTGACTCAATCCCAGCCCCTCCACCGCATCGGCCAGCACGCGCAACGCTTCCGTGGGACGACCGCCCGTCAGCCGATCGAGCATCGACGCATAGTTGGCGCGGTGCTGTACGCCCGTGAACTCGAGCACCCGGCTGACTGCTTCCATGCGCGCATACATCGATGCCACATCCTTCGTACCGGCGGGCGACCACAGGCGCTCGGCGATGACTGCGGCGCGCGGCCAGATACGCGAATCCACGGTTTCCTGCGAGGCGTACTCGGCCCACATGCACATCTCGCCGCCCAGGATGCGCGCCTGCCCGGCGGCATCCAGTTGAGCCGCGTCGCCGGCCAGCGGATCCACATTGTAGTGGAACGCCGCCGTGCTCAGATGATCGAGGTAGTAGCCCCACGAGAGAATCCCGCGATAACCCTTCGTCGCCGCTTCGGCCAGCGATTTCTGCCCGCGCCACGATTGCACAACGATGTCCTTCGGCAAGTCGGGATGCAGCACCTCGTCCCAGCCGATCAGGGTCTTGCCGCGTTTGGCCAGCAACCTCTGCACGCGCTGATTAAAGTAGGCCTGAATGGCACGCGCGTCCTTCAGTTGATTCTGTTTGGCCCATGCCTGCACGCGCGCCGACGAGTTCCACTGCTTCTCCACCACCTCATCGCCACCGATGTGGAAGTACGGGTCCGGGAACAGCGCGGTCATCTCCTCAAAGAAGGCGTCGAGGAATGCGTAGGTCTCTTCCTTGCTGGGATCGAGCACGTTTTCGAAAACGCCCCAGCGCCGCCCGATTTCGTACGGCCCCGCGACCGTGCCGAATTCCGGATAGGCGGCCAGCCACGCCTGTGTATGGCCGGGCATATCGAACTCCGGCACCACCCGGATGCCGCGATCGCGCGCGTACGCCACGATGCCGCGGATCTCCTCCTGCGTATAGTAAAGTCCGTCGCTGCCTTCCTGATGCAGTTTCGGGAAGCGCCGGCTTTCCACGCGGAAACCCTGGTCGTCAGCCAGATGCCAGTGGAAGACGTTCAACTTCACGGCGGCGGCGGCATCGAGATTGCGCTTCACCACCTCCACGGGCATCCAGTGGCGCGCCACATCCATCATCAGGCCGCGCCACGGGAAGCGGGGCCGGTCTTCGATGTGCACCGCCGCCACTTCGTAGCCGCCCGCTCCCGTCGCGACCAGTTGGCCGAAGGTCTCAAGTCCGTGGAGCGCCCCGGCGCGCGTGGGAGCCTTGAGCGTGGCGCCCTCCGCGCTCACGTCCAGTGTGTAGGATTCGTCTTCGCCCAGCGTGGGATAGTCGGCGCCCGGGGCGGCGCATTCCACGCGCAGTTTGACGCTGGCGTCTTTCAATCCCAGCATCGGGATACCCGTCTGCCGCGAGAGACGCACCACGAAGCGGCCGATGGCGCTGTCCAGACGCCCGTCTGTCGCGCCGGCCGATTCCACCTTGAACGTGCTGTCAATCGCCAGGCGGCCGGTGCCGGGACGCACCACTACGGGCAGCGGCATCAGGGCGGGCGCCGCGACGGCGGAAGAGGCGAGGGAAACTACCAGTGCAAGTCGAAGCATCCCCTCTATCTTCACCCGTCAGGACATCAGCGGCAATCGGCGAATGCGTCTTCCGTTGGCATCGAAGATGGCGTTGCCGATGGCGGGCGCGATGCCGACGATGGGAGTTTCGCCGGAGCCGGCGGAGACGATATCTTTACGGTCGAGCAGCACGCTCTCGATCACCGGGACATCGGCGAAGCGCGGCACGCGATACTCCTTCAAATGGGTATTGAGAATCTTGCCCTGGCCGAACCGAACTTCTTCGAAGAGCGCGCCGCCCAGCCCCATGATCACGCCGCCTTCCACCTGATTGCGCAAGTGCTCGGGATTCACGATAGCGCCGCATTCGAAAGCAACGACCGCGCGCCGCACTTTCACCGTGCCGGTATCGGCATTCATGTCGACCTCCGCGCAGGTGGCGACATAGCCGCCCTTCTCAAAGCCCGCCGCGATGCCGAAGCCCTTCAAAGGCGCCTTCTGCCGGCCCTTCCAGTTGAACTTATCGGCGGCCGCGATTATCACCGCGCGCAGCCGTTCGTCTTTCGTGTTCTTCAGGCGGAACTCCAGCGGATCCATCTTCACCGCGTGCGCCAACTCGTCCATGTACGATTCGCGCACGAAGTGATTGGCTGTGGCCGCGAGTCCGCGGTACGACCCCTGCCGCAACGGCGACTTGGACTGGTGGAACTGTTCCTTCCGGGACGCCAGCGAATAGGGCGACTGCAGCCCGCTCCCGCCTGAATTGTAATTGTGGAACTCCCATTCGGTGATGGTGCCATCGGGCGCGGTCTTGCCGGCGACTTCGATCAGTCCGCCGGGACGGAAGTACGCCCACATCATTTCCTCGTCGCGCGTCCAATTGCGCTTCACGGGTTTGCCGACCGCTTTGGAAATACGCGCCGCTTCCAGCGCGGCGTCGCCATTGTGCTTGCCGCCGTACCCGGAACCGGTGTCGGGCACGATCACGCGGGCCTTCTCTTCGGGGATGCCAAAGAGCTGGGCGAGTTCGCTGCGCACTCCGAAGGGACGCTGCGACCCGGTCCACACCGTGACCCTATCGCCTTCCCATTCCGCAAGCGCCGCGCGCGGTTCCAGCGGGACATGCGCAATGTACGCGATGGTATAAGCCGTGAGGTTGGCGGGGGCGGGCGCGTTGGTGGACGTTTGCCGGAAGTATTGGAACACGCTGTGGTCGTCCGCCTCCGCGGTGACGGGCTGCCACTGCGCCTTCAAGGCAGCCAGTGCCCGCACCGCAGTTTCGTGTTCGGGCGCGGCTACCGCGACGAAGTTGCCTTCGTGAACCACTTTTACGCCGGGCATTGCCTGCGCCGCCGCGGCATCCAGCGAAATCAGGGTGGCTCCGAATTGCGGGGGATACAGAACCTTGGCGTGCAGCATCCCGGGCTTCTTCATGTCGTAGGTGTACTTGTGGGCGCCGGTGACCATGTCGCGCCCATTCACTTTCGGCACGCTCTTGCCGGCAGCCTGCCAATCGCCGGCGGCATGCAGCGGCACGCTGGAGGGAATGCTGCGCGTCCACTTCTCGCCCTTCGCCAGTTCGCCGAAAGTACCAGTGTGCGCGCCCGAGGTGATTTTGCCGTCCGCCAGTTTGAGCGTCGTCCGGTCCACGCTCCATTTCTGCGCGGCGAGATCGAGCAGCATTTCGCGCGCCGCCGCCGCTGCTTTGCGAATCTGCGGCCACATGCGCGGCGTCGTCATGCTGCCCACCGTGCCGATGTCGAATGGCGTCAGATCGGTGTCGCCCATGACGATCTTCACGTTCGCCGCGGGGGCAGCGAGTTCTTCCAGCACCGCCTGCGTCAAGGAGGTGCGCGCGTTCTGTCCGACTTCGACCTTGCCCGTGTACACGGTGACCACCCCCGTATCGCCAATATGCAGCCAGGCGCCGAGTTCCAGGGGCGCCGCCTGATTGCCGCCGCGCGGGCCGCCGGTTTCCTGCGCGTAGATCGCGTCGTCTTCCAGCAGCACGAGAATGCCGCCGCCAAGAACGCCGAAAAAGTCGCGGCGCTTCATGCTTTGCCTCCCTTCGCCGCGGCCATACGGATGGCGTGGACCACGCGCGGGTAGGTGCCACAGCGGCAGATGTGGCCGTTCATTCCGCTGGCGATTTCGGCTTCCGAAGGATTGGGAGATCGACGCAGCAGCGACACCGCGCCCAGAATCATGCCCGGGGTGCAGTATCCGCATTGCAGCGCGTCGGCATCCAGAAACGCCTGCTGCACGGGGTGCAGTGCGTTGGCCGGAGCCAGTCCCTCGATGGTGACGATTTTCTTGCCGGCGACCGCGCCGACTTTGATAAGGCAACTCTTGGTTGCGACGCCATCCACCAGCACCGTGCAGGCAGCGCATTGCCCTTCGCCGCAGCCGAATTTGGTGCCGGTGAGATCGAGATCGTCGCGCAGGACAGACAGGAGGGTGCGGTCGGAATCGGCATCGATACGCCGCCGCCCGCCATTCACAGACAGTTCCGTAACTCTGGCCATGCCCCAATCATAGGGCAATTGGGGCCGGGTGGGTTTCCCGCCCGGCCCGTGAAATTACTTCGAGCGCTTGGCCGTCATCTCGAACGTGCGATCCATACCGACCACTTCGCCGGCAAGCTTCATCTCATCGCCCGCGACCTTGCCTTTGTAGTTGATGCGGAGCTGATTGCCGTTAAAATCGCGCACCACGGCGAAGGAAACGTTGTCTCCTTCTATTTTGCCTTCGGAGATAGCGCCTTCACCCATTTCGCCCATGGTCATGGTGCCGGTGAGTTTGTCGCCTTCCACCTTCAGTTTAAAAGTCTGTTCCATCGCGCCGTTCGGCGTCTCGATGGCGGCCTTCCAGGTTCCGGTGGCGTCAGCCAGAGCCATCACGGCAAAGATAGCCATTAACGAAAGAATACGAATTGCTTTCACAGTTACTCTCCTTCCGTCGCAGTGTCGCATTTATCACGGGGGAATGCCATTAAATTGCCGTAACGTTAACAAAACTTTATAGTCCGCAACCAATGGCCCCTGGCTTGCGTTTGTCCAGGTAGGAGGTAAAGCAATCAATGAAAAAACTACTCCTGACCACCACGGTATTGATCGGTACGGCATTGACGGGGTGCGCCGGCAGCGGATATTACGCTACGGCTCGCTTCGGACCGCCGCCGGCTCCGCGTTATGGAATGGTCGGTCGCGCCCCGGGCGTGGGATTTGTCTGGACGGACGGTCACTGGGACCGCCGCAACAATAACTGGGCTTGGGTGGATGGACGTTGGATGCGCCCGCTTCGCGGCCGCGCGGTATGGGTGCCGGGCAGTTGGCATCAGCGCGGCCAGAATTGGCGTTTCGAACGCGGGCACTGGCGGTAATTTGCCGGTGTGCGCTTGCGTTCGGCATGGATGACGATGCCGCGTGAGCGCTATTCCGTGCCCAGAATCTCCAGATAGCGGGCGACCGCCTCAATGCCACGATAGAAGTTCGGGAGATGGAACTTCTCGTTCGGGGCGTGCAGGTTGTCGTCCGGCAACCCAAATCCCATCATGACACTCGGAATACCCAAATAGCGGTCGAACACGCCCACGATCGGGATGCTCCCGCCGGACCGGATGTACACGGTGTCCTGCCCGAATGTCTGCTTCAAAGCTTCAGCGGCCGCGTGAATGAACGCGTTGTCCGGATTAGTCAACGAAGGCGCGCCGGCGCTCAGTACCTTTAACTGCGCAGTAACTCCGCGGGGACAGGCTGCGGCTACTGCGGCTTTCGTTTGCGCGATCGCTTCGTCTACATTCTGATCGCCCACCAGGCGCGTGCTGATCTTAGCGACGGCACGCGCGGGGATCACCGTTTTCGCACCCTCTCCCGTGAAGCCGCCGCGGATGCCGTGCACTTCGAGCGTGGGGCGAGCCCACACGCGCTCGAAGAGGGGCACCCCGGGCTCGCCAGTCAGTTCCCGTGCGCCCATTTCCTTTTCGGTGTATTCCTTTTCGTTGAAAGGCAGGCGCGCCCACGCTTCCCGCTCCTTGGCCGACGGCGGTGCCACCCGGTCGTAGAAGCCCGGAATCAGAATGCGGCCGTCGCGATCTTTCAACGCGCAAATGATCTCGGCGATCGCCTGCATCGGGTTGGGCGCCGCACCGCCATACACCCCGGAGTGCAGATCGTGATCGGCCCCCTGCACTGCCAGTTCGTAGTACACCAGGCCGCGCAGCCCGACGCAGATCGTGGGCAGTTCGGGAGCGAACATCTCCGTGTCGCACACCACGGCGGCGTCGGCGGCGAGACGCGGCGGCTTCGTTTTGACGTAGGCCTCAATGTGTTCGCCGCCCGTTTCTTCTTCGCCTTCCAGCAGGAACTTCACATTGACCGGCAGCTTCCCCGTGGTCTTCAGCAGCGATTCGACTGCTTTGATCTGGATGTAGACTTGGCCTTTGTCGTCGCAGGCGCCGCGGGCATAGATATTGTTGTTGCGAATTTCCGGCTCGAAGGGCGCGGAGGTCCACTCATCCAAAGGGTCGGGCGGTTGCACGTCGTAGTGCCCGTAAAAGAGGATGGTGGGCTTGCCGGGTGCGCCAAGCCACTCCGCGTACACTAGCGGATTGCCATCGCCCTCGATCAGTTCCGCGACGGTCATGCCGGCGGCAAGCAATTCGTCCACCGCGAACTGCGCGGCGCGGCGGATGTCGGGCTTGTGCTCCGAGAGAGTGCTGATGCTGGGTATGCGCAGGAAGGTCTTAAGACCTTCCAGGAAGTCGGCCTGGTGCTCTTGGAAGTAATTCATGGCGGCTTCCGTATTAGTAACACGGCTGGCCGCCATCCGGGAATGCCACCAGAGGATTGCTTACGCGCGCGACTTTTCCGTGATGATTATGGGCGATTTCAAACGGAACGTGATGCGGGTTTCCGAGGGGAGCGTCGCGGCCTTACCCCGCGTCGCCATCACCGTGCCGGCGCCGGCTCCACCGCCCACTCC
Source organism: Candidatus Solibacter sp. (assembly GCA_039934035.1). Classification (GTDB taxonomy): domain Bacteria; phylum Acidobacteriota; class Terriglobia; order Bryobacterales; family Bryobacteraceae; genus Solibacter. Next base: position 69,123 of record JBDTMZ010000107.1, on the reverse strand, counting down.
GGCACCGATGGCGGCGCCTTTGCCTCCACCGGCAATTGCCCCAATCACCGCTCCAACAGCCGCACCGGCGCCGATCTTCGTCGCGTCCTCACGATGCGATTCTTCTGCACGCCGTTCAAACCCATCGGTCTGTATGGCAACGTTCTGGCCGTCGGACGTGCGCATCCGCGTCAATTCGACTTCGAGCGCGGACACGCCCTTCACGCGTCCCCCGCGGTCGCTCGCGATCACCCGGCCTTCCACCCGCGCGCCCCGCTCGGCGATCACAAAGCCCCCCACCACAAGCTCCTTATCGAGCGTTGCGGTGAAGGAATCGCCGGGCATGTTGCGCTCTGCCGAGAGCCCGTCCACAAGGCGCACCGGAAGCATCGTCCCGGCGTTCAGCGTCACCTTGTTCGGTTCGGGCGGAGCCGGAGGCGGCGGAGGCGGAGTCACATGCTCCGGCTCGACGCGCGCGGGTGGAACAGAAATGGGCGCCTGCGTAATGGAAGTCGCGGGCGCGGACGCCGCGGCAGCGGTCTGCACGGGTTCCGGCCGGGACGCAGGGGCGGCGGGCTGAGTGGGGACGGGTTGTTTCGTGCGTACCGGTTTCGGCATCTCGCGCGCCGGTTTGGGCGGCTCGACGGGGGAGGGTTTGGCTTCAGGCTCCACGGCAGGCTCAGGAGCGGGCGCGGCCAAAGGCGGCGCCGTGGCAGGGGGATTCTGCATTTGCGCCACCACGTGAGGCACCGGCGGCCGTTGAGAAACCATCATGATGATTCCACCGCCGACGGTGCTGGCGGCGATGATGAGTGCGAGGTGCAGAGGCTTCATACGGTCAACTTCCTTACACATTTCATTGACGAAGCGGCGGCCCGGCGCGTTTCATGTGAGCTTCGGAGCGGAGCCTCCGGCAAATGATAAAATTGGAACAGCTCTTCCATGCAAGTCTTTCCCACAGGCTTTTCGATCGGTAAGGTAAAGCTCGCGCCTGCCACGGTATTGGCGCCGATGGCGGGCGTGACCGATACCGTATTCCGCCGCTTCATCCGCAATCTGGGCGGGTGCGGGCTGATCATGACCGAGTTCACCAGTTCGCATGGCGTAAGCGCGTCCGTGAAGAGCCGCAAGCCGAATAAGACGCTGCAGCGGTACCTGACGTTCGACCCAGACGAGCATCCCATTTCGGCCCAACTCTTCGGCGCCGATCCCGCGGTGCTGGCCGAAGCGGCGCGCGTCTGCCAGGATCTGGGCTTCGACATTCTCGACCTGAATTTCGGCTGCCCGGTGAACAAAGTGGTGAAGTGCAATGGCGGGTCGGGAATGCTCCGCGACCTGCCGCTGGTGGGGCGTGTGCTGAAAGAGGTCCGCGCCGCGATCACCATTCCGTTCACCATGAAATACCGTGCAGGCTGGAACGATAGCGAACTGGTGGCGGTGCCGATGGCCAAAATGGCCGAAGACTGCGGCCTGGACGCCATCGCGCTGCATCCGCGCACGCGCGAACAGGGCTACGCAGGCCTGGCCGATTGGAGCCGCATCGCGGCAGTGAAGGCCGCGGTCAAAATTCCGGTGATCGGCAATGGCGATATCGTCACGCCGATGGACGCCGTGCGCATGATCCGCGAGACCAATTGCGATGCCGTGATGGTCGGCCGCGGCGCCAGTTCCAACCCGTGGATCTTCCGCCAGATTCAGCAATATCTGGAAACCGGCTCCTACGAGGAGGCGACTCACCAGGATCGCTATCGCATGATGCGAGGTTACTACGACATGCTGATGGCGCGCGCCGACCACGACTCGGTCGGCAAGATGAAGCAGTTCGCCACCTACTTCACGCATGGCGTGCGCCACGGCGCCCAGTTGCGCGCTTCGATCTACACGGCGCAGAGCTCCGCGGCCATTCTGGAGTTGGTGGACGCGTTTTTCCAGGCTGAACCCATACTCGCCCGATGAAAAAAGTTCAACTGATTACCGATGGCGCCTGCCTCGGAAACCCCGGACCAGGCGGCTGGGCCGCTGTGTTGCGGTTCAAAGACCTCAAGAAGGAAATGTGGGCTTCGGAGAAGCACACCACCAACAATCGCATGGAGCTTACGGCCGCCATCGAAGGCCTGAAGACGCTGAAAGAACATTGTGAAGTGGAAGTGGTGACCGATTCGGAGTATGTGAAGAACGGCATCACCACCTGGATTCACGGGTGGAAGAAGAAGGGCTGGTTGACCGCCGCCAAGAAGCCCGTCGTCAATCAGGATCTGTGGCAGGCGCTCGACGAGCAGGCCAACCGCCACACCGTTACCTGGACCTGGACCAAAGGCCATGCCAATCACGAGGACAACAATCGCTGCGATGAACTGGCCACGCGAGCGGCACGCGAGCAATCCGCGTCGAGGTAGGGAGAGCTTTCAGCGATCAGCGATCAGCCCCGCCTCCGGCGTCGCCGGATTGAATAGCTGGTGACCTCTGGAGCGCAGGGCGCGGTTTCGCTTGTCACAGGCCAACTCAGGTTTCAGCGCTCAGCCCAGCCGCCGTTTCACAGGCCACCCTCGCGCTGCCGTGGTGGGACGGACCATCGTCTTTTGCGGTCCGTCCGCACAGCTTCGAAGCGCGAGCAGGCCACACCAAACGATGGCCTGTTCCACCACTCTCCGGGAAAAGCGCGAAGAATCCGCGTCCCACCAGCCCCCTCCCTCTATCGTACTTTCACCTCTGAAAGGCGTTACCCACGCGCCATTCGCGCGATAATGGTCGTTCGCCCCACCCGGCACCGACATGGACGCGCTTACCCTCCACCGTCTTCACTTTGCATTCACCATAACTTTTCATTACTTATTTCCTCAGCTAACGATGGGCCTGGCACTGCTGATTCTGGTGCTCAAAACCATGGCCCTCCGTACCGGCAACGAACACTATGCGCACTCCGCGCGCTTCTGGGCCAAAATCTTCGCCGTCAATTTCGCCATGGGCGTGGTCACCGGCATCCCGATGGAGTTTCAGTTCGGCACCAACTGGTCGCGCTTCTCCAAAGCCGCCGGCGGAGTGATCGGGCAGACGCTCGCCATGGAGGGCGTGTTTTCGTTCTTCCTGGAATCGAGCTTTCTGGGCGTCTTTCTCTTCGGCGAAAAACGGCTGGGACCCAAAGCCCACTGGTTCAGCGCCTTCCTGGTGTTCCTCGGGTCGTGGCTTTCGGGCTTCTTCATCATCGCTACCGACGCCTGGATGCAGCATCCGGTGGGCTATCGGGTCGCCGCCAACGGCGATATCGTACTGACCAGTTTCGCCGCCCTCTTCACCAATCCGTGGCTCTTCTGGCAGTACCTGCACAACATGATCGGCTCCGTGGTGACGGCGAGCTTCGTGATGGCGAGTGTGGGCGCGTTCTACCTGCTCTCGCAAAAACATGAAACCTACGGCCGCACCTTCGTGCGCCTGGGCGTGATCGCCGGCACCATCTCCGCCTTCCTGATGGCGTTCCCCACCGGCGACGGGCAGGGCAAGAACATCGCCTTTCATCAGCCGGCGACGCTGGCGGCGATGGAAGGGCTCTTCGAAAGCGAGCACGGCGCGCCGCTGGCCATCCTGGGTCAGCCCGATGTGGAGAAGCAGCGCCTGGACAATCCGCTGACCGTGCCGAATGCCCTCAGTTTCCTGACTTATCAGCGCTGGGAAGCCGAGGTGCGCGGCCTCAACTCGTTCCCCAAAGATCAATGGCCCGACAACATCCCGCTGCTTTATTACAGCTATCACATCATGGTGGGCCTGGGCACCATCTTCACCGGGGCCATGGCGCTGGCCGCCTTCGCCCTGTGGAAGGGTTGGCTGTATCGCACGCGCTCCCTGCTCTGGCTGATTATGCTGCTGCTGCCCTTCCCGTATATCGCCACTACGGCGGGCTGGATTACCGCCGAGGTGGGCCGCCAGCCCTGGCTGATCTATGGCCTGATGCGCACGCCGGCGGGCTTCTCGCCCCACGTTTCGCCGGGCAACGTACTCTTCACATTGATCGGTTTCATGGGGATGTACACGGTGCTCGGAATCCTCTTTCTGTTTCTGATTCGCCGCGAAATTGAAGAAGGTCCGGAGCACGCGGACTCGCCGCACGCGCTCCCGGCGCAGGCGGGGTACTGACGATGGAGACGATCTGGTTTTGCCTGGTGGCGGTGATGCTCGCCGTTTATGTGGTGCTCGATGGCTTCGATCTGGGAGCCGGCGCGGCGCACCTGCTGGTGGCCCAGACCGACGAGGAGCGGCGCAAAGTGCTGCGCTCCATCGGTCCCGTATGGGACGGCAACGAAGTGTGGCTGCTGGCCGCGGGAGGCACCCTCTACTTCGCCTTTCCCGCGCTGTATGCTTCGAGTTTCAGCGGCTTTTATCTGCCGCTAATGATCGTTCTGTGGCTGCTGATTCTGCGCGGCATCGCTATCGAGTTTCGCAATCATATCGACAGCCTGGTATGGCACCCCCTTTGGGACGTGGTGTTCGCCGGTGCCAGCGCGCTGCTGGCCATCTTCTTCGGCGCGGCGTTGGGCAACGTCGTGCGCGGTGTGCCGCTGGACCCTGCGGGCGAATTCTTCCTCCCGCTGTGGACCGATTTCACCGCCGGTCCGGAGGCCGGCATTCTGGACTGGTACACCATTCTGGTGGCAGTCGCCGCCCTGCTCACGCTGACCGTCCACGGCGCCCTGTGGCTGGCGCTCAAGAATAGCGGGGCGGTTCACCGCCGGGCCCGCGTGCTGGCGTCCATTTTGTGGTGGGGTGTGCTAGCCGCGGTGATCGTGATCACGCTGGCAAGCTTCCGAGTGCAGCCGCATTTGAGAGAGAGCTTCGCCGCCCGGCCGTGGTGCTACATTTTTCCGCTGATCGCCCTGGTCGGCCTGCTGGGCATGAAAGCGATGAACGCAGCCGGGCGCGCCCTGGAGGCGTTTCTCTCGTCGTGCGCCTTCATCCTCGGCATGCTGACCTCGGTAGCCGCTGGACTCTTTCCCTACGTCTTACCGGCAACGGATCCGAAGTTATCGCTGACTGTCTATAACTCCGCCGCGGCGCTCTATGGATTACAGGTCGGACTCATCTGGTTCATTCCCGGCATGCTTCTCACCACCGGATATTTCGTTTACACTTATCGCAGCTTCGCGGGCAAAGTGTAGAGTATTTCGGCAATCTGCCCGGCCCTTACACATCATTACGATACGGTTGAATCGGTTCCCTTAGTCTTCGATATAGAATGTTGATTTAGGCACATCTCATGTCGGCATCGCCCAACGCGCCGTTGATACCCGCTCTGGAGCCGCCGCGACTCCCCGCTGCACTCGTTCCTGAACCCGGGAAGACGAGGCGCTGGCCTTATTTCGTGTTGGCCGGCCTGGCCCTCGCGGCGGCAGGCTGGTACCTGCGTCCTCAACCCCAGCGCTCGAGCGGAGCCGGTGTAAAGACCGTCAAGGCCGTGCGCGGCGTGGTGCAACAGAAACGGCGCATCAGCGGATCCATTGCCGCGGGGCAGTTCGCCAATATCGGCGCGCCCTTGTTGCAGGGTCCAACTTCCGACCGGGGCCTGACCCTGATCTATCTGGCAGACTCTGGCACCCTCGTGAAACGCGGCGATTTGATTGCGCGGTTCGACGCGCGCGATATCGAAGACCGGTTGCAGGACATAGAGTCGAACGTCTTGCAGGGAAAACTGGAGATCGAGCGACGCCGCGCGCAACTGGCGGCGCAGATGGAAAACTTCAAGCAGCGTTTGCGCGTTGCCAAGGCCACCTGGGATAAGGCGCTCTTGGAAGCGCGCACCATCCCGGTTCGCAATTCGATCACGGCGGAGACGCTGCGGTTGTCCGCCGAGGAATATCAGGAAGCCTACGAAGAAGCCCTTACGCAGATGCCGCTCACCGAGGAGCGCCAGGTCGCCGACAACCGCATCGTCGAGCTCAATTACGAGCGCAATCAGCGCTACCGTGACCGGTACAAGCGGGACGTGGAACAATGCAGCGTTCGCTCGCCCATCGACGGCATGGTGGTGATGCAGACCCTGTATCGCGGCGGCCAGATGAACCAGATCAAAGTGGGCGATGAGATCCGACCGGGCCAGCCCTTCATGCGGGTGGTGGAACCGAAGAGCATGCTGCTGGACGCGACCATGAATCAGGCAGAAAGCGAGTTGATTCGCCTGGGCCAGAAGGCCGCGATCCACTTCGACGCGTTCCCCGATATCGCGATGCGCGGGCATGTCGCATCGGTGGGCGCGCTGGCCACCAGCGGACGGCGCGTGCAGTTTGTGCTTCGCACCATTCCGGTGCGACTGGCACTGGATTCGATGGATCCGCGGCTGATGCCGGATCTGTCGGCCAGCGCCGATGTGGAGACCGCCCCCGCCGCCGACGGGCTGCTGGTGCCCGTGGAAGCGATGAGCGAAGCCGGTGGAAAGACCATCGTCTACGTCAAACAGGGCAACGCCTTCGTGGCGCGGGAAGTAGCGATCGCCGGGTCCAGCCATACCCATGTGGCGCTCCGTTCCGGGATTCAGGAAGGCGAGGAAATCGCCCTGACGCCCCAGCTTGCTTCCGCCGCGGTAATGGACTAACCGTCCCGCCCAAACACAGCACGATCCCCGCCGTAATGCCGTTCGGGTCGGGGCAAAGTTCCCCGGCCCCGACCTCCAGATCAGAACAGGAATTTCAGCGCAAACTGCATCTGGCGCGCCGGAAAGGCGCTGCGAATCGTGCCGAAGGCGGCGGAGGCGCGATCGCCATTCGGCGCCGTGAAGTTCGTGTGATTCAGCGCGTTGAACATTTCGGCGCGAAACTGCAGCTTCATGTCTTCGGCAGGCAGGCGGAAGTTCTTGAAGATGCCGAGATCGAGCGAGTTGAGCGGCAGTCCACGCGCGATATTCCGGCCGGCGTTGCCGAAGGGATGGCTCGGGTCAGTCGGCAACGTGATGTTGGCGGTATTGAAGTAGCTGTCGGTGGTCCAATTGGAATTCTGCACAGCGCCGGCGATATTGGGGCGGTAGGCCTCGCCGCCGCGCCATTCAGCCAGATTGCCGTTTACCTGGAAAGCCGCCGGAACGCTGCCGTTCCAGGCGCGCAGATTCACCGGCGGCGCCGAGAGCGCGGTACTGATGAAGCTGAACTGCCAACCGCCCACAACCTGGTCGGCGGCGGCGGAGATCCTGCCGGCGAAGCGCCGGTTTCGTCCGAAGGGCAGCTCGTAGATCAAGCTCAGCACGTCCACGAACTTCACATCGTAGTTGGAAATGCCTTTTTCGCTGGCCAGGTTGCGCACGTCCTGCGGACTGGCCTGGTTGCCGTTGCTGCCGTCGAGCGCTTGCGTGCTGTTGTCCATCGTTCTGCCCCAGGTGAAGGAATTGAGGAACTGCAGGCCCTTGCTGAAGCGGCGCTCCAGTTTCACCTGCAGTGCATTGTGGCTGGAAAAGCCCGCCGGATCGTACCAGGTGATGGGGCCGAAACTCTGTATCGGGCGCCGTAGTTGCAGAGCCACGTTGGACGTCGACGTGGGCTGCGGGTACGCCTGGTTGTAATCGGCGAAAATCGGTGTGGCCACGGAGTGGTTGCCCACGTACCCGATATCGATCACCGTCTCCAACGGAAGTTTGCGCTGCACGCTGAAGAACCAGCTCTGCACATAGGGCGTCCTGAGATCGCGCGGCATGTAGGTGACGTTGGCGGCCACCGGGTTGAAGTTGGCAGGCGAGGTCAGGCCGGAGGCGTAACCCAGTTGCGTGCTGCGGAAGCCGGGGTCGAGCGGGTTGCTCTGGTTGATGGTGGCGATGACCACCTGCGGGCCGTTGATGCCCAACAGATCGCCCGAGCCCACCCTGTTCTGATGGACGTAACCGATGCCGTATCCGCCGCGCAGCACCAGATTCGGCATGGCGCTGTACGCAAAGCCCAGGCGCGGCGCGAAGTTCTTGCGCGCCGGGTTGACCAGGGCGCGATCGGCGAGGCTGCCGGCGCGCGCCATGATCATGGTGTTGGTCGCGGGGTCGAAATTGGAGAGTTGATTGTCGCGCTCCCAACGCGGCGTTGCGTACTCGTAGCGCACGCCCAGGTTCAGGGTGAGTTGGCTGTTCAACCGGAAATCGTCCTGGAAATACGCGAAGTGTTCGTGTTGCCGGTAATTTCCCACGCGATAAGTTGCCAGTTGATAGGCGCTGCGCAGGCCGAATAGAAAATCGGCAATCGAGTAGCTGGTCGCGTCCGCCGGGCCGCCCGCCGGGCGGCTGAAGCCCCCTGCGTAAGAATCCAGCCCGTACAACGGATTGACGTCGAGCACCTGCGTGCGAATCACGACGTATTCGTAACCGGCCTTGATCGCGTGGCGGCCCATATTGTGGGTGAAATTCACTTTGTAGTTGAAGTTAAGCGGATTCTGAAATTGCGGATTGGTGGCCTGACGGCCAAGCTGCGTGAGGCCGCTGATGGATTGCGGAGTGAGTCCACCGGTGATTTCAGAAGTTGGCAGACCAGCAATGCCGTACTGCTCGAGCATACTGGGGCCGCCGATGTAGGGCGGCGTCTTGCCCGCGTTGGTCCGGCTGATGCCGAAGCGGCCTTCGAGAATCGAGGTGGGGCTGACTGCCCAGGTATAAGCCGCGGTGGCCTGTTGATTCAAGGCACGGATAAAGCCGTTGCCTCCTCCGCCGGACGCGCCCGTGATCCCGGGCTGGTTATAGTTGTTGGCCTTCCGCTGGCTCACGCGCAGAAAGCCGCTCATGCTCTGATTGATCTTGCCGTCCACCTTGGCATCGAATTTGTCGGTGTAGGTGCGGTTCAGGGCAAGCAGCTGAAAGTTGCTGGAGCGGCCCGCACCGTTTGGCACCGGCAGATCGGCCATCACCTGACGCGCAAAAGGCGTGATGGCGGTGACCGGGATCGGCGTATTCGCCGGATAAATTGCCCCGGTTTGCGGATTGCTCACCGCCACCGGAAGAATGCCCTGGCGGTCGTTCAACGAAGGGATGCTGGAAAACGAATTGGTTCGCTGGAGGTTGCGGAACCCTTCGTAATCGGCAAAGAAGAAGACCCGGTTGCGTGCCACGGGGCCTCCAAGGGTGAGGCCGAACTGGTTCTGCTGCAGCGTAGGCTTCATGAAGGTAGCGGCGCGCGCGCCGAAAATGTAGCCCACCGCGTTGAGGTCGGTATTGCGCAGGAATTCGTAGAGGGTGCCGTGCAGTCGATTGGTGCCGCTGCGAAACGCCACGTCGATGGTGGCGCCGCCGGACCGGCCGTATTCGGCGCTGTAATTGTTGGTGATGACTTTGAACTCCGCGATGGCATCGGGAGAGGGCTGCGCCACCTGATTGGCGAAGCCCTGATTGCTGGTTCCGTAAGCGTTGTTGTCCACGCCGTCCAGCAGATAGTTATTGTAAGTGCTGCGCAGTCCGTTGACGATGAAGGCGCCTTCCCGGCTGCCGGAGGATGGCGATTTCACCACTCCGGTGGTGAGCAGCGCGAGGTCGGAATACGCGCGGCCGTTAAGCGGCAGTTCGACGACGCCGTGGCTGTTGATCAACTGGCTGCGCGAACTCGTGTCGGTCTCGAGCACCGCTGCGGCCGCGATCACTTCCACGGATTCCGTCATCGCTCCCACCTGCAGGCTGAGGTCGACCCGCTGGCGGGCGCCCACGTTCACGGTCACATCTTTTGCAATGGCCTTGGAGAATCCGGCGGCTTCCGCGGCAACCGTATACGTTCCGATACGCACATTGCTGAACGTATAGCCGCCGTCTTCGCCGGTGAGGGTTCGGGCCTGTATCCCGGTGCCCTGATTGAGCAATTGAATGGAGGCGTGCGCAATCGCTGCGCCGGATGAGTCGCGAACCGTGCCGAGCACTTCGGCGCTGTCGAATTGCGCCACGAGCGGCGCACCGCAGAGCAGCAAAAACGCCAAACGATTCATCGCGAGATTCAAAGTTCTCTGTTTGATCATCGGCAGCCAGAATAGCCTCCCCACGCTAAATGGCGATTGCAGACGCGTAAACATTGCGCTACAACTGCTGATTGTCATAAGGCTGTAAGTCGAGGCCGATAAACTGGCCATAAATGAAACGGATTTTATTGATGGGAATGGCCTCAGCCGCCGCATTCGGCGCAGGCATCGAAGTGCACGGACATCGTGGAGCGCGCGCCGTGCGCCCCGAGAATACTCTTCCCGCCTTCGAATACGCGATTGCGGCCGGCGTGGATGCGTTGGAGTTGGACATGGCAGTGACCAAAGACAACGTGCTGGTGGTGTCGCACGATGCTCAACTGAGGTCGCCGGTGTGCACGGGTCCACGCGACGGTGCGGTCATTCGCGAACTCATGCTGGCCGAAGTGCGCCAGTGGGATTGCGGAGCCCACGGGAATCCCGCGTTTCCCAAACAGCAGGCGGTCCCCGGAACTAAAATGCCGACGCTCGATGAAGTCTTCGCGCTGGCGCCAAAAGGAAGCTTCCTGTTCAATATTGAAACCAAGATCTTCCCCGCGCAACCGGAATTGACGCCGCCGCCGGAAGAGTTCGCGAAGCTGGTGCTGGAGGCGATCCGGCGGCATCATTTGGAATCGCGCGTGGTCCTGCAGAGCTTTGATTTCCGCACTCTGCTGGCGATGGAGAAACTGGCGCCAGAGATCAAGCGCTCCGCGCTCTATTCCGGCACGCCGAAGGATTTCGTCGCGATCGGACAGGAAGGCCACGCACGGATCGTATCGCCTACCTCCCAGCTGGTGACCGCGGAGCAGGTAAAAGCCGCGCACGCTGCCGGCCTGAAAGTGCTTCCGTGGACCGTGAATACGCCTGACCAATGGAAGAAGCTGGTCACGGCGGGCGTGGACGGAATCATCACGGACGATCCCGCCGCGTTGATTGCCTGGCTGCGGGATCGGTCAGCCCGAAAGTAAGCGGCGGTTTAGCCCGTGCCCGGCCCCGCTGCCGCAGTGAACGAATCCCTCCCTTCCCTGGGGCGAGGCATCGAAGAGCATGCGCGGCATCGTGAAGGCGAAAGCGTGGCCCGCGCCCAGCGCATCGCCGGCACCCACGCCACGACCGGGACTATTCCGCGGCGATAACCTCAAGTACCCGGCAGCGGGTGTGCTACTCTTTTCCAATATCCGCCGGGGCGTCCCCGAACGCGGACCGTCTGTATACGATCACCTGCGGGGCCCTGGAGGGAGGTTTATGAGCGTTGTACGACTATTCATGGGTCTGGTTCTGTTGCTGCCGCCGTGTGCCGTAGCGCAGACCGCCGATCCGGCTACCAGGGAATTGATTGAACGGTTGCTGCAACGCATCGACACGCTGGAGAAACGGGTGGTGCAGTTGGAAAATGGGGGACCGCGCGCGGCCGCGCCGCCCACTCCTACGCCTCCCGCGGCGGAGCCTGCACCCGCGTCCCTGACCGCGACCCACGCCCACGATACTCCGCCGATGCCCGATGCCGCGCAGCCCAATTATCCCGCCTTGCGTCTCTCCGGCTTCAGCGATTTCAACTTCGCCGCGACCGATCTGCACGGCGCGTCGGGCGGCTTCGGTACCCAGACTCTCCTGAACCCGCACACCGGATTTCAGGAGGGTCAGTTCGCGTTGCATTTGAGCGCGGCGCTGTCGCCGAAAGTAAGTGTCTTCGGTGAACTGAGCGCCACCGCGCGAGCCGATGCCGGCACCGGCTCCCCCGCCGCCACCGGCTTCAACGCGGAGTTAGAGCGCCTGATTATCCGCTATGACTTGAATGACTATCTGAAAGTATCTTTCGGCCGCTATCATACGCCGATCAATTACTGGAACACGGCCTACCATCACGGCCAGTGGCTGCAGACCACCGCCAGCCGTCCCGAGATGACGCAATTCGGCGGGAGTTTCATTCCAGTGCACTTCATCGGCATGCTGGTGGAGGGCGCCGTGCCGGCCGGCGGCTTGAACCTCAATTACAACGTGGGAATGGGCAACGGCCGCGGACAGGTCATCGGCCGCGGCGGCGATATCGGGGACATCAACAACCATCGCGCCTGGTTGGTGAACGCCTTCGTCAAGCCCGACAAGCTCTATGGACTGCAAGTGGGCGGCAGCGTCTATCGCGACCTGGTCAATCCCCTGACCGGCAATCCGGCGCGCGAATGGATCCAATCCGCCCACATCGTCTGGCAGAAGGAGACGCCCGAAGTGATCGCGGAATTCGCCAACGTTACGCACCAGCCGCTGAGCGGCGCTCCCCCCGTGCACAGCCAGGCATTATACGTCCAGACGGCCTACCGCTTGCCCGCAGATGCCAAGCTCTGGAAGCCTTATTACCGTTTCGAGTACATGCACATTCCGCAGGCCGACGCGATCTTCCGCTCCGTGCCCAGTTTCCACGCCTCCACCGTGGGCGTACGCTACGACATCTCCAGTTTCGCCGCCTTCAAGTTGGAGTACCGGAACTACAGCCGCCGGAATTTGCCGTCCATCAACGGGGCGTTCCTGCAGACCAGTTTTACCTTCTAGGCGGGATATGCGGAACCAGCGAAACATCTCGCGCAGAACTTTTTTGGCGGTGGTACCTTTCGCCCTCGCTGCCGGGAATATTCCGGCAGCCGAAAACGATATAGCAATTGTCGTGCGTCCCGACGTGCCGGTGGACAATTTGACGTTTGCCGAACTGCGGCGCGTGATGCTGGGCGACCGGCAATTCTGGGCGTCCAACCTGAAGGTCACGCTGCTGGTACGGGCTCCGGGAGCACGCGAACGGGAAGTCGTGCTGAAAACGATTTACCAGATGTCGGAAGCGCAGTTCCGGCAGTATTGGATCGCCAAGGTGTTTCGCGCCGAAGCAGCCAGCGGTCCGCGCATCGTCTATTCCAACGAGACGGCGGCCGAACTGACGGGGGCGATCCCCGGAGCCATCGCGTTCGTGGAGGCGAACCAGATCCCCAAGGGCCTGAAAGTGTTGAAGATCAACGGAGCCCGTCCCGGAGAGAAGGGCTATCCTTTGCGATGATGGAATCACTGGGCGAAACAGTGTAAACTGCCTGGAACTCCCTGGGCTGCTGTCATGATCGGCAAGACGATCTCACATTACCGGATCCTGTCCGCGCTGGGTAGCGGCGGCATGGGCGTGGTCTACCTGGCCGAAGACCTGCGCCTGGGACGTACCGTGGCCGTGAAGTTTCTGCCCGATACGCTGGCGGCCGACCGCCTGTCCATCGAACGTTTTCAGCGCGAAGCGCGCGCCGTCTCTTCGCTGAATCACCCCAACATCTGCACGCTGTACGATATCGATCGCGATGGCGAATTGCCCTTCCTGGTGATGGAGCACCTGGAAGGCCAGACGCTGAAGGACAAGTTCCACGACGTGCTGCCCCCGTTCGAAGAGTTCCTGGATCTCGCCATTCAAATTGCCGACGGCCTGGATGCGGCCCACACCAAGGGCATCGTGCATCGCGATGTCAAACCGGCCAACATCTTCGTCACCACGCGCGGGCAGATCAAGATTATGGACTTCGGCCTGGCCAAGGTCGGTTTCGGCATCAGCGACAGCACGGGAAATCGCTCCGAGGCGCCCACCGCCGCAATCGATGCGATGCTGACCAGTCCGGGCTCCACCATGGGCACGGTGGCGTACATGTCCCCAGAGCAGGCGCGCGGCGAAGAGTTGGATGCCCGCACGGACCTGTTCTCCTTCGGCGACGTGATGTACGAAATATTGACCGGGAAATCGCCATTCCACGGCAACACGGTGGCGCTGACCTTCGTCTCGATTCTGACCGGGACGGCGGTGGGCCTGCGGCAGCTGCGTCCGGACGTCCCGGAAGAAGTCGAACGCATCGTCAGCAAGGCGCTGGAGAAGAGCCGCGAGATGCGCTACCAGTCGGCCGCGGAGGTGCGCGCCGATTTGAAACGGCTGCGGCGGGATTCCAGCGCCACGCGGATCGCTAGCGACGTATCGGTGTCGCAGACCGCGCCGATCGCACGTCCCGATACCGGGTCGGCGGGCACGCCTTCCGCGCGCCGGGTAAGCGGCAGTGCATCGAACCAGACGGTGCCGGCGTCTTCCTCCCCGGCCCCGCCATCCGCGTCATCCGCGCCATCCGTGCCATCCGGCGAGGCGCCCCGGGCGCTTGGGCGCTCGCGTTTTGCGCTGGCGGGCGCGATCGTCGGAGCGCTGGCCCTGCTGTCAGTGGTGCTGGCCTTCTGGCTGCTGCGCGATACCGGCGGGGATTCGCTCGCCGTGCTGCCCTTTGTCAACGTCGCCGCCGATCCCTCGATTGAATATCTGAGCGACGGCCTTAGCGAGAGCATCATCAACAATCTTTCGCAGTTGCCGAAACTCTCGGTGCGCTCGTTCAGTTCCGTAGCCCGTTACCGCGGCAAAGACCTGAATCCCGCGGCGGCGGGCAAGGAACTCAGCGTCAAGACGGTCCTCACCGGCCGCCTGGTGAAGCGCGGCGACGAGTTTGCGATCTCCGCGGAACTGATCGACGTGCGCAACGACCGGCAGATCTGGGGCGCTAAGTACACGCGCAAAGTGTCCGACATGATGACCATACAGGATCAGATTTCGGGCGAGATTTCCGACAAGCTGCAAATGCGGCTGAGCGGCGAAGAGAAGCAGCGCCTCACCCGCCATGCCACCGAAAATACCGAGGCCTACCAACTCTATTTGCAGGGGCGCTATTTCTGGAACAAGCGCACGCTCGAAGGCGTGCAGCAGAGTATCGATTTCTTCCAGCAGGCCATCCAAAAGGATGCTCGTTATGCCCTGGCCTACGCGGGAGAGGCGGATGCCTACGCTCTGATGGTGGATTTGAATGTGCTGCCGGCGCGCGAAGTCACGCCGAAAGTAAAGGCGGCAGCCACCAAGGCGTTGGAGTTGGACGATAGTCTCAGCGAGGCGCACACCTCGCTCGGCTTCGCCAAATTCCGCGAGTGGGATTGGTCGGGGGCGGAGCAGGAATTCAAACGCGCCATCTCTTTGAACGGCGCTTACTGGCCGGCGCATGCCTGGTACGGCGAGTATCTCACTGCCCTGGGACGTTTCGACGAGGCGCAGGCGGAGTTGAGCCGCGCCGGCGAATTGAGCCCCATGTCTCCCGCGGTCAGCGTGTCACAGGGCTACCGCGCCTATTACGCGCGTAAAGCGGCGCTGGCCGCCGAACAGTGTCAGAAAGCGGCGGCCATGGAGGCGTCTTTCGCTCCCGCCCACATATGCCTGGGACGGGCGTACCTGCAGAAGGGATCGCCCGCGGAAGCCAACACCGAATTCCGTAAGGCGTTGCAACTGTCGGACGGCGACACCAACGATCTGGCGGCCCTGGGACTCGGGCTCGCCCTCTCGCACGAGAGCGCGGAGGCCCGCAAGATTCTCGACCAGCTTAAGGAGCGCGCGCAGCAGACTTACGTGCAGCCCATGTGGGTGGCCGTGATTCACGTCGCGCTCGGCGAGACGGATCAGGCGTTCGACTGGATGAAGAAGGGGTATGAGGACCAGTCCCCGTGGCTTGCGTACCTGAAGGTCGATCCGCTATTCGACGGAGTCCGGCAGGACACGCGCTTCACCGCCATGTTACGCCGAGTCGGTTTGGATTAGCATGGTGGCATAAGGCTCCAGCCTTGTGCAGGCGAGCGCAGCTCGCCCCTGGAGTTTGGACATTTTTACGCCTTGCCGCTGAGGATCTGGGTCTTCGCTCGGCCAAGACAGGCCACTAAAAACGATGGTCTGTTTAAGGCGACTGAAGGTCGCCCATCTCCATCCGCCACTGCCTGCCCCACTTAGTTACCGCCCGTCGCCGCGGTATGGCATCGTAGTGATGATTTCCGGCAGGTCGGACCGCTTCTTCGCCGGCTCTCCATCCGCCACGAAATACCGTTCGGCCGAGAGCCGCTTATAGATGTTCCCGGCGACTCCGGCAGCGATCGGACCGCTGACATTCCGGCCGCCCGTCAGCATCACCACCACCACCAACCGATGCGCACCCACTTCATTGAACGAGCCGAACCAGCCCATGTGGCTGGACGTCTGAAAGTCCGTGCAGGTGCCCGTCTTGCCGAGTACCGGTTCGGTATCGTCGTAGCCAGCGCGCCGGGCCGTGCCGAAATCCACCGCCCCGCGCATCCCCACCTTGATGTCTTCGATTCCGGTGGGCGCGAGTTGCAGCGAGTGCTTGACCTTCGGGTTGAAACGGTCCACCTCCTCCTGCGTTCGCGGATACTGCAGGTAATACATCGTGCCGCCATTGGAAATCGCGCTCAACAGCGCGGCCAGTTCCAGCGGCGTCATGGAAATGCCCGTTCCGAAACTGGTCATCAACCCAACCCCGGTCTTCGGCTCTTCAAGCGGAAGAATTCCGGGCTGCTCGCCGGGAATATCCGTGCCCGCCTTCTCGCCCAGCCCCAGCATCTCCGCGTAGTGATGCACCCGGTCGAACCCAAGGCGAGTGCCCAGAATGTGGAAGTACTGGTTGTTGGAATGCGCCAGCGCCTGCGTGAGATTGAAACGCGTGTACCGGCCCGTGAAGACGTTGGTGTCTTTGCTGACAATCCCCTCGGTGAGCGCGGCCAGCGACGTCACCAGCTTAATGGTGGAACAGGGCACAAAGCCGGTCTTCAGCGCCAGCTTCTGGTTCACCATGGTGAGGATGCGGCCGCTCGAGGGATCCACCACCACCACGCTTCCCGCGAACGAGCCCAGTGCGGCCACGGCAGCGCGGCGAATCACCAGGTCGTCCCCATCGACGTTGTCGCCCACGGTCGGGTCCACTCCGGGAACCTTCGCCTTGTACGGAAGCCTCGTCGATTTTTTCGGCGACTTCTTCCTGGCGGCGCTTTTTTTCGCAGCTTGCGCCGGCGCGGCGATGCCGGCCAGTTGCAGCAGCGTGACGATTACCAAAGGAATCAGTAAAAATCTCTTCATTCGGTGCAGCGCTGAGTTGTTTTTATGACCCGCCCATTATAACGGATGTTCAGATACAAATTGTCCGGTTACGCGACCTTGAATTTCATTTTCGGATCGGTGGCGATCCGGCTGAATGCGATTCCGGGCTCGTGCGCAAACCCGCAGAGCCAGCCCTCATCGGCAATTTGGGTCAGCCAGCGGGTTTTGGTATCAATGGCGTCGAGGGGATACAGGTCGAAACCAGGCACCCATGTGGGTTGCAGGTGGGCCGCCGTCGGGACCATGTCGGAAAGGAAACAGAATTTCTGCCCGCGGCTCTCGGCGACAATCACCATCATGTCCCGATTGTGCCCCGGAGCGCGCTGCATCGTGACCCCCGGGACCACTTCGTGACCGTCTTCCACCAGCGTCATCTTCCCGCCTTCCAGCAGGGGATCGTAGTTGGCGTCGATGTACGCAACACTGTCGCGCACGTGGCGCTCATGGGCGTGCTCCCACTCCCCGCGGCTGGCGAAATATTGCGCGTTGGGGAAAGTGGGCACCGCCCCCGAGGGCGTCAGCACCGTATTGCCGCTGCAGTGGTCCCAGTGGAGATGGCTGTTGATGACAATGTCGATGGATTCGGGGTCGATTCCGTGCCGGGCGATCACCTCGGGCAACGGTTCCACTTCCGGCGGCAGTTTGGCGCGTTCGCGGCCGCGCGCGTCCATCTTATCGCCGGCGCCCGTCTCGATCAGGATCGTGTGTTCGCCGGTCCGGATGAGGTAGCAGTTCAGGCCCAGCGGCACGCGATTGAGGTCGTCGACCGGGGACTTGCGGCTCCACAGCGTCTTGGGCACGACGCCGAACATAGCGCCGCCATCCCACCAATACACGGAATCCTGCACCAGAGTCAGGGCGAAATCGCCCAACTGGGCGTGGCAATACGGAGAAATCGCCAAGCTTTGACCCTAATCCCTAGCCCTTAACCAATTTGCGGCCGCGCTCGAACAGGTCTGCGGCGTCGTCCACCAGTTTGCGGCCGCGTTCGAACATATCTTTGCTGGTTTCGGCGATGTCCTGGCCTGCCGATTCCACGGCATCGCGACCCTTCTGCGTCTTGTCGCTGAGATACTGGCGGGTATCCTTACCGCTCTGCGGGGCGTAAAGAATGGCCGCTGCGGCGCCAAGGAAAGCGCCGGTCAGGAACCAGGCAACATTGCTTCCGGCCTGG
This sequence comes from Candidatus Solibacter sp., assembly GCA_039934035.1. Taxonomy (GTDB): domain Bacteria; phylum Acidobacteriota; class Terriglobia; order Bryobacterales; family Bryobacteraceae; genus Solibacter. The sequence goes on along the minus strand of JBDTMZ010000107.1, from coordinate 51,070 downwards.
CTTTGGCACTCGTTCGATTCCACGCGTTCGTCAGACATGTTTGAAGGCTCCTTCCCCTATTCTGCGATATCCTTAAGTCATGGCGCAAGATCCCGAACGTGAAGAAGAGCAACAAGCCGGCTCGGATTTGCTGCTCACCTCGCATGCCTTGGATATGGTCACGCTGTGGAGTTCCGAAGGCGTCTCTTCGGAAATGGAAGCCAACACCATCCGAGGCCTGATGGAATCCAGTGGCATCCCGGCGATGATGGTCGGCGCGCCACAATACCCCAACCTCGGTTTCGAGGTGAAGGTACCGCGCGGAAGAGTCAAAGAGGCTGAGGAGTTGCTGGATCAGGCAGAAGCCTCCGGCCCGGCAGATGCCCTCGCGGCCGAAGCGGAATCGGAACTGAAGCCTCCGCTTGAGTAACGTGCTGCTTAGGCACGGCGCGGCACCGCGCGGACTCCCCCGCTACGCCATCCGGTCGGCTGCCTGGAGCAACGCCCGGATGTATCCGTAGCAGAAGGCGAAAGACTGCAAACTCCGCGGATCGTCCGCCGCCTCCGGCACGTGGTCGGGCATCAGCAGGTAGGGGTAGCCCACCTCCTTGTAGGTCAGCAACGCCTTCACGAAATCCACGTCGCCCTCGTCCGGATAGGTCTCCACGAAATCGTCGCGGCGCCCCCGGATATTGCGGAAATGCACGTTGAATATCTTCTTCCGCGTGCCGAAATAGCGGATCACCTCGAAGATCTCCTTACCCGGATCCTGCAGCATTTCCGACACCGTGCCCTGGCAGAAATTCAAACCGTGATACGGACTTTCCTTGATGGTGATGAACTTCTTGAGCCCGTCCACCGTGCCCAGCACGCGATTCACTCCCTGATAACCTTCGGGCGGTACCCCCGGATCGTGCGGGTGGCAGGCCATGCGAATCTTATACTCCGCCGCCACCGGTATCACGCGTTCCAAAAAGTAAGTGATGCGCTCCCAGAATGCCGCGGCATCGACCTTGCCTGCGCGGGTGAGCGGCGTGGCCGGGTTGGCCTCTTTGCGTTTCCAGGTGCTGTACGTGGCATCGCCCCTGCCAGGCGACCGCGCAGTGCGCAGCACCCCGAGGATGCTCATGTTGTATTTGATGGACGGAACGCCGGCCGCCGCGCAATTGCGGATCAGCGTCTGCATGGCTTCGATGTCCCGATCCCGCTCCGGACTCTGCGCCAGCATGATGGCGCCGTGCTTCTCCCGGTCGATGTGGCTGGATTCGAGGAAGGGAGGCCCCAGCGTGTCCACCGAGATCCCGTGTTTGCCCGCCAGATCCACCATCGACTTCAGTTCGTCCACCGTGGCATACAGCCGGTCGCCCGCAATCGCCGGATATCCGCAGATGTTCCGCACCCCGTAGCGGGCAAAGTACTGCAGGTGTTTCTCGTTGGTCGGCGCGCTCTGGCAGCCCAGTTTCATCAGGGCAGGCTTCCCGGCGGCGACCGCCTTTTGGGCCGCTACTCCACCGCCAAGCGCGATGGCGGCAACGCCCGAAGATGTGACAAATCGGCGGCGATTCATGCAGCACAGTGTATCGCGTGCGAGCGTTTCCAGGAGTGGCCCCACCTTCGGACTGGGGGCTTGCACGCACCCTATTTGCGCGAAAACCCCCTGCGCCGGTTCGCAGGGTCGAAAAACTCGACCAAAACTCCGCGCAAGTGTTGCAATTTAAGACACTATGGTATGGAATTCAACGTGCACATTGCCGTCTGACTTCCAGGAGGTTCGCATGACCGACAATGAGACCCTGACGATTACGGACAATCGCACGCAGCAGACCTACACCGTGCCGATCTACCGCGGCACCGTCCGCGCCATGGATTTGCGGCAGATCAAGACCGGTCCCGACGATTTCGGTCTGATGACGTACGACCCGGCATTCATGAACACGGCCTCGTGCCAGAGCGCAGTCACCTATCTGGATGGCGACAAGGGCATTCTGCGCTACCGCGGCTACCCCATCGAGCAACTGGCCGAGCAGTGCAGCTTTCTGGAAGTTGCCTACCTCCTGCTGAACGGCGAATTGCCCACCGCGACGCAGTTGGAATACTGGCAGTGCGAAGTGATGCGCCACACCATGACTCACGAAAACGTGAAGAAGTTCATGGATGGCTTCCACTATGACGCGCACCCCATGGGGATCCTGATTTCCACCGTGGCGGCGCTCTCCACTTTCTACCCCGAAGCGAAGAATATCGGCGACCCCAAATCGCGCCACAAGCAGATCGTGCGCCTGATCGGCAAAATGCCGACGCTGGCCGCCTACGCCTACCGCCACCGTCTCGGCCTGCCCTACATCTCGCCAGATCCGGAAATGGGCTACACCAAGAACTACATGAACATGCTGTGGAAGCGCACGGAGCCCAAGTACGCCGCCAACCCCGTGCTGGCGCGCGCGCTCGAAGTGCTCTTCATCCTGCATGCCGATCACGAACAGAATTGCAGCACCAGCACCATGCGCGCCGTGGGCAGTTCGCATGCCGACCCCTTCGTGACGGCCGCCGCCGCCATCGCCGCGCTCAGCGGTCCACTGCACGGCGGAGCCAATGAGGAAGTGCTGCGCATGCTGGCGGAGATCGGCAGCAACGAGAATATCCCCGGCTTCATCCAGCAGGTGAAGGATGGCAAGCGCAAACTGATGGGCTTCGGCCATCGCGTGTACAAGAATTACGATCCGCGCGCGCGCATCATCAAGCAGGTGGCGGAGGAAGTCTTCGAAGTCACCGGCCGCAATCCCAAGATCGATGTCGCGTTGGAACTCGAGAAGATCGCGCTCAACGACGAGTACTTCATCAAGCGCAAACTCTATCCGAACGTCGATTTCTACTCGGGCATCATCTATCAGGCGATGGGGTTCACGCCCGATCAGTTCACTGTGCTGTTCGGCATTCCGCGCACAGTCGGGTGGCTGGCACAATGGCAGGAGATGCTGCAGGATGGCGACACCAAGATCGCCCGCCCGCGCCAGGTGTATTCGGGCGAAGCAGTGCGTAATTTCGTGCCCATCACGGAGCGCGGTACGAAGCAGTTGGTCAACGCGTAACCGCCGAAAGCTTCCTCCACAAGGCAAAACGCGAGGCCCGCGGCAGGCTGGGGAAAGAGTAACTTCCCTGCCCTGCGGCGAGCCTCGCGTTTCGCTTTCTACAGGACTCCTTTCCGTGGATTGTGGGGGTACCCCCGGTGTGCAGGTATTTGTGGGGCAGGCATTCCTGCCGGGTATTCGAGCCTGCCGCAACTGCAATTCCGGGTGGGACGGGCCATCGTTTTTTGTGGCCCGTCCTCCCCGCTTCGAAAGTGGGATAAGGCTCTGCCTTGTCCAGGAGACCGAAGGTCGGCCTTCAGGCGCGCCGCCTAAGGCGCCACGTTCAGCGTGAGAAAAATAAAGGGCGCCGAGTTGCCCACCGTACAACTGAACTGCTGGTATCCCACCTTCGGCCCGATCCTCAGATCGAGCTGATAAATGCGCTGTACCGTGTAGGGCGTCAGCCCCGCATAAAGCACGTCGAGATTGCCGCACGTCAAGGGCTGCGCGAGCCGCGCATAGGGTTCAACTGCGGGCGCCGCAGCGCCTTCCGGCACCTCCGGCGAGACCGGACCGAAGCCGAGCGCGAACACATGAATGATCTCTCCCGGACTCACCGGGCCCACATAAAACTGCTCCCAATTGGCACGCGTCACCGCCCCGGCGCGCGGCGTGGAATCCGCATAAATGGGCAGTTCCACCTCGGGATAGTAGAACGGCGTATGCTCGCCGGAAACTTCGGCCTGCACGCGCACTGTGCCGTCAACGGCTTGAATGTCCCACGGCACCAGGAAAGTCACGCTATCGGGCTTCACGCCGATGACCGGCACCTTCCGCTCGCCAATCCACATTGTCAGCGTGCCTGCCCAGGCGGGATAAGGCGGCTGATTATCGATGGCCGCCGTCGCGAGTCCGCCGCCGTTGAGCGTCGTGACCAGTCCCGGTTGAGCGGCAAACGTCGTGCTGATATAAGGCGTGTGGCCGATGAGTTCGACGGTCACACCGGAATCCACTGCGATCTTGAGCAGGCGTCCGATGCTCGTCTCCGCGTATACCACCTTGCCGTCGCCGGACAAACCGAGCGCGGTGATGCCTGCTGCGTCGTTGCTAAGCGTGCGGTCGGCGCTTGTGACGGTGTCCAGCACATGCACCTGGCCCGACTGGATGTAAGCCAGGCGGCGCGCATCATTGCTGAGTTGGAAATTGAATGCTTGCCTGTCGGTCACCAGCAGAGTCGATTGGCCGGTGCGCAGGTCGAAGAGCGCCACCCCGGCTGTTCCCTGATAGAGCACGTGCGCGGCGGCAGCGTCGATCGCCAGCGGAATTCCCTCGCTGAAAAGTTGCGGATCGGCGCCCGGCCTGAGAAGGTAGCCGCGGCCGCCCGTAGTGCCGCCCACGAAGACGCCCAGGATGGCAGTCCCATCATCGGCAACACCGCGTCCGGAGGGCAACCTAACGGAATCCGGGAAGCTGATCGCCGGTCCCTTCACCGGCGTCTTCACCTGCGTCTGCAGATCGATCGAAGCCAGCGTGAATGGGTCCCACGGCCGCAGCGTTGCCGCCAGAAAATTAAAAGCATATCTACCGTTTGGGCTCAGACGCGTGATGCCGTGCAGTTCCATCTCCGCCGCGCCCGTCAACACCTGCGACATATTAGTGTTGATGGGAAACGAGCAGCCGCCGTACGAGTTCGCCGCATACTGTAAAGCCACGGCGCCAGAAGCGGACGTTTCCGCGCTGGTGTAATCCTGGAAGCCGCTCACGCCGCAGGGTGGCGTGCCGGGTGCGACGCCTTCCGGCCCGTGCGCGCGGAACAGGGTCACCGTATCCGCCGCGACGAAGACTTTTCCGTTGCGCGGTTCCTGCGTATTGCGGAGCCGCAGAGTCGTGACGAAATAGACGGACGATCCGTCAGCGGTGGCAGAGAGGCCGGAATACTGAGCGAGGCCGCTCGAACAAAGCAGAGCGAAGAGTACCGCAACCCGGGGTAGCACTGATTTCAACCTAACATCGGGCGCACTACCAGGGGAGTGCCCAAACACACGAAGGCCGGCGCGGAGCATCGCTCCATTGCCGGCCTCCGTCATCGCAAAATTTCCGCTACTTCCTGCTCGGGCTGTCGTCCGCTTGCAGGTCGCCTATGGCGTACTGCATGCCCGCCAGGACGTGTTCCAGCATCGGGGTGATCGCGTAGACCTTTTCGTTGTGGCCGTGGGCCTCGTAGAAGATGCGTCCCTTGCCTTCCGGACGGATCCAGCTTAGGCCGTAATCGTGATCGGCGCGCGGATACTCTTCCTTGGCTTTATCCGTATCGCTCATCTTGTCGTAATCGACGCTGGTGAGAACATGCAGATTGGTGCGCGAGTAGACTTCCATGCCGAAGGTATAGGTCTCGTCGTGAATATCGAAACCTTGGCCTTTGAATACCGCCGTGATCGGGCTCTTCGGGTCGTCGATCTTCACCGAGATCAACTGCGGATCAAGCCAATGCCACTTGAACATGCCGCCGATGATCTTGTTGAACTCCGGCCAGGTGGGGACCTCGCGGTCGCGTCCCTGCGGAATCACGCGCGGCGCGGGCGGAGGCGGAGGCGGCAGAACGCCGGCGAAGCGCGCCGCGAAATTCTGCTGGTTGACGGTGCCGGCCTTCTCCGTATCGATCTTCTCGTACCAGCTATCGGCCAGCACATTCATCTCGCCGCGATCCAGCTTGGCGTCTTTATTCGTGTCGCCCGCCGTCATCATCTGGCCGGCCAGTGTGGCGCTCGCGCCACGGAACGCCGGAGGAGCCGCCGAAGTGGCCGCCGGAGCCGTCTGATGGTACGAATCCGATGCCGCGTGAATGCCCGCGAGCCCCTTGCCGCCGCGCACGAATTCGAGCAGCGCCTTCTTGCGCGCCGCCGTGGCGACGGCATCGTTCGGGTCGTCCAGGAAATTCCCGGTGGTGTTGTTCAGGACAAGCAGGTCGTACTGCTTCAAGTTTTCCGCATTGATCGCAGCGGGATCGTACGTGACAGTCGCCGTCCAGGCGCCGGTCTTCTTCCCCAGTTCCTCGACGGTCTTGCCAACCAGCGGAATGCACGAATGCACGAACCCGGCGCACTTGGAAAGCACCAGGACTTTGCGCGCCTGTTTAGGCTTGGCCGGCGCCTTCTCGGGCAGCGCCGCCATCATCCGTTCGACGTCTTCGGGCTTGGGCGTCTGGTTCTGCGCCTGGGGTCCGCGGCCGCCGCCCCCGAAACCGCCCGCGGGCGGAGCCGCCTGGGGCAGGGCGGCGCCGAGCACCGTCACCAGTTGATCCTGCGTCAGCGCGCCAGTCTTTGCCGTATCGCCATCGGCCAGCCATTTGGCGAACGCCGCCTTGAGTTCATCCCTCGTGACGGAGCCATCCCTGTTCGCATCCACCGCGGCGAAAACGCCCGGTCCGCTGCCGCCGCCGCGTCCACCTCCACGGCCCTGCTGAGCCTGTAATGTGACGATTGCGCCGGCGCACAGGGCTGCGGCGCAGCACCCCATGAACAGCGTGGATTTCGATGCGTTCAACGACATGGTTCCTCCCGCGCGATGCGTGCCACCGCGCACTGCCGCGCGGCCACACGCAGATTGGAAAGGTTCATCATAGCAACGTTCCAATCTGAATTCTGGGCCCTAATGGCTGATGAGGATCGGCGCTTCCCGCCCCGCCGTGGTTACCTTGGGCTTCCTGTTTACGGTCGCCGCGTGTTCGCAGTCCCTGTTTACAATCAAGGAATGCGGAACCGAGCAGTCCTTCTTCTGGCATTCTGTATTCCGGCGTACGGCGAAGTGCATCCCATGACGCTGCGGGACGTGGTCCGGCAGGCCGTGCAGCAGAATCCCGACGTCACCCTCTCGCGCCTTGACGAGGAAGGCGCTCGTCACGGCGTTCAGATCGCGAAGGATCCCTTCTCGCCGCGCCTCACCGTAGGCAGCGGCCTCGCCTACAGCAACGGCTTCCCTATGAGTATCGAAGGCTCCGCGCCCAGCATCGTGCAGGCGCATGCCACTCAGTTTCTGTTCAACCGCCAGCAGAGCTACGCCGTGGCGCAGGCCAAAGAGCAGGCGCGCGGCGCCGGCTTCGACGTGTCCCAGAAGCGCGAAGAGGTGGCCTACCGCGCGGCATCTCTCTACCTGGACGCGGAGCGCGCCGCGCGCGTGGTGACCCTCGCCCGTAAGGACGCCGACAGCCTATCGACCGTCATGGCCGCGATTCAGGCCCAGGTGAAGGAGGGACGCGCCCTTCCCCTGGCCGAAAAGCAGGCGGCGCTACAAATGGCACGCGCCCGCCAACTGGCGGATAACCTGGAGAGCGAACAGGCGGCCGCGGAAACCTCCCTCGCCATCGTCGCCGGCTTCACCGCGGACGACCGCGTGCGCCCCGTCGCCGAACCGCGCGCACCCGCCGCTATGCCGGAATCCGAACAGCAAGCCCTTCAGTCCGCGCTCGATTCCAACAAGGAACTGCGCAAGTTGCAGTCCCAGATCTCAGCCAAAGGACTGGAAAGGCGCGGCGAACAGGCAGCCCGCCTGCCGCGCGTTGACCTGGTGGCGCAATACGCGCTGTTCGGCAAGTTCAACCATTACGAGGATTACTTCCGCACCTTCCAGCGGCACAACGGGCAAATCGGTTTATCGGTGCAGTTGCCGGTCTTCAGCGGTCCCGGTGTAAAGGCCCAGACCTCGCAGACCGACACCGAAATCATGCACCTGAAGGTGCAGTTGAGCAGCGCGCGCAATCAGATCAGCCTGGACGTCCAGCAGTCCTTCCGCGACGTAAAGAAGGCCGAAATGGCCGCTGAAGTCGCGCGCCTCGATCTCGACGTGGCCCGCGAGCAGTTGAACGTGGACCTGGCGCAAATGCAGGAAGGCCGCCTGACGCTGCGGCAGGTGGAAGAAGCCCGCGTCGCCGAGAATGCCAAGTGGATCGCCTTCTACGATGCGCAGTATGCCATGGAGAAAGCGCGTTGGGGCGTCCTGCGGCTGACCGGGGACCTCATGCCCTCCATCGAAGCAATGCCGTAGTTTACCTAAGCCGTAGCTGCTGCTCGGTTGAAGCCTAGCTGGTTCCGCCCGGGTTCGCAGCGCTCGGCACAATAAAAAAACGCTCCCGGACGGAACCTGCTGTCCGGGAGCGTTGCGATTCTCCCACCTGGAAACTTCAGAAACTCCTAACTACAGCCGCTCGTCCCGCCGCAGTTACCGCACTTATAGCAACTGCCATTGCGCGTCATGATGGACCCGCATTCCGAACACAGCGGCGCATCGCTGGTCATGGTGTTGAACGGCAGCGCGATCTGCGGATCGGGCTCGGTCGGACGCAGCATCGTCGTCTCCCCCGCCTCCGACACCGCGTATTCCGAACCCAGGAACTTCGCGCCCATCCAACGGAAAATGTAATCCATGATGGACTTGGCATACGGAATCTGCTGATTCCCCGTCCACCCGCTGGGCTCAAAGCGCACGTGGGCGAACTTGTCCACCAGGAATTTCAGCGGCACGCCGTATTGCAGATTGAAGCTCACCGCCGTGGCCAGCGCATCCATCAGGCCGGAGATGGTCGACCCTTCTTTGGCCATCGTGATGAAGATTTCGCCCGGCGCCCCATCGTCGTACATGCCGACCGTAATGTAGCCTTCATGCCCGCCGATAGAGAACTTGTGCGTGATCGAGCGGCGCTCGTCCGGCAGCTTGCGGCGCACCGGACGGTACACTACGCGCTCCACCGGAGCCGGCGCATTCGCCGCCGTCCCTACGTTGGTATTCTTCTTCTCGCCCTTGCCCGACCCGGAACTCAGCGGCTGCGCCCGCTTGGAATTGTCGCGGTAGACGGCCACCGCCTTCAACCCCAGCTTCCAGCTTTCGGTGTAGGCGGTCATGATGTCCTCCACCGTGCACTCCTCGGGCATGTTGATGGTCTTCGAAATCGCGCCGCTGATGAAAGGCTGCACCGCCGCCATCATCTTCACGTGCCCCATGTAGTGGATGGAGCGCACGCCGTTCTGCGGGCGGAAACTGCAATCGAATACCGCCAGATGCTCCGGCTTCAAGTCCGGCGCGCCCTCGATCGTGCCGCTGGAATCGATATGCGTGACAATCTTCTCCACTTGCTCCGGCGTGTAGCCCAGCTTGATCAGCGCCGCGGGCACCGTGTTGTTGACAATCTTGATCACGCCGCCGCCCACCAGCTTCTTGTACTTGATCAGCGCCAGATCGGGCTCGATCCCCGTGGTATCGCAATCCATCATGAAACCGATGGTGCCCGTGGGCGCGATCACCGTTACCTGCCCGTTGCGATAGCCGTTGATGCGGCCGCTCGCATAGGCGTCGTCCCAGCACTCGCGCGCTCCCTGCATCATCGCCGCCGGCACCCGATCGCCATTGATGCGATTCACCGACTCCCGGTGCATGCGAATCACGTCGAGGAACGGCTCTTCGTTCTTCTCGTAGCCTTCGAACGGTCCCACCGCTTCCGAGACCCGTGAGCTCGTCAGGTACGCCTGCCCGCTCATGATCGCCGAGATGGCGCCCGCATAATCGCGGCCCTGATCGCTATCGTACGGCACGCCCATCGACATCAAGAGCGCACCCAGATTCGCGAAACCGAGACCCAGCGGGCGGTACGCATGCGAATTCTGGCCGATTCTTTCGGTCGGGTAGCTGGCGTTGTCCACAATGATTTCCTGCGCCAGAATCAGCGTATCCACCGCGTGGCGGAACGCTTCCACATCGAATTGCCCGTCCGGCCCGACAAACTTCATCAGGTTCAGCGAGGAGAGGTTGCACGCCGAATCGTCCAGGAACATGTACTCCGAGCACGGATTGCTCGCATTGATCCGCGACGTGTTCTTGCAAGGGTGCCAGCGGTTGACTGTGGTATCGAACTGCATGCCCGGGTCGCCGCACTGATGGGTGGCCTCGGCGATGGCACGCATCAGGTCGCGCGCCTTGTGGCGTTTCACCGGCTGCCCGGTGGCAACGGCCTTCGTCCACCAATCTTCATCCCGCGCTACGGCTTCCATGAAATCGTCTGTGGCGCGCACGCTGTTATTAGCATTCTGGAAGAAGATGGAACTGTAGGCTTCGCCGTCCAGCGAGGCATCGTAGCCCGCTTCCACCAGCGTGTAAGCCTTCTTCTCTTCCTTGGCCTTGCACCAGATGAACTTATCGACGTCCGGGTGATCCACATTGAGAATCACCATCTTCGCCGCCCGGCGCGTCTTGCCACCGCTCTTGATCACGCCGGCGAAGGCGTCGAAACCCTTCATAAAGCTCAGCGGACCGCTGGCCCGCCCGCCGCCCGAGAGAATCGCGTCTTCTTCACGCAGGGCGGAGAGGTTCGACCCCGTTCCCGAGCCCCACTTGAACAGCATGCCTTCAGTCTTCGCCAGATCGAGAATCGATTCCAGCGAATCTTTCACGCTCACGATGAAGCAGGCCGAGCACTGCGGACGCGACACGCCTTCCAGCTTGGTGACCCGCTTCGACTGCTCGTCGTAAATCCACCCGTAGCCGCGTGTCTCTTTCACGCCGACGTTGAACCACACCGGAGAATTGAAGCACGCCTTCTGAGTCAGCATCAGGTGGGCGAGTTCCATGCGGAAATTCTCGCCATCCTGCACGGTCTTGAAATACCCGTCCTTAAGACCCCAATCCGCGATGGAATCCACTACGCGCGGCACCAGTTGCGCAACCGACGTTTCCCGCTCGGGAGAGCCGAGCTTGCCATGAAAGTATTTGCTGGCGACGATGTTGGTGGCGGTCTGCGACCAGTCCACCGGCACTTCCACGTCGCGCTGTTCGAAAATCACCGAACCTTTGTCATTGCCGATAGAGGCGGTACGCGTTTCCCATTGGACTTCGTCGTACGGGGTCTTGCCGGCTTCAAGCTTGGTGGTAAAGTACCGCGGGAATGTGATTCCCGTCTTGGTTTTTTTGGGATCTTGGGTCTTCAATAATTCCATTTTCGCACTCAAATCTACAGTCAGCTGTCCCATGGCCTCTCCTGTCTCCTGGGAATTTTGCGGTTTTGACGCCTCCGTAATGGTGCCCCAATATGTAGTGGCACGTCAAGAATTATATGTCCATATGGTGTCTTAGGGTTACGGGCACCGGGTTCGAAATCTCACAAATCGGCTGTCAAGCGGCAAAATTTTCGTCATTCCTGTGCGCTTTCGACCGGAAGAATCCCGCAAGCGAACAGCACCTCCCGCCGGTGTCCGCCTAACCCGCCAGATCCAAAGAGATTACACCTCGCGGGCGTGGCACCAGCCATGCACAGCCTCTGGCATGACCCTCGCGTCCGACGCCCGATTTGCCCTCAGGCAACTCCGCAAGAGCCCCGGCTTCGCCTGTACCGTGGTCGCGACGCTCGCCCTTTGCATCGGGGTCAACACCGCCGTCTTCAGCGTCCTTGACGCCGTGCTGCTCCGCCCCGCGCCTTACCCGCACCCGGAACGGTTGGCCACGGTTGTGACCGCCAGCCTCGGCGCAGGGGCCGCGGATTTGAACGTCGCTCAAACCGGCGCCCTCTTCGAAGCCGTCCGCGATCATGCCACCCTCCTGGACGTGGCGGCCAACTCCCGCGTCAACGGCGCCAACTTCTCGGCCAACGATCAGCCGGAATACATCCAGCAGCAGCGCGTATCCTCCGGCTATTTCCGCGTGCTCGGCATCGCACCCCGCTCCGGCCGCGAATTCACCGTCCAGGAGGACGTGCCGGATGGCGCCGCGGTCGCCGTCCTCAGCCACGCCTTCTGGCAGCGCGCGTTTCATGGCGACCCGCGTGTGCTGGGCAGAGGCATCACCCTGCGCGGCGAGCCCTATGTCGTGGTCGGCATCATGCCACCCGAGTTTCGCGCCACCTCTCCCGTCGATGTCTGGACTCCGTTGCGTCCCAGCCGCGAAGGCGAAGGCGGCGGTTCGAACTATCAGGTCATCGCGCGCCTGCTGCCCGGCGTCACCTGGACGCAGGCCGGCGAACAGTTGCGCTCTTTAAGCCAGGCGCTGGTCGCCGATTCCGCGTTCCCGCGCGAGAAGGACAAATTCGAAGAACGCATCGTCCCGCTCGCAGCGCAGGAGACCGAAGCCGCCCGTTCGGAACTGCTGCTCACCTGGGCAGCGGTGCTAATCGTCCTGTTGATTGGCTGCGTCAACATCGCCGGCCTGCTGCTGGCGCGCGGCGGAGCACGCACTCGCGAAATCGCCACCCGCATGGCGCTGGGCGGCAGCCGGACCGCGATCGTCCGTCAGTTGCTGATCGAAAGCCTGGTGCTGGCGCTGGCCGGAGGCATTCTCGGCATCGCCGTCGGCGGCTTCGCGCTGGACTGGCTCAAACAACTGGGCGCCGACAAACACCAACTCTGGCACCCCATGGAATTGGATGCGCGCGTCCTCGGCGTCATGCTCGGCATCGCCCTCCTCACCAGCCTGATTTTCGGACTCGTCCCCGCCCTACAGACCAGCCGCCTGGACATTCGCGGCGTCCTCAACGAATCGGGCCGCGGGATCGCTGGCGGGCGCCGCAACTGGACCCGCGGCGCGCTGGTCGCGGCAGAGGTCGCGCTCAGCCTCGTCCTGCTGATCGGCGCCGGCTTGATGGTGCGCACGCTGGGCTGGCTGAACAGTCTCAATCCCGGTTTCGATACGCACAACGTGCTGGCCGCCGAAGCGTCGCTCCAGGACGCGCGTTACCGCACCGTCGCCACGGTCACACGCCTCTACGCGCAATCTCTCGAACGCATGCGGCGGATTCCTGGCGTGGAATCTGCCGCCGTCGCCCTGACGCTGCCCTACGAGCGCCCGCTCAATAACGGCTTCCGCACCATCGACGGCATGGACCGCGAACCCCACACCGGGGAAGTGGTTTACACCACCACCGGATACCTGGAGACGATGCGCATTCCGCTGCTGGCCGGCCGGAGCTTGCGCGATTCGGACACGCCAGACTCCGCCGCGGTCACCGTCGTGAGCCAGTCCTTCGCAGCACGCTACTTCGCGCACGGGGATGCCCTCGGCAGGCACCTCTCGCTGGGCGGCGCGCCGCGCGAAATCATCGGTATCTGCGGCGACGTTCAACAGCACAGCGGCATCTCGCTCGCAGGCGGACCCCTCTCCATCGAGCCCACTCTCTACATCCCCGTCGCCCAGACCAAGGACGCCTTCCTGCGCGTCGTGCATACCTGGTTCTCTCCCAAATGGGTGGTGCGGACCAATGGGCCGTCGGCCACTCTCAGTGCCGCGATGCGCAGCGCGGTGGCCGAAGTGGATCCCCGCCTGCCCATCGCGCATTTCCGTACGATCGAGCAGTTACGCGACCTGCAGACCGGCGGCCAGCGCTACCTGGCGGCCCTTTTTTCGATTCTGGCCGGTCTGGCGCTGCTGCTCGCCGCCGTCGGCCTCTACGCGCTGATTTCGCAAACCATCAGCCAGCGCAGCCACGAAATCGGCATCCGGCTGGCGCTTGGCGCCACCGCGCCACAGACCATCGCTGGAATCATACGCCCCGGCATCCTGCTCAGTCTCGCCGGAATGCTAGCCGGTCTCGTACTCTCGCTGGTGGGGGTGCGTTTCCTGCGCAGTCTGCTCTGGGGCGTGCGCGAAACCGATCCCGCAACATTCATTGTGACGGCTCTCATCCTGCTCGCCGTTGCGGCGCTCGCCAGCCTCGTGCCCGCCCTCCGCATTCTGCGCATGGATCCCGCCCGGACGCTGCGCAGCGAGTGACGCATCAGTCATGAGTGCATGTGATGCGTGGTGGCAAAATGGTAATGTATGCGCACCACCATCGATCTGGACAAGGACTTGTTGGCTGCGGCCAGGCAACTGGCGAGGCAGCGCGGCATCACTCTCGGCGAGTGCATCTCTGAACTCGCGCTCAAGTCTCTCAAAGAAGTAGCACCTCCCAAATTTCGGAATGGCCTGTTGTTACTGACCCCTGTACCGGGAGCGCCGAGAACCGGCCTTGATCTTGTGAATGCCAAGCGAGACGAAGAAGGAGCGTAACGTGGGCTTCAGCTTCGGAAGCTTCCGGAGACGGCCGGAGTTCCAGTTGAGGAATTCTGTGGAATCATTCGCTCCCAGAACTTTCGCTCTCCGTCTTCGGAGCGAAACTCAGGAAGCGCTTTCGTTTTCGTGCCTGGCATACGCCGCTCTCTATTTTCAGTTCATGTCCCACTTTGAGCGACAGAGGAGGTTCTCGAATCATTGCTTCATACCCCTACCTGCGCACGCGTGGGGCGCAATACACAGGCAGGGGTACCACTCCGCCGGCTATTTCGGCGAGGAAGAAGTATGCTTCAAGAACTTGTCCGCCCAGGGAATGAAATACTTCCAGTTCGGACCGTCCGTATGTCCGCCATCGTGCTGGCGCCAGGCCAGATGGCCATCCATCATCGACACATTGACCGCCGGCATCCTGGCCGTGTGATAGTGCTCCTTCACACCCAGATCCTTGGCGCCGAGCAGGCGGAAGACCGGCTGCGCTGCCACCGCCGCCATGAAGCTGCCCTGATGATCGAGCCACTTCGCGTCGCCCCGTTCGGGGACGCCGTAGCTGATGAACGTCAGGCGCGGCGCGCACAGTGCGATCAGTTCGTGAGCGTCCACCGGAAGATCGCCGGGATTCTTGCTGCCGAAGGTGGCCTCGGACGCGCCGTACTTGATGAAGTTGCCGGCCATCCAGTGATACTCATTGCTGCCGGTCAGACTTTCCACCGCTTCGCCCCAATTGCGGCGATGCAGTTTCGCGCCGCCCTCGCCCGACGACCCGATCAGCACGAGCGCGAACCGCTCGTCATACGCCATCGCGACTAGCGCCGCTTTTCCGTACCGCGAAACGCCTTCGATGCCCACTTTCTTGGCATCCACTAGCTTATCGGTTTCGAGATAATCCAAACCGCGAGCCGCGCCCCAACCCCAGGCGCGCAGCGAACCCCAATCATCCGGCTTGCGCGGCTGGCCTTTGTTCACCAGTCCGATGATGCCCTTGGTGAGACCAGCGCCATTATCGGCCTGAATGCTGCCGGGGTTGATCCCCACGAAACCCCAGCCGTCAGCGATCAGCTGCTGGGTGGCCGGAGGATCGGACGGTCCCGTAGGTGCAGCAGGTCCACGCCCCGCGCCCGCTGCGGCCGGAGGTGCTCCCGCGGGAGGTGCGCCCGCTACACCCGCTGCCGGCGGCGCTCCCGGTGCTCCCGGAGCCGCTCCGGCGCCAGGCGCGCCCGCAGGTCCACGACCTGCCGCGCCGCCACGTCCGGGGAACTGCGGCGCGGGGAAATTGATTTCCGGAATGCCGCGACCGCCGAACATCATCATCACCGGGACCGGACCCTTCGCGTTCGCCGGCACAACCAGCGTCATCTGGATATCGACTTTGATATCGGTATCGGGGCTGGTCACGTGTCCCACAATCTGCTTACCGATCACCGGGTAGTCGCCCAGCTTCGATTCCACCGTCTTAGTAACTTCCCAAATCACTTTCGGCACGTTCTTCGGCACGCGCCCCAGCACTTCACGATCGAAGTCTTCCATAATCTCGGGACGCCGCTGGTTCCGCCACATCGCAGCCGACGTGACTTTCTTGCCATTCTTCAACGTCAGCACGTCGGGTAGGTCGGGATAAGGGTTGGCCGTCGCCTCATCGTAATTCGCATGATTCGGCGCGCTCTCGTTGCCGCTCGGCCCCGGACGCAGGGCTTTAATACCGAGTTGTTCCATCATGTTTTTGTGATCGTCCGCGGTCGTCCACGACTTGGTATCGACCACACTTTGTCCATACAGACAAGCGATCACAGCGGCAGTTGCGAAACCCCAGCGCAGAGGCCGGAGCGATTCAGCGAGCTTCATGCTACTTACGAAATCATAGTTTGTTCGTGATTGCAACTAAATAATGGAGTTTCCTGTCGATTACTTCCGCAATCCGACTCCGCCAGCCGGCTCCGTCGCGTGGGAATCGCTAAAGGAAGCGATCAGCGGCGAAAGCAAGCCGAGCTCCGCGATCTATAAGGGCGGCCTTTGGCGATCTTCGCGTGAGATGCCTATGAGTGTTCGCGCTGGAACATTGCCTTGCGCGAAGCTCATCCCAGTTAGGGCGTGAAGACAAAACGCAGAGTTTTGCTCGCCGCCACTTGCTCCCCGCCCGAAGTTCGCGCCGGCCGGAAGCGCCACTGGAACGCGGCCACTCGCGCCTGCTCCGCGAGGTAGCGGTACACACTGTCGGCAGACGGGTTCTTCTCAGCCACCGCCCGCACAACCCGCCCGCGTGCGTTAACCTTGACCTCCACCGGAATGATCAGCGGACCGGACATGCGCGAGCGAATCCCTGCCGGAATTGCCGGCTGCACGGTGCGCACTTCTGCCGGCGGGACCTGGGCAGGCGGCGGCGCTGCAGATGCCGCATCCGGCGGCTGGACCTCGGCAGGCGGCGGCGTTGCGGATACCGCATCCGGCGGGGGTGCATTCAGCGTCGCCTCAGCGGGACGTGCAGTAATGCGCGGACCCGGCGAGCCCTCGCCGGGCTTCGCCGCCAGGTTCTCCATCGCCTTCACCAGTATCGTGCCGGCCGCGACCTCTGCGCCGTTCGCAAACAGACTGAGCTGAAAGCGCACGTCCGGATGGGACGGGGCGTAGGTAATTTTTGCGCTGCGCAGTTGCCCGGCATCCAGCTCGAATTCCCGCTTGGAACTTCCGTCGGTCACTTCCAAGCGGCCGCGCGTGGCACCCGGAGCCTGCGCCTTGGAGTCCCATCGGACCTCCAGCAAATCATCCATCGGACGGGCATCCAGATGAAGGTCCGTAAGTTTCCTCCCGCGGGCCGGCGTCCCCATCGAGTGAACCAGTTGGTTGATCATCGCTCCACCAACTAAACAAGCGAGGCAGACTGAGACCGGAATCCACCAGCGGGCGCGGCGGTCGTCTTCCGCCTCGCGCTCCCCCACACGGAATCGGGGCGGTTGGATCACGCGCGCCGAAGCGGCGGACGCCTGCGACGCGGGCACCTCCAACAGAACTGGCGGCGGACCGGCGACACTCCGCGGCCCGCCCGTGCGCGATTGCGAAAGCTGAATCACAGGCGGCAAATCGGCGGACGTCTGCTGCGCGGGCTCCTCCAATGGAACTGGCTGCATCGCTTCGCGCCGATCGCCGAGCTGCGACTCTTCCTCATCGGTCTCAACGAGGAATGGCCGCGGCAAATCGGCGGGCGTCTGCTGCTCAGGTTCCCCGGCGGAAGCCGGCGGCGTCGCTCCCAGCCCCTCGACAAGCTGCGACTCTTCTTCATCCGTCTCCGCGAGGAATGGCCGCGGCGAAGCTTCCGTCTCGGGCAACAGGATGCCATCGCGAAAAGTACGCACGCTCGCCACGCACTGCTCCACCGTCAGAGGCTGCAACAACAGGTACACGAACCACCCGTCCGGGAAGTGCTCCCGCACGAATGCCTCGTCCGCCTCATCGATCACGGGGTCGCGGGCAGTGAAGCTGCGAAAGAATCCGATCACCCGGGTGTTCGTGTGCGGCCACGTGGCGAGCAGTTCCTCGAGCTTCGCGCGGTCCCGCTCGCTCAGTGTGTAAGAAGGTCCGTAAAAGTGTTCGCACGGCACTTCTTCGAAGCCTTCGATCCGGACCTCGCCGCCATGCTCGCTCCCCATGAGCAGTCCTCCCACCTCGATCCCGCGGCGGCGCAGCGCCACCAGGCCATCGATCGCAAGTTGCCGCAGCCCGTCCACCGCCGCCTCGCTTACCACGGCCGTGCGCGCGCCTTCGAGCCAACCGAATCTGCAAATTGCCATCGTGATAATGCAGCAGGCCCCCAGCCACTGTGAAGCTGCGGACACCCACGCGGCGAAGTGATATAGTTTCCGGACCAGGAGTAGTCCATGCCGCCCACCCCGGAAAAGGAAACCAAGTCTCAGGAGCCCCCTGCCGCTCGCGCCAGTACCCTCGATTCCCTCAAACACCCCATTTTGATCTTGCTCATCGGCTCGGCGATGTCAGCGTTCGTCGTGCCCTGGCTCAGCGCGCGCATTAACGACCGCCGCCTGTTGGAGGAAGCGAGGCTGCAGCAGTGCCGCAATATTCTGGCCAGCGGCAGCGAGACAGATCGCAAATTAAACACGCTCCTCGTCACCATGGAGATGTTCGTCAAAGACAACGCGTCTCTGCCTGCCATTCCCGAGCAGGAACGCGCGCACATGCGCACCGAACTCTCCCAGTTGTACCGTGATTTCGATTCCCAGGCGTGGTGGTGGTTTTCCCGCCTGTCCACCGAAAATAAGCTATTGCGTATCGATTACAATTCCCAGGCTCTTTCCGCAATCACGCAGCGTTACCAGGACAACGTCATCGCAGCCACGAACGCGATCGACAAGCTCTGGACGCTCTGCGTGCGCAAGACGGTCAAGCCTTCGGACCCGATCCTGCGCGATACCGCGACGGCGTCCCGGACCGAGTTGTCCCGCCTGCAATTAGAGCGGCAAAGCCTGATCGGTCAACTGGTCTATCTCTTCGCTCCCAAGGAACCAACCATTCAGCGACTACTCACCCAACCCTAAGCCCGGGTGTCTGCAGGGGGCCTTGTGGGCGGCGCACTCATATCCGCGGCGCCGTCCTGTGACACAATCACCAAGATGTGAGATGGCGAGGTGACCACATGAAACGGCGAACTTTTCTCGGCGGTCTGACAGGGGCTGCTGTCTACCAGGAGTTTCTCTCCAACGCGCGCGCACAGGGAACGTCGGCCGCGCCTAAACTCAAGATCCGCGAAATCCGCGCGGTGCGTTTGCGCGACGGCCTCAACAACCGCTTTGTGCGCGTCTATACCGACCAGGGCCTGACCGGCACGGGCGAGTTCATGGACACCCTCGGCGCCGAATACATCATCAACAACAACTTCTCTTCCGCGCTGGCCGGCCGCGATCCGCTGGACATCGAAGGCATCCTCTACAGCCTTTGGCAGGACCGCATGACGAGTGCGCCCAGCGCGGTCTTTATACGCGGAGCCGGCGGCCCCTATCTCACCGCCATCAGCGGCGTCGAAATGGCGCTATGGGATCTCGCCGGCAAAGCCATGGGGGTGCCGATCTACCGCTTGATGGGTGGTCGTGTGCGCGAACGCGTGCCCGTCTATCTGCACGCCAACGACGCACCGGACGCCACCAGAATCATTGCCGAGACCAAAGCCAAGGGCCTGAAGCTGGGCATCGATTACAAGCCCTGGGATGCCACTATCCGCAAAGGCACCGAGCCCGAAAAATCCTTCAACATGCACCTCAACATTCCTCAGACGGACGATATCGTGGCGCTGGTGGCATCGGTCCGCAAAGCCGTGGGCCCCGACTACGACCTGATGCTGGAATGCCACACGCGCTTCGATACCGAGTCCGCGATTCAGCTTTGCCACCTGCTGGAACCGTACCGGCTGACGTGGGTGGAAGAACCGATTCCCCCGGATAATCCCGACGCCATGGCGAAGATCCGCTCGCAGACGCGCGTTCCCATCGCGGCCGGCGAAAATATCTATACGCGCTTCGGTTTCCGGCCCTTCCTCGAAAAGCAGGCGCTGAGCATCATTCAGCCCGATATGTGCAAGACCGGAGGCCTGCTCGAAACCCGCAAGATCGCAGCCATGGCCGAGACCTACTACGTTCCCGTCGCGCCGCACGGCGTCGCCTCTCCGCTCGGCACCATGGCATACGCCCACGTGGCCAGCGTGATTCCGAACCTGCACATGCTCGAGTGGACCCACTATGCGAATAAGACCATGACCAGCCTGACGGAACCGGTCGCGATGCAGGATGGCTATCTCGTCCCGTCCGCCAAACCCGGCATCGGAGTGGCGCTGCTCGACGATGTAGTTAAGGAGCGCACTGAACCCGGCTTCCGCCCGCTGTGAGGTTCACGAGGCATTGAAGCGCAGCGGGCTGAAAGCAGCCCGCCCTACGGGAAGTCCGGCACAGCGCAGCAGTCATCGCGAAGGCCTGAAAAGCGGTATTGGGCAGGAGGCTTGTTCTACCCGGCAAACTCCACGCTGCGCGCGAACTTCACTGCCGGATTCTCTTTGAGTTGCGCCAGCACCGCTTCCGGCACCAGCCCGTCGGTGGACACTAACGCCACCGCCTCGGAGGTTCCCTCGCGGCGACCCAACGAGAAGTTGGCGATGTTGATGCTGTTCCTGCCCAACACCGTGCCCACGTGGCCGATCACGCCGGGCACGTCCTGATTCTTCATCACGATCAGAAAGCCCGCCAGTTCCGCCTCGCAGTAGATCCCGTCCACCTGCAACAGGCGCGTCTTGCCGAGCACCACCGCGCCTTCCACGCTCGTCACGCCGGTATCGGTCTCTACGTCAATCCGAATCGAATCGGTGTGCACGCTGCGCTTATCGTGCCGCTCCACCACCTGCCATCCGCGCTGCTCCGCAATCTGCATCGCGTTGATCAGGTTGGCGCGATTCGAGGTGGACCGTCCCAACACTCCGGCCAGTCCCGCATTGCGCAGCAGACTTGTCGCATTGTCCGCAATGTGTCCGAAATAGTGCAGCCGCACCGTATGCGGATTTCCGCTCGCGATGTACGACGCGAAGTTGCCGAGGCGGCCGGCCAGCGCCGCGTACGGACCGAGCGCGCGATACTGGTCCGGCGACAGTGCCGGCATGTTGACGGCGTTGATCGCCACGCCGCTCTTCAGATACTCCACCACCTGTTCGGCGATGCGGACGCCGACGATTTCCTGCGCCTCTTCCGTCGAGCCGCCGATATGCGGCGTGGCCAGCACGCCATCGAGAGCAAACAACGGGAAGCCGGCGGGCGGCGGTTCTACGCTAAATACGTCGAGCGAAACGTCAGCGACTTTGCCGCTGGCCAGGGCCTCTGCCAGCGCCGCCTCGTCCACCAGTTCACCGCGGGCGCAGTTGACGATGCGAACGCCTTCCTTCATCTGCGCGAACGCCTCGTGCGAGAGCATCCCCTGCGTCTCGGGCGTGGCCGCAACGTGCAGTGTCAGATAGTCGGACGCCGCGTAGAGTTTCGTCAAATCGAGCAGCTCCACGCCCAGATCGTGCGCGATCGTGGAGGTGACGTACGGGTCGTGCGCCACAATTCGCATTTCGAAGGCGCGCGCGCGCTTCACCACTTCCCGCCCGATACTGCCCAGGCCCACGATGCCCAGCGTCTTGCCGCGCAGTTCGTTGCCCATGAACTTCTTCTTCTCCCACTTGCCGGCGCGCGTGGAAGCGTTGGCCTGCGGGATGTGGCGCGCCATCGCCAGCATCATGGCGAGCGTATGCTCCGCCACGCTGATGGCGTTGCCGCCCGGCGTATTCATCACCAGCACGCCGGCCTGCGTGGCGGCGTCGAGGTCGACGTTGTCCACGCCGACGCCCGCGCGTCCGATTACGCGCAGCTTCGGCGCCTTCTCCAGCACCGCTTGGTTTACCTGTACGGCACTCCGCACCAGCAGCGCATCCGCCTCTGCGAGGTGCTGCGCATATTCCTTCGGATTCGAAACGATGACGTTCCAGCCAGCCTGGGATCGAAACAATTCGATCCCAGCCGGCGCGAGTGGCTCGGCAATGAGGACGTTCATAGGATTTCCAGGTGAAGCGGGGACATCCCCGTACTACCAGGGGACTCCCCGCCCGATTATTTATTTAGAAGGTTGGACCGCGGCCTTCGCGTAGATTTCCTGCGCCGCGGCCACGCCCGTTCCGTACTGCACCGGATGGCCGTTGGCGTTCAGGATGATTTCGAGACAGGCGATCATGGCAAACAAATCGGCGAAATCGAAGTAGCCAAGGTGCGCGATGCGGAAAATCTGTCCCTTCATCGAACCCTGGCCGTTGGCGATGATCGAGCCGAAGCGGCTGCGGAATTCCTTCACGATCACGCCCGAATCCATCCCCGCGGGAGCTTTGATGGCGGTGACCGAAGACCCGGGCGAGCCCGCCGAGAAGAGTTCCAGACCGAGTTTCGTGGCAGCGTCGCGGGTGGCTTCCGCCAGCATCTGCGCGTTCCTGATCAGGTTCGCCATGCCGATCTGCTTGACGTAGAGCAGCGCTTCGCCCATCGCCAGAATCATCGCCGTGGCGGGTGTCCAGCTCGATTCGCCCGCGTCTCCGCTCTTCTTTTCCTTCTTCAGGTTGAAGTAGAAGTGAGGCAGGTTCGAGGTTTCGCCGAGTTTCCAGGCCTTGGCGCTCACTGTCATGAACGCGAGTCCCGGAGGCACCATGAATGCCTTCTGCGATCCGCCAATCACTACGTCCAGACCCCAGCCATCGATATCCAACGGCATGGTGCCCATCCCGGTGATGGAATCGACCACGAAGATCGCACCGGTTTTGGCGATGATCTTACCCATCGCTGCCACGTCGTGCGCCGCGCCGGTGGAGGTCTCCGACGCCTGCACGAAAACGCCTTTGGTGGCGGGTTCGGCCTGGAGCGCGGCTTCCACCTGCGCGGGCGTCACCACCTGCCCGTAGGGCACGGCGATCACGTTGGCGTCGAGGCCATAGGCCTTCACGATATCGGCCCAGCGTTCACCGAACTTTCCGGCAACGCAAACGATGACCTTATCGCCTTTCGAGAATAGATTCGACACCGAAGCATCCATGGCTCCGGTACCGGAGGCGGCGAACATCACTACGTCGTTCGACGTCCCCAGCACTTCCTTCAGGTCGGCCAGACAAGCTCGGTAAACCTTACGGAAATCTTCGGTTCGGTGGTGCATGTCCGACCGCATCATCGCGTGCAAGGCAGGCGGGTAGAGAGGGGTCGGACCAGGGGTAAGTAAACGCTGTTTTTTGATATACATCTCGTGGGGTTAGTCTTCTAGAATACCAGAGATTTTCGGGCTGTTTGCAACCGCCTGGGGCCACGACTGAAGGCTTGAGCGCGCGGCGCGCAACACGCAGAATGCCGGCGCCGGCAGGGTGCCCGCCGAACGCGTCTCCGGTAGCGCCGTTATTCCGGAAACCCTGCTGCGGCGCTCTGCGTCTGTCAAGCCGAGGTGAAGCGCAGGATGCGTGTACCCTATGCCAGCGTTCTGTTTCTGGCGGTGCTACCAGTTGCCGCGCAGGAACCGGTCGGGGTGGGAGACGTCAACGGCTACAGCCTGGAAAAAGAGAGGGCGCTCGGACAGCAGCTAGCCAGTGAGATTCGGCTGAAGACAAGGGCGCTGAATAGTCCGGCGGTGCAAGAGTACGTGGAGCATCTCGGTCAGAAGATCGCTCCTCATATTCAAGGCGCCCGCTTCGACTACACCTTCAACCTGATCGTCGACGACACCTTAACTCACGAGCCCGCAGCTCTGCCCGGCGGCGTGATCTTCGTCCCCGCCGCACTATTCGCCGGAGCCAACGACGAGGCCGAATTTGCAGGGATGCTGGCGCATGCAATGGAACACGTTGCCCAACGTCATGGGACACTGCAGACAACGGGGAACATCACGGGGAACAACACGAGAAGCTACGCGAGTATCCCCTTGATCTTTATGGACGGTTGGCTCCCCGGACGGGATGTAGCGATTCCGCTTCGGTTTATGGCGCAACTGCGAAGCAGTGAACTGGAAGCCGACGCCTCGTCCGTCGAAGCGATGGCGCACGCCGGGTTCGATCCTGCGGCATTGGTGCGTTACCTCGAACGCGTCCGGCCTGGTCCACCGGGCACCCAGCCAAAGGTCTTTTCCCGTTTGCCGGACCACGACCAACGAATTGCCGCCCTGGGTGCGGCCATCGCGCGACTGCCGCAAGCCAGGTACGCTGAACCCGCCACCGAGTTCGCCGCCATCCGTGAGGAGGTCGCGCCCCTGATGGCGCAGCCCGAAAACAATCCAGCCACACGCCAGCGCCAACCACCAACCCTCAGGCGCCAACCACCGACCCTCACGGACGATCGACCGACTCTGAAGCGCAAGCAGTAGGGGGACTCCAGCCGCCCCCATCCCCCAAATCCCGCAGCGCTGCATTCCGCCACCAGCTAAAGTAGAATTCACACATGATGACTTTCCCGGACATGCGCCGCCGCTTGTCGCAAGCCTTCGCGCTGCTGGCACTGGCCGCTTCGCTGGCGGCACAGCAGCCGCCTCCTCCCGCACAGGAGACTCCGCGCAAAGGGCCTCGCGGCAACCCTCAAGACACGGAAGTGTGGGAGCCGGTGCCCAAAGTGGTCACACCCGGCGCCACCGATGCCGCGCCGCCCTCCGACGCCATCGTTCTCTTCGACGGCAAGAACCTCGATGAATGGGTCTCCACCCGCGACAAGTCGCCCGCACCGTGGATCGTCAAAGACGGCACGCTGATCGTCAGTAAGGTGAGGGGCGCAGGCAACATCGAAACCAAGCGCAAGTTCCGCAATTTCCAAATGCACGTCGAATGGAAGATCCCTGCGGACATCACCGGCGAAGATCAGCTACGCGGCAATAGCGGCATCTTCCTGGCCTCCACCGGAGGCGGCGACGCGGGCTACGAATTGCAAATTCTGGATTCGTACAACAACAAGACCTACGTCAACGGACAGGGCGCAAGCATCTACAAGCAGGGCATCCCGCTGGTCAATCCGTCGCGCAAACCCGGCGAATGGCAGACCTACGAAGTGGTCTGGATGGCGCCGGTATTCAATGAGGATGGCTCCGTCAAGACGCCGGCAAACATCACCGTCCTGTTCAACGGAGTGCTGGTGCAGAATCACTTCGAGCTGAGTGGAGAAACGCTGTTCATCGGCAAACCGGTCTATAAGAAATACGACACCGCCCCGATTAAACTGCAAGCCCACCCGGACCCGAGTCCGGCGCTGAGCTTCCGCAACATCTGGGTTCGGGAACTGAAGTAGCGCCCTGGTCCAGCCGCATGGCGAGCAAGAGGAGCGCGGTGACGGCAGCACGCGCCGTCAACACGCTCCATCATTCGCGCCGCGCGCGGAACCGTAAAGACGAGGCCGTATAATATCAGACATCATGCCCCTTATCGATCAGGTGCAGCAGCAAATGGTCCTCGCCATGAAGAGCGGCGATGCCGCGCGGTTGAGCGCGCTCCGCATGTTGAAAGCAGCGTTGATGAAGCTGAAGGTGGACTCGCCCAAGCCAATCGACGAAGCCGCCGAGATGCAGGTGCTCAAGATCCTCATCAAGCAGCGCATCGACGCCGCGGAGATGTATCGCAAGGCGGGCCGTACCGAGTCGGCGGAAAAAGAAGAGGCCGAGAAGGTCATCCTCGAAAGCTATCTTCCGGCCAGTGCCAGCGAAGAAGAAATCGATGCGGCGGTGGCGGCGGCGATGGCGGAGACCGGCGCAACTTCCCAGAAGCAGATGGGCCTTGTAATGAAAGCCGTGCAGGCCAGACTCACGGGAAAGACCGTGGACGGCAAGACTCTGAGCGATAAAGTGAGGTCGAAGCTTTCATGACGCCCCCTCCCGACGTGAAGCCCAAGTTCAAGCCCTTCGTACCCGAAGGCATGCAGATGCGTGAGTTCACCTGGCGCGCGGTACTGCTCGGCCTGGTGATGTGTGTCATCCTGGGCGCCGCCAATGCCTACCTGGGGTTGCGCGCCGGCCAGACCATCGCGGCGACGTATCCGGCGGCGGTGATCGGCATGGCGGTGCTGCGCGTGTTCAAGGGCTCGATCCTGGAAGAGAACATCGCTCGCACGGCCGGGTCGATCGGCGAGTCGGTGGCGGCAGGCGCTGTGTTCACGCTGCCGGCGTTTTTCATCGCACACGTGTGGACGCCGCCGGTGATCCCCAAGGGTCTGGGTTTCTGGGCGAGCATGTGGGCGCTGGCGGTGGACCCCGCGTACCTGAAGTCCACATCACTGATGTTGGTGGGCTCAGTGCTAGGCGTGCTGTTCGTTTCACTGATTCGCCGCGTGATGGTGGAGGACAAGGAGTTGCCCTTCCCGGAATCGGTGGCCGCATCGGAAATTCACAAGGCCGGACAGGCCGGCGCGCGCGCCGCCAAGTACCTGTTCTATAACATCGGCTTCGGCGCGGCCGTCTATCTGGGCGGCGTCTTCAACCTGTTCGCGCCCGACCGCGATTTCTTCTTCCGGGTAGGCAGGCTTGGGTCGAGCACGCTGCGCCTGGGGCCGCTCGGCAGCACCAATGTGCTGACCGCGGGCGGCATCTCGGCGGTCTCGGCGCCCACCGTAAGCCCGGCTTTCATCGGCGTGGGCTACATCATCGGACCGGAACTGGCGGCGCTCAATTTTTCGGGCTCGGTAGTCGCGTGGGGACTGCTGATTCCGCTGCTGATTTTCTTCATGGGACCGCAGTTGCAGGCCTTTCTGCCGGCGGGCGCGCGGGACGAAGATTGGCTGGCCCTGGCCAACGCCGTGTGGCGCTTCATCGTACGCCCGATCGCGGTGGGCAGCATGATGGTGGGCACCTGCTTCACGCTGTTCAAGATGCGCAAGAACCTGATCGCCGGCCTGGGCAAGGCCTTCGCCGAATTGAAAGGCGGGCAACCCGCCGCGGAGACGGTCTCACGCACCGAACGGTACATGAGTTCGAAGACCGTGTTCGCGCTGATCGGCTGCACGTTCGTGGTGATGTGCATTCTGTACATTTATCTTTCGGGCCTGGTGTCGGGCGGCATTGCGGCTGCGATGGTGATGTTGGTAGTGGGGTTCTTCTTCGCAACTGTGTCCGGTTACCTGGTGGGCGTCATCGGGTCGTCCAACAATCCGATTTCGGGGTTGACCCTTTCCACCCTCGTGATCGCCGCGCTGCTGATGGTATCGATGGGCGTATCGGGCGCTCCCGGCGTCGTGGCGGTGCTGGGAGTGGCGGCGGTTGTCTGTGTATCCTCGGCGGTGGCGGGCGAACTGTTGCAGGATTTCAAAGTGGGCTACATACTGGGCGGCACGCCGCGCACCATTCAGATTGTCGAACTCGTGGCGGTGACGCTGGCCAGCCTGGTGATGTACTTCCCGTTGATGATTCTCTATCAGGGCAACATCAACATGGGCGGCACCGGCTTTGGAGACAAGGCGCTGACCGCGCCGCAGGCCGGGCTGATGGCCTCATTGGCACAGGGCATCGTAGGCGGGGACATGGCGTGGCCGCTGGTGGTGACGGGGATCTTACTCGGCCTCGCGATGATCATGTTCAAGGTGAAGAGCCCGATGCTGGTGGCCATCGGAATGTATCTGCCGATCTCGATTACGTCGGCGATCTTCGTGGGCGGCGTGGTGCGCTGGCTCACGGATTCGGCCGCGCGCCGCAAGAGTTTCAACGAAGCACAACGCGCGCGCACCGAGAATACCGGCGTGCTGGTGGCGTCGGGCCTGATTGCGGGCGAAGCGTTGGCGGGGCTGGTGAAGGCGGTCTACGATTTCCAGGGCAAGAACCTGCCGTCGGCATTCAAGGAGCCGTCGTACGTGGCGGGAATCGTGGTGATGGCATTGCTCGCCTTCACCCTGATTCGCATCCCGCTGGCCAACGCGGGCGACCCGAACGAGCCCGCTCCGCCGACTGCCATAATGTAGGCATGAGACCGCGAGACACATCGCCGGAAGCATGGGCGTTTCAGATGGAACTCATGCGGCGCATGACGCCGGCGGAGAAACTCCAGCGCACGTTTGAGTTCTCGGCTCTGGTGCGAGCCTTCGGCGAAGCGGGACTCCGGCGGCGGCACCCGGACGCAAGCGATCGCGAGATTTTCCTGCGGTCCGCGCGGCTGACTTTGGGCGCCGAGTTGTACAACAAAGTGTACGGAGCGGAGTTGCCGTTATAAGAAATGGATCCACTGGCGCAGGGCCTCCACGAACTCACCGCCGCGCTGACGGGTTTAGGCATTCGATATATGGTGACCGGCTCGGTGGCATGCTGCGCCCGCGGCGTGATACGCGGAACTCTTCACGGCGACCTGGTCGCACTGATGTTTCCAGCGCACCTAAAGATGCTCTGCAAAGCGCTGGATTCCTCCTGGTATGCGGACCTGGAGATGATGGAAGCGGCGACGCAGTCGTCGCGCGCCTTCAACCTGATCCACATCCCCAGCGCAATGAAGTTCGACGTGTTCCCCGCGGACACCGATTTTCATGATTCGGAATTGCAGCGTGCAACCATGGAACAACTTCCCATCGAAGGCTCGTTGCCCTGCGTGGTGGCATCAGCGGAAGATTGTCTGCTCTCCAAGCTGCAATGGTACCGCCAGGGGGGCGAAGTGTCCGACCGTCAGTGGGGCGATATCGGCGGCATCCTCGCGCAGAATCCCGACCTCGATTGGGCGTACGTGAACGGTTGGGCGGCGCGCCTGGGCGTTACCGATCTGTTGGCGAAAGCGCGCGTCGACGCGGAGATGTAGGGGCCGGAATTCCTTGTCGGCCAGCATGTCCGCCGCGTGCACAGCGGGCGGTGCGCCGGCGGGGTTTCTTTGGCGTTGAGCCGGACCATGCCGCTGGGAAGGTTGGGCGAGGCGGGAGAAGCTCAGGAACGGCGTGCTGTCGTTCCTGAGTTTTCGGTGATTACGGTGGGCTTCGGCTACCGGTGCTAGCCGCTCATGGCGCCGAGGAACTCGGCGTTGCTGCGGGTCTTGCCGAGCTTATCGAGCAGAAGCTCCATGGTCTCCACGGGCGATAGCGGGTTGAGGACCTTGCGGAGAATCCACACGCGGTTGAGCTCGTCCTTGGGCAGGAGGAGTTCTTCCTTACGCGTGCCGCTCTTGTTGATATCGATGGCGGGGAAGACGCGCTTGTCGACGAGCTTGCGCTCGAGGTGGATTTCCATGTTGCCGGTGCCTTTGAATTCTTCAAAGATCACGTCGTCCATACGGCTGCCGGTGTCGATCAGCGCGGTGGCGATGATGGTGAGCGAGCCGCCCTCTTCGATGTTGCGGGCCGCGCCGAAGAAGCGCTTGGGGCGCTGCAGGGCGTTGGAATCCACGCCGCCGGAGAGCACCTTACCGGAGGGCGGGACGATGGTGTTGTAGGCGCGCGCCAGGCGCGTGATGGAATCCAGCAGGATCACAACGTCGCGCTTGTGTTCGACCAGGCGCTTGGCCTTTTCGATCACCATTTCGGCCACCTGCACGTGGCGAGTCGCGGGTTCATCGAAGGTGGAGCTGATGACTTCGCCGCGCACGCTGCGCTGCATGTCGGTGACTTCTTCGGGACGTTCATCGATCAACAGCACGATGAGCGTGACTTCGGGATGGCTGGTGGTGACCGAGTTGGCGATGCTCTGCAGCAGCATCGTCTTACCGGTGCGCGGCGGGGAGACGATGAGGCCGCGCTGGCCTTTGCCGATGGGGGTAAGCAGATCCATCACGCGGCCGGAATAATTGTCGCGGACGGTTTCGAGCTTGAGGCGCTCATTGGGATAGAGCGGCGTCAGGTTGTCGAAGAAGATTTTGTTGCGGGCTTCCTCGGGCGGCTCGAAGTTGATGGCATCGACTTTGATCAGGGCGAAGTAGCGCTCGCCTTCCTTGGGCGGGCGGATCTGGCCGCTGATGGTGTCGCCGGTGCGCAGATCGAAACGGCGGATCTGACTGGGGGACACATAGACATCGTCCGGGCCGGGGAGGTAGTTATACTCGGGCGCGCGCAGGAAGCCGAAGCCATCGGGCAGGCATTCGAGCACGCCTTCGCTGAAGATGAGGCCGCTCTTTTCGGCCTGGGTCTGGAGGATTTTGAAGATCAGTTCCTGCTTGCGCAGTCCGGCGGCGCCGGCAATGTTCATGCCCTTGGCGACATCGTTGAGCTTTAGAATGCTCATGTCCTTCAGCTCGACCAGGTCGAGCGTGGGTGTGCCGGCCTTGGCGGCTTGGGCGGAGCCCTGTTTGCGGCGCTGCGCGCCGAGGTGTTGTTCCTGCGAGCCGGGCGTGAGCGGATCGGAGGCGCCGGCGGGCGCGCCGTTGGTGGGGGTGGCGGGGGGCGGGGCGGCGGGAGCGGCGGCAGGCGGCGCAGCAGCAGGCGGACCGGCGGCGGGGGGAGCAGCGGCGGGGGGAGCAGCCGCGGGCGGAGCAGCCGCGGGCGGAGCAGCAGCCGGCGGCGCAGCTTTGACTTCCGCGGCGGGCTTGTGCTCGGCTGGTTTATGCTCGAGGGCGGGTTTGGACTCGGCCTTGGGTTCCACATGCTTGGGCTCGGCGGCCTTCGGCTCCGCGGACTTGGCATCCGGAGCTTTGCCTTCCGCCTTGGATTCGGGCGGGGCAGCGGCGGCGGACCGGGAGGCGCGCTCGGGCTTGTGCGGCTTTTCGACGGCGGGCTCTGCGGGGGCGCTTTCGCGGGTGGGTATTTTTTCGGTGGGTTTTTCGGATTGTTCCTGCGGCAGGTTATTGCCTACCGTGGGTGAAGTGTTTTCGTTATTGCTTGCCAAATTTCCCTCACTCCCCGGCCACTGAGGGCCGAGAACGGCAACGGCTCCGCGCCTTCCTTACGGATGGCACGCAGTCCGCGCTCTTGCTCTGCTTGATTCAACTTATCTGTCTTGGTCGCTACTACCAGGTACGGCCTGCCGTAATGATCGAGCCACTGCTTCAGATCCAGATCTTTCTCCATCCAACCGCGGCGGATATCGATAATCAGGCAGGAAAGCACCAGGGTCTCTCTATTACTCAAATACTGGTCGATCAATATTTTCCATTGATCGGTAAACCCCTTGGGGACCCGGGCATATCCATAGCCCGGAAGATCGACGAGATAAAACTTTTCATCGACACAATAGAAATTAATTGTTTGCGTTCGGCCCGGTGTATTGCTTGTAAACGCCAGCTTTTTTTGCCCGGTCAGGGCGTTAATCAAACTGGACTTCCCTACGTTACTTCTCCCCAAAAAGGCAATCTCGGGCAAACCGCCGGAGGGGAAAGACTCCGGCTTGCCTGAGCTTACTACAAATTCTGCTTTCAAGGAACTCATTCGATGGAGGGGGGAGGGGCGGCCCTCCCCCAAGCTTTCAGAAGATGCTTAATGCGCGACCGTCTCTTCGGTGGATTTTGGCGTTTCGACGCTGAGCTCGGGCGGAATCGGCAGGGCCACAATTTCGCGTTCCAGCGCGATTTTGAGCACCTGATCCATGGATTCCACGAAATTCAATTTCATAGTCTGTTTAATGGCGTCGGGAATGTCGGGAAGATCCTTCTCATTCTCGCGCGGCATAATGGCTTCCTTGATGCCATGGCGATGGGCGGCCATCAGTTTTTCCTTGAGGCCGCCGATGGGCAGCACCTTGCCGCGCAGGGTGATTTCACCGGTCATGGCGAGATCGCCGCGTACCGGGATTTTGGTGAGCGCGCTGCAAATGGTGGTGGCCAGCGTGATTCCGGCGGAGGGGCCATCTTTGGGGATGGCGCCTTCGGGGATGTGTATGTGGACGTCGAGGTTGCGGTAGAAATCGCGCGGAATACCGAGCGAGAGGGCGCGCGAGCGGATGTAGCTCATGGCGGCCTGGGCGGATTCCTGCATGACTTCGCCGAGCTTTCCGGTGATGGTTAGCTTGCCCTTGCCTTCCATCAGGGTGCATTCGACGGTGAGCAACTGGCCGCCGACTTCGGTCCAGGCGAGGCCGGTGGCCGCGCCGATTTCGTTCTTCTTATCGGTGACGAGGTCGCGGAACTTCCAGGGCCCGAGGAGGTCCGACACTTTCTCGCCGTTGATGACGGCTTTGACCGGCTTCTTCTTGTCTTTGCTGCCTTCAAGGTTCACCACCTGGCGGGCGACCTTGCGGCAAACGTTGCCGATTTCGCGTTCCAGATTGCGAACGCCGGCTTCGCGCGTGTAGTACTGAATGAGGGAGTCGATGCCGCTGTCCTGGAAATCGATTTCGGCTGCGGTGAGGCCGGTGGCTTCGATTTGTTTGCGGACCAGGAAGCGTTTGGCTATCTCCATCTTCTCGAGCTCGGTGTAGCCGGAGAGGCGGATGACTTCCATGCGGTCCTGCAGGGCCGCGGGGATGGTGTGCATCACGTTGGCGGTGGCCACGAAGAAGACCTGCGAAAGATCGTATTCCACGTCGAGGTAGTGATCCACGAACATGAAATTCTGTTCGGGATCGAGGACCTCGAGGAGGGCGGCGGAGGGGTCGCCGCGGAAATCCATCGACATCTTGTCGACTTCGTCGAGCATGAAGACAGGGTTGCGGGTGCCGGCCTTCTTCATCATCTGGATGATCTGGCCGGGCAGGGCGCCGATGTAGGTGCGGCGGTGGCCGCGGACTTCGGCTTCATCGCGCACGCCGCCGAGCGACATGCGGACGAACTTGCGTCCGGTGGCCTTGGCGATGGACATGCCGAGCGAGGTCTTGCCGACGCCGGGAGGTCCGACGAAGCAGAGGATGGAACCCTTGGGATTCTTGACGAGGCGGCGCACCGCGAGAAATTCGAGGATGCGCTCTTTGATTTTTTCGAGGCCGTAGTGGTCCGATTCGAGCACGCCTTCGGCGAACTTGAGATCGCGGATTTCCTTGGATTTCTTCTTCCACGGCACCGCGAGCAGCCAATCGAGATAGTTGCGGCTGACGGTGGATTCGGCGGACATGGGCGGCATGTTTTCGAGCCGCTTGAGTTCGGCCATGGCCTTTTCCTGGGCGTCGGCCGTCATGCCGGCCTGCTCGATGCGCCGTTTGAGCTCATCGATCTCGCTCTTTTCGCCGCGGCCGAGTTCCTTCTGGATGGCCTTGATCTTCTCGTTGAGGTAATACTCTTTTTGCGCCTTTTCCATCTGGCGCTTGACGCGGCCCTGAATGGTGCGATCGACGTTGAGCTTCTCGATTTCGATATCGAGCATCTCCGCCACGCGGGTGAGGCGTTCGATGGGATCGAAGATTTCGAGCAGTTCCTGTTTCTCTTCGATGGTGAGCTGCAGGTTGGCGCCCACGGTATCGGAGAGCTTGCCGGATTCATCCACGCGGATGGCGGCAATCATGGTCTCGTAGTTCAGGTTCTGGCTGAGCTTGACGTACTGTTCAAACAGGCCGGTGACGCGGCTGACGAGGGCATCGAGCTGGGCTCCGGTTTCGACCTTGAAGTTGAAGGTTTTGACGGTAGCGCGGAAGAAGCCTTCCTCATCGGAGACGGAAACGACCCTGGCGCGTTCCACGCCTTCCACCAGGACTTTGATGTTGCCATCGGGCAGTTTGAGGCTCTGGACGATGTTGACAATGGTGCCGACGGAATAGATTTCGTTGGGTTTCGGTTCATCGATAGAGGCATCGTGCTGCGTGGCGAGGAAGATCTTCTTGTCCCCGGCCATGGCCTCTTCCAACGCCCGCACACTCGATTCGCGGCCCACCACAAACGGGGTCATCATGTAAGGGAAGATGACCACGTCGCGGATAGGCATCATCGGCAGACGTTTTGTATCGGATTTTTCCTTCGAAGTAAGCATTGATCTCCCCAGCGGGAATCAGGAGCATCCCAATTCCATATGCGCGGTTTTAGAACGGTACGTAACAGAGGGTGACGATTAACCGGCCTTTTCCAATATTGTAAGACTGATCTTCTGTGAGAGCACCATCTCTTTGGTGACCTGGAACTCCCGTACTTTCTTATACGAAGGCAGGTAGTACATGAGGTCGAGCATGAGATCTTCGAGGATCATGCGGAGGCCGCGGGCGCCGACTTTACGCTCCATGGCAAGATCGGCGATGGCCTCGATGGCTTCGTCACTGAATTTGAGGCGAACGTTCTCAAATTCGAAGAGCTTCTGATACTGCTTGATGATGGCGTTTTTGGGCCTGGTGAGAATCTGAATCAAGGCCGAACGATCCAGATCTTCCAACACGGCATGCACCGGCAGGCGGCCGATAAATTCGGGAATGAACCCGAATTTGATCAGGTCCACGGGCTGCGCCTGGCTCAGAAGGTCGATGTCGCGGCGTCCGCTGACGCTGTTGCCGCGGGCAATGGTCTTCTCTTCTTCCTGCAGAAAGCCCATGCTCTTCTTGCCGGTACGGCGGGCAACCACCTTTTCGAGCCCGACAAATGCGCCGCCGCAGATGAACAGGATGTTGGTGGTGTCGACCGGGGTAAATTCCTGATGGGGGTGTTTGCGGCCGCCTTGCGGCGGCACATTGGCCACGGTGCCCTCCAGGATTTTGAGCAGCGCCTGCTGCACGCCTTCGCCGGAGACGTCGCGGGTAATGGAGGGGTTCTCGTCCTTGCGGCAGATCTTATCGATTTCGTCGATATAGATGATGCCCTGCTGGCACTTCTGCACGTCGCCATCGGCGGCCTGGAGAAGCTTGAGGATGATGTTCTCGACGTCTTCTCCGACGTACCCCGCCTCGGTGAGAGTGGTGGCGTCGACGATGGCGAAGGGAACGTCCAGGATTTTGGCCAAAGTTTGCGCCATCAAGGTCTTACCGGTACCGGTGGGGCCGATCAGCAGGATGTTGGACTTCTGTAGTTCGACCTCGGTATTACGCATGCGGTTCATGTGAATCCGCTTGCAGTGGTTGTAGACGGCGACGGCCAGTTTCTTCTTGGTGGATTCCTGCCCGATTACGTATTGATCCAGGAACTCTTTTACTTCCAGGGGTTTCGGGATCTTGTTGGGGGTGCCTGAGGGCGCCTCAACCTTATCGTCTTCGAGAATCGAGTTACAGACAGCAATGCACTCGTCGCAGATATAAGCGCGAGGATAGTCGCTCGGAGAAGAGATGAGTTTCCCGACTACGTCCTGACTCTTGTGGCAAAACGAACACCGTAAAGCATCATCAGATCCGGCACGCTTCACGCGAATTTCTCCTCTTCCGCTGTTGGCACAGCGCCGTCAGGGTAGGGCACAACTTCCACGTACGCTCCTATTATCACCTGAACTGGGTTGCTTAGCAATCGACCCGGGATAACGCCTGGGGGGGCTACCTCCGGTTAATTTAAGTTAATGTCCATGGCCACGGAACTGGCGGGCCACTCAATCTTTAGATGCCGCGGGGTCGGCCCGCGCTTCGGGGCGGCTAGCTACTTCGGGCTGCCCCGCTTTTCGGCCAGCCCCGAGGTGGCGCCGACGCCATTACGATTCGGCGGTCTTACGAGCGTGTTCGAAAAGGAAGTTGAGCGTCTTTTCGGTCTGAATGTGATTGGCGATACGCCCGAGTGTGCCGTCCTTTTCGAAATCCATGTGAACCGCAGCCACGGGCTTGCGCAGCTGGCGGGCGGCCTTCTCTACTTCGGCGTCGACATCGTCGCGCGTCGCGTGAATGGCTTCCCGTTCGCTGACCTTGCCGAGCAGGATGGACGCCTTCACTTCGCGGATGGCCTTATCGCGCTGGGATTCCTTGAGCTTTTCCCAATCGAGGTTGAGTTTACGGGGATCGATTCCCTGCTCCGTGAGAGCGCGCAGGCGCTGTTCGACGCGATTCTTGATCTGACGGTCGACGAACTCCTCGGGGACGGGGAACTCGTGGGCGTCAATGAGTTTATCGACGATGTTGTTCTTGGCTTCCTGCTGGGCATCGTTCTGGCGCTGGCCGAAGATGGATTTGCGGACGGCTTCCTTCAATTCGTCCACCGTGCGGTAATCGCCCAACTCCTGGGCGAACTCGTCGTCGAGTTCGGGCAGTTCCTTGCGGCGGAGACCCTTGAGGGTGGCGTGGAATTTGACGGTCTTGCCTGCCAGTTTTTCGGAGCCGTAATCGGCAGGGTAGGTAACTTCGAAATCCTTCTCGTCGCCGGGAGTGAGGCCGCTCAGGTTCTCGGTGAAGGCTTCGAAGGTGTCCTTGCCACCCATTTCGAGCACCATTTCATCGCTCTTGACGGGCTCGCCTTCGACGCCTGAGAGGCTTTCGAGGGCGACGACGGCGAAATCACCGAGTTCGAGCGGGCGCGGATCGATGTTGATGTACTGAGCCTTTTGCTCTCGGATCTCGTCGACGCGCTTGGCGATGTCCTCGTCGGTGATGGTGGGGTCCTGATACGGCACTTCGACGTTGGTGTATTCGCCGAGAGTCACTTCGGGGAAGACTTCGAAAGTGGCGGTGAATTTGAGAGGCGCGCCATCGTGGAAGTGCACGTCGCTGACGTCGGGGGTGCCGACCGGGTTGAGATTTTCGGCTTCGATCTGCTTGTGCAGATGGACGGGGATCAGATTCTCGAGCACTTTCTGCCGGATATCGCCGGCAAAGGTCTTGCGGATGAGGCTCGCGGGCGCCTTCCCGGGGCGGAAGCCCTGAAGCTTGGCGCGCTTCTGGAAATCGTCGACAACGCGGCCGGTTTCGCTCTCTACTACATCGACGGGAATGGAGATCTCAAGAGAGTGTTTGCAACCTTCTACTAATGCCAAGTGGAATTTACCTCGGGGAAAGAGTGATGGCTAAGTCTCATGATAACACGAGGACAGATGGCAACTGCCGGCCTTCGGAGTCATCAGTTTCAGTCGGCAGTTTTCAGTTGTCAGTTGTCAGTTTTCAGTTTTCAGTATTCAGTTGTCAGTTGTCAGTTTTCAGTTTTTCAGGCGTCCGTTTTCGGTTGTCAGCTGGCAGTTCTGCTTGCGGCCCGGCGGCGGGGGGTTCGGGAAGGAATTGTGCGGGAACGAAGCCATTTGGGCTGGAAGCGGATGGGGGACAAAGAGTTAGGGCTGGCGCCGGGTCGGCCGTGGAGACTGCGGTGGGCTCGGGAACCGGGATGGGATTGGTGCAGTGCTCGCGGACGAGCCGGAGGACGCGCTCCTGGGCACGGCGGGTGGAATCGACGCGGCGCTGGAGATAGTAGAAGGCCTTGTCGTGAATGTTGGCGGCTTTGCCGACGGGATGTTTGTCGCGGCCGGCGGTCCAGGAAGTGTCGATCTGGTAGTTCCACATGTCGGCGCCGACGCGGGTGAGGCGGAGGAGTTCCCACTCGATGGTGATGAGTTCGTCGATGAGGGAGCGCAATTCGGGGGTTTCGGGACGGTAGCGGCGATAGTAGTCGTCAATGCGCTCCTGGAGGTCGGCCGTGCTCTCGCCTCGAATGATCATGGATTTGGCGTAGAGGCCGGTTTTCAAAGCGTTATGGGAGGATGTGGACTTGCCGGCGGCAGTGGTGGGGCCGGTGGATTTGGTAGCATTGCGGCGGTTGGCGACGATCTGTTTCTGGGATGCCATAAGGGTGCTCCTGATTAGGAGGGTAAGGCACGGACAGGGGGGCAAATCGGGGCAGATGGCGCTAAGCGGCTGAAACGATGGGGACGATTTTGGAAAAGTCGGCGTGACGGTTCCAGGTTTCCCCAGCTTCGCGTGGCGGGAAAGCTGGAGGGGAGGAAAGACTCTGGATTGCTGCGAAGGTGAGGCCAGCGTGCAGGGAAGACCCCGCGACGTGGCTGCCCCGCTGTTGCCAGAAGATCCGGAACGTCTCTGCGACGATGCTACATTGGGTGGCAGGTTCGATGAGGATTGCATTAATCTGCCATTCCTATCATGAGGTCACCGGGTCCGCGGATTTCCTTGTCGACTTATTGCGGCAAATTGGAACGGTAGATGTCTATTTCGACGGATCGTGGGCGCAACGGCAGGATGACTGGGTAGCCGGCTTTGAGCCTCGGGCGTTCGATTGCATCGTGATCTTTCAGTCACACGAGTGCTTTCGGTACCTGAACGCCGATCATCCCAATGTCGTCTTTGTGCCGATGTACGACGGCCTGGTTTGGGACGGAGCATTCCACTGGCCTGAGGTCTTCCATAGCGCCAAGGTTCTTTGTTTCTCGTCGACACTCAATCGGGAAGTGGTTGCGCGGCATCCGGCATCCGCCTATTTTCAATATTATCCGGACCCGAAACCGTATCCGCAGGCGCAGAACTCGAGCGGCCCCCGGGGATACTATTGGCGCCGCAGACCGGAGATCAGCGAGCAGGTGATCCGCCGCCTGACGCAGGGCTTCGCCTTTGAACACTTCACGGTGCATAACGTCCCCGACCCGGGGTCCGGCCTCTCCGTGCATACCGGGGGGGCGCCCGTCGACACTGCCAGTTATAGCGAAACGACCTGGGTCTCGTCGAGCGCGACTCATCTGAATGACCTGGCCAGGCACAACATCTATTTCGCCCCTCGTCGTCTGGAAGGCATCGGATTTGGCTTTCTGAAGGCGATGGCGATGGGACTCTGCGTCGTCGCACCCAACACGTCCACACACAACGAATACATTGCCCAGGGGTGCACCGGCGTGCTGTACGAGCTTGACGGCTCGGAGGCTGGCGACCTTCGGCGCTACCAGGAAATGGGCCTCAGGGCGCGCGATTCGATGGAACGCGGGCGACGGCGGTGGGAGGGGGAGGTCGAGAAGTTTCTCTCCTTCTTTGCCACTCCGAGTGCTTCTTTCCAGCGAAAGAGCTTCGCTGTCGAGAAATGGATCGAAGCCGCGGAGGAGACTCCTGCGGCCGGGAACCCTGCAACCAATGAATCTCTGCCTTCGGTCACTGTCGTGACGGTTTGCCTGAATGCCCGCGACGGGATCGAAAGAACCATTCGCAGTGTCGTCGGGCAAGACTATCCGGGCCTCCAATACGTAATATGCGACGGCGCATCGAGCGATGGCACCATCGATGTGATCCGGCGATACGAAAACGCACTCACTTCGTGGACGAGCCGGCCGGATGGAGGAGTCTATGCGGCCATGCAACAGTCCCTGGAGGCGGTGAAGACGGACTGGGTGCTGTTCATGAACGCGGGAGATTTCCTGAGTTCGGCGGATGCCTTGCGCAGGCTGTTTGCGAAGGCTCCGCAATTAGCCGGCGTGGTGTATGGGCATCACATCTACCGTACGACCGCTGGGATCGACGAAATCCATAAGGGAGCCGATTTTGGATGGATTTGGTCGCGCCTTGAGGCGGGAGTCTTCGATTCCCACAGCATAGCGGGACTTCCGGGTCATCAGGCGACGGCCGTCCGCACACAATTGCTCCGGGAACTTCAATTCGATCCGTTATTCCGTATCGCGGCGGATCACGATCTGTTGTGCCGCGCGTGGAAAAGCGGCGCGCAGTTTTTTAATGCGGACGAGACAGTCGCGGTGTATCCCGGTGGCGGATTATCGGAGCAGCAAGCCGAGCGCTGCAAGCAGGAATGGTGCGTCATCGCCCTGCGTCACGGCTCCATGGAGACAGCGCAGGGATTCGCCGCCATCGCCGGCGTGGAGCTCGCCGGAGCGATTGCTTTACTGATTGCAGATCGCAACCGGCGTTGCAATGAATGGTTAACGAAAACCTTGCCGGGCCGGACATTGGGCGGCTTAATGGGGAAGCGAGCCCTGGCGAACGCGGTCAGAAAGGTGAATAACCGGCTGGCCAGCGCGACCTACCGTGATGTGCCGGGTTGCGGGGAGCGCCGCGTGTGGGTCCCGGAGGAGCCGCCATCGCCACTGACGCATTCTGTCCGGTTCTCGGCAAACTGCGTCCTGGAGTTGCTGGAGGCGCAGGGCCTCGCGGACCCGGAGAGGTGGGGTGTTTGGAGCGACGGACCCAGCGTGAGACTCACGATTCCGGAGGAGTTGCCCCCCTCTTTCCGGTTGATTCTGCACGCCTGCGCATTCGGCCCAAACTCCGGCGCGATCATTCCCGTGACGGTAGGCAGTGTCACGAGACAAATGGCGATGAAAGGAAAACGCCGGAGCAAATATCAGCTGGATTTCAGCGGCCACGGCGGCGCCCGCACGATTACTTTCTCGATTCCGCATCCGATGACGCCCGCGGAATATTCGGGTGGGTCATCCGCCGACCAGCGCCGCCTCGGGCTCGGCTTCGTGAAAATGCGCATTCTAGCCCTGTCGCCGCCGTCGGAGGGGACTGCGTAGCTTGGATGGGAATTCGGAACCTTCTCGCCAGTGAAAGAAGAAATAGCGGAGGCATCGTTGGGCCTGGTTGGGCCTACTTGGGCCTAGTTGGCCAGCGATTCAGGTTCCGGGAGAGCCTGGCCGGCCCCATCCTTATGCGCCCCCTATCGCCTGGATTGGATGGCGGCGGCGCGGGCGATCAATTGGACGGATTCGGCGTGGCGGCGCTGCACTTTGCGCAGTTGCGCCAGGGTTTCCAGGGTGCTCACGGTTTCGAATACGGGGCGCGAGGGCAGGCGCTCTTCAATGGCGAGCGCATCGAGCAACAGGCGCTCGGCGTCTGCCAATTTGCGCTGATGGAGGCGCAGGATTGCGAGATTGCTCTTGGCGGTGGCGAGGCGATATTCGCCGGAAGGGCCCAGGGCGGCGAGCGAATCGACTGCCTGGGACAATTGCTGCTCCGCCAGGGCGACTTTGCCATCGTCGAGCAGGGCGAGGCCTTCCTGACTGAGGAGCGAGGCGAGTGCGGGACTGGCTGGACCGAGGGTGCGCTCGCAGAGAAAGCGGGCCTTGCGAAGCAGGGGAATGGCGCGCCAGGGATGTCCGGCGAGGCGGTGAAGGGTGCCCACATTCTCGTAGGCGAGGGCTGCGTCGCTGGTGAGTTCTCCGGCGGCCTGGAGCGTGGCGGCGAGTCCCTCTTCGCCGAACTGCAGGGCTTCGTCGAATTTGTTTTGCACGCGGCGGGACAGGGAGAGGGCTAAGAGGATTTGCCCGGTGACAAGGTCGTTGGGATAGAGCTTGCGGGCGAGGGCGAGACCTTCGGCGAGGGTGGCGTCGGCGCGGGCGGTGTCGCCGGACTGGACGTAGGCTTGGCCCAACAGGCCGAGATTGCGCACGGTTCGCAGGTGGGCGGGGCCGAGAGAGTGCTGGTGAAGTTGGAGGGCTTCCTCGAGGACGCGAACGGCCTCGGCGGAGTTACCGGCATTACAGAGCACGGAGCCGAGGTTGAAGAGACTGGTGGCGGTGTGGGCTTCGTATGCGGGTCCGAGGTCGCGCCAGATGCGGATGGCTTCGCGGTAGAGGCGCGCGGCCTGCGGGTAGTCTGAGTGAGCTGCGGCTTCGACACCCTGCTCGTTGAGGCTCAAGGCGTCGTTGGTTTGGGCCGCAAGAGAGAAGGCGGCAGGAATCAGGAAGCAGAAGCCGGCGATCCTCACGATGCGGCGCAGGTGTGCAATAGGCATTGCGTTTCCCCTCCTGGATGAATCGGAAATCCAGGTGGGAGGAAAGTATCACAGTCAAAGGAGGAGGCACAAGTCGGAATTGGAGCGGGGCAGTTTTCAGTTTTCAGTTTTCAGTTTTCAGTTCTCAGCTTTCAGCTTTCGGCTTTCAGCTTTCAGCCCCGCCTCCGGCGTCGCCGGATTGAATCAGTGGTGACCTCGGGAGCGCCGGGCGTGGTCCCGCTTGTCACGGGCGAGCCCCGCCTCCGGCGTCGCCGGATTGAATAAGCGGTGACCTCGGGAGCGCAGCGCCGACTGCGGGGTGGTTACCCTGATCACAGGCAAGTGGTCAGGTATCGCGGTCCAAATACCACGTGGTTGTTCAAGCGGATAATCATTGGCCCCGGATGTGGATCAGCGGGGCTTCGCGGATTGAAATTGGGCCATCATCGAAGCCATGGTGGGCCTCAACTGGTTGGGGTCGAGAATGCAGCGTTGCAGCAGGGCGGCGATATCGACAGCGCCGCCGATTCCGCCCAGTGCGCGGTAGGCGCCGGGAAGCGGAGATCCGGCGGGATCTCCGGCGGGCGGGATGGGGGAGGGCAGGTGAAAGGCGTACATGCTGCCGCCGGCGAGGACCTGGGAGGAATAATGGGTCAGCCAACCACAGTTGTGGCCATCGAGAATCATGCCGGCGGAGACGATAACCCAGCGGCCGGCGTCGGAAGGCGCAGGGGTCTGACAGTTCCAGATCGCGGCTTGGGGCACGTAGACGGCGGGATCGGAAAAGCCGTATGCATCAAGGGGGAGGCGATCGATGCGGCGTTGGTCGGCGAAGCGGCGGACTTCGGGGAGGGACTGGTTCCAATCGAGGTTGGAATCGTTCACCAGAAAGAAGTTGGGCCGGCCCCGACCGAGGGAGTTGAGGTACGGCATGTAATACGGATAGGCGCTAACGGTGGTAACGATGGCCGCGGCGGCGAGCGCAACGGTCAGCCAGCCCAAGGTGCGGGCAGCGGGAGAGCCCGAATGGCGGAGGACGCCGAGGGCACGCGGGAATGGCGATACGGCAAGGATCATGAGGGCCATGGGAGTGGTGAAGTGGCGGATGCTGATGGTGGTCTGACTGACCAGACAGAAGATGGTGAAGATGAGGAGGAAGATCCACAAGGCGCGCCAGTAGATCTGGCGGTCCGGCGGAACGATGGGTGTGGCGGGGCTGCGGCGGCGGGCCAGCAGGCCCACGGGAATGGCTAACAGGAAGATGGCGAGGGCGGCCAGGGGAGTCTTCAAGGCGAAGACGACGGGGAAGTAGAACCAGACACCGTGGGAATAGCTGTGGCCGAGGAGGAAGGTGGGGCGGACGGACATGACGGCGAAGAGGGCGAGTCCGCGCAGGTAGGTCCATGGCGGCATGAGGAGGCGGCGGAGGACGAGGGAGGCGGGATTGTTGCCGAGGATGGCCAGGGAATCGGTGGGCTGGCGGAGGGAGAAGACGAAGTAGACGGCGTAGACGATCAGGGCGGAAAGGAGGACGCCGCGGAGGGTGGCACGCCAGCGGGCTTTACGCCAGGGGAGGGTTTGCGGCGGGGTACCGGGCAGCGCGTCGAGCGGGCGGGCGCGCAGGGAAAGGCGGAGCGCGAGGAAGGCGAAGATGAGGATTCCGGCCGAGAACTTGGTGAGCAGCGCACCGGCGAGGGCGAAGGCGAAGGGCCAGACGCGGCGAGGCTCGTGAGCCGGGTCCCAGAGGGCAGCGAAGGTCCACAGGGTAAGGAGGACGAAGAAGGCGATGGGAATGTCGGTGATCACCAGGGGACCGAAGGCGAGGAACGCGGGCATGCTGGCGTACAGGGCGACGGCGAGCAGTCCGCCGGATGGGCCGCCGAGTTGGACGCCGTAGAGGTAGAGCAGGACGCCGAGGGCGAGGGTGAGCAGGAGCATGGGAAGGCGGCCCAAGGCGAGGGTGGCGGCAGGGGAATTCCAGCGGGTGAGAAACTGATGCCCGAAGGACCATTGGGCGAGGAAGGCGGGGAGAAGTCCCTCCTGGGCGAAGGTCCAGGCGGGGCTGCGGTAGTCGGCATGGGCTCCGGCGAGCACGACGGGAAGGGCGGCG
This sequence comes from Candidatus Solibacter sp., assembly GCA_039934035.1. Classification (GTDB taxonomy): domain Bacteria; phylum Acidobacteriota; class Terriglobia; order Bryobacterales; family Bryobacteraceae; genus Solibacter. Next base: position 8,019 of record JBDTMZ010000107.1, on the reverse strand, counting down.
AGGAGTTTGGCGAGCGGAGGGTGTTCGACGTTCATGCGCAGGTCGAGTTTCTGGAGGTAGCTGGCGCCGGCGGCGAGGTGGGTGACTTCGTCGACTGTGACGGATTCGCGCCAGGCGGCGGCGCCGGAAAGGGCGGCCATGAGCGCGAGGATCGAGGCGGCCAAAAGGCGGAGGGCGTTTCGGGACATGGTGCCAGTTGAGGAGAGGCTAGCGTACCTGTACGGCCGGTGCAAGGGGAGTGATTGGGGGAATGCGATTGCGCGGTTGCGTGCAAAAAACAATTGGCCGCCGATGAACGCCGATGCACGCAGATAAGAAAACGCAGATAAGAACTCTTGTTCATCGGCGTGCATCTGCGTTGATCGGCGGCCAAGAGTTTGTTGGGACCTGTGCGCTGCCTTGAGTGCGCAAGACAGCGCCTGTCCTACCTTTTGGCGGCTACCGACCGATGAGGTGGGCGAAGCGGGAGCCGGCACGCACGATGGTTTGATTGCGTTCGGGTCCGGTGGAGATGCTGCCGATCTCGACTCCGGTGCGGTCTTCGAGGAAGGCGATGTAGTCCTTCGCCCTGGCGGGAAGCGCGTCGTAAGAATCGATGCCGTAGGTGTCGCAGTTCCAGCCGGGAACGTTTTCGTAGACGGGCTCGAGCCGGGCGACTTCCGCGGTGGTGGCGGGCATGGAGCAGATTTCCTTGCCGTTTAGTTTATAGCCCACGCAAACGGGGATCTGTTCGAATGCGTCCAGCACGTCGAGCTTGGTAACGACGAGGCTATCGAAGCCGTTGATGGTGGCCGTGTAGCGGAGCAGGGGCACGTCGAACCAGCCACAGCGGCGGGGACGTCCCGTGACGGCGCCGAATTCCTTGCCGCGCTGACGGATGAGTTCGCCGGGGGCGTCGAAAGATTCGGTGGGGAAGGGTCCGCCGCCGACGCGCGTGATGTAGGCCTTGGAGACACCGAGGACGCCGTGGATGCGGGTGGGCGCCACGCCGGTACCGGTGCAGGCACCGCCGGCGCTGGCGCTGGAGGAGGTGACGAAGGGATAGGTGCCGTGGTCGATATCGAGCATGGTGCCCTGGGCGCCTTCGAACATGACGGACTTGCCGTCGCGGATGGCGGTGTTGAGCAGCACGCCGGTATCGCAGACCATGGGACGAATTCGTTCGGCGAAGGCTTCGTACTCGTCGCGAATGGCGGCGAGGTCGAGTTCGCTATCGATGCCGAGGGCGCGTGCGATGACCACCTTTTCTTCCATGACGGCGGCGTATTGCTCGCGGAAGAAAGCGGTATCGAGGAGGTCGGCGACACGGATGCCGCGGCGCGCGATTTTATCTTCGTAGCAGGGGCCGATGCCGCGCGAAGTGGTGCCGATGGAGACTTTGCCTTCGCGGCCTTCGGACATCTTTTCCATCATGCGGTGCGCGGGGAAAAGGATGTGGGCGCGATTGGAGATAAAGAGATTCCTGGCCACGGGAACGCCCGCGGCTTCCAAGGTATCGATCTCGCTGAGCAGCGCGGCGGGGTCGATCACGAGTCCATTGCCGATCACGGCCTGCTTGCCCGGGCGCAGAATGCCGCTCGGAATCAGTTTAAGGACGAACTTCTTTTCGCCGATGAAGACGGTGTGTCCGGCATTGTGGCCGCCCTGATAGCGTGCCACGATGTCGAAGCGTTCCGAGAAGAGATCGACGATTTTGCCTTTACCCTCATCGCCCCATTGAGAGCCGAGGATGATTACATTTCCCATTTTGACCAAACCTATCTAGTTTACCGCAAACGGAGGGGGAAAAGAGGGGAAACGGAAAAGCGGAGGAGTTACTCCCAAGAGGGAGCCGTCCATGATACGCTTACGCTTTATGCAGATTTCCGATGTCTACCTGGGGATGGGCCAGGATGCGTTCGCGCAGCTCATTCGTGGCATCTCCATCGGCAAGTTGAAGACCTTCCAGATCTACGAGGGCTTCAAAGTTCGCGCGCACCTCGTGAAAGTGAATACGGAGAGTCTGCGCAAATCGGTTCCCAAGTTATGGGAACGGATTGCGGGCGGAGACGATGATTTCGCCAAGGACCTGGCGCAGGCGATTCTGGTATCGCACCTGGACATGATCGGCGCGGTGCTGGATTTTATGGGCGTTCCGCATGAGGGCGGATTTTTCGCCAAGGACATGGACGCCAAACCGTACTTCACCGCCGGGTGGGAAGCGCGGGTTCAAGAGAAGTTTCAGGGAAGCTACAACGAGTCCATTCTGCTCTTTTATATGAATCATCTGCGTTGGGAACTGCTGGGGGCGGAAGACGTATATCGCCCGGAAGGTAGCCCGGCAACGCCTAACGCCTGATTTCGGTTCGCCGCGTGCATAGAGATGTATATAGCCATGAAAGCAACCGCCAGGAATTCGCAGCAAAAACACCTTACGGATGCTTTTGTTCCAATGGAAGTGCTTTTTTTATTTACAGATCCGAAACGCTCGAAAATGTCCGGCAAGAAAACACCCAGCGGACAGGGTTGTTGGGTTTTTATGCACCCAACGCCGGTTTTGGGCCATTACACCCACTCTGTAACGTGGGGGGATCGGACCTGCCAAGTCGCCAACTCCGAGAGGTGCCTGACATGAATCACTGCGATTTCCATTATTCCCACCTGCTACCTAAGAAGCCTGGAATTCTCCCGTTAGAGGAGACCATGACTAAGAAGTGCCGCCGCTGCACTGCCGAGTTCATCACCCGTTCCCGGATTCGGAAACGCTGCGATGCATGTCAGAGTGTGGTGTCGGCGGAGAAGCAGAAGAAGGCGAACGAACGGTTGAAGGCGCGGCGCGCGGCGCGGCGCATGTGCCTGCTGAAGGCGAGCTAGGCAGCTCGCAGTTGTCAGTTGTCAGTGGTCAGTTGTCAGTTGTCAGTTGTTAGCTCTCAGCTCTCAGCTCTCAGCTCTCAGCTTGCCAAGCTGCGTGCCGACTGCAGGGTGGTTGCGGCGGTCCCAGGTAGCGTTTTCAGGCGTGCGCCCGCACGGTAGCACGTGCGATCCAGGTGATATCGGTTGCGGGAGCTCTTCGTGGCTGCCGCCACAGGCTGGCCCTGATGATCGTTCAGGCGGGAAACCGCAGGCATCTCGTGAGAGACTCCTTAGCGGGGGGAGTTGTTTCTGGAGAGCCGGTAGCGACCGCCTGAAGGCGGCGGCCGGCGAGCGCAGCTCGCTCAGGGCGACCTTCGGTCGCCTTAAACAGACCACGCTGCGCGATGGTCTGTTCCACCGGCTTTGTGGCCTGTTGTGGATGGGCGTTCCGCCCGCGAAACTTTGATGAAAGCCACCGGGACACCTTACGTGTTTCAGCGGTTTAGCCCGGCTTTGTGGCCTGGCCGAGCGAAGACGCAGACCCTCAGCCGTAAGGCGCGAGAATATCCGGACTCCAGGCGCCGAATGAAGGCGGCGGCCGGCACGAATGCCTTCCCCTACGAAGGCTGAAACCGGGTGTGATCCTGAGATTCCCACCCGTGACTCCTGTTCCCTGCCTGGCGACGGGGATCCCTATTGTTTTCAGCGCGCGGCGGTGTGGTATGCGGCCTGCATTTGGAGATGCGGAGGATTTCGCATGAAGGCGGGTTGGATTTGCCTGTTGGCTGTGGGTTGGGTGACGCAGGGGGTCGCGGCGGACCGGAGCACCGGGGAACGAGCGCCGGTGGTGCGGTCACTGGATTTCAAGAACTTCCACGGCGTGAGCGCCAAAGAGATCGTCGAGAGACTGCATGACCGCGACATCGAAATGATGGAACGGGCGTACAGTAAGGAATGCGTCGCGACGGCGCGGGGGATTGTCGAGGAGTTGCTGGCGGAAAAGGGGCAGCGCGACGTGCGCGTAACGCCAACGGTGGAGCGCGTCAACGCACATAAGGTGCGGCTGGTGTTCACCGCCGAGGCGAAGTAGCGGGCATCACGGACGACATCCGGATGTCGTACCGGCGTGTGCCAGATAGGCGACTGCCAGACAGACACCTGCCATAAAGATGACGAAAAGCGATCGGACTGCCGCAGTGCGCTACTCCGCGCGTAGAGCTTCCGATGGGTCGATCATGGTGGCACGGCGGGCCGGGAGGTAGCTGGCCAGCATGGCAGCGGCAATGAGTCCCAGGGAGACCGCCAGGTAGGTGAGCGGGTCGGCCGGACTGACATCGAAGAGCAGCGACTTCATCAGGCGAGTGAGTGCGAAAGCTGCCGCCAGGCCGCACGCGGCGCCGATGGCGGAGAGCACGAGTCCGTGGCGCACGAACATGCCGGTGACTTCGGAGAGCGGCGCGCCCAAAGCGAGTCGAATGCCGATTTCGCGGGTGCGCTGCGAGACCGAATAGGAGATTACGCCGTAGATCCCCACCACGCCGAGCAGGAGCGCCATGGCTCCGGAGATGGCGAGCAGCAGGAGGGTGAACGAAGTGCGGGCGAGCGAGGCGTCGTAGAGTTCTTCGAGCGTCCGCACGTTGGCCAGCGGCAGGCTGGAATTGACGCTCCAGATGGCCTGGCGGACCTCTTGCAGGAAACTGCTGGAGGCGGCGCGCGGGGTACGGATTACGATGGCGACGCCGCGTTGGACCGTGATCGAATCGCCTTCGAAATTCTTCCCCATGAGCGGCCAGTAGACAATGCTAGGGGCCTTTTGATTGACGCCGTCGGAACGCTCATCGGCGATCACAGCGACGATCTGGTGCCAATCGTGTTTGGGAGTGTCGCGAATCCGCTTGCCGATGGCTACGCGGGGATCTTTCCACAATTCCCGGGCGAAATTCTCCGAGACCATGGCGACAGGGATCTGGTTGTAGGTCTCAGACCAGGTGAGGTCGCGTCCGGCGATGATGCGGGCGCCGAGGGTGGCAGGATATCCGGGTGAGACGAATTTGAAGCGGCGAATGGGGGGAATCGAGCCTTCCCGGTAGGTGTGATCCTCGGCGTAGACGGGGTCGTTGGAACTGTCGTTGGCCATGGGCACGGCGGTAGTCAGCGCGGCGGAGGAAACTCCAGGGAGCGCGGCGATGCGGTCGAGAATCGCCTGTTCCATGCGAAGAGTGCGTTCCGGTTCCTTGACTTGAGACTGCGGAATGGAGATGCGGAGCGTCTGCACGGTGTGGGCGTCGACGAAGCCGGGATCGACATGGCGCAGCGCCTGGAAAGTGCGGATCATGAGGCCGGAACTGATGAGCAGCACGAGGGCGAGCGCGACCTGCACGACCACAAGGATGCTGCGCGCGCGGTGACGTTCCTTGCTTTGGCTGAGGGCGCGTCCACCGCCGCGGAGGGCGGCGGAGATGTGCGGACGGGCATATTTGAGGACGGGAATGAGGCCGAAGACTAAGCCTGCGGCGAGTGAGATACCGAGCGTGAAAGCGAGCACGAGGGGATCGATCCCGATACTGCTGAGGCGCGGCAGATGGGTGAGCGACGAGGCGGCGAGCGCGCGCAAGGCGACGTAGGCGAGTCCCAGTCCAAGAGCCCCGCCGGTGAGCCCGAGCAGCATACTTTCGAGCAGAAGTTCGCGCGCAATCCGCACCCACCCGGCGCCGAGGGCGGCGCGGATGGCGAGTTCCTGGCGGCGTCCGTCGGCGCGGACGAGCAGGAGATTGGCGACGTTGGCGCAGGCGATCAACAGGACGATGCCGACGGTGCCCATGAGGACCCACAGAGTAGCGCCGACATCGCCGACGAGGTGGTCCTTCAGGAAACGCAGGTTAGGCCCGATGCGGGCCTCTTCGAACATTTTGAGCGAGTAGCCCGAGGGCGGCGGGAATTTGGCGACGGACATGGGAATCATGCGCGCGACGTCGGCATTGGCCTGGGCGAGGGTGACGCCCGGCCTGAGGCGAGCGACTCCCTGATAACTGAAATTGCCCAGGTGAACCTCGCTGCGATTGAAGCGCAGAGGCAGGATGAGCGAAATCTTGCGGTCCATGAACTGGAAGGTGGGGGGCAGAACGCCGATGATCTCGCGGGCATCGCCATCGACCATGATGCGGCGGCCGATGACGGAGGGGTCGCCGCCGAAGCCGGTGCGCCAGTAGCCGTCGGTGAGCATGACGGTGCGTTCGCCCTTGGGGTCGTCATCGGACTCGCGGAAGGGGCGGCCGAGGGCGGGTTGCACGCCGAGAATGGGGAGCAGGCGGTTGGTCGCGTAAATGCCGGGCACCACTTCGGGTTCGGCAAGGCCGGTGACGGACGTGGTGCCGCCGGTCCACATGCTCACATCCAGGAAGACGCGGCTCTCCTCGCGGTACACGAAGTAGAAGGAGGGCGCCATGTTGAGTTCGTCGATATTGACGCCGGGCGCGGAATGCCAGAGGGCGACGAGGCGGTCGGCCTGCGGATGGGGGAGGGGTTTAAGGAGGACGCCTTCGATGACGCTGAAGATGGCGGTATTGGCGCCGATGCCGAGGGCCAGGGTCAGTAGGGAGATGACGGTAAAAAAGGGCGAGCGTCCGAGACGGCGCAGGGTCTGGCGTAAGGGCATGAAGGCGGATCCCATAAGTTTTTCCGATGGCGTACGAAGGTAGATACGACGGAAGTGGGTCTGGAGTTTGCAAAAATTATGTTGGGGGGAGTTCGATCCCGTTGTGTCGGCATGCCACGGTGTCGATATTGGGATTCTGCAACACCGGCGGAGCACGTATCCGGCCCAGTTTCGTTATACAATACGTATAACAATGCAGTTCGAGTGGGATACGGAAAAGGAAGCAACCAATCGCAAAAAGCACGATGGGATAGCCTTTTCCACGGCAGCGCGAGTTTTTGACGACCCTGCAGTTCTGTTACGTAAGGATCGCGTTGTACATGGAGAACAACGTTGGCACGCCGTCGGCGCCGTGGAAAGGGCGCTGTTGCTGGTAGTGCACGTATACCGCGAGGAGCATGAAAATGACAAAGAAATCATCCGCATCATCTCGGCCAGGCAGGCAAATCAGCGTGAGCGCCGAGTCTATCTTCAGCAAGCCCGTGAGTAAACAACAGAAGGCCGTATTGGCCCGGATCGCCAAGCGTCAAGCCGCTGGCGATGAATCCGGCATCGACTATTCGGAGATTCCCGCGCTCACGGACGAGCAATTGAGTGAATTCCGGCGCTCGCCGAAGGTCCTTGTCGCCGCGCGGTTGGACCGGGACATATTTGACTGGCTGCAAACATACGGGAAGGGTTACTCCACACGCATCAATAGCATATTGCGCATCGTGATGTCGCAGGCGCGTTGATGTAGAACCGAAGGCGATAGTCGAATCGCGTCTTATTTCCGCAGGGTGACGATGGCTTGGGATTCGGCGGAGCGCCCTTCGCCGACGGGTCCGACTTTTTCCGCGGTTTTGAATTTCACTGAGACGCGATCGAGATCGAGGCCGAGGGTGGCTGCCAGGCTTTGGCGGATGGCTTCGCGATAGTCCTTCAGTTTCGGGCGTTCCAGGATGACGGTGGAATCCACGTTGACGAGGGTGTAGCCGCGCTGTCTGGCGAGATCGTGAGCGTGGCGGAGGAAGACGAGGCTGTCGCAGCCTTTCCAACGCGGGTCGGTATCGGGAAAATGCATGCCGATGTCGCCGAGCGCGGCGGCGCCCAGGATCGCGTCGGTGACGGCGTGGGCGAGCACGTCGGCATCGGAATGGCCTTCAAGTCCGAAATCGCTGGGGATGGCGATACCGCCCAGAATCATGGGGCGGCCGGGAGCAATGCGGTGGACGTCCCAGCCGAGGCCGGTACGAATTTCGTTCAAGAACTGACGCCCCGGGATTCCTCGCGCAGGAAGAGATGGGCGAGTTCCATGTCGGTGGGCTTGGTGATCTTGATATTGCGATCGCTGCCCGGAATCACGCTGACTTCGACGTCGAGGCGCTCGACCATGCTGCTCTCGTCGGTGGCGCTGAAGCCATCCTCCCGGGCGGTCTGGAAGGCGCGAGTGAGCAGGTCGTAGCGGAAGACCTGCGGGGTCTGCGCCATGACGAGCTTTTCGCGCGGCAGGGTGGCGCGGACACGTACGTGGGTGGTGCCGCGGGTGACCT